>JBBRZK010000104.1:0-16389 GCA_038236775.1 Gemmatimonadales bacterium
CATCCCGGTCCGTGAGATGCGCAAGAAGGCTCCGCGGGGCAGCATGCATGATGCGCTCACGCAGGTACTCCGCTTCCTGCCGCGTCAACGCGAGCGAGCCCTCCCTCGGAAACCCTGGGGGTGCCTTTGGTAGTCCCGGATCCCAGTTCCCCCTGCGGGTGCCGCCAATGATCTCCCCATCGTCGTTCCGGACTCCACCCTCGCGCAGATAGTAGCGATCGAGGGACCGATGGTATTGGTCTCTCGATCCCGCGAATGTGCGAATGCCCCAGCGACCCAGGCCCTGCCAGTAGATCATGGATGGCAGCCGCTTCAGGGTTTTCCGCGCTCGCACGCCGATCGTTCCTTCCCTGTCTTCGGATTCGGCGAGAACATCAATGAGCGCGATCTCGTCGCGCTTCGCCTTCTGGTTGACCTCTGCGGACGAGGTCTTCGCGCGTTCAAGGCGTTGGTACTGCCACGGCACGATCAGGAAGTACCGAGCGCGCGTCTGGATTGCGCTTGTTCCCGGGAATAGCAGGTCGGAGAAAGTATCGCGCACCGTCGCGACGCCGAGTTCATCGCGTGTATCCTGCTCGCGAAAGGTGTCGATGACGTCCATCGCGGCCCGCCGATCGGCTTCCGCGTAATCGAGCCACGAGAATGAAGAGGGCATGTCTACCTTGCGCAGCGGAGAGTTCGCGACCCCAAGCTGCCAAGCTATGAGGAGGGTCTGACAAGGCAAGCATGCGACGCCACTCGTGGCAGGCCACTTCGGGCGAGCCTTAGACACTTCAGCTCTTCCGGCTCTAGAGTGGGTTGCTCGCTTAAGATTTTCTCAGCGGGGCATCAAATCAAGGGCACCGCTATTGATTCAACGGTCTCTGTTTGGATCCGCGGCACCCAGTTCCATTCCCGCATGTAGGCCCAGGCGCGCCGCACGACCTCATCGCGAAATTCCGCAGCTTCGGTCTCTAGCGGAATGGCGTCGACTGCGCCGGACGAGGGTGTGACGCCGAGGAGTCGGAGTCGCTCCTCCATGGTCTTCGTAGCGGCCGATCGATCCCGGTAGAAGTGCGTACCGCGAATGCGCACAAACTGCCATCCCACCCGCTCGAGCACTGCCTGTCTCGCGAGATCGGCCGGGATCTGCTCGAAGCCATGATAACGGTCGCCGTCGCACTCAAGTGCCACCTGCTTCCCGCCGCCACGCACCACCATGTCCAGTCTGTATCCACCCACCCAGACTTGCGGCTCGATTTCGTAGCCGGCACCCACGAGATGCTGCATCACGTCGCGCTCGAATGGTGATTCCGCTTTCTGCTGAAGCTCCTGCAACCGCGCATTGCGCGCCTGCGGATTGCGCACGTGCTCAATTAGACGTCGACGAAGATCGCCCGCCTGGAGATCCCGATTCGGGTCGAGCGAGTGGACCAGCCACATCTGGTCCCGTGCCCTGCTCGCCGCCACATTGTACCGCTGCTTCGTGGACTCTAGTTGCGACATGGACAAAGTACGTCCCGTTGAGGAATCGACCATCGACAGCAGCATCACGTCCCGCTCATCCCCCTGGAATTGTGGTGGGCTGCCTGCCGCAAAGCGCCGCGCGTCGATTTCAACGGCGCCAATTTGCTCCACTGCCAGACGCTGGATGAGCTGGCCTTGATCATCCCCGAGCAGCGCGATCGCGCCGAAGCTGCGGCCGGCATATTCGTCCATCGAGATCATCGCCTGTAGCAGGGCAACGACGTAGCGCGCTTCCGCGACGTTGGTCTTGCCGGTACGCATCCCGCCGATCCGGTCGTCTGCCATGACCTCGACGACATGCGGACGCCGCACGCGCGTCGGATCGCGCAATGGCCGAATCCTGCCGTCGTATGAGAGGTGGTTCGAGAACTCGATGATGTCAGGGACACACCGAAAATGCTCGCTGAGCGCTATCACTCCACCAAAGCATTGGCGGGCGAGATCATAGATGGAGGTCTTTCCGTCATACAGGACGGCATTTGGAATGCCACCGAGATGTTGTCCAATCAGCGTGCTCACGGCGGCGGCATTCTGTCCTACTGCAAGGGGACTTACCTGTTCGTGATCACCGACGATGGCGACACGGTCGCCGAGATACCACGCGAGCAGGCCCTGAACGTCCGATTGGCTGGCCTCATCAACAATCACGACGTCAAACCGCCCGCGTGAAAGATCGAGAGAATCGGCCACGCGGGTCAGCGGCATGATCCACACCGGCACGGCATCCCGTGCCTTCGCCAGCAGCCGGCGAGCCTCGGCCTGAAGTTGCGGCACGCGCTTGCCGGTGCCTCTGCCGATCCTCCGCTGAACGTCCGCCCAGCCCTGAAGTGCCTGACGCGCGGGCAAGTCCACTCGGCGCACCTGTCCCAGCCATGCGCGCGCGTCGATCAGCTTCACCGTCGTCGAACGCAGATCGGCGCGGAACTGCTGAAGTGATCGCATGAGTAGCGCTTCGTCGAGCGCGGCGCGGCGATTCAGCTCGTCCGAGAGTTGCCGCCACTTCCACGCCTGCCTCACGTCAGTGAGCGGCGCGTCTCTGCCAAATGACGCAGTCCGTGCTCTTAGGGCGCCAGCCCAGCCTGGCGCCGAGACTTCCATCTTTCGCAGCAGCTCTGTTCGACGACGCCAGATAGCGCTCTTGGACGAAAGAGTGCGAAGCTCCCGAAGCGACGTGTCGTATGATTCCACGTCGCCCTTGCGGACAGCGACGCGGAGGCGCGTGCATACGGCGCCTGAGTATGGCGCGATGTAACCGTCCAGTTCCTGCAACTGACGCAAGGCCCTCGCGCGCGCCGCCAATTGAAGCCGTGGGCGGATCTGCGCCGGAATGCCGTGCTGCAAAAGCTCACAATCGCGATCGAAGGGGGACTTCGACTGCGACGCGGCGACGTCAGCCTGCCGGAATTCCCTGAAGTTGAACCCCGCCGCATCAAGGAGCCGATTAAGCTCCTTCCAGCTCGCGTGCCACCAGGCGAGCAAGTCTGCAAACTGGCTCACGTATTCGGCCAGTACCGGTTCGACGGGATGCTGCATCGCAGACAAGGAAGGCAGCCCGACCGGTTCCGCCAGCCGCTGCCATCGTTGGGCGGTGCGTTGACGCTGTTCCTCGAGTGCGAGCCACGCATCCACCGCCGCGAACTGCGGCAGCGTGGAGGGAGAGGCACCATTGACCGTCATGCCCAGGATGAGGGCTTTCCACGCACCGTTGAACATGAGCGTCATGCGACCCAGCGAGCCGCCGCCGAGCAGGTGTGCGCGAATGTCCTTCACTGTCGCTCGGGCGGTGTCGTGCGCGACCGACGATTGCATCTCGCACGCGTGATCGAGGAGGATCTCCTGCGACTTCGCCCAGGCGCTTTGCAGCTCTTCGACTTGGCGCGAAAGCGTCTCCCACACCGGGACGCCCACTCCGCCGTGGCCGGCCGACACGAGCGCGCGCTGCCATGGCGCGAACCGCCCGAGCGCTGTGGCGATTTCTGTTGCTCGCTCGTTCAGCTCGGTGAGTGGTCCGATCTCCTGCTCGGAGGCACCCCGCTCCCACCATTGGGACTCGCTCTCCGGTGGGGTGCCGAAGCAAAGGCGCACGAGTGTCTCGAACCCCGCGCGTGTCGGGAGATTTGCCGGATCGGGGAGCAGTGCGCCGAGCTCCTTTTCCTCGTCGAGAGTGAGATCGCTGTTGGTGGCATACAGCTCGGCAACTTCCGCGGGAGTGAGCGGCAGGGGCGCGCCCAACTCAACGGGTGCCGGGATCCAGGCATGTGTGCTGGTATGCTCAGTAACCCAGCGTGCAGCGTCCGCCGGCGGCATCTGCTCGCCGGCAACCACGATCTGTCGGTATTCGCTTTCTCTGAGCAGGCGAAGATTACCAGTCACCTGCTCGACTTCCGCGAGCAGAGCGGTGCGGCGTAGTGACAGATCGACCACGCTTCGCTCCATTTCGGATGCCGATGTGCTCGTAAGACGACTGAGGATTGCCCTGACGGACTCCTCCATCTGCTTGCGGCTTTCGAGGTCAGTTTCCAGCACCGCGACGCACAATGGTCTTAGCGTTTCGTCGACCTGACCGCGCAGGACGCGCAACGCTCTTGTCGTGTGGCTGGTCACGAGGACGCGGAGGCCCTTTGCCACTAGATGGCCAATGAGATTGGCGATCGTATGACTCTTCCCGGTGCCGGGCGGTCCCTGCACGAGCACCGCGCGGTAGCGATCGAGTGCCTGCGCGATCTGGACCTGCTGCTCGTTGGCGGGTTTGCTCAGGAAGACATCCGCCGGCTCGTTCCACGGCGATGCCCATTGCGCCTCGTGCTCCGTTACCGGCAGCGTCTGAATGCCGGTGAGCGCCGACAGAGCGACGGGCACAGGCGCTCCCGTCTGGAGGTCCTCGAGGACGCGGTCGAACGCCGCAGGAAATCCAGACTCCCGCGGCCGCATGAAGAGCACCGGGTCCCGCATCATGTGCGGGGCAGCGACCGGCTGGCGCTGGCTCCAGTCGTCGTGAAACTGTCCTTGTGCATCGAGACTCTGCACCAGACGACGAAGGAACTCCGTAGTGGCTGCGCCTTCCATTGGATGGTAGCCGCGCAGTTCCAACTCGCCGCTGAACTTCATCAGCTCCCCGGCGCCGAGTCCATTCTGACTGTGCAGCAACTGTCCGTGGAGCTCGGGGAGACGGTCGGCGTCGACAACGCGAATCTCCGGATCGGCTCCGCCGGGATTGAACTCGAGCTCGACCCGTTGAAGGAGAACCGGGTGATCGACCGCGCCGTCGGGAGATTGCCAGACGAGGCGCCCGTCGCCGAGCACGAGCTCGCGGGTTTCGCTTTCCTGTTCGAGCCGTGCGCGCAGCGAGTAGAATTGCTCAAACACCTTTTGCGCGGCGCGTGCCGGACGCTCGGCCACAGCCCACGCATCCCATCGCGCGATCCATTCGTTGAATGCGCTTGATCGCGCTGGAAGCGCGTCGAATTCTTCCGTGGCGGTTTCAGCTACACGCCGAGTGTTGAGCGTGGTTGCGACGGTCGGGCGCAGCGATGGGTCGTCCCAGCCGGTTTGAATCCAGTTCAGCAGGCTGTCGGGGGGTGTTGGCCCTTTCGTGGTCCGCGGACGTCGGATGCTGAGCAGCGCATTGTCGCTTGCAGCGCCATCGGCCGCAGTGACTCCGTCTCCTGCGGTCAGTTGAACTGTTCCGCGGGTGATGGATGGATATGTCGGAAGGGATCGAAGCGGAAAGCTCCACTCGTGCGATGCAAGCTGACGGACGGTTGGGACGTTGCGCTCAGCAAACGCCTTGAGGAAGCGGAAGATCTGCCTCGTGCGCTGTCGAGCGATGTCGTCAGGTTGCTGAGCGGTGACCATACGCTACGACACGGTCTCGGTGGCCGTGTCGAGTTGGAGGTGTTGGAGCTTCAGAGAAACCTCGGGAGAGATTGGTCAACTTTGAGATACGCTCCTCGCGACCGCCTGTGCAAGGATTCGGATGGTTCCTATCAGCGTTCCGAGGCTAGGACCTAGGGCTTAACTCGCTCGACTGCCGAGGTGAACGCTCTCTAAGGTAGCGTCCGGCAGCCAAGATCGCGTCGCAGGCAGTTTGCTCCGCGTGCCCGCGCGGGCGGACTCAACGCTGTTCATCATGCCCGGACATAGCTCGCTCGTCATCGATGAGATCGCGAGCCTTTCATCGCGAAGGTTCCGTCTCGAGAATGCCGGGCTGAATGGATTGGCAGTGCACCCCACGCTTGCCGATGCGCCGTTAGAAGGAGCAGACGAACGAGCTACGGCAACACTTTGTTCGGATATCCCGGCCGCTTCGGCGCCTGCGCCGGACTCTTCTTCAGATCCGCCATCAACACCTCAATCGCCTTCTCGAGCTGCGGATCATGCCCAGCGATCACCTCAGCCGGCGACATCTCCACCTCGATATCCGGCGCCACCCCGACATTCTCCACCACCCACCCTTCCTCGGCTGTCCAGATTGCGAAGTTGGGCGCCGTAATGGTCCCGCCATCCATGAGAACAGGGAAGCCGAGGATCCCCACCAACCCGCCCCACGTCCGCTTGCCGATGAGCGGACCCATTTTCAGGTTGTGGAACATCCACGGCAGCATGTCGCCGCCTGAACCGGCGGTTTCGTTGATCAGCATCGCCTTCGGCCCCTGGATCGACGCGGTCGGCGTCTTCATGTCGTCGCCGTAGCGCATGGCCCAGTAGCTGATGGCGGGGCGGCGCAGGATATCGATGTAGTAGTCCGCATAGCTGCCGCCACCGTTGAAGCGCTCGTCCACGATGACGGCGTCCTTCTGCGCCTGGGGATAGAAGTAGCGCTTGAAGTAGTCGTGACCCTGATTGCCTGTGTCGGGCACGTAGACGTATGCGATGCGACCACCACTCGCGTCGTCCACCTTCTTGAGGTTGCCCTCCACCCACGCACGGTTGCGGAGAGCGCCCTCGTTCGCGATGGGGACGACCTGCACCGTGCGCGAGCCGGTGCCGTCGGGGTTCGACGCGAGGGTGAGGTCGACGATCTTGCCGGCGGTGTTCTCGAAGGGGGCGTAGATGTTCATCGGCGCGCGGACGTCCACGCCATTCACGGCGATGATGTACTCGCCGACTTTCGCGTTCACGCCGGGCTCGGTGAGCGGCGAGCGGAGGTTGGGGGTCCAGTTGAGGCCACCGTACACTTTCGCGATGCAATAGCGCTCGCGGTCCACGGTGTAGTCGGCGCCGAGCAGCCCGCCGGGAACGGCGGTGGCGGGGTTGAGGCGGTCGCCGCCCCCACCGCGATGATGGCCGACGCTCAGCTCACTCATCATCCACTGGATGACGCGGTTGACGTCGGCCTTGGTGGCGGCGTCGGGGAGGAGCTGTCGTTGGCGAAGTACAGGAGCTTCTTCGCGTCGGCGGAGATGTCGTATCCGTTCACCACCGGCACGAGGATTTCGTCCTTCCGCTTCGCGAGGTCGTAGTGATGCAGCGCGTTCTGGTTGTTGGTGCGCTGGAGGTAGTAGATCTGGCCCGCGTCGCCGGTGGCGAGCTGGGTGAGGTCGTTCGCGGCGATGGGGAGGGCGAGGATGCGGTTCTCTATCCCCTCGAGGTCGATGCGGGTGGCGCCGGTGCCACGCGCAGCAGGCGCGGTGAGACGAACTCCCTTCGACGAATCGGTTGCCGTGGAATCGCGACGGGTGGAGTCGCGCGTGATGACGACTTTCTCCTCGTCACTCTCCTTCGCGACGGGATTGCCGATGTCGTTGCGCAGCACGATCGCGTAGATGCTGCGCGTGCGGCGATAGTCGGCTGTCGCGAGGGAGAACCAGTCCTGGAGTGGGCCGGCGTCTGTAGAGGCGAAGATGTAGAGGTACTTGCCGCTCTTGTCGAATGCGGGCGTGCTGACTTCGCTCAACCCGTCGGTGACGCGATAGGACTTGTCGTCGGCAACGTTGTACACGCTGAGCGCGGTGACGAGCGACTTGATGTTGGCGGTGTACGCGAGCCACTTGGAGTCGGGGGACCAGGCGTGGGTCATGTTGCCGTCGGCGACGCCGTAGACCTTGTTGCTGCCAACGAGCTTCGCGGCGCCGGACTTCACGTCGATGACGTAGGTGCTCATCGAGTTGTCGACGTAGGCGATGTGGCTGCCGTCGGGACTCCAGTCGAGGTTCTGGTAGAACCCATGACCCATCAGCTTGAGGGTCTTCACAGCCCCTCGGCCATCCTGGGGCGCGATCTTCAGTTCGTACTCGCCGCTGATGTCGGAGACATACGCGATCTGGGAACCGTCGGGGGACCACGATGGCGACCGTTCGTTGGCGCCGAGTGTGTTGGTGAGGTTGCGGGCGTCGCCTTTCTCGACGGGGACGGTGACGATCTCGCCACGGTACTCGAAGGCGGCTCTTACTCCCGTCGGTGAAAGTGCGACGTTGCGGACGTAGCGGTCGCCCTTCACGTAGCGTGGTCGGGTTTCGCGGAGGCCTGCGGCGACGCCGATGGCGAGCTTGCGGCCGTTGCCTGGTGTGGCGGGGTCGAGGAGATGCAGATAGCCGGACTGTTCGTAGATCAAACTGCCACAAGCAGGTCCTTCGCTGCGTTCAGGACGACAACAATCGCTGCGCTCATTACCACAACAACTGCTGCTCCCATTACTACGACTCGCCAAACCGAGCACGGGGAAATCGGTGTGTGACGTCAGGCGCCGCACCTTCTTCGACGCGCCGTCGTACGCGTAGACGTTGAACTCGCCGTCGCGGTCGGAGCGAAAGTAGACGGTGTTGCCGATCCACTGGGCGTCCACGTCGTTGGAGCGTCCCTCGGGCTGCGGGATCTTCTCGACGCCGTGTGTAGCGACATCGTAGATCCAGATGGTGGAGGTGCGCCCGCCGCGGTAGTGCTTCCACTCGTCGAACGCGCTCGAGATGGGATTGTAGGCGATGTGCTTGCCATCCGGCGAATACGCGGCGCGGGCGGCGTTGGGGATAGGGAGCTTCGTGTCGGGGCCGCCCGTTACCGGTACCGTGAAGAGCTGGGTGTACCGGTTGGTGTGGCTCGAGCGGCCGCTCGTGAACAGCACGGCCTTTCCGTCGGGCGTGAAGCCCTGGACGACGTCCGCGTCGGGGTGGTACGTCAGCCGCTTCGGGGTGCCGCCGGCCGAGGGGATGATGTAGACGTCGGTGTTGCCGTCGTAGTTGGCGCTGAAGGCGATCATTTCGCCGTTCGGCGAGAACACCGGGGACTGTTCGTCGCCATCAGCGGTGGTGAGGTGCCGGACGTCGGTGCCGTCGAGCTTCGAGGTCCAGAGGTCGCCGGCGTAGATGAAGGCGACGTGGGTGGCGCTCAGCGCGGGCTGGGAGAGCAGCCGGGTGTCGGTGATGCTGGGCTGGGCGGAGAGCGACGTGGCGGCAAGGACAGCGACGGCGCAATAGAGGAAGGCACGCATGACACCGAGATTACGGTGCGGGAGGCGGGTCGGCTAGAACATGCCAGCGGTGCGTGTCGATCCCACGCCATGGGATGATCGTGGTACTGCCGCGGGATTGCGGCATGGTTCCACCGTACACGACACGTGTTGTGACCGTCAGCGAAGGATCGCGCTGCAGAAGCCCGGCCGCTAATCGCTCGACGGAGGCGGTGAAGTCGGTCGCCACGGTGGCGCCGGATTTCGCTTCGGTGAGAATCACGGATCGCGGCGTCCCGGACACCAGATCCACCTCGAGGCCTGTGGCATCGCGATAGTGAAACATGCTGGAGCGGACGCCACCATGCGCTGCCTGCTTCAGCACCTCGGCGGCCACCCAGCTTTCGAAGATGGCGCCGCGCAGCGGATGCGTGCGTAACTGCTGGGGCTCGCGGATGCCAAGCAGGTAGCACGCGATGCCGGAATCCACAAAGTGCAGCTTGGCCGACTTCACGACCTGCTTGCGAAAATTCGGGTGCCAGCCCGGAAGGCGAAAGATCAGGTAGCTCGCTTCGAGTACCGACATCCAGGCTTTCGCTGTGTTGTGCGAAATGCCGGCATCGGCGCCGAGTCTCGACAGGTGCGTTTCGTTGGCCGTACTACCGGCGCAGAGGCTCAGGAACTCCGTGAATGAACGAAGATCGCCGATGTTCAACAGTTGGCGCACGTCGCGCTGCACGTAGGTCGCGACGTAATCGGCGAGCCACTGGTGCGGCGGAATCTGTCGGTCGAAGATGCGCGGATAGGCGCCGGTCCACAGTACCTCGAACAAGTCGGTCGGAGCGGACGGGAAGCGTTGCAGCTCCGACCAGCTCAGCGGATAGAGCTCCAACGTGGCGGTTCGGCCGGCCAGCGACTGCGTGATGGACGCCGAGAGTGCCAGGTTCTGCGAGCCTGTCAGGATGAAGCGTCCGGGCTCGGGCCGTTCATCGACCTCGGCCTGGAGATAGCTGAACAGGTCCGGAGCGCGCTGCACTTCGTCGATCACGGCCCCGTGAGGCAACGACGCGAGGAACCCGCGCGGATCGGCGGCTGCGAACTCGCGCACGTCCAGCGGTTCGAGGGTCACATACGGCAGGTGCGGAAAGGCCGCGCGACAGAGAGTGGTCTTTCCCGATTGCCGAGGTCCGGTGACACTGACGACAGGGTAGAATCGGGCCAATTCGGCCAGTCTGGGCGCTGCATCGCGAGCGATCACCCGGGCAGCATAGGGGCTCGGCAACGAATTGGCAATGGGATTGCCAATTCGTTTGGCGCTGCGGGTCCGCGCGTTCTGGCAGGTCGAGCTCCCTTCCGGTTGAGGATTCTGACCAGTCTGACTAGAATTATCCATGGGCGAACGCTATTCCCTATACGACGCGAAGGCGCACTTGTCGAAGATCGTTCGCCAGGTGCGCGAAACCGGCAACCCGGTGGTGGTCACTGTCCATGGTGAACCGGCCGTCGAGATCCGACCCTTCAAGGCGCTATCCGACGACATTGATGCTCGAATCACCGAGCTCACGGCGCGGGGCGTCATCCGCGCGTCCAAGGCGAGCTCCCGTGATTACGCATGGAAGCCGCGCGCGCGAAAGCGCGCGGGTGGCCTTGCGCGATTCCTGAAGGAGCGGGACGAGGATTGAGCGGGCCTGCGTTCGTCGATTCGTCGTGCCTCGTGGCTATCGCGCTTGGCGAACCTGCTGCGAAGGCGGTCGGGGCTCGCCTTTCCAGGTTTCGTGTGCTCCTCGCGCATCCGCTTCTCGACGCCGAGGTGCGTTGCGCGTGTGCGCGGGAAGGGCAGCCGCTTCCTGATGCCGAGCTCCAGCTGCTGCACTGGGTCGACGCCGATCGGCCGCTCTCGGACGAAATCGATCAAGTGCTCGCTGCGGGGTACCTGCGGGGAGCAGACTGCCTGCACATCGCAACGGCATTGTTTCTCGCCCCCGACCCCCGACACCTCACGTTCCTGACACTCGATGCCCGGCAGCGCGGCGTCGCTCGTACGCTGGGATTCAAGGTGTGATCGTCGTCGTGCGGCCGTCGAGACCTGATCGCGCCGTGAGCCGCGCGCCTTGGCGTGGCGGCCGAGTGGTTGGAAATAGCCGCAACCGCATAGCCTACATCATGCAGGACTGCACGATGGCGACGGCATCGCCCACTCCGCGCTCGCCCTCCTTGTCCGACGGACGATTCGCGATGCGCAACGCGCCGTTCGCGGCGGGATCGGCGAAGATCTGTTCATCCCCTGAATCTGGCCGCGATGCTCAAGGATACGAGCATCGAAGGCACGACCGGTTGGAAGTACCTGGAATCAAACCCGGAGTTTGCCGAGACGTTCGGTCTTCCGTTCCACGTCGAGGAATAGGCCGCCCTCGTAGCCAAAGACGCGGTTATCGCTCAGACCGCGGTGACCTGACAGTCGCCGAAGACAACCAGATTGCCTTCGAGTATGCCGTTGCGAACTTCGGATGAGAGGATCCGTTCACCGTTCCGCCACCGAGTTCGTAACACCTCATAGGCGGGCAGGAGTGTCATCGGGTGCGACAAGAGCACAAACGTGAGAAGCGTTTGTGCGCCGATTGCCTTCTTCAGTTGCCGCATCTGAGACAGATACTTTTCGCTCGGCAACGAGTCATTCGAGCACGACGTCCTGCGCTTTCTAGCGCGTCTCACTTCGATTTTCTAGCGTACTTCACAGACGCATTCTAGCGCGTTTAACTTGACAGTATTAGCGCGTTTCAATCATACTACTTGGTGCGATTCACTCTGCTCTCAGCCGCGACCCTCCGACGATGCCCCCTCGCCCCCGCACCACCCCGTACGAGCGCGCTTTGGCGTGGTGGAAGGAACGCGTCGACGTGGGTCAATACGTGGTCCCCAGCAGGGAGTCGCCCACGCAGGCCGTCACGCGGGTCCTCCGCGCCGAACGCCTCGTCCTCGAGGTGGCGAACCGGCGAGTCTGGATCCTGACGGAGCCCAACAGAACAGACGACCGGGGCATCTTCCTCCGGAACTACTGGCTCGTTGTCGCGGAGGTCCTCCGCGGGTGGGCCCCGGCCGCCGTCGTGGGCATACCGGCCGTCCAGCTTCATCTTGGTGAGAGCGCGCCGCCGACGGTGCTACCGGCCATCCAGGGGGCGAACTCGAGTCGCTATGGGATCGAGCTGTACGACGAGTTCCGGCTGCAGCTTCGGCCCGGGTCGATCGCAGAGGCGCAAATCGCCCAGCTGCCTGCGCAAGGCGCCGCGGTCAACGTCCTGAGTCCAGCCAACCTCCTGGCCACCCTGGACCTGCCAGAGCTGGAGCTGGGCATCGAAGCCGTCAGCGCCTGGCTCCGACATCTCGTGCTGCGAACCCCCGATCTCGACGCGGCCGTCACGGCGCGCCCGCGGCCTCTCGTGTTGACACGGGTGAGTGCACTCGCCCGTGCGCTCGGAAATACCGGCCTCGCGAAGCAGATCGACACGGCAGTCGGTGGCGTTGCCGAGTTCCCACCGTCCGCCGCCGCCACCGGCGTCGGCACCCGGCTCGTGGTGCCTGCGGCCCTGACCTCGCTCCCGCGAGGCACGGGACAGCCGTGGCTCGACCGGCAGCTCATGACACTCGAGCGCTTCAGAGCGGTGCTCGACGATCTCCTCGAGGAGCGAGTCGGCCCGTCCCCGGGACTGTCGCTCGCGCGACTCGTTGGTAACGCCCGCCAGGCGAAGCGGTATGACACGTACCACAACACGACCATGGAGGGATACCGCATTACGAAGGAGGTATCCGATGCGGTCGTGAACGGGACGCCGCTGCCAGAGATCTCGAGCGAGGCAGAACTTCGTGCGATCCTGGCCGTCCAGGGCTACAGCCGCGCCTTTGACACGGTCATTGACCTCGTGCGGACGCGTCCCAGGCCGGCGATCAACGAGGGGCTGATCCTCGACCTCTACGTCGAACTCTTCCGCCCGTCGGTGGACGCGGGGATCGTGAGCGAGGCGGACCTGCGCGGGTGGCGCACCATCAACGTCGGCCTCGCCGGCGGCTGGCGGCATTCGCCACCTGCACACGGGAAGATCTCGAGTCTCATTCGCGGACTGAGCGAATTCGCGGCTCGACCCGACATGCGGCCGCTGACGCGGGCCGCGCTTTCACACCTCGAGTTCGTCACCATTCACCCCTTCCTGGACGGGAATGGGCGCCTCGCGCGCCTGCTGATGAACTACGCGCTGCTGAGGGCAGGTTACCCGTGGGTGACGATACGCTCCGACGAGAAGCACCCCTACTTTCAGGCACTCGAGCGGGCACAGGTCGACGGCGAGGTAGAGCCGCTCGGAGAGTTCCTGGCGGTCCACATCCGGCAGGCCGCTAGCACCGCGAAGGGTGGTGGTGCGGCAGCAACTCGCCGCCCGTAGAATCTCGGACCTGTTCGGGAGCAGAGAATCGTCATTGCTGGGTGGCGTACTGATCTGCGGTTCGATTGCGAGGTAAGGCTGCATCCACGATGGAGGGCTCGCCTTCGACTCGCTCAGATGGACGGCGCTCGGTTCGGCACGCCGGCGATCGCGCCGATAGACGTCAACGGTGCGCCGCAGCACCATCTGGCGTACCAGTTCTGCGAGCGACGTCGGATTACACCAGGCGCCTTCACGCAGCTTCACGAGACATTCGAGCACGACGTCCTGCGCGATATCATCCGCGACGTCTGGCTCCAGCACTTCGCGTGCACGGCGCCGAGCGAGAACGGCAATCCGCAGGAGAAGCTGCTCCTCCTGATCCAGCAGTGGGCGACCGCGGGTGGGTAGGCAAGAGGCCTGATGTGCTTCTGGAGAGTCAGCTCAGGTGGATGTCCGGTGGCATGGTCAGCCCTTCTTCGGCTTCTCCGGGCTCGTCACCATGCGCTTTTCAATCTTGCCGTCGCGATAGATCACCAGCGGCGTCTGCGTGCGAGCCGCGACCTCGCGCGCGCGCGCGCTCGCATGGAGCAACGCCGACTGCACGTCGGCGACAGTCGCGCCCTTGACCATCTTCGACTGGCCTTTTGAAGTCATGATTTCGCTCCGTGGTCAACGAGGACCGCATGCTCGCCGGAGGTATCGTAAGGCTGCCACGAATCCACGAGCGAGCGATAGAGTGCTTGAAAGTTGGCCCAGTATTGCGTAAAGCGCCGGCGGATGACCTCCTCGGCCACCCGATGTCCGCCATGCGCCACGCGGGCCGCAACGCGCGCCACTGCCATTTCAGCGTCAGGCAGCCTGAGAAACATCAATTCGACTGTGAAGCCTGCGCGCTGCCACTCGGGGATCATGCGTGCGTAGCGTTTGCCGGACAGCGTGGTCTCGAATGCAAAGCTCTCGTTGCTCCGAACATGGCGCTGGATCTCGTGGAGCATGATTCGCCCTGCGCGCAAGGCCGCGAGCTCCGGGGCAAACGGTGAGAGTCCCGCGGCAATCAAGTCGGCGTTAACAAAGGTGAGGAACCCGGCCTCCCCCGGCAGGAGTTCTTGCGCCAGGGTAGATTTGCCGGCGCCATTGGGGCCGGCGATGATGATGATCCTGGCCTCGTTCATTCTGCGAGTGCCTTGGTCAGCTTGACGTCCGCCCCAGAAACCCGCCGCTGTCCATCGCCCCTGCTGGGAGACTTCGGGCGTTGCCGCAATAGCAGGGGCGGGACTCGAACCCGCGACTCCGGCAGTATGAGTTCGATCCCCACCCCCGCGAAGAAGGTGTTCTTCGAGTAAAGTTGCGGCGTGGAGCGGCGTAGAAAGGCATAGAAGCGCCTAGTATTCGTGTACCAAATCCGGTACCACTTTCGCTGGGCAACCGATACGGGAGAGCCTCTGCATCGTTGGTGAACTGAGACGTGGTGCCTCCCTCGACCGCCACGTCCAGTGTGGCGGCGCCCACGTCAATCCCGATGAAACACACGGCTCCCTCCTGTACCGCGCGGTGTGATGATCGCGAGCGCCCGGCCTTGTCAAATGCGGGGTCGAGCCCCCCAATAGCTATTCGGGCTTGACGCAATCAGGTCAACGGCGCTCCGACTCACACGGGTTCGGACGACACTTCGGATTTGAACGACCCTGGGATGGGGCGAGCTGCCGTTGCCCTGAAGATGCTCGCAATGCACGAGGAGACATACAAGGATGGAGCATGCCAAAGCGGGAAGGGTTTCGCCAGAGGTGCGTGGACGGCTAAGGGGGCGCTCCTTCGACGCCAGGGCGAGCTCGAGCCGTAGTGGGTGGCGGGCACCTCAATCGCCAGCCAGCTCGGGTGTTCACACGGGATCCGTGGCGATGCGTATGACGACGCCCTCGCCAAATCGGTGATCGGACTGTTCAAGACTGATGTTATCCGCCACGCTGTGCCATCGCGCTGCCTCGACGATATCGAGTACGCGACGCTGGGATGGGTCGCGTGGTTCAACACCTGCCGGCTGCTGGAACCCCTGGGCTGCCTACCCCCAGCAGAGTATGAGATACAATTTGAGCAGCTGGGAAGGACGTCAGCACTGGCTGGGGCACTCAACTAGCCGACTCTCCGGCAATCCCGGGGCGGCTCATTCAGGATGTTGGGGTGCTTGCGGTATGATCCTTCTCCCGTCGTCGCGCTCTCGTTTCTGCCCTCTGTGACGCCCTAACGACGCACCGGCGCATCGTGGGCCATGTGCTTCCTCGCCTGGTTAGACCTAGACGACGGGCCCCACACGTGTGCTCGAAGGCTCGGCATCTCTGGCGTGGGCGCTATCTCAGGTCAGTGTTTCATCCGAATGCCAAACGTAGGATCGGCCCGGGCGACCAGCTCGTCCCCAGGACCCCGGAATTCCAGCATACGAGAGCGGCCCGAGGCACACGCATCGCCGTCGGCATAAAGCTGCACCCAGCGGCTGAGACGCGCGGACGGTACGTCCCCGCCAATGTGAACCACCACCCATCCGTCCTCTTCCGTCACTGCGACATCGGCTGAGATTTGCATTGTTGCGAGACGTGCGCGGCCATCCTCACGACAACCTCGCTTGCCTTCCACAGCCCGCTCTCGGCCAATCCTCGCTCCTAATTGTACGGCCTCCCTTTGGGCGTGTGCATGGTTGGAGTCTGCCCAGCGCGCGGATTCGGCAACTCTCAACGCTTGTTCCTTCTCGGCAGCCTGCTTGGTAGCCCTCTCCTCAGCACTCTCCTCGCAAGCGACGCAGGAAAGCAGGACGCAAACAATGACTGCTTTGGCTGCACCGTCTACCCCAACAGACAGCCTCTTTCTAAGTCGATGATGAGCAGTCATCCGAAGATCGCGAGTAAGAACAGTTGCAATACGTAGCTTCATGAGACGGGCAAGCAAAATCGCCTAAGGACATGTGAAGAAATAACTGACTCACGAGGAGCGTGCTCGCGGACGGATCGTATAGTTCCAGTCGCCGTGGAAAGCATGTGGCTCAAGATGGATCTGGGCCATTTGCTCGTCGGTGATGACGACGCCTTTCGGATA
>JBBRZK010000105.1:0-15860 GCA_038236775.1 Gemmatimonadales bacterium
AGCGAAGGATCTGCTTGCCGCGGTACCTGTCATCCTGAGCGGAGCGAAGGATCTGCTTGCCGCGGTACCTGTCATCCTGAGCGGAGCGAAGGATCTGCTTGCCGCTTTATCGACCCTCATGCGCCCGCCAGCGCGCGCGCCACGAAATACGTCCCGGTGCCCGCAAGGAAGGCCAGCGGCAGCTGCCACCCGCCGCGCGCCCGGAACTCCGGCACGAGGTTCGACATGCCCACGTAGAGGGTCACGCCGGCCGACAGCGCGAGCCCGTGATCGCGCAACACACCAATCGAGTCCGTGAGCACCACGCCGCTCAATGTCGCCACGCCGAGTGCACCGGCGGCAAGGAAGGCGCGGCGACGTCCCTGTCCCGCCGCGAGGAAGAGCGAGGAGATGGCGAGTCCCTCCGGCACCTTGTGCAGGATTACCGCGGTGAGCACCAGCGAGCCGATGGCGCCGCCGATGCCGAATCCACTGGCGACCGCGACGCCGTCCACAAAGGTGTGGAGCAGCAACCCGATGAGCGCCGCCACGCTCACTGCCTCGCTGACGTGGTGCGTCTCCTCGCCGAAATGGAAGTGCGTGCCGATCACGTGCTGGGTGAGGTGCACGGCGAGATACCCGCCGAGCGCGACGACCGCTGCCACGTGGCCGCCGCGCCACAGTGCCTCTGGCAGCAGGTCGATCATCGCCACCGCGATCATGAAGCCGGCGGCGAACGCCAGCATGGCGTCGAGTGCGCGCGGGCTCCACTGTCGCCGGCCCACCACGACGGCCGCGCCCACGAGGTTCGCGACGGCGGCCGCCAAGCCGTAGACAAGGGTGCCTGTCGTCACGAGCGACGTATCCGTGCGTCCGGCTCGCGGGTTCCGGTCACGCGCGCTCGAGGCCCAGCTTCTCCGCCGCACTGGCGAGCGCGTTCACCAGGTCCGGCGCCGCCGGGAACGCCTGTCGCTTGATCTTCCAGCTCTTGCTCTGCACGCGGGCCATCTCCTCGAGGCCGCGCCCCTCGAGCAGGTACAGCCACTTGTCGGACTTCGAGTAGATGAACAGCTCGAGGTGCTCGTTCAGCGAGAGCTGGTCTTCGGACGTGTAGACGCTGGCCTGCACGCCGCCGTACCGCGCCAGCAGCAGGCGCAGCCGCGCCATCGTGTCCCGCACGTCCGGCAGCGGGAGCGCCTCGCCTCGCCAGCTCCGGCCGCTGCGGAGGTCGTCGATGTGCACGTCCACCGCGGGCCCGAGGAGGTCCGTCAGGGTCCAGAACAGGTCCACGACGCGCTCCGCATTCGCCACGATGTGCGCGGTGAAGACGCCGTCCTGCTCGGTGAAGGTGAAGCCGTCGCTGCTGGCGCGGAATCGGCGCCAGATCGACGCTTCGGGCTGTTTCCCACGGAATAGCATGCGTCTCTAGTGCTTGGGCAAGGTGCGGGCGCCGTCCTCGATGGCCGCGATGACCTGCGGCAGCTCAGCGAGGAGCGCCTCAGGCGTGTTCCGTGCCGGGGCGTCGAGCACCCGCTCCAGCAGCGCGTTGAGAATCTTAGCATAGATCCGCCCCGGCGCGATGCCGGCGGCGCGGAGATCGTCGCCCCCGATCGCCAGGTCGGCGACCTCGACGGCCGCCGTGAGGCGCGCCTCCGTGAGCCGCCTGTGCAGGGCGCGCACCGCTGCCGCGGCGGGCGCAGCCACACCGGCCGCACGACGCGCCTGCCACCGCGCGTCTGCTAGCCGCAGGAAGCTCCCCGCATACAGCCGCCCGATCCGCCCCAGCCAGCGTCGCACGTCCATGTCGCGCGGCACCACCGGCTCGAGAGCGCGCTCGATCGACGGCGCGACCGCGGCCCACCGTTCCGACATCGCGGCCGCCCAGTTCGTCTCGTGCTTCGCGAACCGCAGCCCCGTCAGCGTCTCGCGCACCAGCGGTGCCGGCACGTCCAGGAACAGCGCGGCGATCCGGTTCACCGTTCGCTGCGGCACGTCACGCCCGCCGGCGCTGGCGTTGGGGAGGCAGTCCAGCGTCGCCAGCGCGATCGCATCGATGCCCGCGATGGGCGGCACGAGCACCGCCAGCGCACCGGTGTCGCGCCACAGGGCGATGGCCTCGCCCGGACGCGCCACCTGCTCCATCGTCTTCCGCAGTTCCTGCTGCACCCGCTCGGCCGAAAGTCGCGTGAGGTACGGCGCAGAGTGCCGCAGCGCCGCGAGGGTGGCCGGCTCGATCGCGAAGCCATATCGCGCGGCGAACCGGATTGCCCGCAGGGCGCGCAGGCGGTCCTCACGCATGCGCTCCTCCGGATCGCCAACCGCGCGGACGATCCCCGTCACCAGGTCGCGCTGTCCGCCGAACGGGTCGCGCAGCTCGCCCGTCGCGGGGCGGAATGCAATCGCGTTGATGGTGAAGTCGCGGCGCGCCAGGTCGTCGTCGAGACTCGCGCCGAACTCCACCTCGGCGTGCCGGCCATCGGTTTTGACGTCGCGCCGGAACGTGGTGATCTCGTGCGGCACGCCGGCATCATCGAGCACCGCGACTGTACCGAACTCGATGCCCACCGGTATGGTGCGACGTCGCCCGAAGAGGGCCTGCACCTGCTCCGGGCGCGCCGGCGTCGCGATGTCCCAGTCAAGCGGATCGCCGCCGAGGAATGCGTCCCGGATCGCGCCACCCACGCACCACGCCTCGAACCCCGCCGTCTCGAGACGGCGTGCAATGTCGAGCACGCTGGGAGTGGGAGTGAGGCGA
The DNA here is from genome assembly GCA_038236775.1 of Gemmatimonadales bacterium. Taxonomy (GTDB): domain Bacteria; phylum Gemmatimonadota; class Gemmatimonadetes; order Gemmatimonadales; family Gemmatimonadaceae; genus AG11. The sequence continues at coordinate 2,735 of JBBRZK010000105.1, forward strand.
TGCATGGGCGAGCGAGCGAAGGGAAACGGCGCCATGAGGTTACGGGCGCCCGCAGGTGAATTGAACCCCCGCCGGGTTGGATTACTGAAACGTTTGTAGCATATTACATCCCTGCCCCTCACCACCCCGCCTGCATGCCCGACCTGCTGCCCTATCTCGACGCCGCCGCCGCCCACCCGGACTTCAAGCGCGAGGTCCGTGAGTTCGTGCGCGGTGCTCCTGCTTCGCGAATCGAGCTCCAGGGTCATGCGCCGCGCGTCAAGGTGGAGCGCGTCCTGACCCAGCTGCTGCATGCACACCCGACGCTGCCCGTCGACCGCGTGGTCGTGAAGGGGCGATCGGGCTGCTCGGACTTCACCGGCGAGCTGATCGCATACGCGGGCACTGAGGAGCACCACTACCTGTTCTCGTGGTGCTGCTCGTGGAAGGCGCAGCAGGAAGGCTGGAAGGACTGCTTCGGCTTCTGGGACCAGGCGCGCGCGGCCAGGGAGTTCGGCTGGAACTGCTTCGAGCGCTGGGAACCGGCATCGGTGCCCGCCGCGGGCTGAGCTCAGGCCGGGACGGCCGCACTCTCCTCGTGATTCGGCGCCGATGCGCATGCGGCGACACATGCATCAAGGGCGCGTTCGAGATCGCGCACGAGGTCGCGACTGTCCTCGATGCCCACGGAAAACCGCAGCATGCCGTCGCCGATCCCCGCCGCGAGACGTGCGTCTGCATCCATCGACGCGTGCGTCATCGTCGCCGGATGGGCCACGAGGCTCTCCACGCCACCGAGTGACTCCGCGAGCGTGAAGCACTCGAGCGACTCGGCCACCGCCTGCGCGGCCGCACGTCCGCCGGCAAGCGTGAGCGACACCATGCCCCCGAAGCCGTCCTGCTGCCCCGCCGCGATCGCATGGCCCGGATGCGAGGCGAGCCCAGGATAGTGCACGGCCAGCACCGCGGGATGCGCTGCCGCCGCGGTGGCGATGGCGTGGGCGTTCGTCTCGTGGATCCGCATGCGCGCAAAGAGCGTCCTGACGCCACGTAGCGTGAGGTAGCTGTCGAACGGCGCGCCAGTGAGACCGAGGCAGTTGGCCCACCAGGTCAACGCGTCGAGGTGTGCCTGTTCGCGCGCGATCACGGCGCCGCCGACCACGTCGCTGTGCCCGTTCAGGTATTTCGTCGTCGAGTGCACCACGAGGTCCGCGCCCAGCGTGAGCGGGCGCTGCAGTGCGGGCGAGAGGAAGGTGTTGTCGGCTACGACGAGCGCGCCCGCCTTGTGGCCGGCGGCGCACACCGCGCGCAGGTCGGTGATGCGGAGCAGCGGATTGCTCGGCGTCTCGATCCATAGCAGGGCTGGCCGGCATCGCGCGATCACCTGTGTCGCGTCGCTCGCCGTGAGGTCCGCGAACTCCAGCGTGAACTGCTTCCGCGCCGCGAGCGCGCGCAGCAGGCGGTAGGTGCCGCCGTAGCAGTCATGCGCGGCGAGCACCGTGCTGCCCGGGGGGACGAGCTGCAACGCCAGCGCGACGGCCGACATCCCGGAGCTCGTGACGACGGACCCCACGCCCTCCTCCAGCGTCGCCAGCGCATCGCCAAGCTGGTCGCGGGTCGGGTTGCCCGAGCGCGTGTAGTCGTACCGCCGTTTCTGGTCGAAGCCCGCGAACGAGAAATTCGTCGAGAGATGCAGCGGCGGTACGACGGCGCCGTGATGTTCGTCCGTCGCGATGCCGGCGCGGACGCTTCGTGTGACGGTGGACGTGTGGGTGAGCGGATTGATGGACATTGTCAGGAAGCGAGAATCGTGGAGAGCAGCGCGCCGAGTCGCGGCTGCTCGGTGAGGAAGGCATCGTGGCCGAAGCGTGTCCGGAGTGTGTGCGTGGCGGCGACCCGCGGCAGGCGCCGCGCCATCGCACGCATCTGCGCGGGCGGCACCAGCGTGTCTCCCTGTGCGGCGATCACCGTCGTGGTCACGTCGATGGACTCGGGCGTGACGCAGTGCAGGTCGGCGGAGAGCGACAAGGCCAGGAAGCGCTCCGGCGCCATACGCGCGGCGAACCGGTCGCCGGCACTCACGAGGTAGCGCTCGACGTCGAACTCCGCCGCGCGCTCGGTGCACGTCGGCACCACGTCGAAGCGCTCGGCGAACTCGCGCGCGGTGCGGTACGTCGTCATGGCGACGGCGCGCCCGAGGGCCATCGCATCGTCGCTGCGCCCGGTCTCGAGCCCGAGCTCGACGATGCGACGCTGGATGGCGCGCAGGCCGACGGACATGGGATGCGGCTCGTGCGCCGCACTGATCACCACGAGCTGTCCCACGCGCTCTGGCCAACGCTCGGCCAGGGCGAGCGCTACCATGCCGCCGTAGGACGCACCGATGGCCGCGTCGAGGCGGTCGATCCCGTGCGCGTCCAGCACGTCGATGATGCGCGCTGCCTGATCGTGTGTCGTCACGAGCGAGGCCGGCCGACCGTCGCGAGCGCGACCACCATCCGCGAAGTCGACGCCGAGCACGCGGCGGCAATTCGTGTCGACGGCGCGTCCAGCGCCCACGATGCCTTCCCACCAGCCGGGCCGACGGTCGTCGGCACTTCTGACCACGTGCCGATCCGCCGAGATGCCGCCGAGTACCAGTACGACCGGCGCTCCATCCGCGCCCACGATCTCGGCGTCGGTCGCACGGACGGCGTCACAAGCAGATCCTTCGCTTCGCTCAGGATGACAACAAGCAGATCCTTCGCTTCGCTCAGGATGACACAAGAGACGGGGCATGCCGGATTTCTCCAGCTGTGCGGTCGTCATCGACATGCCTCGTCCCAGCGCGCCGCAACGGGCGAGGCGCCCGCGCGTTCGAGCGCGCCGAGGATCGCCGCGACATCGGATGCGGTTGCCGTGGCGATCGTCGTCCACGAACACGACGCCGAATCGTTGGTGTGCACAAGTGCGCAGCCGGGCACGTGACGATGCAGGAGGCCGGAGCCACCGTGAATCTCGAGCGTCCAGCGGAAGGTCCGCATGTCCGACTGCGCGGCACGCGCGCGCAGCTGGCGACGCGGGGTCGTGCTCGTGGAGACGAGGTCGCTGAGGAGGGCGGTCGCCGTGGGCAAGCCACCGGCGCCGGGCCCCGACGCGCAGAGCGGCGCCCGCCATCCCGTGAACACCTCGGCGAGGTTGCCCTCGTCGTGCGTTCGGCCGAGTGCGCTGTCCGGTGCCACGAGCACGGGCTCCACGGAGGCGACGACCTCGCCGCCCGCCAGCGTGCACTCGGCCACCTGGCGTACGCGTGCGCCGAGTCGCGCTGCGAGGTTTACGTAGCGGCGCGGGTCGGGCAACAGCGTCGTGCGGCGCACCACGAGCGACTCCGGCGCGATGCCGAACGCCGTCCACGCGATGAGGGCGAGCTTGTCGGCGGCATCGCGGCCATCCAGGTCGCGCGACACGTCCGCTTCCGCGAAACCGCACCGACGCGCATCGTCGAGCGCGTCATCGAGCGATGCCCCCTGCTCGAGCCGCGTGAGCACGAAGTTCGACGTGCCGTTGAGGATGCCCCGCACTCGCGTCGCGCCACCCGCGCCGAGCGATTCATCCAGCACGCGCAGGATGGGAACGCCGCCGCCAACGGCGGCATCGTATCGAAGTGTCGTGCCGCATCGCTGCGCGAGTGCTGAGAGCTCGCTGCCGTGTGCGGCGAGCAACTCCTTGTTCGCCGTCACAAGGCGCTGGCCGCGTCCGAGCACGGTCGCGGCGATGTGCCTCGCGGGATCGAGGCCGCCGATCGCCTCGACGACGACGTCCGCGAGCGTCTCGAGGAACTCGTCGAGGTCGTTGGTGAGCACGCCGGCATCGAAGGGCGCGTGGCGCTCGCGTTCCAGGTCGCGCACCAGCACGCGGACGACGTCGATAGTCACGCCGTGGCGGTCCGCGAGTGCCTCGCGCTGCTGGGCGAACTCACGCAGCAGCGCGCTGCCTACGGCCCCGCAGCCGGCAAGCGCGACGCGGAGGATCGTCGTCTGTTCCGCCGGAGTGGACCAGGCTGGGGAATCGTATACGTAGTCGACGGTGCTGGTCATTCCTGGCCTCGATGATGAAAAAGAAAAGGCCCCGATCCTCGCGAAGGATCGGGGCCGATCGGCAGTGCTTCGCCGGTTCGTCGACTACGCGCGTGCGCGCCGTCGCCCGTCCATCGCTCCCGAGGGGAACGTGGTGCACATGCACATGAGCATTCGGGCGCGAAGTCGCACGGGAGCAGGGGTTCGAAGTGACGGAAACAAAAAAAGCCTGGCGAGCCGCCAGGCATGATTCGCGTTTTAGCATTTGTTTTACGTGGCTGCAATAGGCGGCAAATTACCACGGGGGCGCTTCAATTGTCTTCGAGAGGATATCGCCGGTCCGTCACCGCGTCAATCCCCCCATCCGCGACAGGGAAGGTCTTCAAGACATGCCATCTTGCTTCTTTCCCGTCGGGTCTGCATTCCGAGTTCGGGTGTCGGTCACCGTCATCTTCCGGAAGAACATGCTGATGCGGCGCACTCCCCACTCCAGTCGACTCCTGACGTCCGTTCGCGCTTCGCTGCTGATTAGTGTCCTGAATGGACTTGCATGATCTGGACGTCTGAACGAGATGGTGGCGCCAGAAACGGTCGTCGGACATCCCACTTCAGTCGCTTACCATGTTTGGGTTGCGCCCGAATCGGGATCGCCGCGCGAATGGCGACAGAAGCTGAACGCCCGACAACCGAAATCCGAAAGCACGACGCACGAAGAGGAGCCCCACCCGCACCGTGAGGTCGACGATGACACGCAACGATCCCCTGCGAAAGCAGATGGCGAAGTACCTCGACTGGAAGGATGCCCACGCCAGCTTCGACGACGCGGTCGCGGACATGCCGCCCGCGCTGCGCGGCGTGCGTCCGCCCGGCGTGCCCCACTCGGTATGGGAACTCGTCGAGCACATTCGGCGCACGCAGGAGGACATCCTCACCTTCTGCCAGCCGGGTGCCTACACCGAGATGAGTTGGCCGGCCGACTACTGGCCGTCCGACCCCGCGCCATCGAGCGCGAAGGCATGGAGCGCGAGCATTGCCGCCGTGCGCGCAGACCGCGCAACGCTGCAGCGCATCGCTGAGGACTCCGACGTCGACCTGCTCGCCGTCGTGCCACACGGTGAGGGAGCGCAGACCTACCTGCGCGAAATGCTCATGGTCGTCGACCACGCCGCGTACCACGTCGGGCAGATCGTCACGACGCGCCGCGCGCTCGGCGCGTGGCCCGACTCGGCGGCGCCCTAACGCGCGAACAGCTCGCGGATTTCGGCGCAGCCCATGCCTGCGCCCAGCGCGAGCATCACGTCGATGCGCGCCTGGCCCGGACGCTTGCCGTAGGCGAAGATCGCGCCCGCCTCGAGCACGCGCCGTCCTCCGCCCGGATAGCCGTACGTGGGGCCGACGCGGCCGCGCAGCGCTCGCGACGTGATCACGATGGGACGACTCGACTCCACCCAGCGCACGACGCCCTCGAACGTGAGCGGCGGCACGTTGCCGCGTCCCATCGCCGCCACGACCACGGCCCTCGCGCCGCTCTGCCGCGAGCAGTCGAGCAGGCGCGCATCCGCGCCGGCCCACACGTGCACGATGTCCACGGGCTCCGCCGGCTGCGGCGGGTCGAGCGGCTCGGGCAGCATGAGCAGTGCACGGCGATAGCTCACGATCCCCTCGTCAACTTCGCCGAGTGCGCCGAGGCTCGGACTCTCGAACGCGTCGCGCGCCTCGGTGTGCGTCTTGGAGACCTCGAGCGCGCTGTGCACGCGCTCGCCGAGGCACACCAGCGTGCCCTTGCCCCGCGAGAGCGGGCTCGCGGCGACGCGCACGGCATCGAGCAGGTTGGACGGTCCGTCCCAGCCGATGTCGCTCGCCGGCCGCATCGCGCCGGTGAACACCACGGGCTTCTCCGAGCCGATGGAGCGTCCCACCAGGTACGCGCTCTCCTCGAGCGCGTCCGTGCCGTGCGTGACGACCACGCCGTCCACCTCGGCGCGCGCGAGGTGGTCGCGAATGCGGTTGCGCACGGCCCACATGCGCTCCACCGTCATGTGCGGGCCGGGGAACATGCCCCACTCGTCGACCTCGATGTCGGCCACGTCGGCGAGCCCACGCGTCGCCGCGATGATCTCCTCGCCGGTGAGCGCCGGTACGGCGCCGTCCATCGACGGGTCGTGCTTCATCGAGATCGTGCCGCCCGTGAAGAGGATGACGATCATCCGCAGAGCACGCTGCCACCGTTGACGTTCAGGATCTCGCCCGTGACGTGTCGTGCCAGGGACGAGCAGAGAAAGAGGATCGGTCCCGCGATGTCGTCGGCCGACGCGATGCGGCCGAGCGGAATGCCGGCGTTGATGCGGTCGCGGCCTTCTGCGGCCATCGCGTCGGCCACCATCTCGGTGTCCACCCATCCGGGTGCTACCGAGTTGACGGTCACGTCCCGCGGCGCGAGCTCCACGGCGAGCGACTTCGTGAACGCGATGACGGCGCCCTTGCTCGCGCCGTAATCGGCGTGAAACGCCTCGCCGCGCTGGCCCGCCGTGCTGGACACCAGCACGATTCGGCCGCCGCCCGTGATGACGCGCGCCACGGCGCGTGACGTGAAGAACACGGAGTCCACGTTCTCGCGCATCGTGGTCGCCCACCGCGCGTCGTCCATCTCCGACACGCCAGTCTCCTCGACTGGCCAGATCCCGGCGTTGGCGACGAAAATGTCAACGCCGCCGAGCTCCGCCACGGTAGCCGCCACGAGCGCGTCGGCGCCGGCCCGGGTCGCGATGTCCGCCGCGCACGACCCCGCGCGCACGCCGGATGCGCGCAGCTCTTCCACCATGCGCGCGGCATCCTCGGCACGACTGCGATAGCCGATCATCACGTCGGCACCCGCGCGGGCGAGCAGCTGCGCCGTCGCCGCGCCGATGCCGCGCGATCCGCCGGTGACGAGGGCGCGCCGACCGCGCAGATCGATCACGGCGTCCGCTCCACGAGGCCCCTGATGCTGCCGTCGATCACAGCGTCTGCTCCACGAGGTCGCAGATGATGTGCTCGATGCAGAGGTGCAGCTCCTGGGCGCGGTCGGTGCGCTGCGTGGGGATGATCACGTTGTGGTCCGCCAGCGCGCGGAGCGCACCGCCGTCGCGCGCGCTGAAGGCGAGCACCTCCACCCCTTTCTCCCGTGCAGCCTCCGCGGCGCGGAGCACGTTCGGCGAATTACCGCTCGTCGAATGGATCACCAGGAGGTCGCCCACGTGCGCCAGCGCCTCGATCTGGCGCGAGAACACATTCTCGAACCCGATGTCGTTTCCCGCGGCGGTCAACAGCGAGGTGTCCGTCGTGAGGGCGATCGCCGGATACGCGCGTCTGTTGCGCATGTAGCGCACGACGTACTCGGTGGCCATGTGCTGCGCATCGGCCGCACTGCCGCCGTTGCCGCAGAAGAACAGCGTGCCACCCCGGCGCACCGTGCCCTGCACCATCTCCAGCGCACGGTCCATGTCCGGACCGAGCGTCGTCGCGACCAGCTCGGCGGTGGCGGCGAGCTCACGCAGCGCCGTCGTGAAGGGGGGGGGAGTCGTCATGTCAGGGGCGGTTCGTGATCATCGCCGCGTGAAGAGGTCGCGCAGGCGCCCGAAGATGCCGCCCGACGCGGGCAGCGGCGGCACCTCCCGCAGCGGCTGGCATGCCAGCAGCAAGGCCGCATTCTCGTGGGTCAGCAGAGTGGCGTGCTCCTCGGTGGACACCTCGCGGAGCCAGTTGCGCGCCGTCGCCAGCGACCGGCTGTCGCCGTGATTGTCACTCGAAAACAGGTCCACCAGTCCATCGCGCAGCAGCGCGCGCGACAGCTTGCCGATCACGCCGCTGCCGAGCAGGCCGCCGGTGTCCATCTGGATCACCGCCCCCGCAGCGCGCCACTCCGCCACCATGGGCGTCGTGCAGCCGTAATAGCGCTCGGGATGCGCGAGCACCGGCACCACGCCGGAGCACCGGATGCGGTGCAGCTCGTGCGCCGCGCGCACCGGTATGCCCAGGCGGGGGAACTCCACGAGGACGGCGTTCGAACCACCCAGGCCAAGCGTCCGCGACCGCAGGTCCACGTTCGGCTCGTCGAGCATGATCTCCCAGCCAAGGCGCAGCTCGAGCGCGCGCGGTGCGACACCGCGCAGCTCCTCGAAGATCGCAAGGTTGCGCTCGTAGGGCGCCGACGCCGCGCGTGATGCCACGAGATGGGGCGTGAGCACCAGGCACTCGACACCGTCCGCGGCGAACCGTTCGAGCACCGGCATCGACATCTCGACCGACTTCGAGCCATCGTCCACCCCCGGAAGGAGGTGCGAGTGGATGTCGATCACGAGGCCGTCGCCGGAGCCGTGGCCAGCGCGGCGATACGCTGCATGGCTGTCGTGGCGCGGGCGTCGATCGTCGCCACGTCGGCCCCCGCCGCCTCGAACGCATAGGTGAGCAGCGCATCGGCGGCGAGAAGATCGAGCGCCGAAACGCGCGCCGTGCTGTCGCTGCGCAGCAGCCGCGCGACGAGCGCCTCGCCCGTGGACAGGAACAGTTCTGGTATACCGGACGCCGGCTGCGTCATCGCGTCGTCGAGCACCTTCGCGAGGCGCGCGGCGAGTACGGCCGGTGGACGCGGCGTGCGCGAGTCGAGCCACTCGCCAACAGTCACGCGCCCACCACCGCCGACGACACCACACGCGCCGCCTCGGCCAGGGCTTCACCGAGTCGCGAGGCATCCGGGATGCCGGCCTGCGCCATGTGCGGCTTGCCGCCACCGCGCCCGCCCACCACCGCCGCGAGTTCGCGCACGATCGCATCGGCCCGCACGCCGCGCTCGCGCAGGTCGTCCGTCACCACTGCCACGAGGGAGCCCTTTCCATCCTCGAGTCGCGCCGCGAGCACGCCCACGCCACTGCGGATCTGCTCGCGCAGCGCATCGCCCATCGCCTGGAGCGCCTTCACGTCCTCCACGGTGACTTCGCCGAAGGCGAGGCGCGCGTCGCCCGCGCCGATCGGCTGCGCCGCAGACAACAGGCGCTGGAGGTCGTCCCCACCACCGCGCGACGCGTCCGCCAGCTTGCGCTCGAGCGTGCGCCGCTCCTCCAGCACCTGCTGCACGCGACGCTCCACCGACGCCACCGGCGATTTGACCAGTTCGGCCACGCGCGCCAGCGCGTGCTCCTGCGCGCGCAGGTGCGCGAAGGCACCCGGGCCGGTGACGGCCTCGATCCGTCGCACGCCGCTGGCGACCCCCGTTTCCCCGAGGATCACGAACAAGCCGATCTCGCTCGTGTTGCGCACGTGCGTGCCACCACAAAGCTCCATCGACACGCCGGTCACGTCCACCACGCGCACGATGTCGCCATACTTCTCGCCGAAGAGCGCCATGGCGCCCTTCGCGCGCGCGGCGGGATACGGCATCTCGCCGCACGTCACGGGCGTGGCGCGCCAGACTTCGCGATTCACGATCGCTTCCACCTCCGCGACCTTGTCTGCGCTCACGGGCCCGTGATGCGTGAAGTCGAACCGCAGGCGATCGGGCGCCACGAGCGAACCCGCCTGGTGCACCGCCTCGCCCAGCACCTGCCGCAGCGCCGAGTGCAGCAGGTGCGTCGCCGTGTGATTGCGCTCGGTGTCGCGGCGCCGGTCGTTCGGCACGCGCGCCTTGACCGGACCCCAGCTGAACGTCCCCGACAGGCGTCCGAGCGCCGCGGACCGCCCCTCGACCTTGCGCACGCCGTCCACGTCGATGCGCCAGCCCTGGCCCACGATCTCGCCGACGTCGGACACCTGACCGCCCGACTCCGCATAGAAGGGCGATTCGCGCAGGAGGATCGCGACGCGGTCGCCATCGAGCCGCCGGAGCGCTGACACCTGGGTCTCGATCTCGATCGCGTCGTACCCGACGAACTGCGAACCGGCGGCGGCATCCTCGACAGGCCGGTCCCACGCGCTCAACTCATCGAGCGCGTCGGCGGACACGCCCAGCTTGCGCGCCTTGCGCTCGTCCTTCGAGCGGGTGCGCTGCTCGAGCAGTGCCGCGTCGAAGCCCGCAATGTCCACCGTGTAGCCTCGCTCGTGCGCCATCAGCTCGGTGAGGTCGATCGGAAAGCCGAACGTGTCGTACAGACGGAAGGCGTCCTCGCCGCTGATCGTGCCCGGGCCCTGCGTGCTGTGCGCCGGCGCGAGCTGCTCGAACCGCGACAACCCGCCCTCGATCGTGGCGAGAAAGGCCTGCTCCTCCACGCGCGTCGTCTGCAGCAGGTGCTCCGCGCGAGTGCGCAGTTCCGGGTACACGTCGCCCATGCCGTCGATCACCGCCTGCACCACGCGCACGACGGTGGGCTCGCGGCGTCCGAGCAGGTACGCATGCCGCACGGCGCGCCGCAGGATACGGCGCAGCACGTAGCCGCGCCCTTCGTTGCTCGGGAACACCCCGTCGGCGAGCAGGAACGCCACCGCTCGCGCATGGTCCGCGATCACGCGGAACGACGCGGGATCCACCGCGTTCGGCACGACGGCCATCCCGCTCGCCCCACCGGCGATCGTCACGCCGGTGCGGTGCTCGCTGCTCTCGCGTCCCCAGTAGCGGAAGCCCACCGTTTTTTCCACGGCCGCGATCAGCGTGGCGAAGACGTCAGTGTGGAAGTTGTTCGTCACTTCCTGCTTCACGGCGGCGATGCGCTCGAGTCCCGCACCGGTGTCCACCGACGGCCGTGGCAGCGGCATCAGGGTGCCGTCGGCCTGCCGGTCGAACTGCATGAAGACCAGGTTCCAGATCTCGAGGAACCGCCCGGACTCCGCCCCTTCGACGAACGCCTCCTGCGAGAAGTCCTCGCGGTCGAGCTCCGTCCATTCGCCCGATGCCCCCTCGGGAAAGCGGAAGTCCTTCGCCACCTTCGCGAGGTCCACGTAGATCTCGGTGCACGGGCCGCATGGACCGGTGTCCGCCATCTGCCAGAAGTTGTCGGCGTCGCCGAGCCGGTACAGTCGGCCGGCGGGCATCCCGGCGACTTCCTGCCAGAGCGCGAAGGCCTCGTCGTCGGTGTGATGCACGCTCACGCGCAGCAGCGACGGATCGATGGCCAGGTGGTCGGGACTCGTCAGCAATTCCCAGGCGAAGTGGATCGCGTCGCGCTTGAAGTAGTCACCGAACGAGAAGTTGCCGAGCATCTCGAAGAAGGTGTGGTGCCGGGCGGTGTGCCCCACCTGCTCGAGGTCGTTGTGCTTGCCGCCTGCGCGAACGCACTTCTGTGCCGTCGTGGCGCGGCGACGGCCGTCGGGCGCGTCCTCCATGCCGAGGAAGACCTTCTTGAACGGCACCATGCCCGCGTTCACGAACAGCAGCGTCGGGTCATCCGACGGCACGAGCGACGCACTCTGCCGCACGACGTGCTGCTGGTGGGCGAAGTAGGCGAGAAAACGGGAGCGAATATCGGAGGCGCGCATAGACCGCGAAATATAGGCGGGAGGGAGGAGCGACAAGGGTTCGCCGTCCGCCGTGCCGGCTCCTATTCGTCGGCCTGCTCGTCCGCTCCGAGTTCCACGCGCATCGCATCCATCGCGCGCCGGATGTCGTCGCCATCGTAGCCTCGGCGGGCGAGAAACGCGTAGAGGCGCCGGCGCCGGACGATCGGTTCGTGGCGGGCGAGCGTCCGCAGCTTCTTCCGGGCAGCCGCCTCGACGATTGACCCCTGGTCGATGCCCTCCGCGTCGAACACCGACGCGATCGCCGCATCGGCGACGTCCCGTGCGACCCCCTTCCTCGCCAGGTCCAGCTGCACCCGTCGACGCGAATGGCTCGCCCCCACGACCTTGAGCCGCGCGAATGCCTCCGCGAAAGCACGGTCGTCCAGGAATCCCTGCTGCTGCAACCGCGTCACGGCCCTGACGACGACCGCGGCGTCCGCACCCTTTCGCACGAGTGTGCGGGACAGCTCGGTGGACGCGCGGGCGCGGAAGGCGAGCATGTTCAACGCCCGATCGAACACGGCGAGTTCAGCTGCCGCTTCGGCCAATCGCGCCTCGAGTCCAGCGATGCTCCGGCCGACCCGCAGGCCGAGTCGCTCGATGGCATCGACGGCGAGGGTCACCGGCGCTGCTCCGTCGACCACGACGTCGAATCGCCCCGGCCGGCGAGGGGTGGCCACGATGGCGGTTATCACAGACATGACGGTCCCGGAGTTATCAAGACGCCCCCGGAGGTCGAGGCCGCCGTATCACCAACCGGGCGTCCGCAGTATAGGAACCTGACCGCGCCTCGATGCCGTGGCGACTACGTAAGTCATTCATACCAAAACACTTGCATGTGCAATAAGAAACCGAGGAGCGTGCCCTGTCACGCTGGGGATTCCGGGCCCCATCGATTCCAGAGAACGACTCCTCGGCTCCTTATGCACTCAACTTACCACTTCGCGCGCCACTCTGTTCCCTCTGCGCTTCGCGACGGCTGGCTCGCATGAGCGGTGCCAGCGCCACTATCCATCCGGGCCGGAAGATAGCCTATTCGGCGTCGTCCGGTTCAACCACGCCACCGGCCTGATCGCCGCCGATGCCGAGCACAACCTTCACCTTTTCCTCGATCTCGGCAAGGATGCCGGGGTTGTCCTTGAGATACATCTTCGCGTTTTCACGGCCCTGGCCGATCTTCTGGCCATTGTAGCTGTACCAGGCGCCCGACTTCTCGATGATGCCGGACTCGGCGCCGATGTCCACGAGGAGGGAGGTGTGGCTGATCCCTTCCGCGTACATGATGTCGAACTCGGCCTGCTTGAAGGGCGGCGCCACCTTGTTCTTGACGACCTTCACGCGGACGTGCGACCCGACGATCTCCTCCTTTTCCTTCACGGGACCGATGCGGCGGATGTCCAGCCGCACGGATGCGTAGAACTTGAGCGCCTTGCCGCCCGTGGTGGTCTCGGGGTTTCCGAACATGACGCCGATCTTCTCGCGGAGCTGGTTGATGAAGATCACGATGGTCTTCGACCGCGCGATGGAGCCGGTGAGCTTCCGGAGCGCCTGGCTCATCAACCGCGCCTGCAGGCCCATGTGCGACTCACCCATGTCGCCCTCGATCTCGGCCTTCGGCACGAGCGCGG
>JBBRZK010000106.1:0-15682 GCA_038236775.1 Gemmatimonadales bacterium
TGCCTCGCGCCGCGGCTTGCGGGCGGGGTCGCGCGTCCCGACCAACGGCCAGGCGTCATTGCGTGTAAGAACAGGTATCGGTGGCCAGTCCGACCCGGAACCAACCGCCCACGTGGCGAATAGTCAGTGATCGGCGGCGCCGACCTTCGTTCGCATTTCTTCATTGCTTCAGTTGCCAACCAGACATCGATTCAGGTCGTCCGCCGTCGCCATGGCTGTCGCGCTCGCCATCGGTCCGGCGGGCGCGCAGGCACAGGCACAGGCACAGGCACAGGCACAGGCACAGGCACAGGCACAGGCGAGTCCAACGGGTGCCCCGGCCGTGAAGGCGCCAGCCGTCCGCATCGACTCGTCGCTGGACCTTTCCACGGTGATTGCCCGCGCCATCGCGGTGAGTCCCGCCGTGGCCCTCGGGCAGGCCGGCATCCGCACAGCCCGGAGCGAAGGCCGCGTCGCCGAAGGCGCGTTCCTCCCCACGCTCACGGGCACGACCACCGCCTTGCGGACGGACATGGCCAGCACGCCGCTGCCGGGCAGAGGCGGCGCCTCGAGCTATTCCGCTGGACTGTCGTCGTCGATCGACCTCTTTACCGGCGGCCGGCGGGGCGCCGACCAGGTGCGTGCGCGCGCGGACCTCGAGGCCGCCGCGGCGACCGACGTCACGCAGCGCTACCAGGTCACGCTGGCCGCCGAGCGCGCGTATTACGAGGCCCTGCGCGGCGGCGATCTTCGCACGGTCGCCGATTCCCGGGTCGCGCGTGCCGAGCGTGGCCTGCGCTACGCGCGGGACCGGATGCGCGCGGGGACAGCCACCAGGTCGGACGAGCTGCGCGCGCAGCTGGAGCTGACCACGGCGCGGCAGCAGGCGAACGCGTCGCGCGATACGCTGCAGACGGCCGTCTATGCACTCGGCCGCCTGGTGGGTGCCGATGGTCCTGTGGGTGCGCTGCCGCCGGCGTCGCTCGATCCGCGTCCGCTCGCGCTGAGCGACAGCGCCATCGTGCAGCTCGCCACGCAGGCCGCTCCCTCCGTGCAGTCGGCCGCCGCCGCGGCGCGCGCGACCGAGGCGGCCACGCGCTCCGCCCGCGCGCTGTACGCGCCGGACATCAAGCTGCTGGGCGGGTACAACTTCGCCAACCAGGCGCCCGTGATCGGCGCGGTGCGGCCCGGCTGGCAGCTCGCGCTGGGCACGAGCTTCCCGATCTTCAACGGCTTCCAGCGCGAGGACGCGGTGACGCGCAGCGAGGCGCTCGCCGACGTGTCGCGAGTGACGGCGCTCGATGCCACGCGCCAGGTACGCACCGAGGTCGCGCGGCTCCTGAGCGCGCTTCGCTTCGCGGAACAGAACATCACACTCGCGGACGAGGCGGTGGTCGCCGCCCGCGAGGACCTCCGCGTGCAGACGGAGCGCTATCGCGCGGGCATCGCGACGTCACTCGACCGGCTCACGTCGGAGTTCGCGCTCACGCAGGCGGAGATCGGTCTCGTGGCGGCGCATTACAACTACCAGGTCACGCGCGCGACGCTGGAAGCGCTTGTGGGGCGGTCGCTGTGACGCGCGCCGCCGGCCTGGCGAACGGGGAGGGCTAGCCGGATGTGGCTCGTACACCTCGCCCTTCGCCGGCCGTACACCTTCGTGTGCGTCGCGCTGCTCATGCTGGTGTTCGGCATCGTCGCCATCATCCGCATGCCGGTCGACATCTTCCCGTCGATCAACGTGCCGGTGGTCTCCATGCTGTGGAGCTACGGCGGCCTGTCGCCGCGCGAGATGGAGCAGCGCATCGTGAGCATTTCCGAGCGCGTCTACTCCAGCTACGTCAACGACATCGAGCACATCGAGTCGCAGTCGCTCAACGGCCTGAGCATCATCAAGGTGTACTTCCAGCCTGACGCGGACGTACAGGCAGGCATGGCGCAGCTCACGGCGGCGTCGCAGGGCGTGACGCGCATCATGCCGGCCGGCATCTCGCCGCCGTTCATGGTGCGCTTCAACGCGACGGACGTGCCGATCATGCAGATCGGCGTGTCGAGCCCCATCCGCACGGAATCGGAGCTCAACGACCTCGGGACGAATTTCATCCGCGTGCCGCTCGGCACCGTTCATGGCGCGAGCGTGCTGCCGGCGTACGGCGGCGTGCCGAGGCTCATCAACGTGGACATCGACCCGCAGGCGCTGTACGCCAAGGGCCTCTCGGCCGGTGACGTGAGCCGAGCGATCAACGCGCAGAACGTCATCCTGCCGTCGGGCACGGCGAAGATGGGCGACCGCGAGTACTATGTGCGCCTGAACTCGAGCCCGGACTCCGCGCGCCAGCTCGCCGACCTGCCCCTCAAGCAGGTGAACGGCGCGGTCGTGACCATCGGGGACGTGGCGCAGGTGCGCGAGGGTGGTGGCGTGCAGACGAACATCGTGCGCGAGAATGGCCGGCGCGGCACGTACATCTCCATCCTGAAGAACGGCAAGGCGTCCACGCTGGACGTCGTGGACCGCGTGAAGAAGATGATTCCGCAGATCACCGCGGGCCTGCCCCCCGACGTGAAGCTCAAGCTGCTGGGCGACCAGTCGATCTACGTGCGCGCGACGATAGCCGGCGTGCTGCGCGAGGGCGTGATCGCGGCGTGCCTCACCGCGATCATGATCCTCATCTTCCTCGGAAGCTGGCGGTCCACGATCATCGTGGCGCTGTCCATCCCGCTCAGCGTGCTCACCTCCATCATCGCCCTCTGGGCCATCGGCGAGACGCTGAATGTCATGACGCTCGGCGGGCTGGCCCTCGCCGTGGGCATCCTCGTGGACGACGCGACGGTGGCCATCGAGAACATCCATCGCAACCTCGAGCAGGGAAAGCCGCTGCGGCTCGCCATCATCGAGGCCGCCGAGCAGATCGCGATTCCCGCGTTCGTGTCCACGCTGGCGATCTGCATCGTCTTCCTCCCCATCTTCGCCCTCTCGGGACCGGCCGCCGCGCTGTTCCGGCCGCTCGCGCTGGCGGTGATCTTCGCGATGACGGCGTCGTACTTCCTCTCGCGCACGCTCGTGCCCACGATGGCGGACTACATGCTGCCCGCCGAGGCGGCGCAGCATACGGGTGGCGGTCACGTGCATGCGCCCGGACGCTTCGGAAGGATCGTCGCGCGGTTCGATGCCTGGTTCGAGCGGTTCCGCGGCGGCTACCACGCCCTCCTCGCCGGCGCGATGCAGCACCGGCGCATTGTGCTCTTGGCGGCACTCGGCTTCGTGGCACTCTCCCTCGTGCTCGTGCCATCCATCGGAGAGGACTTCTTCCCGCAAGTGGACGGCGGGCAGTTCCAGCTGCACGTGCGCGCGCCGGCCGGCACCCGGCTCGAGGAGACGGAAGTCATCTTCGCCAAGGTCGAACGCGTGATCCGGCGCACGATCCCCGAGCGCGACCTGTCGCTTGTCCTCGACAACATCGGACTCACCACCTACGGCGTCGCGCTCGCCGTCGGCTCCAACGCCACCGTGGGTCCGGCCGACGGCGACATGCTCGTGCAGCTCAGGAGCGAGCACTCCGGCTCCACGTGGGACTACGTGCGCACTCTGCGAAAGACGCTGCCGGCCGAGTTTCCGGGCATCAGCTTCTACTTCCAGCCGGCGGACATGGTGAACCAGGTGCTCAACCTCGGCCTGCCTGCTCCCATCGACGTGCAGGTGTCGGGACAGAACCGCGCCGGCAACTTCGCGGCCGCGCAGAAGCTCGCGGCGGAGATCTCGCGCGTTCCAGGCGCCGCCGACGTGCGCGTGCAGCAGGTGATGGACGCGCCCGAGATGCGCTTCACGGTGGACCGGATGAAGGCCCTGCAGATGGGCCTCTCGCAGCGCGACGTGGCGGGCGACCTGCTCATCTCGCTCAGCTCCAGCGGGCAGACGGCGCCGAACTTCTGGCTCAATCCCGCCAACGGCGTGCAGTACGCCGTGAACGTGATGACGCCGCAGTACAAGATGGAATCGCTCGATGCGCTGCAGAGCACGCCCGTGGCCATCGCGGGCACGTCCACGCCGCAGCTGTTCGGCAACCTCGCCACGGGCACGCGCGGCATCACGCCCGCCGTCGTGAATCACTACAACGTGCAGCCGGTGTTCGACGTGTTCGCCAGCACGGACAACCGCGACCTCGGCGGCGTGGCGAAGCAGATCGACGCCATCCTCGCCCGCGCGCGGCCCACACTGCCCAAGGGCTCGCAGATCACGATGCGCGGCCAGGTGGAGAGCATGCGCACGTCGTTCGCCGGCCTCGGGTTCGGCATCATCTTCGCGATCCTGCTCGTCTACATCATCCTCGTCATCAACTTCCAGAGCTGGCTCGACCCGCTCATCATCATCATGGCGCTACCAGGTGCGCTGGCGGGCATCGTCTGGATGCTTTACGTCACGCACACCACGTTCACCGTGCCGTCGCTCATGGGCGCCATCATGGCCATGGGCGTGGCGACGGCCAACAGCGTGCTGCTCATCACGTTCGCGGATGACCAGCGGCGCGCGGGCCGCTCAGCGGCCGAGGCCGCGGTGGATGCGGGCTTTGCGCGCCTGCGGCCGGTGTGCATGACCGCACTGGCGATGATCATCGGCATGCTCCCGATGGCGCTGGGGCTCGGCGAGGGCGGCGAGCAGAACGCGCCACTCGGACGCTCGGTCATCGGCGGCCTGCTGGTCGCGACCTTCTTCACGCTCGTGATCGTCCCGCTCATCTACAGTATCCTGCGCCGCGAGCATCCACACTCCGCCGACGCCGACGGGGCAGTCGTTCGTCCCGCACTCAGCTCGGCAGCCTAGCGCACCGCCTTCGCTCCTTCACGACTTCACCAGGCAGCATCATGAGTTCGTCCGAGCACAACCTGCCACCAGGCCCACATTCGCCGCTGGATGCCCCGGTGAACGAGCATCACGTGGACGTCGGCGCCGCGCCGCCCGTGCAGCCCATGACCGCGCGTCGCCTCGTGGCACTCGGCGGGATTGCGGCCGTGGCCCTGCTGCTGCTCTTCGTCGTCACGGTCATTCCACGCCGCTCCGTGCGCAACGAGCTGCTCGCGGAAGCAACGGCGCGGGACAGCGCGCCGGTCGTGATCGCCGCGGTCGTGCATCGCGCGGCGGCGGGCAGTGAGCTCGCGCTGCCAGGCACCATCCAGGCGCTGCACGAGTCGGCCATCTACGCACGCGTCACTGGCTACGTGAAGCGGTGGCAGGCGGACATCGGCGCCATCGTGCACAGCGGGCAGCTTCTCGCCGAGATCGACGCGCCCGAGCTGGCGCAGTCGGCCGAGCAGGCGCAGGCGCAGCTCACGCAGACGCGTGCCGCGCTCGGGCTCGCGCGCGCGGACCTCGAGCGGTGGAAGGTGCTGGCGCGCGACAGCGCCGTGACCGGCCAGGAGCTGGACCAGAAGCGGGCGGCCTTCGAGGCCGCGGAGGCAAACACCGGCGCAGCGGATGCGAACCTGCGGCGCCTGATGCAGACGCGCCAGTTCACGCGCGTCACGGCGCCATTCACCGGCGTCATCACGGCGCGCAACGTCGACATCGGCTCGCTCATCACGCCGGCCGGCGCGACGAGCGCACCGGCGGGCGCCGTGGGTGTCGGCGGCGGTGCGGCCGCGGGCAGCCTGTTCCGCATTGCGCAAACGGACACGGTGCGCATCTACCTCACGGTGCCGGAGGGCTACGCCACCTCCATCCGGGCCGGCCTCGAGGCGCAGGTCACGGCGCAGGGCATTCCGGGACGGACGTTTACCGGCGTCGTGGTGCGTACCTCGCACGCCCTTGATGCGACGTCGCGGACGCTGCTCACCGAGATCGACATCCCCAACCGCGACTTCGCACTGCTGCCGGGAATGTCCGCGCAGGCGACGCTGCGCTTCCCGCGCACCACGCCGCCCCTCCTCCTGCCGGCGAGCGCGCTCGTGATCCGCTCGAATGGCGCACAGGTGATGGTCATCGAGCCCAGGACCGGCTCGTCCATGGCGACGATCCACTTCCGCGCCGTGCAGATCGGCCGCGATTACGGCGGCACCGTGGAGGTCGCCGGCGGAGTCGTCGACGGCATGCAGGTGGTGCTCAACCCGAACGCCGACCTGGCCGACGGGTCACGCGTGCGCGTCGTCGCGGCGCCCGTCGGGCCGCCGTCCACGGGCGTCGGCGCCAAATAGTGATTCCCCACCGGTACGTGGCCCGCCCCCGTATCCTTCGTGTGACTCGCGCGGGGACGGTCCGGCCGCGCTTACCAGCTCTCATGCAGCGTTCGTGAATAGTCAGTGGATGACGATGATCGTGATGGGGCGGGACCGGGGTAGTCGACCCGCGTCCCGCCTGATTTGCTTTGGCAGCCTGCTCGCGCTCGCCGCGCTGGCGTCCGCCTGCTCGCGCGCCCTGCCCGAGATCAACGGCGTGCCCGCCGCGCCCACCACCCGCGACACGCCGTGGCGTCCGCCCGCCGGCGCGGTGCCGCCCGAACCGTCGCGTGCGCCGACGATGCTGGTCGCCGCGGACAGCGGCCCGTTCACCGGGCCGCTCGTGCTCGGCCAGGTGGTGGACATCGCGCTGCGCAACAACCCGCAGACGCAGCTCACCTGGTCGCAGGCGCGCGTGGGGGCGGCCACCTACGGCGCCGCGTGGGCGGCGTACGTGCCCACGGTGGACGCCAGCGCGAATGTCGTCCGCTCGCAGCAGTCCGCGCAGCAGGACAACCTGAAGCGCACCACCATCACGCCCACGGCGAACCTCTCCTATCTCCTGTTCGACTTCGGCGGACGCACCGGCACGGTATCGGCGGCCCGTTCGGCCGCCATCGCGCTGGATCTCACGCACAACGCGTCGCTGCAGAACGTGGCGCTCCAGGCGCAGTCGGCGTACTTCACGTACCAGGCGCAGAACGGGTTGCTCGACGCCGCCCGCATGACGCTGGCGGAAGCGGACACGAACCTCGTTTCCGCGCAGCAGCGCAACCGCGCCGGCGTGGCCACCATTGCCGACGTCCTCCAGGCGCAGGTGCTCGTCGCGCAGGCGCAGCTCGACCTCGAGTCGGCGCAGGGCAACGCACAGACGTCGCGCGGCACGCTGGCCGTCGCGATGGGTCTGCCGGCGAACGCGCGGTTCGAGCTCGCGCGCGTGAGCGACTCGCTCGCGGTGGGCGTCACGAGCGCGAGCGTGGACACGCTCATCGACCGCGCCCTCGTGCTGCGCCCGGACCTCGCCGCAGTGCGCGCGCAGATCCAGCAGGCGCAGGCGCAGGTCCGTGTCGCCCGGTCGGCCGAGCTGCCGTCGGTCACGTTTGGCGCCAACGTGGGCAAGTCCTTCTCGGACGTCTCGAACTTCGTCGGGTTGAACTACACGCTCACCCTCGGCATCACGCTGCCGATCTTCAATCTCGCGCGGCAGTACAACGTCACCGGCGCGCAGGCGCAGGTGGACGTGGCGTCGGCGCGCGCCGACCTGCTCCGCGTGCAGGTGGGCCAGCAGGTGTACGCGTCGTACTTCGCGCTCCAGACGGCGTCACAGCGCGCGCGGACGTTGGACGTGCTGCTCGCCAGCGCGCTCCAGTCGGAGCAGGTCGCGCGCGCACGCTATCGCGCCGGCGTTGGCACCATCGTCGACCTCGTCACCGCGCAGACGGCTCTCGCCAACGCCCGCGCGCAGCGGGCCCAGTCGCGCTGGGTGTGGTCCACGGCGCTCGCGCAGCTCTCGCATGACGTCGGCGTGCTCGGCCCGCGCGGCCAGACCGCCATCCCGCTCGACTCGGCCGGTATCCGCCGATGATCACTTCCCGTCCGTCTCGATCCACCATGCGCACCATTCCGTGGCTGCGGCGCAGTACTGCCGCGCTTGTGCTGTTCGTCCTCGCCGCCGGCTGCTCGAAGGCCGCGCCGACCCGCGCCAAATCGGCGGTGCCGGTGGTCGTCACGCGCGCGAAGCTGGCCGACGTGCCTTACACCATCGAGGCCAACGGCGTCGTGGTGCCGCTTGCTCGGCCAGCGTGGCCTCGCAGGTGGAAGGCATCATCAAGCGCGTGGCCTTCAGCGAGGGGCAGAACGTCACGGCAGGGCAGGTGCTGTTCGAGATCGATCCGCGTCCATATCGCGCCGCGTACCAGCAGGCGCTCGCGGTGCTCAACCGCGACAAGGCGAACGCCGAAAATGCGCGCCGGGAAGCAGAGCGGTACGCGGCGCTGTCCGCGCAGGACTACGTCACGAAGGAACAGGCGGAGCAGCAGCGCGCCAATGCGGGTGCCACGGCCGCCAGTGTCGCCGCGGATGAGGCGTCGCTCTCCAACGCGAAGTTCAACCTGGACAACACGACGATCCGCGCGCCCATCTCCGGTCGCACGGGCGCGCTGCTGGTGAAGGAGGGCAACCTCGTGCATGCGTCCGGTGGGGTGCCGCTCGTCGTCATCAACCAGGTGAGCCCCATCCTCGTCCGCTTCGCCATTCCGGCCACGCAGCTGCCGCTGCTGCAGCGGTACGGAACGGCCGGGGGCCTGGCGGTGCGCGCCACGCCGAACTCCGGCTCCGACCAGACGATCGATCCCGGCGCGCGGGCGGTGGGCCTGACCATGGGTAACAGTGATCCCGGGACGGCAGGAACGGGCGGCCCGCCCGGCGGCACCGATGCCACGGGGACGCCATCGTCCTGCACGGCGCGGCCGTCCGCGCAACTCGTGAGTCTCGTGCAGCCGGAGCATGGCACCCTGTCGTTCATCGACAACGCGGTGGACACTACCACCGGTACCGTGCTGCTCAAGGCGTCGTTTCCCAACCCGAACCAGCGGCTGTGGGCGGGGGAGTTCGTCGCCACGCAGCTCAGCCTCTTCATCGAGCAGCAGGCGCTCGTGGTGCCCACGCCGGCGGTGGTGACGGGCCAGTCCGGCTCGTACGTCTATGTGGTGACGGACAGCAACACGGCGCAGCAGCGGCCGGTGGTCGTGGAGCGCACGGCCGGCTCGATGTCGGTGATCGCCTCGGGCATCCGCAGCGGCGACCAGGTCGTGACGGAAGGCCAGTCGCGCCTCACGCCCAACGCGAAGGTTTCGCTCGTCACGCCGACGGGCGCGTCCACGGGTCGTGGGGGACGGGGCGGGGCGACAGCGGGCGGCGCAGCACCGGCCGGCGCGGCACCGGCTTCGACGCCGAAGTAGGCGGTGACGACGATGGCGGGGACGCGATGAACTTCACGGGACTCTTCATTCGCCGGCCGGTGATGACCACGCTCATCATGGCCGCGATCCTGGTGTTCGGCATCGCGTCGTACCAGAAGCTCACGGTGAGCGACCTGCCTGCCGTGGACTACCCGACCATCAGCGTGTACGCGAGCCTGCCGGGCGCGAGTCCGGAAACCATGGCGGCCACGGTCGCCACGCCGCTCGAGAAGGCCTTCTCCGCCATCGCCGGCATCGACAACATCACGTCGAGCAGCGGCATCGGGAACACCGGCATCACGCTCCAGTTCGCGCCGGATCGCGACATCGACGCGGCGGCGCAGGACGTCAACGCGGCGATCTCGGGAGCGCTCGCGTTCCTGCCGTCGACGATCATCCCGCCGTCGTACCGCAAGCAGAATCCCGCCGCGGCGCCGATCCTGTTCTTCGCGCTGACGTCGAGCGGCATGTCACTGACCGCCCTCGACGAGGTGGCCGAGACGACCATCGCGCAGCGCCTGTCGCAGGTGGAGGGTGTGTCGCAGGTGAACGTGTTCGGCTCCGCCAAGTATGCCGTGCGCGTGCTGCTCGATCCCGCGCAGCTCACCACGCGCGGCCTGAGCGTGAGCGATGTCGCGACGGCGGTGCGCAGCAACAACGTCATCCTGCCCACGGGCGTCCTGTACGGGAAGGATCGCACGCTCACCATCCAGGCCACCGGCCAGCTCGCCAACGCGGACCAGTTCCGCACGATGGTCGTCGCCAACCGCAACGGCGCACCCGTCCATCTGGGCGACCTCGGCAAGGTCTACGACGACGTCCAGAACAACAAGAACGCCAGCTGGTACAACGGCGACCGCGCGATCGTGCTGGCGGTGATGCGCCAGCCCGGCACGAACACCGTGGCCGTGGCCGACCGCGTGAAGGCGGCGCTCGCGGAGATCAAGCCCACGCTGCCGCCGTCCGTGAACATCAT
This sequence comes from Gemmatimonadales bacterium, assembly GCA_038236775.1. Classification (GTDB taxonomy): domain Bacteria; phylum Gemmatimonadota; class Gemmatimonadetes; order Gemmatimonadales; family Gemmatimonadaceae; genus AG11. The sequence continues at coordinate 10,120 of JBBRZK010000106.1, forward strand.
CACGCGCTTCGACCGGTCGATCGGCATCCGCGACTCCGTCAACGACGTGAAGCTCTCGCTGGTGGTCGCGCTCGTGTTCGTCGTCATCGTGATCTTCGTGTTCCTGCGGAACCTCACGGCCACCGCCATCCCGAGCCTCACCCTGCCGATGGCGATCGTCGGCACGTTCTCGGTGATGTACACGCTGAACTTCAGCATCGACAACCTGTCGCTGATGGCGCTCACGCTGGCGGTGGGCGTCGTCGTCGATGACGCCATCGTGATGCTGGAGAACATCGTGCGGCACATCGAGAGCGGGCAGACCCCGCTCCAGGCGGCGCTCGACGGCGCGGAGGAGGTGGGGTTCACCATCCTCTCGATGACGCTGTCGCTGGCTGCGGTGTTCATCCCGCTCGTCTTCATGGGCGGCATCATCGGCCGGCTGTTCCGCGAGTTCGCCATCACCATCGCGGCGGCGATCCTCGTGTCGGGCTTCGTGTCGCTCACGCTCACGCCCATGCTCTGCGCGCGCTTCCTCAAGTCGCACGCGGGCGAGACGCACGGGCGGATGTACAACCTGTTCGAGCGCGTCTTCGACCAACTGCTGCACGGCTACGAGCGCTCGCTCGGCTGGGCGATGCGCCGCCGGCCGCTCACGCTCGTGTTCTCCCTGCTCATCCTCTTCCTCACCGGCCTGCTCTTCACGATCGTCCCGAAGGGACTCTTCCCCAGCGACGATACCGGGCTGCTCAGCGCGAGCACGGAGGCGGCGCAGGGCACGTCGTTCCCCGAGATGGTCCGCCTCCAGCTGCTCGCGAACGCGGCGCTGATGAAGGACAGCAACGTCGTCGGCTACATGTCGTCGGTGAACGGCGGCAGTCGCGGGGACCTCAACATTGTCCTCAAGCCGGCCGGCCAGCGTCCGCCGGCGGACCAGATGGTGCAGCAGCTCACGCGGCGGCTGAGCGGGATCCCGGGGCTGCAGGCGTTCGTGCAGAATCCGCCAAGCATCCGCATCGGTGGGCGCGGGTCGAAGACGCTCTACCAGTACACGCTGCAGGGCCTCGACGTCCAGGCGCTCTATGCGGCGGCCACGAAACTCACCGCGGCGATGCGCCAGCTGCCCCTCATCACCTACGTCACGAGCGATCTCCAGAACAAGAATCCGATCGTCACGGTCAAGATCATGCGCGACCGCGCCGCGATGCTCGGCGTGACGCCGCTGGCCATCATGCGCACGCTCGCCGGCGCGTTCAGCGAGCAGCAGGCGTCCACGATCTACACGCCGACGAACGAGTACTGGGTGGTGCTGCAGATCCGTCCCGAGGACCAGGCGGACATCTCGGCGCTCTCCAAGCTCTACATCACGAGCCGCACCGGAACGCTCGTCCCGCTCGCGGACATCGCGACGTTCACGCCGGGCGTGGGGCCGCAGAGCATCGCGCATTCGGGCCAGCTGGCATCCGTCACCATCTCGTTCAACCTGCCGCCCAACGGCAACCTCGGCGCGGCCGTGGCCGCCGTGGCAAAGCTTGCGCAGCGCAACCTGCCCGCCACCATGACGGCGAACTTCTCCGGTACGGCGCAGGCGTTCCAGGATTCGCAGGCCGGCCTCGGCATCCTGCTGCTCATCACCATCTTCATCATCTACATCATCCTCGGCATCCTCTACGAGAGCTTCATCCACCCCATCACCATCCTCACGGGACTGCCGTTCGCGGCGTTCGGCGCCCTGCTCGCGCTCTACGTCACCGGCCAGCAGCTCGACGTGTACGGCTACGTCGGCGTGATCATGCTCATCGGCATCGTGAAGAAGAACGCCATCATGATGATCGACTTCGCGGTGGAGGCGGAGCGTGAAGGGCACATCACGCCCGCGGCGGCGATCGTGAAGGCGGCCACGGTGCGCTTCCGTCCCATCATGATGACGACCGTGGCCGCCATCGTCGGCACGCTGCCCATCGCCATCGGCATCGGCGCCAGCGCGTCGTCCCGACGCCCGCTCGGCATTGCCGTGGTGGGCGGCCTCGCCTTCTCCCAGGTGGTGACCCTCTACGTCACCCCCGTGTTCTACACGTACCTCGACGACCTCCAGTCGTGGCTCGGACGCCTTGGTGATCGCCTGCCGTGGTCCGCCGCGAAGGAAGACGCCGCCGCCGATCGTCCCACGCTCGCCGCCGGCGACTGACGCGAGACTGGCATGAATCTCACCACCCTGTTCATCAAGCGCCCGATCATGACGACCCTCGTCATGATCGCGATCCTGTTCTTCGGCATCGTCGCCTACCGCCAGCTGCCGGTGAGCGACCTGCCCAACGTGGACTTCCCGACCATCACCGTCACGGCCGTGCTGCCCGGCGCAAGCCCCGCCACCATGGCGGCCACCGTCGCGACGCCGCTCGAGAAGCAGTTCTCGACGATCGCCGGCGTGGACAACATGACGTCCACCTCGAGCCTCGGGCAGACGCAGATCGTCATCCAGTTCTCCCTCGACCGCAACATCGACGCGGCCGCGCAGGACGTGCAGGCCTCCATCACGCAGACGCTGCGCGGCCTGCCACAGGGCATCCTCCCGCCGTCGTACCAGAAGACCAACCCGGCCGGCGCGCCGATCCTCACGGTGGCCCTCACCTCGGACCAGGTGCCGCTGTCGCGCCTGGACGAGTACGCCGAGACGACGATCGCCCAGCGCCTCTCCACGGTGAGCGGCGTGGCGCAGGTGCTGGTGTACGGCGCGCAGAAGTACGCCGTGCGCGTGCAGCTCGACCCCTCGCAGCTGGCGACGCGCAACCTCGCGCTCGAGGACGTCGCTACCGCCATCTCGAGCCAGAACGTCAACCTGCCCACGGGTGTGCTCAACGGCCCGCGCATGGCGCTCACCGTGCAGGCCACCGGCCAGCTCGAATCCGCGGACGAGTTCCGCGACCTCATCGTCGCCTACCGGAACGGCGCGCCCGTGCACCTCAGCGAGATCGGCCGCGTCACGGACGACGTCCAGAACAACAAGACGGCGAGCTGGTTCGGCGCGTCGCGCTCGATCGTCCTCGCCATCCAGCGCCAGCCCGGCACCAACACCGTCGCGGTCGCGGACCGCGTGAAGGGCGCGCTCACCAGGGTGCAGGGCGACATCCCGCCGTCCGTGACCGTGTCGGTGCTGTACGACCGCTCGATCAGCATCCAGGAATCCGTGCACGACGTGACGCTCACGCTCGAGCTCACGCTCGTGCTCGTCGTCATCGTCATCTTCCTCTTCCTCCGCAACGTCTCCGCCACGGTCATCCCGAGCCTCGCGCTGCCGATGTCGATCATCGGCACCTTCTCGGTGATGTACCTGCTGCACTACAGCCTGGACAACCTGTCGCTCATGGCCCTCACGCTGGCCGTCGGCTTCGTGGTGGACGACGCCATCGTGATGCTCGAGAACATCGTGCGCCACCTGGAGATGGGAAAGACGCGCATGCAGGCCGCGCTCGACGGCGCGGCGGAGGTGGGCTTCACCATCCTCTCCATGACGTTCTCCCTCGCCGCCGTCTTCATCCCGATCCTGTTCATGGGCGGGATCATCGGCAAGCTGTTCCACGAGTTCGCCGTCACCATCGGCGTGGCCATCCTCGTGTCTGGCGTCGTCTCGCTCACGCTCACGCCGATGCTGTGCAGCCGCTTCCTGCGGTCGTCGCACGGCAAGCAGCAGGGTCGGTTCTACCAGGCCACCGAACGGTTCTACGAGCGGTGGCTCGGTGGCTACGAACGCAGTCTGGCGTGGGTGATGGAGCGCCGTCGCGCCACGATAGTGTTCTCCCTCGTCATCCTCGTGCTCACGGGCGTGCTGTTCGTCATCGCGCCGAAGGGCCTGTTTCCCACGGATGACACCGGCCAGTTGCTCGCCACCACCGAGGCCGCCGAAGGTGTGTCGTTCGATGCGCTCATCGAGGCGCAGCAGCGCATCGCGGCGACCATCGCGAAGGACCCAGACGTCCGCTCCGTCACCTCCGCGATCGGCACCACTGCCGCGGCGAACCAGGGACAGCTCACGATCGACCTGAAGCCGGTGAGCGAGCGGAAGCGCAGCGCGCAGGACATCGCGCGCGACCTCGCCACCGACGCGCTCAAGGTGGGCGGGATCTCCCTGTTCATCCAGAATCCCCCCGCCATCTCCATCGGTGGCCTCGCGTCGAAGAGCCTGTACCAGTACACGCTCCTGAGCGGCGACATCAACACGCTCAACACCGCCGCCCGCGCGCTCGAGACGCGCCTCCGCCAGTCGAAGCAGCTCGCCAACGTCACGAGCGACCTGCTGATCGAGAACCCGCAGGTCACCGTGGACATCGACCGCGAACAGGCCGGCCAACTCGGCGTGTCCGCGTCGGAGATCGAGAACACGCTGTACGACGCCTACGGCCAGAAGCAGGTCTCCACCATCTACACCTCGACCAACAACTACTGGGTCGTGATGGAACTGCTGCCGGAGTTCCAGCAGGATGTCGCGTCACTCGGCAAGCTGTGGGTGCGCTCCACCCTCGGGAAAGTGGTGCCGCTCAGCGCCGTGGCGAAGTTCACCACGGGTGTCGGGCCGGTGACAGTCAACCATTCGGGACAGCTTCCGTCAGTGACCATCTCGTTCGACCTCGCCCCCGGCGTGTCGCTCGGCGCGGCGCTCGGCGACGTGCAGAAGGAGGCGAAGGACGTCCTGCCGGCCACCGTCATCGGCAGCTTCGCGGGCACGGCGGAGGCGTTCCTGTCCACGCAGCAGGGCCTCATCGTTCTGCTCATCCTCGCCGTCTTCGTCATCTACGTCATCCTCGGCGTGCTGTACGAGAGCTTCATCCACCCGATCACGATTCTCTCCGGCCTGCCGTTCGCCGCGTTCGGCGCGCTGGTCACGCTCATGCTGTTCCGCCTCGACCTCGACGTCTACGGTTTCGTCGGCATGATCATGCTCATCGGCATCGTGGAGAAGAACGCGATCATGATGATCGACTTCGCCCTCGAAGTGCAGCGCACCGACGCGCGCCCGCCAGCGGCCGCCATCGTGGAGGCGGCGAGCGTGCGCTTCCGGCCCATCATGATGACGACCATGGCGGCGTTGATGGGCGCACTGCCCATCGCCGTCGGCTGGGGCGCGGGCGCCGCGAGCCGGCGTCCGCTCGGCGTCGCCGTGGTGGGTGGGCTCGCGTTCTCGCAGCTCGTCACGCTCTACGTGACGCCGGTGTTCTACACCTACCTGGATGAGCTCCAGACGTGGATGGGGCGCCGCGGCTGGCGGAAGTCACACGCGGACGTCCGCACCCTCACCCCCGAACCCGCCGGCGACTAGGTCGCGAGGTCGTGCGTCCGCGTCGGTACGCAGCGAACGCGGTCCACGTGCCCACCAGCCACGTGATCCCGATCAGCAACCCGCCGATCAGGTCCGTCGGCCAGTGGACGGAGAGATACAGCCGCGAATACGCCGTGAGGAACACGATCACGAACGTCGCCACGAAGGGCCACCGCCAGCCGCGCGCCTCCAGGAGCATCAGCGAAAGCGTCAGGTACAGCGCGGTGGTGAGAATGAGGTGCCCGCTCGGGTACGACGCCCACGTCCACA
>JBBRZK010000107.1:0-14125 GCA_038236775.1 Gemmatimonadales bacterium
CTGTGAGCGCCCGAAGTCCGTGTCGAAACCCGCAAGGGATCAAGCGGCCGAAGGCGAGCGCAGTGACTGGGGCGAAGTCGTAACAAGGTAGCCGTAGGGGAACCTGCGGCTGGATCACCTCCTTAACGGATCGCGAGTAACCGGCGGCCGCGCACGCGGTCGACGTCCTGAGCGCCTCGCAAGGCGCGCGACGGATCCCGGGGAAAGCATCTCGTAGTCGCGCCATCCACAACGATCACACTCGATTGTTCTTCATACACAAAGCCCCACGGCTCTCCGGAGTCGTGGGGCTTTGTCATGCCCAGTGGGCACTGTTGCGGCGGGCGAAAAGCAGATCCTTCCCGTCGGCTACGCTCAGGGCAGGCGCTTCGCTCAGGATGACAGATGCGGTACGCGACAGATGCGGTCCGCGGTGACACGATGGACGCGGTGCAGCGCGCGATGCACGCGCCGCGCGCTGCGACCGCACCATGCCCCGCCCGCCCCCCGGCGCCCTTGCCGTGCCGGAGCGGACGCGCCAACATACGCGCTCGGACATCGGCTCCGGGAACGTCGATGGCCAACTCCCCATCCGGATGCGAGGTGCATCGTGCCAGCCATGCGCGGCCTGTTCATCGCCCTCCTGCTTGCCGCATCCTGCGCCCGATCACCATCCGACGAGAGCGCGGCGCGCCCCGTCGTCGACCGGAACGTCATCACCAACGAGGAACTCCAGAACCCCGTCCTGCGGGGCATGGACGCGCTCCGCGCGATCCGCTACCTCCGGCCGGCGTTCTTCCACGAGACCGGTCCGCAGAGCTTCGTGAATGCCAGCGCCGGCACGACGCAGTTCTCAATGGACTACGGACCCGTGCAGCCGCTCAGTAGCCTCGCGGCGCTCGCGCCACTGTCGCTGCAGATGGTCTACGAGATCCGGTACCTCGACGCGAATGATGCCACGAACCGCTTCGGCATCAACGCGAACGGCGGGCCCGTGATCGTCATCGTGAGCAACAAGCAATAAAGGCACGCCCCCACGCGCGTCCGACGCGGGAATGCGGGTGTGCCTTGCGCGATCTTCCGGAAGGGAGTAGGATCGCTCGACGATATAAATCGTGACGTCGCCGCCCGCCGGGTCCATGCGCCCATCGGACGTCACGCGAGCGAAACGATGTGCGCATTCAGACGTGGTTGATGACCGACGCTGTTCTGACTCCCGCCGATGCCGGCAGGAGCTGTTGGATTCCCCCAGAAGCTGTCGCCTCCTGGTCGTGCCCTGACTGGAAACCGCTGCGGTGACGCCGCAGCGCTCTGTCCGCGTACCGGACAAATGCACCCCCGTCGCCCTCCAGGATCCAGCCCGCTCTCCATGCAGTGCCCGTGACACCGCGGAACGTGACACCCGCGCAGCGATCAGTGGCAAACTTCGTAGCACCCACCTGGAGGAGGACCATGACGAAGATGCTGGCCAGCAGGCGGTCAATCTGGCACGCGGTTCCGCGCGCGATCCGCGCGCAGGGTCGCGTCCTGTTGCTCGCCCTCGCAGTGAGCGGCGTGGCACGTGCGCAGGACATCGCAATCACCGGCACGGTGACCTCCCCGGGTGGGCTGCCCCTCGCCGGGGTGCTCGTGCGCGTCGACAGCAGCAGCACCGTCGCGACGACGAATGGCACCGGACGGTACGCGATCGCCGCGCGCGGCAACGGCTCGCTCACCTTCTCGCACGTGGGCTACCGCCCCCACAGCGAGGCGATCACCGGACGCCGGCGCATCTACATCACGATGTCGCAGATTTCCTACCTCGACGAAGTGGTCGTCACCGCGTACACGGAACAGCGCCGAGGCGACATCACGGGCGCGGTGTCCAGCATCAACATCGATGCGGCGCAACGTCCCACCACCGCGAGCATCCTGCAGCGCCTCGATGCCGTACCGGGCATCACGGTCGCGTCGAGCGGATCGCCGGGCTCGCGCAGCACGGTACGCATCCGCGGCATCAGCTCGTTCCAGAACAACGACCCGCTCTACGTCATCGACGGCGTGCCGGTGCAGGACTCCTACATCAACTTCATCAACCCGAACGACATCTCGTCGATCCAGGTGCTGAAGGATGCCTCGGCCGCGTCGATCTACGGCTCGCGCGCGAGCAATGGCGTCATCCTGATCGAGACCATCAAGCGTGGGGCGTCGGGTCCGCCGCGGATGGTCGCCACCATCCGCACCGGCTACGCCTCCCCGGTGAACGGCTACAACAAGATGCTCACGACGTCGGCCCTTGATTACTTCGCGGTCGAGAAGGCGAGCTACCTGAACGCGGGCCTGCCGGTGCCCACGAACATCTTCGGCGACCCGAACAACCCGACCGTTCCCGCCTATACCTACGCCGCGCCCGGCACCTTCACCGGGACGGACGCCTTCGGGCGCCCCACCGGGGTGGACGTCACCAAGTACGCGTATCCCGGCAGCCTGATCCAGCTGGGCAGCCCGGGCACGGACTGGTGGAATGCCGTCTTCGGCTCGGCGGGCAGGGTGGGGGACTACAACCTGAGCATCACGGGTGCGGGCGAGGACAACGGCTACGGCGTGTCCTTCAACTTCTTCAACCAGGACGGCACGGCCGCCTACAACAACTTCAAGCGCGCGAACATCCGCGTGAACAGCCAGTTCACCCGCAGCAAGCTGCAGTTTGGCGAGAATATCGCGGTGTCCGGGGAGCGGCACTTCGGCGGCCTGCCGGACGACCAGGGCGGTGAGACGGCCCTCATCGGCAAGAACATCCTGTCGCAGCCGGTGGTCGCCATCTACGACGCCGCCGGCAACTTCGAGTCGGGCAAGGCGGTGGGACTCGGCAACAACACCAATCCGCTCAAGGTCGCCTACGAGGCACGCAACAACGTCGCCGGCAACAACCGCGTGTTCGGCAACGTGTTCGCCGGCATGATGGTGAATCCTTCGATCGCGCTCCGCAGCAGCCTGGGATTCAGCGTCAACCAGGGCACGTTCAGCGGCTATAACGCGATCACCCCGGAGAACTCCGAGCCCAATCTCATCAATTCCGTCAACGAGAATCAGAGCACGTCGACGGACTGGACGTGGAGCAACACGTTCAAGTACAACAAGCAGGTCTCGCGGAACGGCTTCACCGTGCTGCTCGGTCAGGAGGCCACGCACAACACGAACCGCTTCCTCACGGCATCCGAGGCGAACCTCCTCTCGACCGACCTGAACGCGCGCTACATCCAGGACGCGCTCGGCGACGCGAAGAGCAAGGTCGTGAACAGCTTCGGCGGTGAAAGCGCGCTGCTGTCGTATTTCGGCAAGGCGGACTACAACTTCGCCGACAAGTACATCCTCAGCGGCACCGTGCGGCGCGATGGCTCGTCGCGACTTGGGCCGGACCACCAGTGGGGCACCTTCCCGGCCGTCGGGTTGGGGTGGCACATCTCGAAGGAACGCTTCCTCGAGAACAACCACGTGCTCTCCGACGTGCTGCTGCGCGTGGGGTACGGCATCACCGGCAACCAGTCCATCCCGTCCGGCCGCCTCTACAACCAGTTCGGCGGCAGCAATGGCGACACGTACTACGACATCACCGGATCGAACACGTCGGTGGTATCGGGGTTCCGCGAGGTGTCGCTCGGCAACCTGAACCTCAAGTGGGAGGAGAACAAGTCAACCAACGTCGGCGCCGACCTCGCGCTGTTCGATAACGCGATCAACGTCGTGTTCGACTGGTACACTCGTGCGACGGACAACCTGCTCTTCAATCCCGCCATTCCGGGCACGGCCGGCGTGGCCGCGTCCCCGATCGTCAACATCGGGCAGATGAGCAACAAGGGCTTCGACTTCTCCATCGGTCACCAGGCCGCCAACTGGAACGTCTCGATCAACGGCAGTCACTACACGAACAAGATCGTCTCGATCGATGGCGTGCAGCAGTTCTTCTTCGGCCCGATCGGCAACCGGGTCGGCAACATCGTGATCAACCAGGTGGGCTATCCCATCGGGTCGTTCTTCGGCCTGCAGGCGGACGGCTACTTCCGGGATTCCGCCGACGTCAAGGCGCACGCGACGCAGGACGGTGCCGCGCCAGGCCGCATCAAGTTCGCGGACACGAACGGCGACGGAAAGATCACCGACGCCGACCGCGTCGTCATCGGAAGCCCGCACCCGAAGTTCACGGGCGGCCTGGACCTCGGCTTCCGCCGCGGCAACTGGGACCTGAACGGCACGATGTTCGTGTCCTACGGCAACAAGATCTTCGATTCGCAGAAGGACTTCTACGTCTTCCAGGACTTCTCGACCAATGTCCGGAACGACCTGCTGGCGAATTCGTGGACGCCGACCAACCTGGACGCGAAGTACCCGCGGCTCGACGTCACGGACACGTACAGCAAGGCGATCAGCAGCTACTACGTCGAGGACGGCTCGTATGCCCGCCTGCGGAATGTCCAGCTGGGCTACAACGTGCCGGAGAACATGTCGCGCTGGCTGTCCGCGACCCGCGTGTACGTCCAGGGCGAGAATCTGTTCACGATGACGCGCTACAACGGGCTCGATCCCTCGCTTCCCGCCGAGAGCTTCTTCGGGTCGGCCGGTGACATCCGCGATCAGGCGCGTGGCATCGATCGCGGCGTGTATCCGAGCAGCCGCACGATCAGTGTCGGCCTCTCGACCTCGTTCTGACCCATGAAATCCTTTAATCAGAGGGCTGCGATGAACAAAGTTGCGAGGCAGCCAGTGCTCCTTGGAAGTGCGGTGCTGTTGTGCATGGCCGGCACGCTGTATGGGTGCAAGGACTTCCTGACGTCGGCCGCGCTGCCGCAGGGGACACTGGACCAGACGACACTGGCGAACAAGGCGGGAGTGGAAGGCTCGCTCATCGCGGCGTATCGCCAGCTCGACGTGAGCAACGGCGTGGGCGGCGGCTGGGGCAGCGCCGCGAGTGACTGGGAGTGGGCCAGCGTCCCCAGCGACGACGCCTACAAGGGATCGACGGCGAGCGACCAGCCGGGCATCACGGCGGCGGAGTCGTATTCCTGGTCGTCACCGGACATCCAGGGGGACCTGAATGACAAGTGGCGGGCGGTGTACGAGGGCATCAGCCGGTCGAACGCCACGATCAACCTGTTGAAGTCGGTCCTGGCGACGAAGCCCAGTGAGATCCCGGCGGCCGACGCCAAGGGAATCGAAGGCGAGGCGACGTTCCTCCGGGCCTACTATCACTTCGAGGCGTACAAGCTCTGGGGCAACATCCCCTACTATCGCGAGACCGACACGGACTACAAGAAGGCGAACCTCACGAAGGACCTGGCGGGCAAGGAGATCATCAAGGATCTCGACGCCGCCATCGCCCTGCTGCCGACCACTCCCCGCAACGGGAACGTGGGGCGCGCCACGGTCTGGACGGCCAAGGCCTACAAGGGCAAGGTCCAGATGTACCAGAAGGACTTCAACGGCGCGCTCGCGACGCTGAAGGACGTGGTCGCGAACGGCCCGTACGCGCTGGAGACCAGCTACGACCGGGTCTGGACCGGCTTCTTCGACCTGGAGAACGGCAAGGAGACGATCTTCGCGTACCAGGCGTCGGCCAACGACGGCGAGCCGAACGGCAACAATGCGAACTTCGGCGAGCGCCTGAACATGCCGTCTACCGGCAGCCCCTTCGGTTGCTGCGGATTCCACCAGCCGTCGCAGAACCTGGTGAACTTCTTCGGCACCGACGCCACCACGGGACTGCCGGTGGCCCTCACCAACCCCACGACGTGGAACACCAACAACGCCAACGTCAACTCGACGGTTCTCACCCCGGTCGATCCGCGGCTCGACTGGACTGCGGGCCGCGATGGCGTGCCGTACAAGGACTGGGGTCCTGAAGCACCCGACTGGGTCCGTGACCCGTCGAACGGCGGATTCTACAACGCCAAGAAGAACGCGCACGAGAAGGCAAGCGGAGCCCAGGCGACGGTGGGCTGGGCGCCGGCGCAGGAAAATTCCGTGAACATTCACCTCCTGCGCTTCGCCGACGTCCTGCTGCTGTTGGCGGAGGCCGAAGTGGAAGTGGGATCCATCGCGAACGCGAGAACGCTCGTGAACCAGATCCGGGCGCGCGCCGCCGTGAAGGTGCAAGGTTCGGGCACGGCCCGCGCGAACATCGCGGTGCCACTCGGCGATGCGTCGGTGACATGGGCGAATTACAAGATCAGCCAGTATCCGGCAGCGTCTCCGTTCTTCGCCGACCAGGCGTCCGCACGCCAGGCCGTGCGCACCGAGCGTCGCCTCGAGCTCGCAATGGAAGGCCAGCGCTTCTTCGACCTCGCGCGCTGGGGCATCCAGGACGTCACGCTGAACGCCTACGTCAATGGCGTGGGTGGGGGCGCCGAGAAGACTCGGAGACTCTACCTCGCGGCTGCGGCGCCTGTGCAGGCGCGTCACGCGCTCTACCCGATTCCCTCGGTGCAGATCGACCTGAGCAAGGGTGGCTCCGGAGGGCTGACGCAGAACACGGGCTGGTAAGGCAACAGCCCAGGCAAGAGATGACGGGGCACCGGTCCACACGGACCGGTGCCCCGTCAGCGTTTCCGGATCCTGAACACCTGCAGTGAGTCGCCCGTGTTGGCGACGAGCAGCGCCTTGCCCGTCGGCGTGTCGACGAGGGCGAGGCTTCCGACATTCCGGGTGGCGAGGAAGCCGCTCTGGCGCGATGGCACCGGAGTGAAGTGCCCCTTGCCATCGCCCCGGAGGAAGAGCCCGTTGCCGGCGTCGGCGCGCGGCGTGTTCGGCTCCGCCTCGAACAGGTTGCCTGCGATGATGAGGTCGAGTCGTCCGTCGCCATCGACGTCATACGGCACGATCGACTTGACGGGCGAGATCTGCGCGAGGTTGGGCAGCGGCATCGACGTGAACCTGCCCGCACCGTCGTTGTGCAGGTACAGGCTCGCGAAGGTGTCCACCTGGTAGTGCACGGCCTGCTTCAGCCGCGTGGGCGGGAAGAGCTGCGCGATCGTGGCCTGCGCGAACGAGCCATACGTCGGGAAGCGAACGCCGAGCGTGTAGATGTCCTGCCCGAGGGGCACCATGCCGGCGAGCGGGTACTCGACGCCGTCCTTTTCCTGGGTGAAGACGATGTCGGACGAGCGGTTGCCACTCAGGTCGCCGCCATACACGCCGAAGTGGCTCGCGCTCGACGTCGTGTAGCTGTAGTTCAGCCCGAGATTGCCGACGACGAGATCGGGGCGGCCGTCGTGGTCGAAGTCCCCGACGGCGATGCTGTTCCACCAGCCGCGCGTATTCGCCATGCCCATGGACTGGGTGACGTTGCGCAGGTGTCCGCCCTCGTTGCGATAGAACTGCACCGGCATCCACTCGCCGACCGTCACGAGGTCGAGGTGCCCGTCGCCGTCGAAGTCGACCCAGGCGGCGTCGGTGACCATACCGCCGGCGTGCGCCAGCTCGGGTGCCACGGACTCCGTGACATCGGTGAAATGGTCGCCGTCGTTGCGGAGGACGTAACTGCGAACGGGCTGGGGATAGTTCCCCGGCTTCAGGCGGCCGCCGACGAACAGGTCCATGCGCCCATCGCCATTGAAGTCGCCGGCTCGCACGGCCGAGGTGCTGGTGAGCATCGGGGGAAGCGCGGCGGCGGGCGCCCGAACGAACGTTCCGTGGCCCGTGTTGAGATACAGGCGGTCCTGAAGCAGCGGCGACATCGGGGAGAGCAGGTACCCGCCGCTCGTGACGTAGAGGTCGGGCAGCCCGTCGCCGTTCGCATCGAAGAACGTCGCGCCCCAGTCCTCGAATGCCTTGTCCGCATCCCAGGGTTGTCCCAGATGCGACTCGATGAAGCTGCCGTTTTTCTGCTGCACGAAGAGTCGTCCTGGCTGCCCGCCCGAGCCACCGACGAATACGTCGTCAAGGCCATCGCCGTTGACGTCAGCGGTGGCGATGGGCGGGCCGTGCCGGGAGAGCAGGTAGGGCAGCATGGACTGGACGCTGTAGTCCACTTGTGCAGGCACATGATGCCCGAAGACGAGTCCGGGAAGCGATGCTGCCTCGAACAGCGCGGCGGGGTCCGGGTTCGGAAGGCGGCGCGGCCTGGTCCCCGTGGCGTCCGCCGCCTTGAGCACGAGGAGCCGGTCAGCGGGAAGGCCAGAGAGCACCTGCGTGCGCCCGCCGGGCCACACCACCTCGAGCGTGTCGACTCGGGCGGCGGCGCCGAGCCCGAAGTGCAGCGGCCCGTCCATGCTCGACATGAATCCGTGGACGGGCGAGTTGTAGAGCGTCTGCGTCACCCCGCCGGCGGTGAGGCGCAGTTCAGCGCCCACGCCACGCACGTTGCTGGAATCACCGACGAGCTTCACCGCGAGGTAATGGTGCGCGTCGTCCGACCGCTGCACGTTCTGGTAGATGAACGCCGGCGCATCGATGTTGTTGACGACGAGGTCGAGCTTCCCGTCGCCATCCAGGTCGGCGTACGCCGCGCCATACGAGAAGCTCGGCTGCTCGATGCCCCAGGCCTTCGACTTGTCGCTGAACGTGAGGTCACCGTTGTTGCGGAAGACGTAGTTGGGCAGCTCGTAGGAGTAGATATCCTTCAGCAGCGCGCGGGCGCGCCGCGTGTCGCCCGCGTGCTGTGCGCGATTGGCCGCGATCTGGTAATCGAGGTCGTTGACGGCCTTCGGGTAGCCGTTGCCGATGAAGATGTCCTTCCGCCCGTCGTTGTCGAAATCGGCGAAGAGCGCACTCCAGCTCCAGTCCGTGGCGGACACACCGGCCATTCGCCCGATCTCGCTGAAGACGACATTGCCGTTGGCCGTGGCGCCGGTGTTGAGCTGGAGACTGTTGATGTCGTAGTCGTCGCGAATGCCGCGCGCGCGAAGGTCGAGGAGCTTGCCGTACGTGGAGAAGCCGCTCATGCGCTTCCGGCGGCTCGCGTCGGACGGCATCATGTCGACCTGGAGAATGTCGGGAAGACCATCGTTGTTGAAGTCGGCGATATCGACGCCCATGCCCGCGACGCTCGCGTGCCGGAGCCATGCAGCCGCCCTGTTCGTGAACGTGCCGTCGCCGTTGTTGACGTAGACCACGTCGTTCGGTGCGCCGTCGTTCGAGACGTAGATGTCGGGCCAGCCGTCGCCATTGAGGTCCGCCACCGCGACACCCAGGCCGAACCCCGCTTCGCGAAGGATGCCCGCCTTCTCCGAGACGTCCGTGAAGTGACCGTGGCAATCATTGCGATACAGCACGTTGTGGCTGTCGGGCGTGTCGCCGCGGATGCCGGAGGGGGCGCTCATCAGGCCGCCGCGCGAGAAGTCGCGCGGCGAGTTGTTGAGCAGGAAGAGGTCGAGACAGCCATCGCCGTCGTAGTCGAGGAAGACGGCGTGCGTCGTGAAGTTCGTGTCGGCGATGCCGTACTTCGCCGCGGACTCGGTGAAGGTGCGATTGCCGTTGTTGATGAACAGCAGGTTCGCGCGGTCCGCCGGCGTCGACCACGGCGTGCCCGACACGGAGACGTAGATGTCGAGGAACCCGTCGTTGTTGATGTCCACCATCGTGACGCCCGTGACCCACCGTCTGGTACCGACGCCCGCCGATGTCGTGATGTCGTCGAAGCGCATGTGGCCCTTGTTCAGGTACAGGCGGCTCGAGACCATGTTGCCGGCGAAGAAGAGGTCGGGCAGGCCATCGTTGTCGATGTCGCCGACCGCCACGCCCGCCCCGTTGTAGACGTAGGTGTCCGTCTGGACGTTCAGCGAATCATCGGTGGTGATGGTATTGGCGAACGTCACGCCCGTCTGCGTGGGCGTGAGGAGCCGGAACACGGGGCGTTCGCTCGAACTGTCGCATGCGCCGAGGAGTACGAGCAGGCCGGTTGCGAGGCGGTCGGCCCGACGGAGAAATGCAAGTGTGCTCATCCGGGGCGGTGAATGTCGCGGGTGGGAATCGCAACCCGGGGGCGGGGCACGACAACAAGCAGATCCTTCGCTGCGCTCAGGATGATAAGGAGCTCAGCTGCGCGGCTGCTCCACGGCGCGCCGCCAGCGATCCACGAACGTCTCGGCCAGAAGCTGGGCGGACACGTCCGCCAGCGGCTCGGCGCCCACGTCCACGGACAGGTATTCGCCCGTCGTCCGCCGCCCGGAGATCATCGCCCGCATCCGCTGCTGCGCTGGCTGGGGGTCCAGGACCACGGCCGGGTCCGCGCCCAGCGCGGTGATCCGCTCCGACGCAAACCTCACGAAATCCGTCCAGCGACTGTTCGCTGCCATGGGCCACTCCCGATGAAGGTGCTTCGGCGACATCAGTGTCTGAGCGCACCCCGCGGTCCGCGCCCCGATTCACGCCGCGGCACCCCCGTCCGGATGGGGGGGCGGAGCGGCCGTTACAATTATACCTCCCGAACAGTCGTTGACTACAATGTCCTCGCAATCGTATGTCGGGCCGGAGCTGGTCCGATCCGATCCCGCCGTACCTGATGCCGGAACCGCGCTACCGGTCCACGGGCCCCTTGCCGCGGCAATGGAGCGGCTCGTCGCGCTGGCCGCCTCCGCGGTCCGTGCGCCCTTCGCGTTCATCATCCTCACGGGCAATGACCGGCGGTGCTTCGGCGCCGGACCGGAACTACCCGCGTGGGTGTCGCACGACGCGGGCGCCTTCTGGCGGTCCGGCATCGGGGACCTCATCGATGCGGGACCGGTCCAGATCCTGGACAATGGGAACGCCGAGCAGGCCTCGGTGGCCGCGGCCGCCCGCGAGCTGGGCATCCGGTCGCTCCTCGGCGTACCCATTCGCGCGAGCACGGGTGAGCTGATCGGCGTGTTCTGCGCCGCCGACTCGCAGGCCACGCAGTGGAGCGACGACGACCAGGCGATGCTGGAGCAGTTCGCCACCACGGCGGCCTCCGACTGGGAGCTGCGCCACTCGCTCGCCGAGCACGAAGCGAACGAGCGGCGCATGGGCTTCTACAGCAACCACGATGTCCTCACGGGCCTCGCGAATCGCGCCATCCTGCTCGACCGCCTCCGGTTCGCGCTCGACCGGCCGACGCTCATCGCGCGTCCGCACAGTGGGGACGCACCGAGTACGCTCCAGGTGCCACCCGAAGACCTGGTCGCCGTCTTCTTCCTCGACATCAACGACTTCCGCACCGTCAACGAGCGGTTCGGCCATCGGGTCGGCGACCAGCTGCTGGCGTCCATCGGCAAGCGGCTGCGCCAGGCCGCCGGCACGAGCGCCACCGTCGCCCGGCTGGGCGGGGACGAGTTCGCGGTGCTCGTGGAGCGCGTGGAAGGTGCGGATATCGCCGAGTCCCTGGCGGCGCACTTCCGCGACATCCTCTCGCAGCCGACAACGGTGGGGAAGGAGGAGATCACGCTCAGCGTGAGCGTGGGCATCGCGTTGAGCACGACGTCGGCGGAGCTCGCGGAGCACGTGCTGCGCGGTGCGGACCTGGCCATGGCGCGCGCAAAGCGCGCCTCGCGCGCCGAGACGCCGGCCCGCCCGGTGATCTTCGACTGGACGATCGCCGCGGAGGCGCGCGCGAAGCGCCGCCTGCAGGACGAGTTGCGCGAGGCGGTGGTGCGCGACGAGTTCGTACTGCACTACATGCCCATCATCCGGCTCGAGACGGGCCAGATCGAGGGCGTGGAGGCGCTCGTGCGCTGGGAGCACCCGACGCGCGGCCTCCTGGCGCCGTTCGAGTTCCTGGGCGTGGCCGAGGAGCTCGACATCATCTCGGAAGTGGGGCGGTGGGTGCTGCGCGAGGCGTGCCGGCAGGTGGTCGAGTGGAATCGCGACGTGCCCATGGGTGGGCCGCTCAGCATAGCGGTGAACCTCTCGGCGCGGCAGTTCAATGCGACCGGCTTCCTGGACGATGTGGCGCAGGCGATCCGCGCGAACTCGCTGCCGCCGCGCGCGCTGGTGCTCGAGGTGAATGAGCGCGTGGTGGAGCGCGACCTGCCGCGCGCGTATGGCGTGATGACGGCCCTGCGTACCATCGGCGCGATGATCCACATGGACGACTTCGGCAGCGGGAATTCACCGCTGGGCTTCCTGCAGCGCTTGCCGCTGGACGGCGTGAAGATCGATCACGGCCTCGTGAACCGCATGGACCGCGACGACCGCGCGCTGCGCCTCGTGCGCTCGGTGGTGGGGCTGGCGCGGGAGTTCGGGCTGGACGTGGTGGCCGAGGGCATCACGGCGGCAGGGCACCTCAACGTGCTGCAGGAGATCGGGTGCACGCACGGGCAGGGGCCGCTGTTCTCCTCCGCGGTGGAGGGTCCGGTGATCACGCGGATGCTTCAGGCGCGGCCCTGGTAGCTGGTCGGACCTGGAAGGTTGCGCATCGCGACGAATTCGTCGCTGGCGGGCGCTCCGAGAAACGGGGCAAGTTGACCCACCGCGGCCACCGGGATAAATTTGCATGCTGTGCCCGAATGGGGCCTGTAGCTCAGTTGGTTAGAGCGCACGCCTGATAAGCGTGAGGTCAGAGGTTCAACTCCTCTCAGGCCCATATATCCAAGTGACTGCGCCGCAGCGAGATAGCCTCGCTGCGGCGCTTTGCTTTGCGCACATCGTGCGCGTTCGGTGCCAGTCGATGGTGCCAGTTGGCAGGGAGATCGTGTCGAGCCCGCGCTGCCGCACGTGCACCCGGGTGTCGAGCGCGCCCATGAGGACGAGCGCAAGAACAGCGAGGCGGCCGAGCACGCACTCTCCGATCGGCGGAAAGGGTGTATCCGAAAGTCAGTTGATATTCAGGCGGTGACCTCGGGAAGTTGTCTCACGCTGCGGCAGTGAGGGACGGCGTGAGGTTCGTCGCCAACGCGCGCTCCAGCAAGGGCAGGTGCGCGTGGCCCTTGACCCGCCGGAACTGCGCCTCCACGGCGAGCAGCGCCGCCGCACACCAGCGCAGCTTCTGATCGCTCGTGCGCCAACGATCGACGCGCTCCGTCTTCGCTTCGACGCGCGCCATCACGCTTTCCAGCAGGTTGGTCGTCTTGAAGCTCGTGCCGAGTGCGGCGAACACGTCGAGCCGATGGAGCGTCAGCGTCTCCTCGAGCCCCTCCTCCAGGCTCCGCGCTGCCGACTCGTTCACGACGCGAAGTTCCGTGACCACGCGATGGAGCGCGCGCTTCGCATCGGCGTAGCTTCCGTGCGCGTAGGCCGCCTGGAGCTTGCGACGCCACACCGGCTGCTCCGTCTTGGTCAGGTAGCTCAGTACGTTCTCGCGCTTGTGCCACTGGCACCGCTGCACGGGCACGTCGTCTCCGAATACGTCGCGCACCGCGGCGCGGAGGCCCTTCGCGCCGTCGAGGATGACGAGCAATCCCTTGGGCGTGGTGAAGCCTCGGTCAACGAGCTCACGGAGGAACGCTGCGCACACGCGCTTGTTCTCGGTCGCGGTCTGGACCATGCCCAGGATCCGCTTCTCCCCCGTGCGCGTCACGCCGAGCGCGATGACGATCCCGTCCTGAGCGAAGCGCTTCCCGTCGAGCACGAGGACCAGCCACTCCCGATCGTCAAGCCGCCGCTCCTGCAGCTGGCGCAGCGCCCGCGCACTCGCGCGGATGAAGCGGGTCGAGACACTCGATTTGGCGAGCCCGAACGCCTCGGGGACGGCCTCCGCCGCGGCCTCGTACTCACGACAGGAGAGCCCGCCGAGCACGCGACGGAAGAGTCCCACATCCAAGGCACGCGGGGTCTGGAAGTGCTGGTACGTCGTGAGCGGGAGGTCGTGGCCCGCGGCGCGATCGCGAACGCGGGGGACCTGAAGGGGGAGCTTCTGATCCGCGAGAAAGATCGAGCCGGCTTGCGTGCCCCACCGCACGCGCTCGGGGTGCGCGTCGCCGTGGGCATACCGCGGTCCGGCGAGCGCCGTGACTTCCTGGAGGAGCGCCTGCTCAACCGCCTTGAGGCCGAGCGGAATGAGCGCCTGGATCATCGCGAGCATCGCCGTGCCGTCGTCGAGCGGGATGGCCAGCTGCGTGGCGACCGGTGTGAGACCCGCTGCGGACTGGCTCGCGGGCGTCATCTGTCGTACTCTTGGCATGGGTGGTGTCCTCGGAGTGAGAGCGGAAATCCTTGGCCGGATCAACGCTCGAATATCGAGGCACCACCTGTTTTTTCAACTAGATCTCGGACACACCCC
>JBBRZK010000108.1:0-13248 GCA_038236775.1 Gemmatimonadales bacterium
CCCATCACGGACGAGCGGGTGCTGTCGGTGTGGCGCGAGCTTCGAGCCGTGTTCGACCTGCTGCCCGCGGAGCGCGCGTTACGCGTCGCCGTGCGGCTCCTGCCGGGCGGCGCGGCCGCCGTGGTCGAGGGGGGCGGTGCGTGGGCGACCGCCGATCGCCTGTTCGCCGCCGTGCCGTCGCTCCTCGAGCTGTGGTGGAAGCCGGAGCACGGACGCATGCGCCGCCTCGCGGCCCGCGATGCCGAGTCGCTGGGCGGCGCGTCGTTCGTGCAGGTGAATGCCCGCGTCGCCGCGCGTCTGCAGGCGTACGTGGTGGACCGCGCACGGTCGTACGCGCCGCAGCGGGTGGTGGATGCGTACGCGGGCGCGGGCGGCACCGCGCTTCCGCTTGCGGCGAGCGGCGCCACGGTGGTGGCCATCGAGCTCGATGCCGAGGCCGTCGGGCGCTTTGCGGACCAGCTCCGTGCACCATCGCGCGCCGTCGTCGGCCGCGTGGAGGACCATCTGGCGCAGGCGCTGCCGGCCGACGTGGTGTTGCTCAACCCGCCGCGTGCCGGTGTGGACGAACGCGTCACGTCACTGCTGCAACAGGTCGGCATGCCACCGCGTGGCCTGCTCTACGTGAGCTGCGATCCCGCGACGCTGGCGCGCGACCTGTCGCGCATGCCGCGCTACCGGCTCGCGGCGGTTCGTGCCTACGACATGTTTCCGCAGACCGCGCACGTCGAGACCGTGTGCGAGCTCGTTCCCGAGGCGGCATGAAATACCTGGTGACCGTTGGCACCACCGAGGTGGAGGTGGACCTCGATGGCGACGTCGTGACCGTCAACGGCGCCGAACACGTCGCACACGTGAGCGATGTGGAAGGCACGCCGGTGCGCATGCTGACCATCGGCGATGAAGTACATCGCGTGGTGGCGCGGCGCGGCGCGACGCGCGGACGGTATACCCTCTGGCTCGACGGATTCCGCTATGAAGTCGAGGCGCTCGACGAACGCACCCGCGCCATCCGCGAACTGAGCGCGGCGAGCCGTGAAGCCTCGGGCCCCGCGCCCCTCATCGCGCCCATGCCCGGCATGATCGTCCGGGTCGGCGTGCAAGTGGGCGATGCAGTTCAACCCGGCCAGAGCCTGGTCGTCATGGAGGCGATGAAAATGGAGAATGAGTTGCGGGCCACGAGTGCGGGCACGGTCAAGGCAGTGCTGGCCGTCGTGGGAATGGCGGTCGAGAAAGGCGCTGTGCTGCTGGAGCTCGAGTGACGCGCGTCGCCGCGATGGCGGCCACCCTGTTGTGCGCGTGGTCGGCCATCGCGCCGGCGCAGGCGCCTTCCACCGATATCTACCTCGCGCCGCTTTCCCGCCGCGGTGACTCCATCGTCGTGGGACGGGCGATGAACATCACGCACCGTCCGGGCTATGACAACCAGCCGGGCTTCCTGCCGGACAGCCACGGGATTCTCTATACCATGGTCGGCGCAGACGGGCAGGCGGACATCTGGCGCTACGACATCGGCACGCATCGCTCCACGCGCGTGACGGCCACGTCCGAGAGCGAGTACTCGGCCACCGTGATGCCGGGAAACCTTCGCTTCAGCGTCATCCGTGTCGAGGCGGACTCCACGCAGCGGCTCTGGAGCTTTGCGATGGACGGTTCAGATCCACAGGTGCTGCTCTCCGCACTCAAGCCCGTGGGCTACCACGCGTGGCTGGGACCTGCGCGGATCGCGGCGTACGTCCTCGGCACGCCGTCCACGCTGCACGTCATCGACAGCGACGGGGCGCACGACGAGATCCGCGCACGCGACGTCGGGCGCGCGCTGCTGCGCATTCCTGGCACGGACGGCTTCAGCTACACGCAGCGCGACAGCGCGAAGGCATGGTGGATCATGCGGCAGTCGTCCACCGGCTCGTCGGAAACCATGCTGGTGCGCGCCGCGCCGGACAACGAGTACCACGCGTGGACGCCGGACGCCGTCCTGCTCACCGTCACGCACGGAATGCTCGTACGCTGGAATCGCGCACTGGATGCGACCAGCGGCTGGCGTCCGGTCGCGGACCTGACGAAGTCCGGCGTAAAGAACGTGAGCCGGCTCGCTGTCAGCCCGGACGGGCACTGGCTCGCGTTCGTCGCGGAACCCGTGACGCCGTAGCCGCGACGCGGCCATGCGCGTCCTCGCGATTTCCGGCAGCCTTCGCGCGGCGTCGTCCAACAGCGCCATCCTGCGCGCCGCGGTGCGCGTGTCGCCGCCAGATGTACATCTGCATCTCCATGACGGGCTGGACGCGCTCCCGTACTTCAACCCCGACCTGGATCGGGCCCTCGACGATCCGCTGCTCCCGCCGGCGGTGCGGGCGTTCCGCGCACAGGTCGCGGCTGCGGACGCGGTGATCATCTCGAGTTTCGAGTACGCCCACGGGATATCGGGTCCCACGCGCTCGCGCGCGAGCCGGTGATCGTCCAGGCGCTCGATCACGCGCTCCGTCGGCTCGCCTCCGCCGTGGCGACGTTCTGACTAGCTAGTGCCGCCGGCCGGGCGCGATCGCGTCGCGTCCGAATTTTTCGCGTACCTCGTCCATCGCACGCGACACCTGCCGGAGCTTCGGCGTCTCGAGGCGTCCGTTCGCGGACTCGAACAGCGTGAGCTGACGTGCGGGCGGGTCGCCGAAGTTGGACAACCCCACGCCCAGCAGCCGCGCGGGCACGCGACGCGCCTTGCGGAGCTTCTGGAGGAGTTCGCGCGCGACAAGGAAGATTGCGCGGTCCGATTCCAGCGCCTCGTCCACGGTGCGGCTGGCCTGACGCGTGGTGAAGTCGCGGTCGCGGATGCGCACGGTGATGGTGCGTGCCCGGAGGTCGTCATCGCGCAGGTCGCCCGCGGCACGACTCACGAGCGCCGTCAATTCGCCCTCGAGGAGCAGGTCGTCGTCGAGGTCCACCGGAAACGTGTCATCGCGGCTGATGCTCTTCGCGGCGTCGCGCTCCGCGGCTACCTCGCCGCTGTCTACGCCGCGCACTCGACGCGCGAGCCAGGCGCTGTCGCGCTCACCGACCAATCGCGAGAGCGCTGCCTCGTCGAGGTTCATCACGTCCGCGACGGACCGCAATCCACGCTCGGCCAGGCGCGCGGTGGTCCTGGGCCCGATGCCCGGGATGTCGGCGAGCTTCAGCAGTCGCATGAACTCGAGCTCTTCACCGGCGGGCACGATGTGCACGCCGTTCGCGCCCGTTTCCGGCTTCGGTTTCGCACGTTCGGCAGCCAGTTTCCCGATGAGCTTCGACGCGCCGCCGCCGATGGAGACCGTCATCGCCGTTTCTGCGAGGACCGCGTCGCGAATGCGGTGCGCGATGGCGTCGAGCGATGCGTGCTCGTAGTAGGCTTCCGTGCCCGCGAGGTCCACGTACCACTCGTCGATGCTCGCCGACTGCACCACCGGAGAGAACCGCTCGAGCACCGAACGGATCTCGCGATGCTTCACGCGACAGGCCTTGCCGGGCACGGGCACGCACAGGGCATCCGGGCACAGCCGGAGCGCCTGCGACATCGGCATCGCCGACCGGACGCCGAAGGCGCGCGCGGAATAGGAGGCCGAGCACACGATGCCGCGACCCTCGGCCGTGCCGCCCACGAGCAGGTAGGGCGCACGCCCCGCTCCCTCGGGGTCCGCCCAGCGCGCCACAGCGACGAAGAACGCGTCAGCGTCGACGAGCAGGATGCGGCGCGGCGTCGGGGTTTGTTCGGGCACGTGGGGAAGGTACAACTGCGGGGGACGGCCCGCTCGCTGGCGCTCGCTGGACGGCTCGCTCGCTGGCGCTCGCTGGACGGCTCGCTCGCTGGCGCTCGCTGGACGGCTCGCTCGCTGGCGCTCGCTGGACGGGTGGGGATCTGCGCCGAGCAACGCGGCGGTACGCCAGGGATTGGAAGGATGGCGAACTCCTCGAGACGGCGCCGTAGGATGGTATATGCGGAATCCATACAAACTGCGCATCACCGATACCGCGTTCTCGATTGCCATCAAGACATACGAAGCCACCAGCGACTTTCCAGCAGCCGAGCGTTTCGGCCTCGTTACGCAGATGCGGCGGGCTGCGGTCTCAATCGGGTCCAACATCGCGGAGGGATGCGGGCGCCGCACCCACGCACAACTGGTGAACTTCCTCAACTATTCGTCGGCCTCAGCGAGCGAGCTTGAATTTCAGTCGCGACTCGCGATGCAACTCGGCATGGGGAACGCTTCCCAGCTGACGGAGCTGTGCGAGCTGCTCGCGTCCGAACGCAAGATGCTGGCGACCTTCGTGCGCCAATTGGCGGATTGAGGTCCTCCGGCGTCCATCGCCCTCACGCGGTCGTGCTGTGAGCCGTCAAGCGAGCGCGAGCGAGCGGGCCGTCCCCCGTCAAGCGAGCGCCAGCGAGCGGCCCGTCGCCCGCCAAGCGAGCGCCAGCGAGCGGCCCGTCCCCCGTCAAGCGAGCGCCAGCGAGCGGCCCGTCCCCCGTCGAGCGAGCGCGAGCGAGCGGCCCGTCCCCCGTCAAGCGAGCGCCAGGGAGCGGGCCACGTCGGCCCCGCCCAACCCGAAGCGTTGACTACGGTTACGGCCTCGACTACGTTGCAAGACTATCCCAAAACGCCTTCAGTGGCGGCCGAGACCCGGGTTGCATTACGCACCAGTGAGGCGCAGGACCAACGACGTCGGTTCAGGTCAATGTTCAAATCGTACACCGCCACACCCGATGACATCCAGCAGGACTGGTATGTCGTCGACGCCGAGGGCATGGTCCTCGGGCGCCTCGCGACTGAGGTCGCGCGCATCATCCGCGGCAAGCACAAGCCGATGTTCACGCCGCACATGGATACCGGCGACGGCGTCATCGTCATCAACGCCTCCAAGGTTCGCGTCACCGGCCGCAAGGCGGAGCAGAAGGAATACTTCCGCCACACCGGCTACATGGGACACGAGCGCTTCACGCCCTTCGCCAGCATGCTGGCCAAGCACCCGGAGCGCATCATCGAGAAGGCGGTCTACGGCATGCTCCCCAAGACGGCGCTTGGCCGCCAGGTGCTCCGTGGCAAGCTGCGCGTCTATCCCGGCGCCGAACACCCGCATGTCGCCCAGCAGCCCAAGACGCTGACCTTTCCGAAAGCCGAGGCGAAGTAAGCCATGCCTGATACGCAGATCACACACACGATCGGCCGCCGCAAGGAAGCCGTCTGCCGCGTCTACCTGAAGCCCGGTTCCGGCAAGTGGGACATCAACGGCCGCACGCTCGGGGACTACTTCCCGCGGCCTGCGCTCGTGGCAGCCATCCAGCAGCCGTTCACCGCGACGGACAAGCTCGGCCAGTATGACGTGAAGGCGAACGTGAACGGTGGTGGCCAGACGGGCCAGGCCGGCGCGCTCCGCCTCGCCGTGGCACGTGCCCTCGTCAAGATCGACGAGAACCACCGCCGCAAGCTCCGCGACCTCGGCCTCCTCACGCGCGATGCGCGTGCGGTCGAGCGCAAGAAGCCGGGTCGTCCGAAGGCTCGCAAGCGCTTCCAGTTCAGCAAGCGCTAGGGAGACTTCGAATCGTTTGTCATCCTGAGCGACGCGAAGGATCTGTTTTCGCCACGGAGCAAGCAGATCCTTCGCGTCGCTCAGGATGACAACGCAGGTCGAGAACGACAACGCAGTTCGCAGTACCATCTCACACGCATCCCCGAGTCTTCGTTCGGTGCCGGCCTTCGCCGGTGAGCGCAAGACGATGACGGGACGCCGACGACTCAACCAAACCGTACAGGACATGTCAGACAACAAGCCGACCCTCGAAGCACTCCTCGCCGCCGGCGTCCATTTCGGACACCAGACGCGCCGCTGGAATCCCAAGATGCGCCGCTTCATCTTCGCGGAACGCAACGGGATCCACATCATCGATCTCCAGAAGACCCTGCGCCAGCTCGACCTCGCGCAGAAGCTCGTGCGCGACGTCGTCCTCCGCGGCGAGAGCGTCCTCTTCGTCTGCACGAAGGCCCAGGTGGCCGGCATCGTGAAGCAGGAAGCCGAGCGTGCGGGCGCGATGTACATCACCGAGCGCTGGCTCGGCGGCCTGCTCACCAACTTCCAGACGGTCAAGAAGCAGCTCAAGCGCATGAAGGAGCTCGAGGCCGGCAGCGAGGAAGGCGGCGAGTGGGCGAACTACACGAAGAAAGAGCGCCTCATGATGACGCGCGAGAAGGAGAAGCTCTCCAAGTACCTCAACGGTATCCGGAGCCTCACGCGCACGCCGGGCCTCATGTTCGTCGTCGACGCGAAGAAGGAGAAGATCGCCGTCGCCGAGGCGAACAAGCTCGGTATCCCGATCATCTCCATCGTCGACACCAACGCCGATCCCGACCTCATCACGGTGCCGATCGCCGGCAACGATGACGCGATCCGCTCGGTGGAACTGATCACCAAGGCCATCGCCGACACCATCGCCGAGGCCCGCCTCGCCGCGCCCATCCGCGCCGAGGCGGAGGAAGGCAGCGAAGGCGCGATGACGTACAGCTCCGAGCGCGGCACCGAGTCCGCCGGCGACAAGGACGACAAGCGCCGCCGTCGCCCGCGCCGCCGCCGCGCGAAGCCGGAAGCGATCGCCGCGCACCTGAAGGGCACCGAAGGCGAGACCGGTGAAGCAGGCGAAGCCGGCGACGCCGGTGATGCCGGCACCGACGACGCCGCGGAGTAGGCCTCGTAGTCGGACAGCTGGGCGCAGGTCCTTCGAAGCAGGATGTCGTCCTGAGCGCAGCGCCTGCCCTGAGCGCAGCCGAAGGGAAGCACCTGCTTCTGGCGCCGCCAAGCAGGTCCTTCGCTGCGCTCAGGACGACAGATTCGCTGCGCTCAGGACGACATGTTCGCTACGCTCAGGACGACATGTTCGCTACGCTCAGCACCACCGATTCGCAGCGCTCAGGACGACAAATTGCGACAGACCAGTTACCATTCAGACGCCGCCGGCAACCCGGCGGCGTTTCCACGCCACATAAGGAACTGACGACCAATGGCTGCGTTCACCGCCAAGGATGTTTCGGCCCTCCGCCAGCGCACCGGTGCGGGCATGATGGACTGCAAGAAGGCCCTCGAGCAGAACGAGGGCGACATCGAAAAGGCCGTCGAGTGGCTGCGCACGAGGGGCATCGCCAAGGCCGAGTCCCGCGCCGGCCGCGCCGCCTCCGAGGGCAAGATCGTCGCGCTCACCTCGCCCGACGGCAAGACCGGCGTCCTCGTCGAGCTGAACAGCGAGACGGACTTCGTCGCCCGCAACGAGGCCTTCGGCCAGACCGCGTACCAGATCGCGAACGCGGTGCATGACCACAAGGAGACGGACGGCGTCGTCAACGCCAACGACAACTCCCCGATCATGGCGATCGCGTTCGGCGAATCCGGTAACCTGGCCGAAGCGCTCAAGATGCTCACCGGCACCATCGGCGAGAACATCGTGCTGCGCCGCTACGCGCGCCTCGGCGGCGACGGTGCAGTCGGCAGCTACGTGCACCACAACGGCAAGGTCGCGGCGCTCGTGGAGATCGCCGGCGCACACGGTGCGAACGCGCAGAAGGTCGCGAGCACCATCGCCGAGCACGTCGCGGCGGGCGTGCCCACCGTGCCCGTTTCCGTGAACCGCGAGGACGTGCCCGCCGATCTGGTGGACCGCGAGCGCCGCATCTTCTCGGAGCAGGCGTCGGCCAGTGGCAAGCCCGACAACATCGTGCAGAAGATGGTCGAGGGCCGCATCGACAAGTTCTACAAGGAAGTCACGCTCCTCGACCAGCCGTGGGTCCGCGACGACAGCAAGACGATTCGCGACCTCGTGAAGGAACTGGGCGCGGGCGCGTCCATCAAGCGGTTCGCCCGTTTCCAGATGGGCCGGGAGTGACGCCGGCCGTGGCCGAGCTTCGCTATCCCCGCGTACTGCTCAAGATCTCCGGCGAGGCACTCGCCGGCGATCGCGGCCTTGGCTTCGACTTCTCCACCATCGACCGTATCGCCGACGAAATCCAGTCGGTCATCGCCACGGGCTGCTCGCTCGGACTCGTGATCGGCGGCGGCAACATCGTCCGCGGCTCGCACCTCTCCAAGATGGGCATGGACCGTGTGAGCGCGGACTACATGGGCATGCTCGGCACGGTGATCAATGCGCTCGCGGTGCAGGACATCCTCGAACGGAAGGGGATGGAGACGCGGGTCATGACGGCCATCCGGATGGAGGAACTGGCCGAGCCCTACATCCGCCGGCGCGCCCTCGCGCACCTGGAGAAAGGGCTGATCGTGATCTTCGCCGCCGGCACGGGCAATCCGTACTTCAGCACGGACACCGCGGCCGCGCTGCGCGCCATCCAGATCAAGGCGCAGGTCATCATCAAGGCGACGAGCGTGGACGGCGTATACTCGGCCGACCCGAAGCAGGACCCGAACGCGAAGTTCTACGAGGAGATCAGCTATCGCGACGTGATGCTCGAAGAGCTCAAGGTGATGGACCAGACGGCCGTGACGCTCTGCAAGGAGAACGCGCTGCCGCTGATCGTGCTGAACATCCACAAAGCGGGCGCGATCGCCGCGGCAGTGCGCGGTGAACGCGTCGGAACCCTGGTCAAATAGGTCCGATGAGCACAATCCAGCAGATCGTGAAGGACTGCCGCACCTCGATGGACAAGGGTCTCGAGGCGGCGAAGCGGGAGTTCTCCTCCGTGCGGTCCGGCAAGGCGTCGCCGAACATGCTCGACACCGTGCGCGTCGAGATGTACGGCCAGCAGATGATGCTCAACCAGGTGGCGAGCATCGCCGCGCCGGAGCCGCGCACCATCCTCGTGACGCCGTTCGACAAGGGGCAGGCGAAGGTCGTCGAGAAGGCGATCCGCGACTCCGACCTCGGCCTCGAGCCGTCGTCGCAGGGCGGCGTCATCCGCGTTCCGCTGCCGTCGATGAACGAGCAGCGCCGCAAGGACCTCGTGAAGATCGTCCACAAGCTCGCGGAAGACGGCAAGATCGCCGTGCGTCACGCGCGCACCCACGCACGCGACGCCCTCAAGAAGCTGTCCGGCGTGAGTGAGGACGACGTGAAGCATGCCGAGAAGGACCTGCAGAAGGTCCACGACGACTACATCGGCAAGATCGACCAGATGATCAAGGCCAAAGAGGCCGAGATCATGGAAGTCTGACGCGACCGCCGCGCCACCCCAGCCCGCGCGCATGAGCGAACTCGCGAAGCGAATCCTCTTTGCCGTCGTCGCCGCCCCCCTCGCGCTCTGGATCGTGCTCGTGGGGGGCGCGCCGCTCGCGGCGCTGCTGGCGATCGTCTGCGCCATCGGGGCGTGGGAGTTCTTCCAGATCGCGCGCGGCGCCGGCGCCCGTCCCCTCGACGACGCAGGCATCGCGCTCGCGGGCCTCGGCCCGCTCGTCCTGCACGCCCACTATCTCGGCGTCTTTCGCGCGACGCCCGCCCTCCTGGCGCTTGTCGCGCTGCTCGTCATGGGCGCCACGATCTGGCTGCGCGGCGTGTCCGGTGCGCCGCTCGGCGCCGCCGCAACGACGCTCTTCGGCGTGCTGTACACCGCCGGTATGCTCGGGTTCGGCTACGCCATCCGGTATCACGACATCGTCGCCGGTTACGATACCGTTGGGGCGTGGCATCTCTCACTCGGCGGCTTCGCGGTGCCCGTTCCACCGGGCGGCGCACTCCTGATCTTTCCGCTGCTCGTCACGTGGGCGTCCGACATCGGCGCGTTCTTCGTGGGACGGACCATCGGCGGGCGCAAGCTGATACCGTCGGTGAGTCCGGGAAAGACCGTCTCCGGCGCAGTGGGCGGGCTGGTGGCAAGCGTGCTCGTGGCGTATGCCTACGGGCGCGGCGTGCTCGTCCCCGTGGTCCACCTGGGGTTCACGCCGTGGGGCGTGCTTCTCTTCGGGCTGCTCATCAGTATCGCGGCGCAGGTTGGTGACCTGTTCGAGTCGCTGCTGAAGCGGGAAGGGAAGGTCAAGGACAGCTCCCACATCATCCCGGGCCACGGCGGGATCCTCGACCGCTTCGACAGCCTGATCTTCGTGCTGCCGGTCGCCTACCTGCTGCTCGGCTGGCTACCCATTCCGGTTTTCTCGTGACCCCACGTGGTGTCGCGATTCTCGGGTCCACCGGATCGATCGGCACGACGGCACTGCGCGTGATCGCGCGGCAGCGCGACCGCTTCCGGGTGGCCGCACTCACCGCGTTCACGAACGCCGCGCTGCTCGAGGAGCAGTCGCGCGAGTTCCAACCTGCTTACGTGGGCCTGGTGAATGGCACGGTGGCGCCGCGCGCCGGCTGGTGCCAGGGTACCGGGGAGCGCTGCCTGATCCAGGCGGCCACGCGTGACGATGCGGACATCGTGCTCAACGCCGTCGTCGGCGCGGCGGGCTTGCGGGCGACGCTGGCGGCCCTCTCGAGCGGCAAGCGGGTCGCACTCGCGAACAAGGAGTCGCTCGTGATGGGCGGCGCACTCGTGCTGGACGCCGCACGGCAGGGTGGCGGAGAGCTCGTGCCCGTGGACAGTGAGCACAGTGCCATCCTCCAGTGCATTGCCGGGCGTCCGGCCAGCGAGGTGCGCCGGCTCGTGCTCACGGCGTCCGGCGGCCCGTTCCGCGAGTGGACGCGCGATCGCATCGAGGCGGCAACGCTCGCGGATGCACTCAGGCATCCCACGTGGTCGATGGGACGCAAGATCACGGTGGACTGTGCGACGCTTGCCAACAAGGCCCTCGAGGTGATCGAGGCGCATTTCCTGTTCGGCGTATCGTACGACCGCATCGAGGTGGTGGTGCATCCGAAGAGCGTCGTGCACTCGTTCGTGGAATTCATCGACGGCGGCGTGCTTGCGCAGATGGGGGCACCCAGCATGGAGCTGCCGATCCTCTACGCGCTCACGTACCCGGACCGCGTGTGCGACAGCGGGGTACCGGTATTCGACCCCGTCGCGCTGTCGCCGCTGCAGTTCGAGCCGGTGCGTCGCGCGGAGTTTCCCATGCTGGACCTTGGCATTGCCGCCGGACGTGCCGGCGGCGCAGCGCCCGCGGTGTACAATGCGGCGAACGAGCAGGCGGTGGCGCTGTTCCTCGAGGGTGCGATACGTTTCGGTGACATCGCGCGTGCCGTGGAGAGTGCACTGACCTGCCTTGGTACCGCTGCCGGCGGATCGCTCGACGCCGTTCTCATCGCCGACGCCGACGCGCGCCGACACGTGCAGGAGTTGTTTCGATGCTAGCCTACGTCGCGCCGATTCTCGTGTTCGGCCTCGTCATCTTCGTGCACGAGCTTGGCCATTTCATCGCCGCCAAGCTCGTGGGGGTGTACGCGCCGCGCTTCTCGATCGGCTTCGGGCCCGCGCTCTTCCGCCGCCGTCGGGGCGAGACCGAATACGTCCTCGCCGTACTGCCGCTGGGCGGCTACGTGCGCATGGCCTCGCGCCATGATGCCGAGACGGCGTTCATCGAGGGGGGCGGCGAGGAGACGGGTGCGCTGAAGCCGGAGGATCCGGGCTACGACCCCGAAGCGATGATCCCGTTCGGTCCGAAGCCGGTGCCGGAGTCGCGCTGGTTCGAGTCCAAGAACCTCGCGTCGCGCCTGTTCATCATGATCGCCGGCGTGACGATGAACATCCTGCTTGCGTTCATCGTCCTCACGGGCCTCGGCATCCGGTACGGCGAGGTCGTCGTCGCCACGCGCGTCGTGGGCGCCGTGCACGTGCCGACGAATGCGCCGGCGCTGGCCGCGCTGCAGGCCGGTGATACGATTCGCGCCGTGAACGGTGCGGCGGTGCAGAACTGGAACGATGTGCGCGAGCGCATCGACGGCGCGCCGGCCGGCACGCTGGCCATCGCGACCAGCCGGGGCACCGTTTCCGTCCCCATCGGTGGCGCGGGACAGTCGTCCGCGGCGGACGTCGGCAGCGCCATCGACTTCTACATGCCGGCCGTGATCGGCGATGTCCTGCCGGGGAGTGCGGCGGTGCGCGGCGGCCTGCGTTCGGGCGATTCCATCGTCACGATCGACCGCGTGCCCGTCGGCAGCTGGGCGCAACTGCAGGCGCGTGTCATGCCGGCTGCGGGCCGGGCGATCCCGTTCGAGGTCCGTCGCGGCGGCCGGGTGCGCACGTTCACAGTGACGCCCGAGCCGACTCCGCAGAAGGATCCCGTGACGCGCGCGATGGTGAGCGTGGGCAAGATCGGCGCGACGCCCTCCGACTTCACGAGCCGGCAGCCGCTCGCGGCGGGGGATGCGGTGCGGGAGGGTGCGCGCCTGACCTGGCAGACCGCGACGAAGATCGTGGACGTCGTCCGCGGACTGGTCACGCGCGAGGTGTCCGTGCGGCAGCTCGGCGGGCCCATCGCGATCACGCGCGCCTCCGTGGCGGCGGCGCAGAGTGGCCTCGAAAGTCTGTTCCTGCTCATTGCGATGCTCAGCGTGAACGTTGCGGTGCTGAACCTGCTGCCCATTCCCATCCTGGATGGCGGGCAGATCGTGATCAACGTGGCCGAAGCCGTGAAGGGCAGCCCGTTCAGTGTGCGCACGCGGGAGTACATCCTGCGGTTTGGCCTGGCGGCGATCCTGCTGATTTTCGCGATGTCCACGTTCAACGACGTGGCGAGCGGCGTGAAGGATCTGGTGGCGCGGCTGTTCGGGTAGGGCGAGAGGGCGAGAGGGCGAGAGGGCCGCCGGCTCATTTGGCATTCCTACTGCTGTCGTCGCGCGCTGCCCTGCGGTTCACGGCGGCTATCAGCCGCACGAGCATGCGTCGCACCTCAGCCAACCTGGCGCCGGCCACCTGCAGGGGTTCCTCTGCTGCGAGGTTGATCTCCACTGCCACGGCTAACTGAAACTCCAGTTCGCTGAGGGAGCCCAGTGCGTGATGCAGAAACACAATCAGCTCACGATCTCCGCGGCGTCCGCAACCCTCGGCGATATTCGACCCGACCGAGACGGCCGCGCGTCGCATCTGGGACGCCAACCCAAATCGCTCTTCGCGAGGGAACAGTTGCGTGAGCACGTAGGTGTCGGTCGCCAGCTGAAGGGCTCGGTGCCAGACCTGAACGTTTTGCGGCGTCTGCATTGATGGAAGCTGCGAGCAGCGCGGCTGCCGTGCATCATCGCATTGCCGCATGCGTGGTCTTGGGGCCGGCCGCGCCCCCCCCCCCCACCACCCCCACCCACACCCACCCCACCCCCCACCCCCACACGACCCACAACGGGGGCCCAGACAACAACAC
>JBBRZK010000109.1:0-13228 GCA_038236775.1 Gemmatimonadales bacterium
CTCGGGCCGCGTGACGTCGCCTGGCCTGAAGGTCGACGCGCCCGTGGCCGGCGTGATGGTCACGCTCCACCGCGTCGGCCCGGACAGCTCCGGCCCGGTGGACTCCGTCCGCACCGACCAGCGCGGCGCGTACACCATCCACTATCGTCGCTTCGGTTCGGAAGAGGCGGTGTACTTCGCCGCCGCGGTGTACCGCAGCATCGCGTATTTCTCCGCACCGCTGCAGGCCTTGCGCGTCACCGGTGAGGACGGCGGGATCACGGTGTTCGGCACCACCACGCGCGCCGTCGACCTCAACGTGCGCGGTCATCACTTCGTCGTGAGCGCGCCGCGTCCCGACGGTGCGCGCAATGTCGTGGAGGTGTGGGAGCTCTCCAATGACACGACGGTCACCGTCATCGGCCGCGATTCGCTCGCGCCGGTCTGGACGGCGACGTTGCCGGACGGCGCGACGGACTTCCAGGCCGGACAGGGCGACGTCTCGCCGAGCGCGCTTGTGGCGCGCGGCGCGCGCGTCGCACTGCTCGCGCCGTTTGGTCCCGGCGTGAAGCAGCTGAGCTATTCCTACAGCTTGCCGCCGGGCGCGTTTCCACTTGACCTCGCACTCGAACGGCCAACGGTGGTGCTGGAGGTGCTCGCCGAGGAGCCGGGCGCGCAGGTCTCCGGCGCCACGCTGCACGCCGTGGATGCCGCGACCACGGGAGGCCGCACCTTCAAGCGCTTCCTCACGCAGGACGTGCCTGCGGGGTCGCACGTTCGCATTGCCGTGCCAACCACGACGGACGCCACGCGCACGAAGGTGCTCGTCGGGATTGCCCTCGCCATCGGGCTGGCGATGATCGCGGCGCTCGTTCTCGCACTCGCCGGCCGGGGACAGGTGGCGCGTCGTCCGCTGCTCGCGAGCGGGCGCCCGTCCGAGTTGCTGCTCGCGGAAATCGCGGAGCTCGACGGGCGCAGCGAGCGAGGCGATCCCACGCTCGATCCGATGTCGTACACCGAAAACCGCGCTGCGCTGAAGGCGCAGCTCGCCGCCGCGCTTGCCGCCGAGGCCGGCGCCGTCTAGCTTCCCCGGACAATTCAACGCGAACGGGGATACGGAAGCCGGTGCAATACCGGCGCGGCCCCGCCACTGTAACGGGCATTTGCACGCGCACCCTCACTCACGCCACTGACTGCGGTCGGGAAGGCGGGGCGGCGCGGCCCGAAGCCAGGAGACGACCTCGTCCGCGATACGTTCACAGGTCCTCGGGGGAGGGCTGGTGGCGACACGCGGCCCGTCGATCTCATCGTGGCTGCGTCCGTTACGGGCACTCTCCTTCGGCCGGAGGTGCCCGTCGTGTCTTTCGCCCGCCCCGTTCACCGCTCGCTGCTCGTCGCCTCGTGCGCCTTCGCGCTGGCCGGCTGCGCGCGTGACACGTCCGACGTCCACGCATCGGGGGTGGACGACTTCGGCGACACGCTCATCGTCGGGCCCGCGCCGCAGCGTATCGTCTCGCTCAACCCCACCACTACCGAGCTGCTCTTCGCCATCGGTGCGGGGTCGCGCCTTGTGGGGCGCACCTCCTACGACCTCTTTCCGGCCGCCGCGCTGGCCGTGCCCGATCTCGGCCCCGGGCTGCGGCCCAACGTCGAGGCCGTGCTGTCCACGCACCCGGACCTCGTGCTGCTGTACGCCAGCGCGGACAATCGCGATGCCGCCCGTCGGCTTCGCGCGAGCGGCGTCCCCACGGCGGCCTACAAGGTGGATCGTATCGCGGACATGGCGCGCGTCACGCTGCGCCTCGGCCGCCTGGTGGGCGACACCGCCGCCGCGCGCCGCACCGTGGATTCCGTCGCCGCCACGCTCGATCGCGTGCGCCGCGAGACGGCGCGACTGCCGCACCCGAGCGTCTTCATGCCCCTGTGGCAGGCGCCGTTGCTGTCCGTTGGTGGCGGCAGCTTCCTCAACGAGCTGATCGAGATCGCTGGCGGACGCAACGTGTTCGCGGAACTGCCGCAGCCGTCGCCCGCCGTGCCCTTCGAGGAGCTGATGCGCCGCAATCCGGACATCATCCTCACGGGTCCGCGGTCGCGCGAGACGCTGCTCGCCGATGCGCGCTGGAAACTGCTGCGCGCCGTGCGCGAAGGCCGCGTCCTCGTGATCGACACCACACTCATCAACGGGCCGTCGGCACGCGTGGGCTCGAGCGCCGTGTCGCTCGCAAGGTTGCTGCACCCCGGCACGGCGTTCTGACGTGAGCGTCTCACGGTGGGTAGCGCTGTGGATCGTGCTGGCGTTCGCGATGATCGCGGGCGTGATGTTCGGCACGCTCCATCTCTCCGTCATCGACGTCGTGCACGGCGCGCTCGGCATCGGCGCGCCGACGCCCGTGTCGATCGTTCGCACGCTGCGGCTACCACGAGTGGTCCTCGCCGCACTCGTGGGCGCGGGCCTCGGGGCCTCCGGTGCCGCGCTCCAGGGCGCCACGCGCAACCGCCTGGCCGAACCCTACCTGCTGGGCGTCTCGGGTGGCGCGGCCGTGGGAGCGGTGCTCGCCACCGCGCTGCACGCGGCCACGGCGGTCGTGCCGCTGGCCGGCTTCGCGGGTGCGCTCGCGGCCGTGGTCCTCACGCTGCTTGTCGCGCGCGCGTCGGGCGGACGTGGCGATGCGCGCGTCGTGCTCATGGCGGGCGTGGTCGTCGGCGCCTTCGCGAACGCGGTCATCATGGTCGCCCTCGCCAATGCCGATGCATCCGCCGTCCGCGGCGCACTCTGGTGGATGATGGGGTCCGTGGCGGAGGCCAGCTGGGTACAGGTGCGCGCGCTCGCCCTGTTCACCGTTGTCGGCATCGGTGCGTTGCTCGCCCTCGGCCGCGCGATCGACGTCCTCGCCCTCGGCGACGACACCGCGTCTGGCCTGGGCGTGGACGTGGCGCGGGTGTCGCTCGGCGTCTACGTCGCCGGCGCGCTGCTCGCGGCTGGGACGGTGAGCGCGGCCGGACTGGTTGGCTTCGTGGGCCTGGTCGTGCCGCATCTCGTGCGGCTCGCCGGTGCGCGCACGCATCGCACGATCATCGGCGCCGCGGCAATCGGCGGCGCGGCGCTGGTCGTCGGTGCAGACTTGCTCGCGCGCGTGGCGCTCCCGCCGGCCGAGCTGCCGCTGGGCGCCGTCACGGCGCTGCTCGGCGTTCCGTTCTTTCTCGTCATGCTCAGGCGGCTCTCATGATCGCCTTCCGCGAGGTGGTCGTTCGCTACCCGCATCGCGCGGCGCCCGCGCTGGACGGTGTGTCGCTCGTCGCGGAGCGCGGGCGCATCACGGCGGTGGTCGGCCCGAACGGCAGCGGCAAGAGCACGCTGGTGCGCGCCCTCGTCGGGCGGATTCCCTGCGTCGCGGGCGACATCGCGCTGGACGGACAGCCCATCGCCGGCGCGGCGCGGCGCCAGCTCGCCACGCGCGTGGCCGTCGTCACGCAGCGCGAGGATCCCGCCTTTCCACTCACCGTCCGCGAGTACGTCGCCCTCGGCCGCTATCCGCACCTGGGGGTGTGGCGCTCGCCGGGGCAGGCAGACCACGTCGCGGTGCGCCGGGGCATGGAGCGCACGGAGACCGCGAGCTTCGCGTCGCGCGCCATCACCGAGTTGTCCGGCGGCGAGTGGCAGCGCGTGCGCCTCGCGCGCGCCCTCGCGCAGGGCGGGGACGCCATCGTGCTCGACGAGCCCACCACGTTTCTCGACGTCGGCCACGAGATGGCGATCTTCGAGCTGCTCAGCGGGCTGGCGCGCGAGGGACAGGCCGTGCTGCTCGTGAGCCACCAGCTCAACCTCGTGGCCCGGTTCGCCGAGCACATCGTGCTGCTGCACGCCGGCCGCGTGGCGGCCAGTGGCAATCCCGGCGACGTGATGCAGGGCGCCATCCTCGAGCGCGTGTACGAGTGGCCGCTCGTGGTCACGCGCGATCCTGCTGTCGGTGCGCCCGCCCTCGTTCCCCTTCGTGTTCGTGATGCGTTGTCGTCCTGAGCGCCGCGAAGGATCTGCTTGTCATCCTGAGCGATCTGCTTGTCATCCTGAGCGATCTGCTTGTCATCCTGAGCGCAGCGAAGGATCTGCTTTCCCAATGCACAGTGCCTGTCCACCCACGATGATCCCCATGCGCAACGCTCTCCTGATCGCCCTCGCAACCGTCGCCGTGCATCCCTCTCTCGTCACGGCGCAGATCGCCCGCGACACCGCACACGCTGCGACCATCGTCGTGACGGCGACGCGCTCTCCATTGGCGGCAAGCCGCGCCCCGTCGTCGGTGAGCGTCGTCAGCGGCGCCGAGTTGCGACGGGAAGGCGTTACCACGGTGGTGGATGCCTTGCGGCGCGTGCCCGGCATCGCGGTGGTGCAGACCGGGTCGTACGGCGGCGCGACGTCGCTGTTCATCCGCGGCGGCGAGAGCAAGTTCGCCAAGGTGCTCATCGACGGCGTGCCGGTGAACGATGCCGGTGGCGCATTCGACTTCTCGTCGCTCAGTACCGACAACCTCGATCGCATCGAGGTGGTGCGCGGGCCAGCCAGCGTGCTGTATGGCTCGGATGCGATGGCGGGCGTGGTGCAGCTGTTCACCCGGAGCGGCGCCGGCCCGGTGAGCGGCGACCTGTCCGTGCGCGCGGGAGGATTCGGCAGTCGCGACGCGGATGGCGGGGTGCGCGGCAGCACCGACATGCTGACGTACTCGCTCGCGGGCGCCCGGCACAGCACGGATGGCATCCAGCTGTTCAACAGCCAGTTTCGCCAGGGCGTCGGCAGCGCGCTCGTGGGTTTTCACGGCGCGGGGGTGGATGCGCACCTCTCCACGCGCTACACGGACACCGAGCTGCACTATCCCACCAACGGCTCGGGCGAGGTCGTGGACAGCAACGCTGTGCATCGCGACGATCGTCTCTCCGTGGGACTCGACGCCGGGTATCGGCTTTCGTCCGCCGCCGAAGTGCGCATGTCGCTCGCGTCGTACGACGCGCACGGCGTGTCCGACGATCAGCCCGACAGTCGAGGCGATTCGCTCGACTACTACTTCACCACCACCGATCGCTCCCGCCGGCGCAGCGGTGACCTCCGGCTGTCGGTCGCACTCCCCGCGGGTGGACTCGTGACCGCGGGAGTCCAGGTGGAACGCCAGTGGCAGGACGGCTCGCATTCCACCACCAACTATGGGCCGAGCATCACGTCGCCCCATCGCCGGCGCACGACGGGCGCGTACGGCCAGCTGCTGTTCGCGCCCATCGAGCCCGTGACGCTCACGCTCGGCGGCCGCCTCGAGCACAACGAGCAGTTCGGCGACTTCTTCACGTATCGCGCGGCGGGCAGTGCGCAGGTCGCGTCGCTCACGCGCGTGCATGGCAGCCTCGGCACGTCGTTCCGCGAGCCCACGTTTCTCGAGAGCTATGGCGGTCCATTCGCCATCGGCAACGAGGCACTCTCGCCGGAACATGCGATGAGCGTAGACGCGGGCATCGAGCAGTCGATCGCCACATGGGGCACCGTCGGGGTCACGCTGTTCTCGAACTCGTTCCGCGACCTGATCGATTACACGTATTCCGCGACGGAACCGAACTATCACAACCTCGCGCGCACGCGTGCGTCCGGCGCCGAGCTCGAGGGACGCGTCACGTTGCCCGCCGGCGTGTATGGGGACGCCGCCCTGACATACCTCGACACGCGGGTCGTGGACCCCGGTTCGAGCGCCGCGGCGACCGCCGCCTTCGCGCCGG
The DNA here is from genome assembly GCA_038236775.1 of Gemmatimonadales bacterium. Classification (GTDB taxonomy): domain Bacteria; phylum Gemmatimonadota; class Gemmatimonadetes; order Gemmatimonadales; family Gemmatimonadaceae; genus AG11. The sequence continues at coordinate 5,734 of JBBRZK010000109.1, forward strand.
GTTCACGCTTGCTGCGCCGCCCCATGCACACCGTCGAGGCGGGACTCGGCTACCGCGCCCCGCGCGGCGGCGTCGACCTGCGCGCGCACCGCGTGGGTCGCAGGGACGACGTCTATTACGCACCCGACTTCACGTCCAGTCGCATTTCGCTCGCGCCGTACTTGCGCGCGGACTTCGCGGGAGACATCAGCGTGCTGCAGCGTTCGCGTGAGTCGGTGACGCTCACCATGCGCGTCGAGAATCTGTTCGACGCGCGCTACGCGGACGTGGCGGGCTTCAATGCGGACTTCGCGCTGCGCGACCCGGTATCCCTGGCGAATACCGGCTATCGCGGCGCGGGCCGTCGAGTGCTGAGCGGCGTGCGCCTGGCGTTCTGATGGGCGTACCGCGCGGTGCAGTGCCTGGCGGCACGGTTGCGCCCGGCCGCCCACCCGCGTGGTGCCTCCCAGTATCTTTACAGCATGGCCATCCTTGCCACGGACGCGATCGTCCTGCACGCCTTCGATTATCTCGAGTCCTCGCGGATCCTCCGCCTGGTCACTCGGGACGGCGGCGTGCGCAGCGTACTGGCCAAGGGCGCCCGCCGGTCCAGCCGCCGGTTCGGCAGCGCCCTCGACCTCTTCGCACAGGGCAATGCCCAGCTTTACGCGAAGCCCGGCCGCGACCTCGATACGCTCAGCGGTTTCGACATCGTGCGTGCGCGCCCCATGCTCGCCGAGGACATGGGCCGCTTCGCGGGAGCATCCGCCATCGCCGAGCTGACGCTCCGCTTCGGGCGCGACGCCGCGGACAGCGGCCTGTTCGACGCGGTAGTTGCATCCCTCGATGCGCTCGCGACGGCCAAGGCAGACGAGGCCCTCACTGCCACGCTCGCGAGCGCGTGGCGGATCGTCGCCGAACTGGGCTTCGCGCCCACGCTCGACATCTGCGGCGAGTGTCACGACGCCCTTCCAGACGACGCCACGGTGCTGTTCAGCCACCGCGCCGGCGGCGCGCTCTGCCAGCGGTGCGGCCGGCTCGCGCCCACGGGCCGCGTGCTGCCACCCGAAGTACGCAACACGCTCCGGCGTTTCCTCGCCGGCGACGCGGGCGTGCCGCTCGGCGATGCCGAGACGCGCGCGCACCAGCGCCTGCTGCGCGAGTTCCTCGCCGAGCACCTCACGGACGGACGTCCGCTGCGCGCGCTCGAGATGTGGGAGGACCAGCGATGGTAGGAGGCGCACTCGCATGATCCTCGGCACCGCGGGACACATCGACCACGGCAAGACGACGCTCGTCCGCGCGCTCACGGGCGTGGACACCGATCGCCTGCCGGAGGAAAAGCGGCGCGGCATCACGATCGACCTCGGCTTTGCGCCGCTCGTCCTCGACGGCGTGGGGCAGGTGGGCGTGGTGGACGTGCCGGGCCACGAGGCCTTCGTGCGCACGATGGTCGCGGGTGCGACGGGCATCGACCTCGCGCTGCTCGTCGTCGCCGCGGATTCCGGGGTCATGCCGCAGACGCGCGAGCACCTCGCCATCCTCGCGCTCCTCGGCGTGCACGCGGGCGTCGTCGCCATCACCAAGCGCGACCTCGTGGACGCGGAATGGCTGGCCCTCGTGGAAGAGGACGTGCGCGTATCGCTCGCGACGTCGTCACTGGCGACGGCGGACGTGATTCCCGTGTCCGCCGCGACGGGAGAGGGACTTGACGAGCTTCGTCGCGCCCTGTCGGCCCTCGCGTCGCGCGTCCCCGCACGCTCGTCCGACGACATCTTCCGACTGCCGGTGGACCGCGCCTTCACGGTGCGCGGCACGGGCACGGTGGTCACCGGCACCGTGTGGTCCGGCACCCTCGCGCGCGACGCGACAGTCCGTCTCTATCCATCCGACGTCACCGCGCGCGTGCGCGGCCTTCATGCACACGGGCGCGTGGTGGACTCGGTGCGCGCCGGCGACCGTGCCGCGATTGCGCTTGTGGGCGTGGAGCTCGACCAGGTGCACCGCGGCGCGGTGCTCGTGCAGAACGACGGATGGGCGCCCACGCGGGTCCTTCGCGCGGACATCGCGCTGCTCCCGGGAACGACCGCAGCACTCGGACCCCGGTCGCGCGTGCGCTTCCACCTCGGCACCTGCGAAGTCGGCGCGCGACTCGTCGTCCGCGATGCAGCGCTGGTGCCCGGCGGCACGTCGTCCGCGCGCGTCGTGCTCGACCATCCCATCGTCGCGCGCGCTGGCGACCGATTCGTCCTCCGCGCCGCGTCGCCAGTCGCGACTCTGGGCGGCGGTACGGTCACGGATCCGCTCGCGCCGCTCCGTGCGCGGCCATGGCCCGTTGCCCCGCGCGATCCGCACGTCGTCCTCGGCATGCTGGCGGAGGAAGCCGGCACGGCGGGGCTGAACGTGCGTGAGCTTCCGGTGCGCCTCGGACTCACGCCAGTGGGCGTGGGTCGACTGCTCAGTGCCGCGGAGGGATGGCGCGTCGGCGGAAGACTCCTCGCGGACAGCGCACGCCTGCGGCTCCACGCCGCCGCGCGCGAGGCGCTCGATGGCTATCACGGCGCGCACCCGCTCGAGCCAGGCGCCCCGCTGCAATGGCTGCGCTCACGCCTCGACGCGCCCGACGACGTGGCCTCGGCGGCACTCGCGGCGCTCACGGCGGCCGGCGAGATCGTCGCCACGGGCAGCGTCGTCGCGCGCGCGACCTTCACGCCGACGCTCGACGCCGCGCACGCTGCACTCCGAAGCGCCGTGCTGGCCGCGCTCGAGACCGCTGGCGCCGAGCCGCCCAGCGTCGAGGAGCTCGCAGCGTCGCTCGGCGCCCAGCAGCACGATGTTGAGGACATCATGCGATGGCTGGAGCGCGAAGCCCTCATCGTCCCCGTCGAGCCGCAACGGTACTTCACGCGCGGCGCCGTGGACGCATTGCGTCGGCGGCTGGAGGCGGGCATGGTGCCGGGCCAGGACCATCCTCCTGCCGAGCTCCGTGAGCTGCTGGGGCTCACGCGCAAGTTCCTCATCCCCTTCCTCGAATACGCCGATCGCGAAGGATGGACCATCCGGGGCGAGCTCGGCCGACGACTGCCAACGCCTCGCCCCTGAGGGTGCCCGCGCTTTTGACAGGTGGCAGCGCGGGGCATACGCTTCACGAGACATATGCGATGGACCACCCGCTTCAGGAGTGGCACCAGGACCCTGATCCGTCAGCCGGAGTTTTCATGTACCACCGTCGGGCAGCACTGGCCCTCGTGCTCGCCCTTTGTGCGATGACCACAAAGCAGGCAGCGGGGCAGGATCGAGCGACAACGCCTCGCGGGCACAAGCAGACCGCGTCCCTCGGGCAGAACTATCCCAACCCCTTCAATCCCGATACGCGCATCCCTTTCAGCATCGTGGGCTGCGGGGGACGCGTGACGCGTCGCATCGTCTCGCTGCGGATCTACAACGTCCTCGCGCAACTGGTGGCGGTGCCGCGTCTCGAGGTCACCACCGGCCCGCGCCTCGCGCTGCAACGGGTGGCCATGGCCTGCGGCGACTACTCCGCCTACTGGGACGGCAGGGTCTTGTCGTCGGGCCGAGCCGCGGCATCGGGCGTGTACCTCATCGAGCTCGTCGTCGACGGCAACCGGTACACGCGGAAGGCGGTCGTTTCACGCTAGACGGCCCGCTCGCTGGCGCTCGCTAGACGGCCCGCTCGCTGGCGCTCGCTTGACGGCCCGCTCGCTGGCGCTCGCTAGACGGCCCGCTCGCTGGCGCTCGCTAGACGGCCCGCTCGCTGGCGCTCGCTAGACGGCCCGCTCGCTGGCGCTCGCTAGACGGCCCGCTCGCTGGCGCTCGCTTGACGGGGGGCGAGGTGACGACCCCTGTCATCCTGAGCGGAGCGCCTGCCCTGAGCGAAGCCGAAGGGAAGGATCTGCTGGTTCGGCTTGCAGCCCGGCTGCCAGCCTGGCGTGAACGTTCCGGCACTGCCGTTGCTCCAGAACTCGCCGCGACGCTCCCCTCACGGTAACCTCACGACATGATCAATCCCGACAAGCTCACGGTAAAGTCCGCCGAGGCGCTCAACGAGGCGCTGGCGGAGGCACGCAAGGCGGGCAATCCGCAGGTCCACGACACGCATCTCCTCCTCGTGCTGCTCGCGCAGGACGAGAGCATCGTCGTGCCGGTCCTCCAGAAGCTCGGCGTCAACGTCGCGGCGCTCCGCGAAGCCGTCACGCGCGAGACGGCGCGCTACCCGAAGCAAAGCGACGCACAGCCGACCATGGCCCGCGAACTCACGGCGGTGCTCGATCAGGCGGAGAAGGAAGCGAAGCAGCTGAAGGACGAGTTCGTGAGCACCGAGCACCTGCTGCTCGCGCTCTCGGACGCGAAGGGCAGCGAGACGAAGCCGCTGCTCAACGCCCTTGGCGGCACGCACAAGGCGCTGCTCCAGGCCATCGAGGCCATCCGCGGCACGCATCGCGTCACCGACCAGAATCCCGAGAACCAGTACCAGGCGCTCCAGAAGTACACACGCGATCTCACCGAGGCGGCGCGCGAGGGCAAGCTCGATCCCGTCATCGGCCGCGACGAGGAGATCCGCCGCGTCATCCAGGTGCTTTCGCGCCGCACCAAGAACAATCCGGTGCTCATCGGCGAGCCGGGCGTGGGCAAGACCGCCATCGTCGAGGGACTCGCGCAGCGCATCGTGAACGGCGACATCCCCGAGAGCCTGCGTGGCAAGCGCGTGCTCTCGCTGGACCTCGGCGCCCTCATCGCCGGCGCCAAGTTCCGCGGCGAGTTCGAGGAGCGGCTCAAGGCCGTGCTCAAGGAGCTCACGGAGGACAAGAACCAGTTCATCACCTTCATCGACGAGCTGCACACGCTCGTCGGGGCAGGGAAGGCCGAGGGGTCGATGGACGCGGGCCAGATGCTCAAGCCCATGCTCGCGCGCGGCGAGCTGCGCGTCGTCGGCGCCACCACGCTCGACGAGTATCGCAAGCACGTGGAGAAGGACGCCGCCCTCGAGCGCCGCTTCCAGCCCGTGTACGTGGGCGAGCCCACCGTCGAAGACACCATCGCCATCCTGCGCGGCCTCAAGGAGCGATACGAGGCGCACCACGGCATCCGCATCACCGACAGCGCGGTCATCGCGGCCGCGACGCTGTCGCACCGCTACATCGGCGACCGCTTCCTCCCCGACAAGGCCATCGACCTCCTCGACGAGGCCGCGTCGCGCCTCCGCATCGAGATCGACTCCATGCCGCAGGAGATCGACGAGGTGGAGCGCCGCGTGATGCAGCTCGAGATCGAGCGGACCGCGCTGCAGAAGGAGAAGGACGCCGCCTCCACCGAGCGCCGCAAGAACATCGAGCGTGAGCTCGCCGAGCTGAAGGAGCGCTCCTCCGCCATGAAGGCGCAGTGGCAGCAGGAGAAGGAAACCCTCGGCAACGTCGCGAAGATCAAGCAGCAGATCGACCAGGCCCGCGTCGAGGCGGAACAGGCCGCGCGCGCCGGCGACCTCGCCAAGGCGGCGGAGATCAGCTACGGCCGCATTCCCGCGCTCGAGTCGGACATGAAGGACGCCGAGAAGCAGCTCGCGAGCGCCGGCGGCCGTCCGCAGTTCCTGAAGGAGGAAGTCACGGCGGAAGACATCGCCGAGGTCGTCGCCAAGTGGACGGGCATTCCCGTGACGCGCATGATGGAGGGAGAGCGCGACCGGCTCACGAAGCTCGACAAGGAGCTTGCGCGCCGCGTCGTCGGGCAGGACGAAGCCGTCGAGGCCGTGGCCAATGCAGTGCGGCGCTCGCGCGCCGGCCTCCAGGATCCCAACCGGCCCATCGGCTCGTTCATCTTCCTCGGCCCCACCGGCGTCGGCAAGACGGAGACGGCGAGAGCGCTCGCCGAATTCCTCTTCGACGACGAACACGCGATGGTGCGCATCGACATGTCCGAGTACATGGAGAAGCACGCCGTGTCGCGCCTCATCGGCGCGCCGCCAGGCTACGTCGGGTACGAGGAGGGCGGACAGCTCACGGAGGCCGTGCGTCGCCGTCCATACGCGGTGCTGCTGTTCGACGAGATCGAGAAGGCGCATCCTGACGTGTTCAACATCCTGCTGCAGATCCTCGACGACGGCCGCCTCACCGACTCGCAGGGACGCACGGTGGATTTCCGCAACACCGTCATCATCATGACGTCGAACATCGGCAGCCACTACATCCTGGAGAACTCCGGCGGTGACCTTGTCGCGGTTGAGGCACAGGTGCTCAAGACGCTGCAGGGCCACTTCAAGCCCGAGTTCCTCAACCGCGTGGACGACATCATCATCTTCCGTCCGCTCGGCATGGAGCAGATCGAGCACATCGTCGAACTCCAGCTGAAGCGGTTCGAGGCGCTGCTGGCGGAACGCAAGCTCACGCTCGAGGTCACGCCGGAAGCGAAGCAGTTGCTCGCGGAAGAAGGTTACGATCCTGCGTTCGGTGCGCGTCCGCTCAAGCGGGCCATCCAGCGCATGATCCAGAATCCGCTCGCGATGCAGTTGCTGTCCGGCGACTTCAGCGACGGCGATCGCATCCTTGTCAGCGTGGGCACCGGTCGCAAGCTCGCGTTCGCGCGGGCCGAGCCCGTCGTCGCCTGAGCGCCGCGCGGGGCTGGCCGTAGATTCAGGGCATGCCGACTCGCGCCGAGATCGACCAGTCGTGGATGCAGCTCGCGCTGGAGGAGGCGCGGCTGGCTGCGAACGCGGGCGACGTGCCCGTCGGCGCGGTGGTGGTCCGCGACGACGCAGTCCTGGCGCGCGCCAACAACCGGACGGTGCGCGACCAGGACGCGACCGCGCACGCCGAGTCGCTCGCGATTCGCGCGGCCAGCGCCGTGACGGGCTCGTGGCGCCTGGACGAATGCACCCTGTACGTCACGCTCGAGCCTTGCGCGATGTGCGCGGGCGCGCTCGTGCTGGCACGCGTGGCGCGCGTGGTCTTCGGCGCGTGGGACCCCAAGGCGGGCATGGCGGGCTCGGTGGGCGACGTGCTGCGCCATCCGCGCCTGAACCATCGGCCGCAGGTGAAGGGCGGTGTCTGCGACGCGGAGTCGGGTGCGCTGCTGCGTGAGTTCTTCGCGGCGCGACGCGGGCGCGCATTCGTTGACACACCTCCGGGCGCAGGGTAAATTACCCGGCTGTTCCGGACAGGTGGCTGAGTGGTTGAAAGCACCGGTCTCGAAAACCGGCGTACCCGCAAGGGTATCGTGAGTTCGAATCTCACCCTGTCCGCTTGCGGATGGTTTCGGAGCAGGTGATCGAGCGCGCTGGATCGGCGAGTCACGCCGCCAGCGCGCTTGGTGCAGCAGGTGGATCGTGGTGCTGGATCGGTGGCCGAGTGGTTTAAGGCGCACGCCTGGAAAGTGTGTGTACGTGCAAGCGTACCGTGAGTTCGAATCTCACCCGATCCGTTCCTGTTTACAGGCCCCATTGAGCGTTGCGCGCTCGATGGGGCTTCGTGCAAGGCGATACCACGAAGGTGGCGCTACTCCAGCC
>JBBRZK010000110.1:0-13126 GCA_038236775.1 Gemmatimonadales bacterium
CGCGCCCCTCGATGCCGCTCACCGCCTTCGGCCTGTAGACGGAGACGTCGTTCCAGAGCACGAGATAGAAGCGTCCGTCGCGCTTCTCGAAAAGGCTCTGGCGCACGGTGGACGTCGCGCCGGCGAGGGTGTAGCCGAGCGCCGTCGGCGTGAACGGGGCGCCGCGGTCGGAGAGGAGCGCGAGGAGGTTGCGCAGGGCGGCGTACGCGCGCTTCGGTGTTCCGTCATAGAACATCAGCCCGTAGTTCGCCTCGGCGTTCGTCCTGTCGTCGTGCTCATCGATGAGCTCGTAGACCGCGGTGTAGGGAATGCCGGCGGCGAAGTAGTCGAGGTAGAGGCGCGGGACGTATTTCGACTGCGCGATGTCGCTCACCCCAGCCTGGTAGAGGGCTTCGGTGGCGTTGGGGGAGGTGTGGTAGCCCGTTTCCGTCACCCACCACGGTTTCTTCGCGGGGTTCATCGGCGCGAAGGCGCGCTCGAGCGGCGCGAGCTGCGCGGTGGGGATGTCGCCGCCGGGATAGGGGTGGAGCGTGCCGGCGTCCATCGTCGAGCTCAAGTCGCCTATGTCGGCCGCGCCCTTGGCGGAGGTGACCGTGAGCCCGAGCACGGTGATCGACGGCGCGATCTGCTTCGCATGCGCGTACATCGCCTTCTGGAAGGCGCGTGCGTTTTCGGCGTAGAGCTGCTTGCCGCCCCAACTGTCGGAGTTGTTGTCGACTTCGTTCGGCCCCTCGAAGGCGAGGATGTTCGTGGCGCCGACGCGCGCGACGGCGGTGTCGAGCGGGCGCTGGTCCTTGTAGGGAGGGGGATCGACGTTGTTGCCGCCGAGTCGAGTGGGGTAGGTGACGAGGACGAGCTTCATCCCGCTGTCGGTGAGCGCGCGCATCGCGCTCCAGTACTTGTCGTTCGACTCGCCGTTGACGCTCACGGAGAGCCCATCGCGCACGAAGCGCGCGTTGCTCGCGAGGAGCGACGAGATGGTGGCGGCGCGGTCGTGGCCGTAGGGGAGGAGGTCGTCGTAGCTGAAGTGCGTCGCGAGCCCGACGGAGCTCACGAAGCGGTCGGACCAGATGGCGCGCGCGGCGGGGAGGGTAAGCGTATTCTGCGCGCCGGGGACGGCGAGGTAGCGTCGCGCTCGTACCGCGTCAATGGGGACGGCCGCGCAGAGGACTACGACGAGCGCGATACGGCGGAGCGATCCTGGTTTAGCCATGTGGATCGGATGCTAGGCGTCGCGCGCGCCGCTCGCAACGCCGGAACGACGACGGCCCCCGCAAAGAGCTCGCGGGGGCCGTCGTTTCGTTCAGCGATTCGCCCGAAGGCGATCCATTACTGCGTGATCTCGAGAATGATGGGGTTGTCGGCGACCGACACCGCCACACTCCTGGCGGACGTGACGGAGCTTCCCGTCGCGCTCACCATCGGCTGGTACTTCGAGATCGAGCGCGGCTGCGTCGTGAAGTTCACCGTTACGGGCACCGCCGCATTGCTGATGTCCGACTTCGCCGACGTGTTGTAGACGATGACGTCGTTCCAGAGCACCAGGTAGAAGCGGCCATCGCGCTTCTGAAAGAGACTCTGGCGAATCGTGTTCGTCGCGCCGGAGAGCGTGTAGCCGAGCGAGGCCGACGGTGTGAACGCCGCGCCGGGATCGGCGAGGAGGTTCAGCATGTTCTTCATCGCCGTGTACGCCGGCTTCGGGCTGCCGTCGTTGCGGAGCAGACCGTAGTTGGCTTCCGCATCCGCCTGGCTGACATGCTCATCGATGATCTCGTAGACCGACGTGTGCACGATTCCGGCGTTGAAGTAGTCCAGATACAACCTCGGCACGTACTTGCCCTGCGCGGCTTCGCTGACGCCGGGCTGGTAGACGCCCGTCGTCGCATGCGGCGCCGTGTAGTAGCCCGTCTCCGTGACCCACCACGGCTTGTGCGCCGCGTTGAGAACGCTGGAGTTGTTCTGCGTCGAGACGAGTGCGCTCGCGGGGAGCACCCCGTTCGGATACGGGTGGAGCGTGCCGGCATCCATCGAGCCGCTGATGTCGCCGATGAAGCTGGAGCCGTACGAGCTCGTCGTGGTGAGGCCAATGACGGCCACCGACGGCGCGATCTGCTTCGCGTGTCTGTACATCGCGGACATGTAGGCGCGGGTCGCGCCGCCATACGCCGGAATGCCGCCCCAGCTTCCGTTGTTGTTGTCGACTTCGTTCGGTCCCTCGAAGGCGAGGATCCCGGCGGCGCCGATGCGGTTCACTGCGGTGTCGAGGTTGGACTGGTTCGCATACGGGGCGGTGACCCACCTGTTGTTGCCGAGGTACGCGGGCTGTGTGACGAGGACGAGCTTGATCCCCTGCGAGGTGAGCTGCTTCATCACACCCCAGTAGCGGTTGTTCGAGCCGGCGTTGACGTCGACCGAGAGACCGTCGCGAATGAAGCGAAAGCCACCCGCCTTGATCGCGGCGATCGTGCTGTTGACGTTGTTGCCGTACGGGAGCAGATCCCAGTAGTTGAAGTGCGTCGCGATGCCGACGGAGCTGACGAACTTGTCAGACCAGACGGCGGAAACTGCCGCGCCCGTGCCGGTGCCCGGCGCAGAGACCGGCGGCGGAGCGGTGCCACCGGAATCGGTGATCGTCGACCACGCCATCTTGCCGTTCACGGCGGAGACTTCGACGTTCGCCGTACCCTTGGCGGCGCCGATCACGATACCCGTGGTCGAGACGGTAAGGACAGCGGTGTTCGTGCTGCGATAGGAGAGCTTCGCGGACGGGACGACCGCGCCTTTCGCGTTGTAGCCTTTCGCGGTGAGCTGGAACGGCTTGTTCGTCGCGATGGTGACCGGGTTCGGCGTGACGACGACCTTTGCAATCACCGAGTCACCCGTGAGCACCGTCAGCGCGGTGCCGGAAACCTTGATTGCCGTCTTGTCGGAGGTGAGGCTCTGCGTGGTGGCGGTGATCGAGGCGACGCCGGGCTTGAGCGCGACGACGTGGCCAATGGAGCCGGTGACGACGCCGGTGTTGCGGGTCGTAACCTTGAGGACGGTCGTGTCGGAGCTCTTCCAGACGATCTGCTTGCCCATCCACGAGCCGTGCGCGTCCGTGAGCTTCGCCTGGAGATTGAGCGAGTCGGAGGTCTTGAGGGTGGCGAAGCCCGGGGTGATGTCGACCAGCGGATACGTGATGGACCCCACGACGGAGGCAACGGCTTCGCGGTTTGCTTCGGTGGCGGGGGAGGCAGTTGTATCGGAACACGCAGCGCACAGGATGGCGAGCGTGGCGATCGAGGGCAGAATCGCGCGCATGAAGATCTCCTGGTGTAGCACAAGTCGGCTGCTCGACTGGCGTGGCGCGGTGGGTTGCGCGGTAGCCTCGGTAGCTTTGCGTCGCCGGTTTTCACCGGGTTTGCCTTTGTCGCTCGCCGTGGAGGCGCCGCGATCCTGCCGTTCTATTCCATTCCCGTCATGCAACCACATGGCGGGCGACTCCTCCGCAGTGAGCAATGCGCTCAGCCAGAGTAACGAAGGTGTGCACAAGAGTATCCGTTACTCTGATTCGGGAAAGACCTGCCTGGAACGGAATTCTGCAGCTTGGCTAAGCGGCCAGTCAGAATGCGCCACCTTGTCGGCACTACTAGGGTCGCGTACGCGTCCCGGAGCTCGAGAGAGTGATCTAAGTCACTATATTTTATAGACTTTAATTTCTGGCCGTATGGACAGCTTTCGGCGATTCGACCTCGGGGCGAAGAACTTTTGGGTGGTACAACGAAACGCCCGTCCAGCATATACTGGACGGGCGCTTTTTCGTTTGCACCCGCGAGCGTGAGGCTCGCGCAGTGGCGGTTACGGGTGCTAGGGGTTGACCTCGATGACCAGCGGGTGGTCGGGGACGTTGACCGTCACCGACGTCGCATTGGGCGACGTGGAGAGGGCCGCGGCCTGCGTGTACGGCTGATACACGTTCATGGTGTGCGCCGCGCCCAGGGTGACCGTGACGGGCACCGTGGCGTTCGTGCGGTCGCGCTTCGCATTGACATCGTAGGTCTGGACGTCGTTCCAGAGGATCAGGTAGAAGCGGCCATCCCGCTTCTGGAAGAGGCTCTGGCGAATCGTTCCCGTGGCGCCCGTGAGGGTGAAGTTCAGCGAGCCGGCGGCATAGGCCCCACCCGGGTCCGCGAGCAGCCCGAGGAGGTTCTTGAGCGCGTTGTACGCCGGCTTCGGGCTGCCGTCGTTGTGCATCAGGCCATAGTTGGCCTCCGCGTTCGCCATGTCCACGTGCTCATCGCTAATCTCGTAGACCGAGGTGTGGCTGATCCCCGCATTGAAGTAGTCGAGATAGATGCGGTCGACATACTTGCCCTGTGCCGCCTCGCTGATCCCGGGTTGGTAGACTGACACGGTGGCGTTGGGCGACGTGTAGTAGCCCGTCTCCGTGACCCACCACGGCTTGTGCGCCGCGTTGAGCACACTCGAGTTCTGCTCCGTGGAGGCGAGCTCGCTCGTCGGCAGCACTCCGCCAGGATACGGGTGGAGCGTACCGGCGTCCATCGAGTTGCTGATGTCGCCGATGAAGCTGGATCCGTACGCGCTCGTGGTCGTTAGCCCGATGACGGTGACCGATGGCGCGATCTGCTTGACGCGCGCGTACATCGCCGCCATGTACTGCCTGGTGTTCGCACCATAGGCGGGAATTCCGCCCCAGTTGCCGTTGTTGTTGTCGACTTCGTTCGGGCCCTCGAAGGCGAGGATTCCGGCGGCGCCGATGCGATTGACTGCGGTGTCGATATTGGACTGGTTCGCGTACGGCGGCGTGACCCAGTGCTGATTGCCGAGGTAGGCGGGCTGTGTCACGAGCACGAGCTTGATCCCCTGCTGGGTGACCTGCTTGAGGACGCCCCAGTAGCGGTTGTTCGATCCCTGATCCGTGTCGACCGAGAGGCCGTCACGAATGAAGCGGAAGCCGGCGGCCTTGATGGCGGCGACGGTCTGATTGACGTTGTCGCCGTACGGAAGCAGATCCCAGTACGTGAAGTGCGTCGCGACGCCGACCGAGTTGACGAAGTTGTCGGACCACACGGCCTGCACCCCTCCGCCCGGTGGCGGTGGCGGTGGCGGCGGCGGTGGCGGCGGTGCCGGTGCCGGGGGTGGCGGCGGCGGCGGCGGTGCCGGTGCCGGCGGTGGCGGTGGCGGCGGTGCCGCCGTGACGGTGATCGCAGCGACAGTGCTCTTGCCGTCAGCTGCCGCGGTGACGTTCGTGCTTCCCGCCGCGACTCCGCTGACCAGACCCGTGCTCGCAACCGTGGCCGCCGCCGTGGCGGAGCTCGTCCACGTGATCGTGCGGCCCGTCACCGTGTTGCCTGCGACGTCGGTGAGCGTGGCGCTGAGCTGTAGCGTCTTCCCTGCCTGCACGGCGCCCGACGCCGGCGAGACGCTGACGGCGTTCGTCGGTCCGACCGACACCGCGAAAAGCGACGTGCCGGACTTGCCGCCGGTGGACGCCGTGATCGTCGCGTTGCCGACATGCGCCGCCGTCGCGAGACCGCTCGCATTCACACTGACGACGCCGCTGCTCGAGCTCGACCAGGTGATCGTCTGGCCGGTGATCGTGGAGCCGCCCGCATCCGTGACCGTAGCGGTGAGCTGCTGCGTCGCGCCCGCGACGAGACTCGCGGAGCCTGGTGCAACGGAGACGGCGTTGACCGCGCCCGCAGTGACGGTGATCGCCGAGTTGTCGCTGGCGCCGCCCGCTGCAGCCGTGACGGTCGCACTACCCGCGCGTACGGCGGTGACGAGCCCCGCGGACGATACCGTCGCGACGGAGGCATTGGAGCTGGACCAGGCGACCGCCTGGCCGGTGAGTGTATTGCCGCTGCCATCCGTGAGTGCGGCCGAGAGCTGACGCGTGGCGCCGGTCGCGAGACTGACCGATGATGGCGTGACGTTCACGTTGCGAACCGCGCCCGCGCTGACCGCTGCCGTCGCGGTGCCGGATGCGCCGGACACCGTTGCGGTGATGGTGGAGCTTCCCGCGTGGCTGCCGCTGACGACGCCGGACGCCGAGACCGTCGCGACGCCGGTGTTGGAGCTGGACCACGAGACTGTTTGCGCCGAAAGTGCATTGCCCGCCGCGTCGGAGAGCGCGACGCTGAGCTGCTGCGTGCCGCCGGCGACGAGGCCGATCGAGCCCGGCGTTACGACGACCTTGTTCACCGCGCCGGCCGAGACGTGAATGGCGGCGCTGGCGGTCTTGCCTTCGGAGGTCGCGTAAATAGTTGCCGTACCCACCCTGGAGCCCATGACCGAGCCGCTGGTGCTGACCGACGCGACGCTTGCATCGGAAGTGGACCAGCCGACCGCACGCCCGGTGAGCGCGTTGCCGCTCGCATCGGAGGCGTGGGCGGTGAGCTGCGTGCTGGTGCCCGACGCGAGCGACGATGACGATGGCGTGACGGTGAGGCTGGCGATCGATGCGGCGGTGACGTCGACCGTCGCAGTGTCGCCCACGCCGCTCGCGAGCGCGATGATCCGCGCGACACCTGAGGCGGCGCCGGTGACGACGCCCGAGGCGGAGACAGTCGCGGTGCGGCTGTCGGCCGAGCTCCAGACCACCGTATGGCCGGGGAGCGCGCGACCCGTGTGGGTGGCGACGGAGGCGGAAAGCTGCACATGTCCGCCGACCGATGCGTTGGCGGTTTGCGGCGAGACGACGACCTTCGCGGGGACGCTGTCGGTGACCATGAGCGAGCCCTGTCCAGCGACTCCCTCGCTCGTTGCGTAGACGGTAGCGGAGCCCATCTTCCGGGCGCTCACCTGGCCGCCGGAGGAGACGGCGACGATCGACGTGTCGCTCGATGACCACGCGACCGGCGCGGACGGGATCGCCTGGCCGGACTGGTTCATCGGCGTCGCGGCGGCGGCTATGACCTTGCCAACCTCGAGACTGGTGACCGGCAGGCGGACGGCAACGGTGATGACGCCAGAGGGCGACTTGGGGGTGTTCGTGCCGCCGGGATCCGTTGGAGCCCCGCGATCGACGCAGGCCATGAGGGAGAGGGCGAGCGCAGCTAGGAACACCAGTCGACCGGAAGTTGGAGCACGCATAAGAGACTCTCCGTAGTGAGTCCGTTCGGCGGCCCGACTGGCGTGGCGCACTCGCGTGCGCGGTAGCCTCGTAGCTTTGCGTCCCCGTCTTTCGAGGGGTTTGCCGTTATCGCGGGCGAGAGGCCCTTGCGATCGATCTCGTACCAGCGTCGTTCAGGGCGTACAGCGATCTTGAGACAGCGAATTGATGGGGCTCAGCGCAATAGTGACGACAGAGTAATGGACCAGTCACCAAGGGCGCCAGGTCGCAAAACTATGAGATATCGCACTCTGCGAAATCAGCCAAACTGCCTGAAGGTTAGAGCCATCTTATGCGGCCAGGTGGCGTGCCGCAAGAGCAGAAACGTTCCATGAACATCCTTTCATTTCGCGCATTGCGGAGAGCCCCGGAGACACCGACATTCCCGCCATGATTGCCGAGGCCATCGCGCCTGTGCGACCGCGTTTCGGATGGCCCGAAGTGCTGATCCTGATTGCCACCGCGCTCGAGCTGGCGGTCGCGCTCCTCGCGCACCACTTCCCGTACACCGATCCCACCAACCACCTCGCGCGCTACGACCTGATCGCGCGGATCTGGTTCGGCGATCCCCCGGGCTACGTGGTGCTGCACTGGGTCCCCACCTCGTACATCGCGGGGGACATCGTCGGCGCGCTGTCGGTGCACTACTTCGGCGCCGTGGCCACGCTGCGGCTGATCAACTTCGCCTCGCTGGTGTTGCTCCCTCTCGGGATGTACGGGCTCCTCCTCCACGCCGCCCCCGCGCAGCGTGGCTGGGCACTGGTGGGCGTCCTCTTCGGCTTCTCGTCGCACCTTCTCTTCGGCTACCTCAACTACGCCCTCGGACTCGGCCTCGTCTTCTGCTGGCTCGCGCTCTGGTATCCGCGCCGCGCGAACGCATCGTGGCGCGCGCGCTTCCTGCTCGGCCTGGGCGCGATGCTGCTCTTCCTGGTGCACCTCACGGCGCCGCTCCTGGTGCTCGTCGTGATCTTCACGGACTGGGGGCTCGCGGTGATCGGCGACGACGAGCTGCTCCCGCCGAGACAGTGGAAGCTTCTCGACTCGCGGCTGCCGACGATTCTCACGGTGCTCGCGGCGGTCGCGATCGTGTGGGCGGGGGCGAGCTACTCGAGCTGGAACGACGTCGGGCCGCCGGGCGAATACATCTTCCGCTCGATCGGCAACAAGCTCATCGCCTTCACGTCGCCCTTCTACTCGGTGTCGCTCCTGGCGGCGGCGGTGATTTCGATCGGGTGGGTCGCGTCGCTCGTCGCGATGCTGTACGCGCGGCGCGGGCGCTATGCGCTCGATTCGCTGAGCGCGAGCGCGGTCATCATGTTCGTGCTGTACCTGCTCTTCCCGAAGTCGATCCCGGGCGCCGGCGCGGTGGACATCCGCTGGCTGTGGGGTGGCTACCTCCTGCTCTTTTGCGCACGGCAGCGCGGGAATGAGCGGGAGCCGAAGCTGCTCCTGCTCGTCCCGTTCGCGGCATGCCTGCTGCACACGGCCGTCATCGGCTACACGGCGAAGCAGATCGACCGCGATCTCGATCAGTATCAGGCTGCGCTCACGCACCTCCCCGCGGGGACGAATCTCCTGCCGCTCGCCGATGGCGTGAAGGAGTACGGGCGGGTGCAGGTGATGCGGCACTTCGTGCTCTGGCACGAGATCGACGGTCACGGGCGCGCGCCGGGGCTGTTCAACTACCGAGATGCGAGCGAGCAGGATCCGCTGAACCATCATCTCGCGCACTTCATCGAGGCGAAGCACCTGTATCTCGCCGACTCCGAGTGGGGAGAGCGCGATCCCGACTACATGCCCGGGCTTCCGTGGACGCGCATCGATGACGAGTACGACTACGTGCTGCAGACGGCGGGAGGGGCGCGCGTGGAGTCGTACGTGAAGAAGCACGCCGACGAGATCTGGAGGGATGATCCGTTCGTGCTCTACAAGGTGCGGAAGACACCGGTGGCGACTGCGGTGACGCCTGCGGTGGCGCGATGACTGGAGCGATGAAGGACGCGCCCCTCGCGATCTGCTACGGGACGAGGCCGCAGGTCATCAAGGCATCGATGCTGATCGAGGCGAGTGCCAGGCGCTGGCCGCTCGTGACGGTCGACACGGGGCAGCACTACGACTACTCGCTGAACGAGCTGTTCTACGAGCAGCTCGGCGTGCGGAAGCCCGACCACTTTCTCGAGGTGGGGTCGGCGGCGCACGCGGTGCAGACGGCGCATGTGCTGACGCGCGCGGCCGCGGTGTTCGAGTCGGCGAAGCCGCGCGCGGTGGTAGTCATCGGCGACACGAACAGCACGCTCGGCTGCGCGCTGGCGGCGGTGCAGCTTCGCATTCCGATGGTGCACGTGGAAGCGGGGCTCAGGTCGAACGACCGCGCGATGGCGGAGGAGATCAACCGGCGCGTCGTGGACTCGGTGGCGGAGCTGCTGTGCGCGCCGAGCGCGGCGGCGGCGGCGCAGTTGGGGCTCGAGCACCAGTGGGGCACGATCGCGAATACGGGGGACATCGCGCACGACGTGCTGCGCCGCAATCTCGCGAAGGCGATCGCGCCGGCGAGTGTGGAGGGGTGGCCGCTCGAGGCGGGGGAGGAGTACGCGATCGCGACGCTGCACCGCGCGGAGCTGACGGCGAGCGCGGAGTCGCTCGCGGCGATGATCGGTGCGCTGCGCACGCTGCCGCTGCCGGTGGTGCTCCCCGCGCATCCGCGCGTGCGCGATGCGCTCGCGAAGCTGGGGATCGCGTCGGGCGGAATGCTGCACATCATATCACCACTCGGTTACTTCGAGATGATCGGCGCGATCCGCGACGCGGCGATCGTGATCACAGACTCGGGCGGAGTGCAGCGCGAGGCATACTGGTTGGCGATCCCATGCGTCACGATCCGCACGGAGACCGAGTGGCACGAGACGGTGGCGCTGGGTGCCAACACGCTCGTGGCGCCGGCGCGTGCGGGTGTCGATCTGCTCTCGGCGGTGGAGAAGCGTTTGGCAACTGCGGGGACGTGGGACAGCGGCGCCTACGGCGCGGGCGACGCGGCGGTGAAGATCACTGACGCGATTGCGGCGATGGAGTAGTCCGACGGCTGTTAGAGGAACTGCGACAGAGTGATAAGACGGATTGAACTGATCAACGGCACGGATCAAACGGATTGTCCATCTCGCAGTTATCCGTTCGATCCGTGCGGCTATCCGTTTAATCGTTTCATCAATCGGTTGATGCTTCTCTTCTCCCCAACGATTCGCCTACTGACCAACCTTCGCGTAGAGATTCGCGAAGTCGCCGTCGGTCAGCACCACCTTCGCGCCGTGGGAGCGGGCGAATTCGATCTCTGCGGGGGTGTTGCATGTCCACGTGAAGAGCGAGAGGTGGCCGAAGAGCGACGTGAGGTGGTCCGTCAGCATCTCCTTCGGGATCGAGAGCGCCGGGAGCCCCAGCAGTCCGATCGCGGCGGCGATCTGCGCGTCGTGCAACGGCCCCTTCCAGCCGTGGGGCGGGCGGTTGATCCAGTACGCCGGAATCACATCCGGTGCGTGCCACCAGAGCATGCGGAGCGGCACTGAGCTCACCGACTCGACGACGAATCTGTGCGCGAAGTGATGGCGCGCGATGAGCGAGTCGAGGTGCGCTGCTGCGGCGGCGGCGTTGTGGACGTCGAGATTCTTGAAGTCGAGCCAGAGATATTGCGGCGGCTGCGGGAGCGAGTCGAGCAGCTGCGCGAGGGTGAGCGCGTTCGGGAGCAGGTCGCCCTCCTCCATCTCATCGTGCGCGACGACGAGTCCGCGGTCGTCGAACCATTGGACATCGATCTCCGCGCCGCAGAACCCCTTCTGCACGGCGGCGCCCACAGAAGCGACCGAATTTTCCTGCGCCGTCGCGTGGAAGCCGCGGTGCGCCCACAGCGCAGGGCGCGCGCATCCCGGCAGCGCCTCCGCGTGCGGCGCGAGGATGTTGCGGAGCGACCATCCCGCCGCGAGTCCGGCGACGACGACGAGGGTGAGCAGCGACGCGACGAACGCCCGCGACTTCATCGCCGCAACTCCGGACCGGCCGCGACGCTCACGGTCTGCGAAGACGCGCGCAGGTGCAGCTGGAGCCGAGCCGCCGCCGCGAACGATGGGCGCCAGCGTTCGGGATCGGCGCTGAAGGTGAACGGTTTGTCGGCCGTGTCGCGCAGCTGGACGATGCGCAGCGAATCGTCGTCGCCCTCGGCGAGCACCGACTTGTAGCCGCCGGCGATCGCCGCCCAGCGGTTTGGCGGATTTGGACGGTTGCCCATCGCGACGATGGCCGAGCCGATCGTGATGTCGGCGAGGAGCGAGTGACCGAAGGGCGGCACCGGCTGCGGCCAGCCGAGGATGTCCATGAGTGTCGGCATCAGATCGGCGTGCGACGTCACGGCGTCGATCGAGCGCGGCGCCTGACCCGGCGCGTAGATGAGCGCAACAGTCTGGATCTGTGGATCGGAGAGCGTGCTCGCGTGACCGAGCCGCGAATGCTCGAAGAACTCCTCGCCGTGATCGCCGGTGAGCACGAGCACGGTGTTCTGCATGTCGACGGTGGTCGTGAGCTGGTGCAGCCACGCGTCGAGCTCGAGGAGGCAGTTGCGATAGCGGTTCGTGATCGCCGGCGCTTCCTGCCGCATGCGCCACGATGCGTAGCTGTAGTCCGCCGGGACCTCGGGCTCGAAGCGGTGATATTTCGGGTCGTGATCGTACGGGAAGTGCGTCCCGTTGTAGTGCATGTAGACGAGATGCGGACCAGGCTCACCGAGCTCGTGTTGCAACACGGGCAGCGTCTTCCAGTCGTCGCTCGTCTCGAAGGCTGGCTCGTTGAAGTTGCGCAGATACACGCCGAGGTTCGCCCAGCTCGAGAGCTCCCAGCTGATGAGGCGCGTGTGGTAGCCCTGACGATTGAACTCGTCGATGTACGGCGAGCCGCGCTGCGGCGGCTGTTTGTCGAAGGGGAGCTGTCGGCGCCACGGCACGGTGAGCGTGCCGCGATAGAAGTCGGGGGGCGCGCCATAGAGCACGCCGAGCACGCCGTACTCGGTGACGTTGCCGGTGGAGTAGTGGCTGTGCAGCGCCATGGACCGCTCGGAGAGCTGCGTCCAGAACGGCATCGTCGTCGAGTCGATGAGGCGCTCGTTCAGCCCCTCTATCGTCACGATCACCACGTTGTACGGCTGGTGGCGCGAAGCGCTCGCATCGCGGATCACCATCGTGTTCTGGAGCGTGCTCTCGGGGCGCGCATGCATCGCGTCACGCGTCGCCTGCTGGAATGCGCGGTTGGCGGCCTCGAGATCGGCGTCGTGCTGCGAGCCGTACGAGAAGAGCTCTGCGGAGAGGCGGTCTGCGGAATTGATGCGGAGCGGATTCGCGTCGGCGACGGCCTGCCATTGATCGCTCCCGCGGCTCACTTCGTAGCCGGCGAGCAGGATGTCGAGGCAGAACAGCACGGCCACCACGGCGAGCACGTTGCGATAGCGCGTGTTGAAGGAGCGCTGGCCGCGTTCCCACTTCGCGCCGAAGCGGGCCGCGATGAAGACGCAGGCGAGACCGAAGATGTGCAGCGACATGCGCCGCACGAACCAGCTCTCGTCCGTGGAACGAATGCCGTAGTGGAGCTTCCAGTCTTCGCTCAGGAAGAGCCGCGCTTCACGCCACGTCGCGTGGTGCCCGGACATGCCGTACCACGCGTGATCGAGCTCGATCGCGGTGAGCATGAGCAAAAGCACGACGATCGTGAGACGCATCCCCCAGTTCCCCGGCATCCGGCACGCGATGGCGTACGCGAGCAGGCACCAGAGCGCGACCGGGAGAACGGTCATGTACAGCAGGTACACCATCATCCCAAACGACGGCGCTGGCCATCCATCTTCGCCGACGCCGAGGAAGAGCGGTGTGCGTACCCAGCCGAAGATCAGGCAGAACGATGCGTACGCCGCGAACGCCGTGATGAACCAGCGGAGTCCGAGGCTGTGCGGGTTCTCCGGCTCGAGCGTCTTCACGGCGA
>JBBRZK010000111.1:0-13053 GCA_038236775.1 Gemmatimonadales bacterium
CGTTCCGTGACTGCGCCCTGGGCTGCTTGCGTACCCGCCTCAGGCCCAGCGTCATGATGCGCTGAGTCCGTCGTCTGCTCCTTCATCATCGCACTGGTCACCTTCTCCGGTTTCGTGCGCGTCTCGTCGCCCTGACCGGAGGCATTCGTCGACAATGCAATCAACGACGCCGTCACCAACAGGAATCCGTACTTCATCACTCTCTTCCTTTCATATTTCGAGATCGAGGGCGCACGCTCGTCGCGGGGTGTTTTGCTCATGGCTACGCCTGCGTCGCGTCAGCAGACGGGGTGGTCACGGCGGTCTCCGTGACGTCGTCCCGCGGCGGGTCGATCGGGCGCCAGTGGTGCCCGCCGCGGCCCACCAGCGCATTCGCCTCCGCGGGCCCCTCGCTTCCAGCGTCATAGTTCGGAAACGCCGGCACCGGCAGTTCCGCCCACGCCTCCTCGATCGGCGTGATGATCCGCCACTCGGCGTCCACCTCGTCGCGCCGGGTAAACCGGGTCGGGTCACCGCGCATCACGTCAAGGAGCAGCGTCGCGTACGCGCTCGGCGGCTTCCCGCCAAAGCTTGTCGCGTACGAGAAGTCCGCCGCGACGTCGATGGACCGCAGCTCATCGCCCGGTCGTTTCGCCGCGAAGCCGATGGTGATCCCCTCGTCGGGCTGGATCCGTAGTGTGATCCGGTTTCGCCCCACCTGCTCCTCGGGGGCGCGGGCAAAGAGCGCCTGCGGTGTGCGCTTGAAGTGCACCACTACCTCGGTGTGCCGTCGGCTCAACCGCTTCCCCGTTCGAACGTAGAACGGCACGCCTTCCCAGCGCCAGTTGTCGATTCGGAAGTCAATGGCGGCATAGGTCTCCGTGTCGGAGTGCGATTTCACGCCGGACTCATCCCGATACCCGGGCACGCGGCGCCCGGCGACGGTTCCCGCGCCGTATTGCCCGCGAACTGTCCGCTGTTTCACCTCGTCGACGGTCATGGGATGCATCGCGCGCAGGAGCTGCACCTTCTGATCACGAAGCGCGTCCGCGTCGAGGGCCACCGGCGGCTCCATCGCGGTGAGCGTCAGCAACTGCAAGAGATGATTGGTCACCATGTCGCGCAGGGCTCCGGTGTCCTCGTAGAACGCGGCCCGGCGTTCGACCCCGAGCGTCTCGGCGGCCGTGATCTCCACGTAGTCGATGTAGTTCCGGTTCCAGACCGGCTCGAGCATCGTATTGCCGAAACGAAAGACCAGGATGTTCTGCACCGTCTCTTTCCCGAGATAGTGATCGATGCGGAAGACCGCCTCCTCGGCGAACACGTCGTTGACGACGCGGTTCAGTTCCCTCCCCGACTGGAGGTCCTTGCCAAACGGCTTCTCGATCACGATGCGCGACCAGCCGGCATCGTTGTTCGCCAGCCCCGCCGCGCCGAGCCCATCGATGATCGGCCGCGCAAACGACGACGGGGTCGCGATGTAGAACACGCGGTTGGGATTCCCGCCTGCGTGCCGGCGCGACTCGAGATCGGCGGCGAGGCGGGCATAGAACCCAGCGTCGCTCGGATCGCCGACCAGGTAGTGAAGGCGCTGCTCGAAGCCCTGCCACCGCGGGTCGGCGGTGTCCACGGCATCGTCCGACTCCGCGAAGGCCTCACGCACCCGGTCACGGAACTGCTCGTCGGTAAGGCGGGTGCGCCCGGTGCCGATGATCTCGCAGCGGTTGCTCATGCCGCCGAGACACTGCAGATCGTAGAGCGCGGGAAGCAGCTTGCGCCGTGTGAGATCGCCGGTCGCACCGAAGATCACCAGCGTGCACGCCTCCGCCGCGCGCAGCGGCGGCCGGCTGAGCTGCTCTCGCGGCGATGCCTGCATCGACGTCGTCACGGCGTGGCCCCGGGCGGGGCCGCTGCAATCAACGCTTGCCAGTCCGTGTGCACGGCTCCGGCGTCCGGCCGATCAACCCGCTGATACGTGTGGGCGCCGAAGAGATCGCGTTGCGCCTGCGTAAGGTTCTGCGGCAGCACGGCCGTGCGATAACTGTCGAAGTACGCCAGCGACGCCGACATGGCCGGCATGGGAATCCCGTGCGCGGTGGCCATTTCCACAGTCCGTCGCCAGCCGACCTCCGCGTCGTGCACTCGGGCCGACATGTTGGCATCGATCAGCAGGTTGGTCAGGTCCGGTGCGTGCTCGAACGCGAGCATGATGGTGTCGAGCAGTCGCGCCCGGATGATACAGCCCCCCTTCCAGATGCGTGCGATCTCCCGGAGATCGACCGCCCACCGATGCTCCGCGGAGCCGATGCGCAACAGGGCCATGCCCTGCGCATACGAGCAGATCGTTGCGGCAGCAAGTGCGTCGCGCACGTGCATCAGGAGGTCGGGCGAGTCGCCACCAATACGGGGCTTCGTCACGCTCGTGAGCAGCGCGCTTGCGGTGACCCGTTCAGCCTTCATGCTCGACAGCACGCGCGCATCGATGGCCGCGGCGATCGTGGGGATGGGCACGCCGAGATCGAGCGCGACCTGCGCAGTCCACTTGCCCGTGCCCTTCTGCCCCGCCTGATCGAGGATCATCTCGACCAGCGGGCGGCCGGTCTCGGGATCGCGGACCGCGAGGATATGTGCCGTGATCTCGATCAGGTACGACTCCATCGGACCCTGGTTCCACTCGGCGAAACGGGCCGCCGTTTCCTTTGTGCTGAGGACGAGCGCCCGGCGGAGGAAGTCGTAGGTCTCGGCGATGAGCTGCATGTTGCCATACTCGATGCCGTTGTGAACCATCTTCACGAAGTGGCCGGCGCCGTCCGGACCCACGTATGTCACACACGGTCCTGAATCGGTCTTCGCGGCGATGGCCTCGAGGATCGGCCGCAGGTGCTCGTAGGCGGATCGGGCGCCACCCGGCATCAAGGACGGACCGTACCGCGCGCCCTCTTCGCCGCCGGAGACGCCCATGCCGACGAAGCGCACGCCGCGCTCGCGCAGGGCCGCCTCGCGGCGCTGGGTGTCGACAAAGAAGGAATTGCCGCCGTCGATCACCACGTCGTCCTTCGAGAGGAACGGTGCCAGCTTCTCCAACATCTCGTCCACCGGGGCGCCGGCCTTGATCATGAGCAGGATGCGGCGTGGCCGTGCCAGCGCGGCCGCGAATTCCTCCAGGGTCTTTGCGCCGATCCATTTGCGGTCTTCGCTCGCGCGCTGGATCAGGCTCTCGACCTTCGCCTCGGTGCGATCCCAGAGCGCCACGCTGAACCCGTGGTCCGTCACGTTCAGCGCGAGGTTCTCCCCCATCACGCCGAGACCGATCACGCCCAGGTCCGCACCTCCCACAGCATCCATCGTCGACGTCATAGCGTACTCCCGGTTGGTTGCACTGTGGCTGACGGTGTCCGCGGCGCGATGTCAGAACTGCTTGCCGCGCCCCGAGCCTGCACGAAGACGTCCACCCACTGCCGGTAGCGGCGCGCGACTTCCGCCACCGCGGCCTCACGGGAGATCTTCTCGTCGCGCAGGGCGACCAGCGGCTCCCAGAACGTCGTGCGTCCCACGGCGAAGCCGATGAACCCCGGGACGGTTGCTGCCGTCGCGAGCCAGGTGCGGACGTGCGGCTCGCTCTCCCCGCGGCCGAGGACGATGATGCCCACGTCGCGTCGGCCATCGCGTCGGACCGTCTCCACGATACGGGCGTCGTCTTCCCATCGGTCGAGCCCCTCGATCTTCCAGACGTCCGGCTCCACCCCCGCGTCCTGGAGTTCGCGGATGGCTCGGTCCATGAGCGAGGGCCGGAGTGTCCGGTCATAAGCCTGCGTGTCTCCGCCGAGGGCGTTCAGTTCGGCGGGCGTCGCCGGCACCAACAACTCGAACATGTACTTCGACGGGCTCGTTTCGAGGTACTCGGACAGACGCCGAAGCCGTGCGGCCTGCCGCCGATTCATGGCCGCGTCGCCGTCGGGATTGTAGCGCACCAGCACCTTGGCAAACGTCGGCGCAAAGGCCTCGATGTGCGGCGCGTACGCGTCACCGAACTCGAAGTCGAACTCCTCCTGCCCGCTCTTCTCCACCGATGCGCTCGTGATGTAGCCGCTGTCGCTCCCGTCGCGCAGGATGGCGGCCCCGAACTGTTCGTCCACGAGGATACCGGCGTGCTCCTTCGGAACTCCGCCTGCCACGGCCGCCACGAAGCCGTCGTAGATGACCCGTTTGGCGGCGATGATCCGCGCGGTCTGCTCGACGCCGAGGGTCCCGTTCCACCCGAACATCCCGCGCTCGAACGACGCCCGGTGGTCGAACGGAAGAATGTAGAGCGGAGTCGTGTAGCCTCTCGTGGTCGTCGGCGCAGGGTGAACGCTACGCGGGCGAGTGTGCACTCGAGGTCGTTCGTTGGAACGGGCATCGCGGCCAAGAGCCTGCGACGGCTCGCCCTCGCGTGACATCCTCGCACCCTCGACCAGCTGCCTCCAGTGACCCCATCGGGGCCAGAACATCGGCACCCGCCGCTGATAACCGCGGTAGTTCTCTCCGAACGCCGTGACCATCCGCCGCTCCTCGAAGCGGGCGAGCAGGACATAGGCCAGGACGATGAGCGGAAACAACCCGATCGAGAAGACAGTCGGCCAATGCACGACCCCCTCGCCAAAGAGCCCGTACATTTCCGCGTACAAGGCGATGATGAACGCCTGAACGAGCCCCGCGCCGGCCCACTCGCGCCGGGTCCTTGGCGCCAGGTAGCGGTACATCACCCAGGACACCAACACGATCATGATGAGCGCGAGGGCCCAGAGCCCAGAGTGCGCGATGGGTTCGTTCATGGAGCGCACCTCGGATCGACCTAGTGCTTGGGCACAGGCTTTCCACCCTTCATCATCATGCCCGAGTCGCCGTTCATGCAGGGCGACGGCCGCTTGCCGAGTTGTTCCCGTTGGGCAGATGTAAGAATGTCACGCACCCGTGCCGCCGTGACGAGGCGCTGCGCCATCATCGAACCGTGCATTGCTGCCATGGGCATCACCGCGGCCGCGATGGCAGCCGAGTCTGCCGGGGAGCTGTCGAACGCCGTCATGACCTGGGCCCGCCGCGCCTGCATCTGCTTCATCACGGGATTGTCCGTCGTCCCCATACCGTCCATGCCGTGCTTTCCCATCCCTCCGCCGGTCATGGCCTCGATGCGAGACACCTGATCCGGCGACAGCTTCAGGAGACCTTTGTTCTTCAGCACATTTGACGGCGCGAATCGCATCGTCGTCATCATCTCCATCCCACCGCCCTGCCCCATCATCATCTCCATCCCACCGCCCTGCCCCATCATCGACATCATGCTGCCCATCATCGCGCAATCGCTCATGCCCATCTGCTGTTTGCCGGCCCCGGACATCGTATCGCTGTGCTGATGCTGTTGAGCGGCAAGCGGCGCCGCGATGAGCGCAACGGCCAGGAGGCCACTCTGTAGTCCTGTTCTCACGGTGACACCCTCTTTTGTGATATGGTGGATCCTGCCATTCCGCGTGCCACGATCGCCGGACTCTGATGCTCGGCAGTGACCGGTACGGTACCGATTGCCTTCCCCGTGGCCGCGTCCACCGCCTTCAGCACGGTTGGTGACGTGCGATTCGCGCCCGTCCTGGGATGCTGCGCCTGCGGTTCCTTCGGATTCGCGACTGTCATTGGTGCTGCTCCTGACTCGTAGGTGAGCAACCGGCTTGTTTGCCGACTCAGATGAGCCCGACCGGCAGATCGCACAGCCGGTCATGGCGCTGCTCCTGTGCGCTGTGCCGAGCGATTGTCATTTCGGAGCTGTCTTTGGCTTGATGGTTGATACGAGAGTGGGCACGAGCAGCCCGATGTCATGCGAGACCCCTTTCCTGCTGAAAGAGAGGGCTGGGCAACTTCGGCAGTGTCACTGCCGTCGTGTCGACCAGTCGACATCGGACTGGATGACGAGCTGCGATGAGAAGTCCTTGTTCTTCGTGATCGGCAGTTGATAGGCGAGACCGAGAAGGAAGCCCTCGCGGATACGCACCTTGAACCCGGCCAACAGTCGCACGATCGGCAGCGCATCAGTGCCGCCTTCTCCGAAGATCTCCACCACCGGAAAAACCTTTGGTGTCGCCACGGCGACCCATGACGCGCTCCATTCCACCATGTCCTCGCGCGGGTTGTAATGGAACACTTCGTTGAAGGCCATGCTCGCGTTTGCGAGCTTGACCGTCTGCCCCACCAGCGTATTGATCCTGCTGCCGGCCCCGGCATGCGTGGGCACTTCGAACTCGAGGATGGGCGCGAAGCCGCTGCGACCGTCAGCGCTCGTGATCGCGGCGAACTGGAACATCACCTCGGTCCTTGGCGAGTTGAATAGCCGGTCGTTCCTGATGTGCAGGCCGATGGTTTTCGTCAGTCCCGTCTCGAGATGAAAGGCAACATCCCCCTGCGTCTTCCCGTCAACACGGGTTACCACGGCGGCCGTGCGCAGACTGAAGCTCCCGACTGGATCGGGGAGTCCCTCGTGTGTGAAGAAGGGGTGAGGCACCTCCATCTCCATCGCACTGCTGCCCTTTTTCGACGCAGCCGGAGGCGTTTGCGAGACGCCCTCGCGCGCCGAGCCGAGAAGCGCGCTGAGTGCCAGTGCGGTTGCGAGGACTCGTCGCTTTGTGCGCGCGCTCATCGTGTTCCGTGCCCATCAAGAGCATGCAAGCGGCGCGAGAGCGTGTTGTGGATGGGTACGTAGACGAGCCCTGCATACACACCGTAGAGAAAACTCTCGATCAATCCAAGCACGAAGCCGCCGAACGTCAGCCATTTGAAGGCAGGCAGCACCGCTTCCAGTGCCTGTCCCATGTGCAGGCTTGGTGGCACGATCATGCCGTAAATCACGCAGAACACGAAGCTGATGGCAGCAAAGCTGCCCAGCGACCAGGTCACGACTTTGAGATTGAGCATTGCTGTTGTCTCGCTGGATGGTTATGGGAAAGCAGGATGCCGCCATCCCGGAGTCAGTGGTGATGACCGCCATGCCCGCCATGTCCGCCGTGGCCCCCATGACCAACGAGGTGCATCCCGACGAACACAACGCCGATCAGCACCCAGAACCAGTTCATCACGAACCATTGCATGACCGTTCTCCTTTGCGCTTGGCGTGTGGTGCAATGTGGAGCGCCCATGCGGCGTCTCCGAGCGATGGAAGTCCGGATGCATGAGCCATCATGAGCGTCCCAGCATCAGTCTGGCGCCAGTGGGTGTTTCTCGCCGAAGGCGCCGAAACAGGCTGATGCTGATCCAGGCGATCACGAGCTGAATCGCGGGCAGAACGCTGTCGAGGTCGATGCCTTCGTCGAAGCTGTTCCCGGGAAAGAACCAGGGATGGCTGGCCGCGTTGGCGACGTGGAGGTTGATGGCGAGGAAGGCTCCACCGATGGTCGCCACGGCCGTGAAAAACAGGACAGCCTGTCGCATCCAGTGTGGTACCCGCTCCCAGGCGAAGAGGGCGATGACGGGACCCACGAGGAGAACCACTCCAGCGAGAACTTCGGCGGTCTCGATCGCATAGCCGAAGTACGAGGCGTTTGGAATGACGGCGCCGCTGAGAAAACTGCCGTACCACGCAGGTACCTTCGGCACCTTTTCCAGAAGCGTGGCCGCCAGCCCCGAGGGAAAATCGCCCCGTACGAGCTTCCCAAGTCCGGAGATCAACCACTCATATCCGATGATCATCTCCACAATCAGGAGGCCGACCATGGAGAGAACGGGCTTGACGTGTTGCACCGTCATGGTGCTTGCCTCGCTTCGCCTGACCATCAGCGCGGGCAGGATTCGCACGGCACCATGCCGGACGAGCGCCGAGCGCCTGTCTCGCGCTTTCATCCCTGACTCATCGAATGAACCGCTCCCAACTCCCGTACCGTTCGCCGACGGCACCGCGCGGTATGCTCAGCAGCAGCACGAGCACTCCGGCTACCAGATCGCTCCAGCGCGAACCGCTCGTCGCGCCATTCACCACCCATGGCGCAGCAATCACCAGTGCGCCGAACAGCATGTGCACGAAGCGCAGCGCGCGTCCGACGTCGGCCAGCGCCATCACGCCGAAGGTGACGATGAGCGCGCCGAAAAGGTGGTCACTGTGTGCGGCCATGCCGGCACTGCCCAGCACGGACGGCGTGAACATCAGCCAGACGCCGAGCGCTACGCTCGCCAGGATATTCCACGGCAACGCCACGCCCCAGAGCATGGCCATCGGCCGCACCACATCCGCGTGCACTGGGCTGACGACTGGCAGGTCGCGGAGCGTGCCACCCATCCAGAACGTGCGCCAGAAGGGTTGACCCTCATGACGCGCCTGCGCGAGGAACTGGCACATGGCCACGACCTCGTCGAGCGTGAGCGCGATCATGAGCACCATCGCGGCCGCCGCGATCAGGCAGGGCGTGCACCACGCACCGACTGCGAGCGGCTGCAGGATGATGAGCGTGATGCTGACAATGCCGAGGGGCACGACCAGAATGCCGAAGAACGTGACCATCCACGGCATCGTGCGCCACCGGACCTTGTCGCCCATGAAGCCCATCAGGAACTCGATCGTGTACGCGAATGCGCCGAGGCCCGCGTCGGGGATCGGGAAGGACTTCGACACGGTGGAGGTAAGCACGCGCACGGTGCCCGTTCCGAAAAAGGGGTCGGGGAACGAAGTGACATGCTGCAGTTCGAAGGCAGCCATCTGCCGCGACAGGAAAAAGCCGACGAGCGCGAGTGCGATGATCGGGGCGCGCTGCGGCCAACTGGACGGGTTGTAGGACCATCCAGGCGGCAGATCCGGACCCTCGGCCATCGACATGCCGGCGGCCATGGGCATGCCGGGCGCGAGGATGGCGAACACGATCACGAGCGCTCCGACGAGCGTGTCGTTCGAGTACACCGCCGCCGTCGGCGCCCAGAAGGCGAGCGGCGCGAAGAGCAACCAGAGCCCGACAAACGAGTTGGCCCAGGGCGCCCAGAAGCGCACCAGCGGCCGGTGCGACAACGACAGGATGGCGAGAACGATGACAAGGCCGCCGCTCACGAGGTCGCTCACCTCGAGCGCCCTGCTGCGATAGTCGAGAGCGAACATGCCTGCAATGAGCCACAGGCCGAGCACCATGTTGGCAAAGTGCGGCCACGACGTGCTCTGTTCATGCGTCATGGGATCGTTCGCCATGACGTGGCCTGGTGTCATTCCATCGTGCGCCATCGCCCCAGTGGCGGCCACGACTGGCGCCGCGCTCTGCGCGGGC
This sequence comes from Gemmatimonadales bacterium, assembly GCA_038236775.1. Classification (GTDB taxonomy): domain Bacteria; phylum Gemmatimonadota; class Gemmatimonadetes; order Gemmatimonadales; family Gemmatimonadaceae; genus AG11. The sequence goes on from JBBRZK010000111.1 coordinate 9,243, forward strand.
GAAGCGTGGCCGACATGCTCGGCGCGTTGTCCACCATGCTCGTGACTCACGCGGGAGCCTTCTCGGGCGATGCGCTGGCGCTTCGCTTCACCGTCGATGACGGCTCGAGCTTGTTCTCCTTGTACCAGCCCATGGGGTCGGCCTTCAGCGCCGCGACCATCTTCGGCAGCGTCTCGCGAAGCGAGTGCGTTGGCTCCCACTCGAGCGACGTGCGAGCCGTCGTCAGATCGAGTGCGTAATGATCTCCTGCACGGTCGATCATCCAGGGCTTGATGAACTGGGTCTGTCCCGGAATGAGATTCATCAACCATGCGCCAAGCTTCGCCGGCAACCGCGGCACCACGATCGTCTCCAGTGGCGTGCCGTGAATCAGGCGGGATAGCGTGTGCTGCAACTCGTCGTAGCTGAGCGCTTCTCGTTCACCGAGCAACACTGGCAGTTCGGGCGGCAACTGCGCCCGCCGCTCCACCACGTGCTCGATGGCGTCGACGAGCTCGTCGGCGTGCAGGAACGCCTGGCCATGCGCCGTGGATGCGGAATAGAAGCGGTTGGTGAACTGCCGCTCGTAAATACGCTGAATCTGGTGCGCGAGTGGAATCGAGTGACAGCCGTCGTCGTAGACGCCCGAGATGCGAAGCAGCACCACGGGAATGTCCCCACGGCCCGACCGAATGAGCAGCTCGGTCCGCACTTTCGACTCGGGGTATGCCCAGGTCGGTTGGATCGGCCACGCTTCATTGATGAACTGGCCCGGCTCGCCGGGTGCATGCACCAGCATCGTGCTGGAGAAGACGAACTGTTCGACCTGAAAGCCGGCTGCCTGCACGCCACGCAGCAAACGCTCCGTGCCACGCACCGTGACTTCGTCGTACTTCGGGCTCGGCGCACCAAAGAAGTCGTAGTACGCAGCCAGATGGATGATCGACGCGATGCGCGGCCCGTGATGCTCACGGAGAATGCGAAGCCCGTCGCGCACGCTCTCGTCGGACGTGATCTCCACGGCCATGTGGGTGCAGCCCGGAGGCGGCGGATCCGGTGCCTTGCGGTCGAAGCCGACCACCTGGTCGAATTTACCCGTGAATCGCTTCATCACGGCCTGGCCAATCTCGCCATTGGAACCCGTGACGAGGATGAACCCACGCTCGGCGGTCATTGCCCGCGCTCCCGCGGCAGGACCGCCGGGTTACAGCCGGGCACTCTATCTTCCTCGGCTTCGGGGCACCGCTTCGTACATCCCGAGGAAGATCGAGATGACGGCAAACCAGAACACCCACCAGAGCAGGTGCATTCCGATGAAGTGATAACCATCATAGAAGTGGAACATTGTTTCCCTCGCGTCGTGGCGTTGAGCGCTCCTTCCGTTCATGGATCAACCGCAGCAGCTTTCGCCGATATTGGCGACGTCTCGACGTCCCTCTCACTCGCCCTCCGTCCAGAGCCTGCAATGCAGCGTAGTTCGGCAACCTGAGTCGGGCCTGAGTCCCAGCTGAACCGATCGGCTAGCGACATGACGTGAGCGTCAGAGCCGCGACGCTGTCACTCGCTCAGCTCACGTCATCGACGCGACGCTGCACTACCGGCGCTCGAGCATCGTGTCCGCGTGCCGACGACAAGCCGTCTGTCGCGCACGCAGTCTCACCGGGCTCTTCAGTTGAAGACCCCTCCCTTGCCGACTTTCACGATCGGTCGCCTGGTGCATCGGCCGTTACTGCAGCGGGAGTCGCACGCGCCTCACGGAGCGCTTCGCTCGCACTCCAGGTGAAGTGCTCGTATACACCCGTCCAGTACGCGCCGAACGCGAAGCCGAACGCCAGCTCCTCGACCGGGATGCCGATGAGCAACCCCCATCGCAAGGCGTGCAGGTTCCACACTTCCGCGATGTAGCCGGGCGTGAGCACGCGCAGTCCCAGCATGAATGCCGCATAGAGGGCCAGGAACAGAACGGCGCCAATGACAGTCTTTCGCAACAGCGTCGGCCGGCAAGCGACGGACGCCATCGCCCCCAGGAGCAGGCATGTGAGAACGGCGTAGATCGGATTCCACGGCAGGAAGACCAGCGGCACAAACGATACGATCGGCACGACCAGCGCGGCGCGATGCAGCCGATGCAGCGGCGAGGTACGCTCCGCGAGCGACACGGGAACGAGATGCCGACGCGTCATGGTATCGTACAGCACGCTTCCGATCCCGCCGATGGCAAATGCGAACACAAAGCTCTCGATGTCGAAGCCTGTTCGGCGTGCGAGCTCGAAGAGGCTGGGCGGGTTCCAATACGCGGGCACGAAAATGGGCTCGGTAAGACCGAACACGGCAGTAGCGGCGCTGGCGCGCCACATCACCTTGCGGAACCGTGGGCTGGCGTAGTAAACCGCCAGCCACGGCAACAGGAACGCGCTCGACCACACGAACCAGACGTAGTGATGATTCATTCTTGACAGGGCATCGCTGAGGTCCCTCGCTCCGTGCGCGGTGCTGACTCGCTCATACGGGTGAATGCACGCGCTTCCTGAAGATGCTCAGGGTCCAGCCTGAAGGCAGCGCATCCAACGCCTCGGCGGGATGCGCAGCAGTGGCTTCAGCTTCGCGGAGGAACGCGAATGCGTGGCGGTCCCACGCATGCTCCTGGGTGGGGCACTCGACTGCGGCATCCGTGGCGCTCGCCCGCAAGATCGGCAGATGCCGTCAGGAAAACTACGTACAGCACGTTCGCTGTTCTCCTGATACGCTGTATTTTTGATCCCGTGTAGAATTGGTCGAACGGCGGCGCCGCGGCTGCCGATTGCCACGTTTCACGGGGGCGACAATGCCTGACAACGTACTTTCGGTCGCCAACTTGCAGTACGATCGCACCTGCCAGCGGGTTTTATGGCGATTAAAGCGTAGCGAAGGCGTCATTCCGGTTTGGTTTGAATGCGGAGCGCCACGTGTCGCCGACACCCGATGACGCAGCCAGCAACGCATCCGCGACTCCGCGAGTTGATCGCGCAGTTTCGATACGGGATCAGCAGCGCCAGCGATGCCACGCGCCACGCGGCAAGCGCAAGTCCGAGTTCCGTGAGAGGATGCACATGCAACGCATTCTTGTGATTGACGACGACGCCGCACTGACGAGTACGCTCAAGCGCGGGCTGGCGTATGAAGGCTATGCGGTCGACGCGGCGAATTCGAGTCGACATGGCCTCACATTGGCTCGCGAGCGTACTCCCGACCTCGTGATCCTCGACGTCATGTTGCCTGAGCTCGACGGGTTCGAGGTGCTTGCGCGTCTCCGCAGTGCGGACGCCGAGCTCCCGGTGCTGATGCTCACGGCGCGCGATGAGCCGGAGAGCCAGGTAAAGGGATTGGAGTGCGGGGCAGATGACTACGTCTTGAAGCCCTTCACGTTCCAGGTTCTGGCCGCGCGCGTCAAGGCACTCTTGCGACGCCGCACGGCCGATCGCGCCGAAGTGCTGCGCTTTGCGGATCTTGCGCTCGACACGGGACTTCGCCGCGCGCAGCGCGGGCAGCGCGACATCGAGTTGACCTCGACCGAATACGAAGTGTTACGGCAGTTTCTGCTGCACCCGCGTCGCGTGCTGCCCAAGTGCTTTCTCATGGACCGGGTCTGGGGCTATGCCGTGGAGGGCGGGTCGAACGTGCTCGAAGTGTACGTCAAGCAGTTGCGGCAGAAACTCGAGGCGGCGAGCGAGCCCCGTCTCATTCACACGTTCCGCGGCGCAGGGTACCTCCTGCGCGAGCCCTCGGCCGCGCCGAGTTGACCCTGCTTGACGGCAGCCTCCGCCGTCGGCACGACTCGTGAGCGCTCCATGAG
>JBBRZK010000112.1:0-12710 GCA_038236775.1 Gemmatimonadales bacterium
CCACGCGAGGCAGCCGTTATTCAATAGTCTTGTGAGAAATCCGGGTTAGGACCTTGCGGTCTTGTTGCTTTCTGTAATCCGTTCCGCGAATCATGGTCTTAGACCCAAACAGGTCCGATGCAAAGCATCGGACCTGTTTACCGTTCGTCGCGGGTTAGATCACCCGCATTCACTAAACCCACACACATGACACTTCACGCACCCTTCCGCATACTCGAGCTGCGACCCGCAGTCGGGACACGTCCCCATGAACGTCTCCCCGCCGTTGTAGGCCTCGAAGCTCATCTGCGGCTGCTCTGACCCCGTCGTCCTGACAACGACCGCCTGCGGCACGGACGCACCAGTCGACGGCCCCTCGAGCCCCGCGAGATCCTGCTGCACGCCCTGCTTGTCCCGCCACCACTGCTCCAGCGCAATGCCGATGGCATCCGGCACCGAGAGCACCTTGTTCGGACCAAGACCCACCGCGCGATCCGACGAGATCCCGCGCAGCTGCTTGTGCACCTCCATGATCGGGATCCCTGATCTCAATGCCAAAGAGATCAGCCGCCCCATCGCCTCCGCATCAGCCATGGCCGAGCCGCCGGCCTTGCCGAGGGTGATGAACACCTCGAAGGGCTGGTTCTTCTCGTCCTCGGTGATGTTCACGAACATCGTGCCGAGCGGCGTCTCGAGGCGGTGCGTGGTGCCGCGCAGCCGCTCGGGACGCGAGCGCTTCACGCGACGCTGCAGGTTCTCCGCTTCCGCATCGAACAGCGACTTCCGCAGGCGATCGATCTCCGCATCCTTCTCGGCAATCGTCCCATGCAGCTCGCCCACTTCGCGACGCTCGGCGGCAGTGGCGGGCTTCGCATCGCGCGCGGCGGCGGCTGTTGCCGTTGCCCCTGTCGACAAGACTTGCGCATCGCGCGAACCGTCGCGGTACACGGTGACGCCCTTGCACTTCATGTCGTACGCCATCTCGTAGATGGCGCGGACGTCTTCCACCGTGGCGGCGTGGCTGAAGTTGGTGGTCTTGCTGATGGCGGAGTCGCAGTGCTCCTGGAAGGCGGCCTGCATCTTCACATGCCACTCGGGCGCGATGGCGTTCGCGGTGACGAACACCTTCTGCCACTTCACCGGCACTTCGGGGAAGGTGACGTGGCCTTCCTTCGCGATCTTCTCGATGAGCGCGTCGGAGTACCAGCCTTCCTTCTTCGCGATGGCGACGAACTCCTCGTTCACGTCGGGCATCATGACGCCGGCCTGGTTGCGCATGAACGCAACGGCGAACAGCGGCTCGAGGCCACTGGAGCAGCCGGCGATGATGGAGATGGTGCCGGTGGGCGCGACGGTGGTGACGTTGCAATTTCGCAGCAGCTGCATCGGGCGGATGCGCTTGCCCTCGGCATCACGCGCACAGGTTTCGTCGGGACCCCAGATGGACCTGGCCCACTCGGGGAACGGACCGCGCTGGTTGGCGAGACGCTCGCTCTCCTTCTTGCTCTCGACGTCCAGGAACTGCATGACCTTGCGACCGAAGTTCACGCCTTCGTCGGTATCATAGGCGATCCCGAGCTTGATGAGCGCGTCGGCGAAGCCCATGACGCCGAGCCCGATGCGACGGATGCGCTTGGAGAGCGCGTCGATCTCGGGGAGCGGATACTTGTTCGCGTCGATGATGTTGTCGAGCAGGTGCGTGCTGAGCTGGATGTCCTTGCGGAAGGCATCCCAGTCCATCACGCCATCGGTGACGTAGAGCCCGACGTTGATGCTGCCGAGGTTGCAGACGTCATACGGGAGCAGCGGCTGCTCGCCGCACGGGTTGGTCGCCTCGTAGGCGCCGAGGTGCGGGACCGGATTGTAGCGGTTGGCTTCGTCGATGAAGAAGCAGCCCGGCTCGCCCGTCTTCCACGCGCCCTGGATCATCTTGTCCCACACAACGTTCGCGTCGAGCTGGCCGACGACCTGGTGCGTGCCCGGATCGACGAGATCGTAGGAGGTCTTGTCCTTCACCGCCTTCATGAACGCGTCGGTGACGGCGACGGAGATGTTGAAGTTGGTGATCTGGGTGAGGTCTTCCTTGCACGCGATGAAGTCGAGGACGTCGGGATGATCGACGCGCAGGATGCCCATGTTGGCGCCGCGGCGGGTGCCGCCCTGCTTCACGGCGTCGGTGCTCGCATCGTACAGCTTCATGAACGAGATGGGCCCGCTGGCGACGCCGGTGGTGCTGCGCACCATGGAACCCTTCGCGCGGAGCTTGGAGAAGCCGAAGCCGGTGCCGCCGCCGCTCTGGTGGATGATGGCCATCGACTTGAGCGTGTCGTAAATGCCGTTGCGGCCATTGGCCAGGGCATCCTCCACGGGCAGCACGAAGCACGCGCTCAGCTGGCCGAGTGGACGGCCGGCGTTCATGAGGGTGGGCGAGTTGGGCTCGAAGCGGCGCTGGGTCATGAGCGCGTAGAACTCCTCCGCCTTGGCCGCCACGGCCTCCTCGGTGACGCCGTAGCGCGCGTCAGGCGCCGCCACCACCGTCGCCACGCGCCAGAACAGGTCCTCGGGACTCTCCGTCGCCTTGCCGGTCTTGTCCTTCACGAGGTAGCGCTTCGCGAGAACGGTCCGGGCATTCGACGACAGGGTCACGGGGCCGGTGGGCGGCTGGACGGCGGGCAGGGGCATGTGCGACTTCTCCCGTGGAGTTGGTGCTGCGAGGTGGGCGCTCGCCGGCGGCGGGGAGCGGAGGCGCATGTTACCCCCACTCGTGATTCCGCGCCAGCCCTCAGCTATCTGTATGAAATATAAGGACTTGCAATGTATGCATCACTTAGCTGCGGGTGTGCGGTACATCACGTTGAAAAACACCTGCGGCGGTTCTGTAGAACGTATGTTCACCGATTCCGGACGCGCCAGACTGGCTGTCCTAATCGTAAACACCGCGTGGGAAAGAGCTTACCCATGGCCTTCATCACAACGGGCTTCGAGCGACGACTTGGAGTAATCCACACTGCGTACAAGAGATTCCCGTCCGGCTTGCTTGGGAACACGTGTTCCGACGGACACGACTGTGACGACTGGAACGAGGTTCACCGAGAAATCTACTGTCATCCTGAGCGAAGCCCGTCCCTGTCATCCTGAGCGCAGCGAAGGATCTGCTTTCGGCCGGCCCGACAAGCAGATCCTTCGCTGCGCTCAGGATGACAAGGAGGGTCGCTCAGGATGACAAAGTCGGTCAGGTTGACAGCCGATACTCGGCCTGCAGCGACAGGTACGACTGCACCGTCTTCGCGATCCGCGCCCGCTCGGCCTCCGTCGTAGCGCGAACGATACGGGCCGGAACACCGAGCGCCAGCGAGCCGGGAGGAATCACCATCCCCTCGCGGCAGACCGCCCCTGCCCCGACGATCGAACCGGTGCCGACCACGACGCCGTTCAGCAGGATGGCGCCCATCCCGATGAGGCAGTCATCGGCCACGGTGGCGCCATGCACGACAGCGCGATGACCGATGGCGACACGGGCGCCCACGGTACACGGCACGCCGGCGTCGACGTGCAGCACGGCACCATCCTGGACGTTCGAGTCTTCGCCCACTGAGATCGCGGCCGCGTCACCGCGAAGGACCGCGGTTGGCCACACGCTCACACGCGCGCCAAGGGTAACGTCGCCAATGACGTGCGCGGCGGGGTGGATGTAGGCGGTGGCATGGATGGTGGGCTGATACACGGCAGCCTATTGCATGGATGAAGAGCGGCTAACGGCGAACACGGAAGCAGAATCCAGAGAGGCGAAACCAGAGAGGGCAGGAGCGTCGAGAAGGCTAGAACGAAAACCCGTACGCCAGGTAAACGCTCACGGGCCGGGGGGCCAGGTCCCGCGCAGCGATGGGCGCAGCGATACCCACGCGGAGGTTCTGCGCCGTGTCCCAATCGAGCACTGCGGCGGACAGAAGCAGCTCCGCACCGGCGCTTGCAATCGTGCGACCGATGCGCGGGGCGGTCGAGCACGCGTTCGCGAACAGCGGCGTGGCCGAGCATGTGGCGACGGCGGCGTCGGTGAAGGCGCTCACCGACGCGCGGTCGAAGAACAGTGGCAGGCCGCCGAAGCCGCGCCCGCCCAGCGTGAGCGGCGCGCGATACTCGAGCGTGCCGGCCGCGGCGCTGGTGCCGTACGCGGTGCCCGCGTCGAAGCCGCGCACGCCGAAGGTGCGGCGTCCCTCGCCCACGGAATAGCCGGGCACGAGCTGGATGGTGGTGCCACTCGTTCCGCCGATGACGAACGACGACGCACTGCGCGAATCGGCGGCGCCCCCCGCGAGCCGCAGGGCGAGCACGTGGTGCGCGAAGCCGGGCAAGTCGAGGCTCTTGAACGCCGCCGCCGTGCCGACGACGCTCGTCGAGACGGTGCGCGAGACGTCGCCACTCCGAGCCCGCACACGCACGGTCGCGGCGGTGCTGATGCCGTCTTCGGCCGAGATGCTGAGTGCAGGCCGCTGGAGGTTGGACCACTGCACGCTGGCGAACGCGCCGGGGAAGACGTACGAACGCGTGTACGCGGAATCGGCGATGCGCGCGTAGAGCTCACCGGGGTCGGTGAAAAAGCTGCGGTTCTCGACGGTCGCGCCGAACGCGAGCGCCGTATACGTGCGATAGCGCGGGCGCACGAAGGCGGTGGACAGCGCGGCGAAGCGTACGCGGCGAAGCAGCGTGCCGAGCGATTGTCCGTTAGTGCCGCTCGCCAGGTCGCGCTCGACGAAGTAGTCCTGCGAGAGCGATACGTCCACATACGGACGACGCAGCCCCGCGTAGCGGTAATCGAGGCTTGCGACAGGATGCGCGCCCTTCGTGGAGAACGAGAGGCTGGCGTCGTAGATGTGCCGCGACAGGATGTCGGAGCCGCTGGTGCTGGCACCGAGCATGTATCCGCCGCCGGCGGCGTTGTCGAGCACGGGATACCAGTAGCGGGGCAGCACGGTGCGCCACGTGGAGTACGCGTGGAAGTCGCCGGCGGCGAGCGGCTGGCTGTCGATGGGCGACGCTGCCATCACGTTGAGCTCGCCCGTGGCGGCGACGGCGGGTTCGGTGACGAGCCGCAGCGACGTGACGCCGACGTGATAGCCGTCGGCGCGCAGTGCGGTGGCGGCCAGCGTGCGTCCCGATGGCGACACGACGGCACCATAGACGCCGGTGCTGCTGCTGTCGCCGCCGGACATCGCTCCAATGGCATGCAGGCCTCGGCCGTCGGCGCGCGCCCAGGCGAGCGCGGGGACGCCGAACTGCTCGGTGGTATAGAGCACCACGCTGCCGTCGGCGCCCCAGCTCGGTGTCGAGAGAATGTACGACCCGCGGTCGAGCACTCGCGCCTCACCGGTGGCGACGTCGATCACCTCGATGGAGAAGATGCCGCCGTGCGTGCGATGCGACACGGCAATCGCGCTCCCGTCGGGCGACCAGCGCGGCTCGCTCCACGTCTCGTCGGCCGCGGCATCGCGCAGCGGGCGGTGCTGGGCGCCGGTGCTGTCGAGCAGCATGAGGCTCGCGCGCGCGGGCGCGATCTGCACGGCGACGATGGTGCCGTCCTGCCGCGCGTCGGGCTGGATGAGGCGAAGGCCGCGCGTGAGACGATGCTGCTCGCCGTTGGCGTCGACGTAGAGGTCAGAGCGCACTTCGCTCGTGGTGGCATAGTCGGGCTGCGCGAACAGCAGTCCGCCGCCGAACGGCACGCTGGGGCCGAGCGCGTTGCGGCGTCCGATGCGATGGCGGGTGCCGTCGAGGGAAAGTGCGTAGGCCGCGCCGGTGGAGCGTCCGTCACTCGCCGCGTAGACGAGCGACGAATCGCTGGTCCAGCGCGGATCGAGCGCGTAGTAGCCGTGCGTGGTGAGCTCGCGCCATCCGGGCAGCGGACGACGGATGTCGCCCACACTGCGCTGGATCGAATCAGCGAAGGCCGCGTACGCGTCGCCGAAGCCGATGCCGAAGCCGCGCCGCGCGTCGGCGTCGATGGCCCACGGCAGGAGCGACGCACTCTGTGTGTCGATGAAGCGGCGCACCGTGCTGTCGCCGCGGGTGCGCGCGAGGTAGGCGACGAACAGCGAGCCGTACCCGTATGCGGCCGTGCCACCGGGAAAGCGCGGCGAGCCGAGGCTGAGGGCGTCGATTGCAGGAAGCGCGTGTTCGAGCGCGGCGGCGCGCGCGATCATGTGGCTCTCGGAATCCTTCAGGCGCCCGCCCTCGGTGAGGCGCGACTCGTAGTAGACCGCGAGTCCCTCGGTGAGCCACGAAGGTCCGTACGAATTCGGGAACAGTGCCGGCGCGCGACCGAAGATGTCCTGCGCCAGCCGCCACACGCCGCGCACGCGATCGAGGTGGAAGATGTGCGTGAGCTCGTGCGTGATGACGATGCCGAGCCAGTCCTCGTTGAGGCGGAGGGATCCGGCGTCCACCGGCGGCGTGGCGAAGACGACGATGCGGTTGCCCGGCACCGGCGACGCGTACCCGTTGGAGTAGTCGGCGTCGTCGCTGACGATGAGGTCGATAGTGCCGCGCGGCTCATGCAGCTCCTTCGCCAGCAGCGCATACGCACGCTCGGCCGCCGCCGCCGCGACGCGCCCCTCGCGCTCGAGCCCCGCTGCCACCGTGACGCGGAAATGCGGCGTGTCGAGCGTGCGGTAGTCGTGGTACGGCGCGAGCTGCGCGTGGGCCACGCCGCCGGCGGACAGTGTACACGCGGCGAACGCGACGATCGCCGACAGGCGGGCGAAGGTCATGCGATGCGGGTCAGGGTGTTCGCGCGTGCGAGGTAGCTACAGCGACGGGAGGGCGCGAAAGTAATTCTCGATGCCGTCCGCCACACCGCTCGCGTACCGCTCCTGGAACTCCGGCGTGCGGAGCGCGGCCTCCTGGTCGGGCATGATCACGAAGGCGCCTTCGCAGAGCACGGCGGGATACCATGTGCCGCGCACGACGGCGAGGTTGTCGTAGTTGACGCCGAGGTCCGGGAGGCCCATGCGGGCCACCATGCCGCGCTGGACGTCGCGGGCGAGGGGCTCGCTCTGCGTGCGGAAGAAGTACGTTCCGGTGCCGTTGTACGTGAACGGATTGATGCCGTCCGGCAGCGCGTTCAAGTGGATGGAGACGAAGGCATGCACGTTCGCGCGACGGGCCATGATGGGGCGGTCGCCGAGCGCGACGGGCGCATCGGTGGTGCGCGTCATGACGACGGTGGCGCCGCGCTCCTCGAGAATGCGCTTGAGGCGCATGCCGATCTGGAGGGTTGCGTTGCCTTCATAGAAGCCGGTGGGGCCCGTGGCGCCGATGGGCGGATGGCCCGGATCCACGGCGATGGTGAGGCCGGCCAGCGGTCGCGACGCGCCGATGGCGGGACGGCCGCGCAGCTTGAGCACGAGCGCGTTGTTCTCCCACACCACCAGGTAGCCGAACGGCGCGGCGCGCAGGTTCACGGTGACGCGCGCGCGATCCTCCGCCACCTGCGTCCACTCCACCGTGCGGATCATCGAGTCGGACGCGGCGTAATTCACGATGTCGGTGTTGCCGCGCACGCCGTAGAGCGTGAGCGCGATGGAGCGCGGGCCTTCCTCCACGAAGTACGGCGCGCGCGCGCCCATGGGGATGACGACGTCTTCACCGTGCGGGCTGCCGCGCACCTTCATGTTGGACGCCGTGCGGCGCGGGACGGTCGTGCCCTCGGCAACGGGATTGACGTCGCCGTCCGCGACGTACACATCGAGCCCGCTGTCGAGCCGCACGCGTGAGAAGCCGTTCTCCTTCGATACCAGCGAGACGATGGTGCCCGGCGTGAAGAACCACTTGTACGTGCCGCCCGGCGTGGGGCGGCCGATGATCGTGACGTCGGTGTCCGCGCCGGCCTGGCCGAGTTGCACGACGCCGATGGGTTCATTGCGGCCGAGTTGCGCGCGGAGGGAGTCAATGCGGCCGGCGATGGCGGCCAGCGTATCGGCGCGCGACGTGGGCTGGTTCTCCGGCTTCGTCAGTGCGGCAGCCTGCACCGGCACCGCCGCGGCGGGCACTGGAAAGCGCACCGCGAGGGTGGCGCGCGCCGTGTCGGCGCCGCGGGCGGCCACCAGCTCGTAGCGGGGCGCGGACGCCGGCGGGTTGGGGAGGTACGCCATGAAGGCGCCGTTGTTGTAGACGCGCGCCGGTACGCCGTTCACGCTGAGCGTGGCGCGGCCGCTGCCGATGCTCCCGAAGATGAAGTTCGAGTCGCGCGACGTGATCTGCTGGTTGGGCGACGGGTACTGGACCTTCACGGCCAGCGGACCGTCCACGAGCGGGATGTCGGGCAGCGGCGGCGCTGGCACGGGACGCGTGGCGGCGGACACCGGCACCGGTGCGGGCACGGTGACGGGCGCGGGACTGGAGCCGCCGCAGGCGGCCGCGGCGAGCAGCGGGAGCGCCAGCGTGGCGCGGAGGTCACGGGGCAGTGGCATGGCGAGAAGCTAACCGGGAATCGTGGTGCCGGCGACGAATACGGCTCGGTTTGTTGACGCCCCTGTTTCGCGGCCCGTATATTCGCGCTTCAATGGCGTCGCCCACCGTTCCGTGAATCCCCTCGTCTCCTGCGCCTTCTGCGGCCGCGAGAACGAGCCGATGTCGCGCTTCTGCATGGATTGCGGAAAGCCGATCTCGGCCTCCGCCGCGCGCATCATGCCGGCGTACTCGTCCGGCGCGTCCGCTGGCGCCGGCGGCGCGGATCCCGGGGTTGGTACCCCGCCGGCCGCGGGCACGGGCACCGGACCGCTCAAACCGCCGCCGCGGATGTCGCCACTGGCCAGCGAGAACCCCTGCCCCAAGTGCGCGAAGCCCGTGCAGGCGGGCATGCCGTTCTGCGGTTTCTGCGGCACGAAGGCCACCAACGAAGTGGCGAGCGGCAGCTGCTGGACCTGCGGCGCGACGTACACCCAGGGTGTGGACCTGTTCTGCGCCCGGTGCGGCACCCGTGTGGGACAGCGGGTGAGCGTGGAGATCAACAACGCCTTCGGCACGCTCGTGATGGGGGCGAAGAACCGGGAGACCTCGCCCCGGCTATCGCTGCTCGACGAGAGTGGCGCGCCAACGTCCAGCTTCACGCTCGACCGCGGCGAGGCGGTGGTGGGCCGCGGAGACGCGGACATCCGCTTCGACGACGTGTTCCTCTCGCCGCTCCACGCGCGCATCGAGCAGCGCGACGGCGAGCTGTGGGTGCGGGACCTGGGCTCGCGCAACGGCACGTGGACGTTCATCGACGGGCCCACGCGCCTCGCGGACTGCGACATCATCCTCGTGGGGTCGCAGCTGCTCCGCTTCCGGCGGCTCGGCTACCCCGGTCCGCATCCACCGGAGGCCGATGCGACGCGCCGCATGGGGTCGCTGGTGCCGTCGGCGGACGTCGCCGTGCTCGAGCAGCTCCGCGCGGACGGCAGCGTGCGCGACACGTTCCACCTCAGCCCGGCGCGCACCGTGCAGCTCGGCCGCGAATCCGGCGACTGGGTGTTCCCCTACGACCAGACCATGAGTGGCAGGCACGCCGAAATACGGAGTGAAGACGCGGAGTTCTTTGTCCACGACGCCGAGAGCCGCAACGGCGTCGCGCTCGGCGTCCGTGGCGAGCGCGCGCTGAAGAAGGGCCAGCGCATCCTCGTGGGCGACCAGGTGCTGCGCGTCGAGAGCCTCGGATTGTGAGCCAGGAAAAGATCTGCCCCACGTGCGGCACGGAATTCCCGGCGAACCAGCGGTTCTGTGATCGTGACGGCTCGGCACTGCGGACCCAGGGCGGTGGAACGGACCTCGTGGGCTCCATCATCGCCGAGCGGTATCACGTGCTGAAGAAGCTGGGCGAGGGCGGGATGGGCCAGGTGTACCTGGCCGAGCACGTGAAGATGGGCCGGAAGAGCGCGGTGAAGGTGATGAACCCGGGGATGGTGAACGACGCTGACGCGATCAGCCGGTTCAACCGCGAGGCGGCGAACGCGAGCCGGATCAACCACCCGAACGTCGCGGGGATCTACGACTTCGGCGAGACGCCCGAAGGGCTGATCTACCTGGCGATGGAGTTCATCGAGGGCGAGTCGCTCACGTCGCTGGTGGAGACGAACGGCGCGCTGCCGCCACTGCGCGCGGCGGACATCACGAAGCAGGCGGCCGACGGGCTGGCCGTGGCGCACGACATGGGGATCGTGCACCGCGACCTCAAGCCCGACAACATCATGATCGCGAAGAACCGCGACGGGTCGGACTGCGTGAAGGTGGTGGACTTCGGCATCGCGAAGGCGGCGGGCGCGGAGAACCAGAAGGTGACGAAGACGGGGCTGGTGGTGGGGACACCGGAGTACATGAGTCCCGAGCAGCTCGCGGGGGACAAGCTGGACGGACGCAGCGACGTCTATTCGTTGGCGCTCGTCGCGTTCAACATGCTCACGGGCAAGCTGCCCTTCGAGGGCGAGACGGCGCAGGAGTCGATGATCATGCGGCTCACCGACGAGCCGCGGTCGCTGCAGGCGGTGAAACCGGACGTCAACTGGACGGCCGATGTGCAGGCGGTGATGCACAAGGCGCTGCAGCGGAAGGCGGCGGACCGGTACCAGAAGGCGTCGGACTTCGGCGTGGCGCTCTGGCAGGCAGTGGAGCGGATGCCGGCGGCACCGCGAGGCAGCGCGACGCAGATGATCGGTGCGATGGACGGCGCGACGGCGCTCGTGGCCGCGCCGCCGAAGACGCGCGTGGATCCCGGCGCGGCCGCGGTGCCGCCAGCCGCAGTGGCGCCGGCGCGGCCTGTCGCGGTACCCGTGCCGCGCTCGAAGATGCCCGTGTATGCGGGTACTGGCGCCGTGGCGATCGCGCTCGCGGCGTTCGCGATCGTCTATTTCGCGAAGGCGGCGGACAAGACCGGCGGGACGCTACCCGCGCCGACAAATTCGAATGTGCCCGCTGCGACGGCGGTCACCCCCCCCCAGACGACACCGGCGCAGACTGCAACCGCACCAGGAACTCCGGCGCAGAATGACGTGGCGAAGAATACGGTGAAGCTGAGCACTTCGCTCGTGGACAAGGGGACCGCTGCGCCGCCGTCGGACAGGGGAAGCACCGTGCCATCGCCGCCGGTTGCCGTGTCGTATGCAAGCGACATCGACGCGCTGGGAAACTCCGTCCAGAGCGAGGCAAGCGCGAGGGCCGCACTCAAGAAGATCCCGGATTTCGAGTCGAAGATTGCCCTTCCCACCGACAAGGCGGCGCTCGCTTTCGTTGAGGGCAAGGCTACTATCTTCACCGTCGGCGCTGAGAAGGGATGCAGGATGCTGCGGATCGTCCGTCGGGAGTTGCTCAACGCGAGCATGAAATCGGATCTCGACGATGCCCTCAAAGAATGTGGAAGCCCCTGACCTCGTGACAGCACCTCAACCATCGGGATCAGAGCGCCGAGTGATCGTCCACGTCTTCGGCTGCACCGACGTGGGACGCACACGCGAGCACAACGAGGACGCGTTCGTCGTCGCGGACCTCACGCGCGGCAACGCGACGCTCCAGCCCGAGGTGCGCACCCACGAGGTGGGCGACCGCGGCACGCTGTTCATGGTGGCGGACGGCATGGGTGGCGCGGCCGCGGGAGAGATTGCCAGCGCCATGGCCATCGAGGTGATGCTGCGCGAGCTGAGTGACGCACTCGTTGCAGCCGACGCGCCGGGTCAGGAGTCGTTCGCGACGGCGCTGAAGCAATCGGCGGCGGCGGCCAATACGGAGATCCATACGTTCGCGCTCGAGCATCCGGAGTTCCGCGGCATGGGAACCACCGCCACCGCGGCGGGCGTCCTCGGCGACACGCTCTTCCTGGCGCAGGTGGGCGACAGCCGCGCGTATCTCGTGCGGAACGGCGTGGCGCTGCAGATCACGAAGGACCAGTCGCTGATGCAGAAGCTCATCGAGGCGGGCGAGATCACGGAGGAGGAGGCCGAGGTCAGCGAGCGGCGCAACATCATCCTCCAGGCGCTGGGCCCCGAGGCGCAGATCAAGGTGGACCTCACTCACCAGCAGGTGCGCCAGAACGACGTCCTGATCATCTGCAGCGACGGGTTGAGCGGCCAGGTGAAGACGCAGGAGATCGCGCGCGCGGCCACGGAGGAGCCGGACCTGATGTCCGTGTGCAAGCGCCTCATCGCCCGCGCGAACGAGAACGGCGGGCCCGACAACATCACCGTCATCGCCGCGCGGTTCGAAGGTAGCGGGCTCATACCACCGGAAACCGGCGACAGCGTGGGGCACCGCGTCTTCCCGCTACCCACGGATTCCGGCCAGACCACCGCCGCGCGCATCACGCTCACGGGCGGGATCAACACGACGAAAGAGACGCTGGCGACGCCGCGGCGCCCCACGCGGAAGATTCCGCAACCGGAGGCGGCATTCCCCGCGCTCGTGCCGCCGGACGTCTCGCCCACTCGGCGCCTGCGCGGCTCGCTCATCGCGCTGGCGCTGGTGGTGGTGTTCCTCGCCCTGGCCACGTGGTGGACCTACCGCGCCGCGTCGGCAGTGGTGGCGCCGCAGCAGCGCAGCACGCCGGGCCAGACGCCCACGCCGTGAGCCTCGAGCTCCGCGTGCTGAGCGGCGCCCGCGCGGGCGCGCGCGAACGGTTCGACCTGCCGGTCGTGGCGGTCGGCCGGCATGCGATGAGCAACTTCCGCCTGGATCCCGACGCAGACCTGGACGTCTCCACGCGGCACGCCGAG
>JBBRZK010000113.1:0-12180 GCA_038236775.1 Gemmatimonadales bacterium
GCGGTGGACGTCGTCACCGGCCTCACCAAGCTGAACCAGGGTTCGATGGGCGTGAGCTACAAGCTCGATGCGACCGCTGCGGCGGGCGTCATCGCCTCGGCCACGCGCGTCGTGACCTACACCATCACCGGCGGCGTCTGAACTCCGCCTGAACCTGCCGATACTGATTCCGTGACCTCCGTGAAACGCTACGCTCTCGTACTGTGCACCTTCGCCCTCCCGATGTTCGGGTGGGCGAAGGGCGCAGGCGCGCAGAACACGGTGTTGACGGTCTCGGGGTCGCCGGCAGCCTTCAACGTCACCACGGCCGTCGCTGGATCGCAGCCAGTTGTCCTCACGAACGCGATCACCACCTACTTCGTGAAGGCCAAGAACGTTGCCGGGCCGCAGAAGATCACGGCTCATCTCGACATGCCGATGCCGGCCGGCACCACGCTGACGCTCACCATGGCGGCCCCCGCCGGCGCCACGAGTCTCGGCCCCGTCACGCTCGACGCGACGGACAGGGACATCGTGATCAACATCGCGAAGGAGAACGGCAGCACGTACGGCATCACCTACGTGTTCACCGCGACAGTCTCGGCGGGCGTGCTCGCTTCGCAGACGCGCACCGTGACGCTCACCGAATCCACCTACCCGTAAGGGGCACCTTTCCATGCGCTCCTTCGTCCCCTCCCGCCTCATTACCGCCGCGATCGCCGCGCTGCTCGTTGGCACCGTGACGGTTCCGCGCACCGCCTCGGCACAGATCGCCGTGGTCGGCAGCACGGTCGAGGAGCACAATGCCGCGCCTGGCCAGTCGTACGAGGGCACGGTCCTCGTTCGCAACCTCACCGCACAGCCCCAGCCGGTGCGGATCTATCAGTTGGACTACCACTTCTTCGCCGACGGTACCACCCACTTCGATCCCGCGGCCTCCACGGCCCGGTCGAACGCGGGCTGGATCAAGCCATCGGCCACCTCCATCGTCGTCCCGCCCAGCAGCGAGATGACGCTCGGCTACACCGTCACGGTTCCCAAGGGCGACACGCTCCGCGGCACGTACTGGAGCGCCCTCATGGTGGAAGGCGCTCCGACTGCGCCGCCGCCGACCGAGAACAAGCAGGTGGGTCTCGGCGCCGTGGTTCGCTATGCGGTGCAGCTCGCGACGCACCTGCCCTCGGCCGGTTCCCGGCGGATTGCGTTCTTCAACCAGACGCTCACCACGGACTCGACGGGCCAGAAGCACATGGAGGTCGAAGTCCAGAACGTCGGAGACCGCGGCTACCGGCCCAATATCTGGATCGAGCTGTACGACGCCGCCGGCACGCTGCGCGGCCGCCGCGAGCAGCAGCGCGGGCTGCTGTACCCGAACACGTCGCTCAAGCAGCAGTTCGTGTTCGACAAGCTGCCCGCCGGTTCGTACAAGGCCGTCGTTTTCGCTGACACGGGCGATGACTCCGTGTTCGCCACCGAATACAAGCTCGAGTTCTGACGCGTCCCATGATGCGTCGCCTGGGTCGTCTCGCGCTGTTCGCCCTCATCGCCGGAGGGCCATCCATGGCCGCCGCGCAGATGGTGTCGATCGGCCCGCGCGTGACCGCGGCGACGGTCGTGGCGCCCGGCGCCACCTATTCCACGGCGCTCCGCGTCACGAACCTGTGGGAAGCGCCGGTCACCGTGACGCCGCACATCGAGCTGCCCGCCGATTGGTCAGCGCCGCTCGGCCTGCGTCCCTTCACCCTGGGCGTGGGCGCGGGTGACAGCTGGATCATCGCCGTTCGCGTGCCGACGCACGCGGCAGCGGGCCGCTACTACGTCACGGTCTCCGCCGTGGACAGCGCGTCCAGCACCACGGTGCGCGACACCGTCACGATCGAGGTCGCGAAGCACAAGGAGCTCAACGTCGCGCTGACCAACCGCCCGACGTACGCCATCTCGGGCGATGTCTATCGCGCCACGTTCCTGCTCCAGAATCGCGGCAACGTGCCCGCCACGGTGAAGCTGCGCGGCAGCAGCTCCCTCGGTGGCACGTTCACGCTCGAAACCACACGCGTGACGCTGCCTGCCGGCGGGTCGGTGCCGGTGGTCGCGCGCGTCGCCACGCGCACGGTCAGCACCCAGGCGCAGGACGATGTGTTCGAGGTGTATGCCGCGGACGCCGCCGACGACACCGTCAAGGCGATGGCATCTGCTCGCGTGACCATCGTGCAGGAAGCCAACGCGACGGAGCCACTGCATCGCGTGGCCGCACAGCTGCGCCTGCGTGCCGCCAACAGCGCCGCCGGCGTGTCGCCGTACGAGTTCATGGGCGGCGGCGCCCTGCGCGACAACGGGGACGAGCAGCTCTCCTTTGTCCTGCGCGGCTCGCCCGGCGTGATGTCCCAGTTCGGCGACCAGGACGAATACCGCGTGGAACTGCGCGGCAAGGGTTACGCGGCTCGCGTCGGCGATGCGTTGTATGGCGCTTCGTCGCTCTCGAGCAGCGGCCAGCGCGGCTTCGGCGGCGGGCTCGAGGTGCAGGACGGCGCGTTCGGCGCCGGTGCGTTTGCCCAGCGTTTCCGCATGCAGTTCGATGGCCCCACCGAGGGCGGCGGATTCGTGAGCGCAGATGCGTCGAGCCTCTTCGGCGCGCCGCGCTTCACGGCCAGCGCCGTCACGCGCAACGGTGGTCCCTTCGGTGGTCGCATCTTCGGAACGGGCATGAAGATGACGCCGTTCGACGCGAACGTCGAAGTCGAGCTGGCGAGCAGCTCGAGCGACCTCGGTCGCGGCACCGCGACGACCGCGCGCATCAACGGCGGCGACCGCGTGCGCTATGACCTCGGCCACGTAGCAGCCGACGACCGTTTCGCCGGCATCTACCGCGGGGCCGAGCACAACTACGCGAACGTGTCGACGAGGGTGGCGGATGATCTGCGTGTGACGGCCTCTGTCGCGACGCACCAGTCGGGCGGCGTGGTCAGTGGCCTGCTCGCCCCCCAGTACTTCCGTTCCGCGACACTCGGCGTCAACTACGCCTCGCGGCTCAGCCTCCAGTACTCGGCGCTCACGCGCAGGAGTCGCTTCGCATCGACAGATGTCCACGAGTCGCAGCACGGGCTGTTGGGCCGGGTTGACCAGGCCTTCGGCGCCGTTCGCGTCTTCGGGGGAATCGGGGGAGGCATCGCGTCCGATGCGCTGCACCCGCGCCAGGTGTACAGCGAGTTCACCGCCGGCACGAATGCGAACATCGGCGCCAACTCGTATTCCATCTATGGCGAGACCAGTCATGGCATGTCGATCACGCGCGGCGCGAACGACATCGTTACCGTGGGCGGCGATGCCCGCGTGCGCCTCCTTGCCGGGACCTACCTCACGCTGAACGCCTACAGCACGAGCATTCCGTCGCTGAACGAGCACGTGGGACAGCTGGACGCCGGACTCTCCCAGCAACTTCGCTCCGGCTCCACGGTGAGCCTTCGCGCGCGATTCGTTTCCAATCCCATCGACGTCCGCGGCAAGGAAGTGGCTTTCATCGAGTACTCCATGCCGCTGCAGGTGCCCATCGGACGGATCCACAGCGCCGGCCGCGTTCGCGGGCGCGTGGTGGACCAGGAAACGGGCCAGGGTGTTGCCGACCGGCTCGTCCGCCTCGGCCCGCAGGCCGCGATCACCGACGACCAGGGCAACGTGGCATTCTCCGGCCTCGCGGCGGGTGAATACCGCCTCTCCATCGCCCAGCAGCAGACGCGCGAGCCCACGATCTTCACCGGAAATCCCACGGTGGTGATCGACAGCACGCGCATGGCCCCCACGACCTTCTCGCTCGAAGTCGAGCGCGCCGGGATCGTGACCGGCACCGTGCGCCAGATGGGCATCGCGCGCACCGGTGTCGGATCCGCACCAGACTCGCTGGCCGACGCCGGTCCGCTGAGGGAGGTGTCGCTTGCGCTCGTGAGCGCGCGCGACACGCTGTACGCCACCACTGACCAGACCGGCGCGTATCGCTTCGCTGAAGTCACGAGCGGGACGTATGCACTCAAGGTCCTCAGCGAGCCCAACTCGGGTACGCGCTGGGAACCCGCCGAGGTGGAGGTGAGCGTCAAGCCGGCCGAGACGAGCCAGGCGATGTTCCGCCTCGTACCGCGCCGCCGCTCCATTCAGATGATTCCTGGCGACACCAACCCTGGGCGCGCAAAATGAGCACCGGTATTCGTTTCGATAAGGAACCCGAATCCGATCCCATTCCCGGCGATGCCGTGCCGCCGCGTGTCACCCCCGCGGTGCACCATGCGATCGTCGAGCGGCTGAGCCACGAGCTGCGCACACCGCTCAACTCCGTGATCGGCTTCTCGAACGTCCTCAAGGAAAACCGGATCGGCAACCAGCGGCCGGCGGACATCGCGATGCTCGAGGCCATTCGCGCGAACGGCGAGCGCCTGCTCGGTCTCGTCGAGGACCTCGTCGCGCTCTCCATCACGACGTCCGTCACGGAAGCACCGGTGCAGCCGCTCGCCAACGTGGTGGCGATCGTGGAGGAATCCATTGCCCGGTGGAGCGAAGTGGCGAAGCGAAAGCGCCTCAAGATCGCGATGCGCGTGGAGTCCTACGACCTCGTACGCGTGGAGCCCACGAAACTCTCGAAGCTGCTCGACAAGCTGATCGGCAATGCCGTGAAGTTCACGGCGCGCGGGAGCGTGATCGTCACCATCGCACGACGGAACGGCTGGACGTCTCCCGGTAGCGTGGTGGTGCAGGATACCGGCATCGGCATCTACCCGGACCAGCTCGCGAGCATCTTCGAGCCGTTCGCGCAGGTGGACGGCTCGACGAGCCGCGCGTACGAAGGAGCCGGCCTCGGGCTGCCGATCGCCAAGGCGCTCGCGCTGAGCATGGGATGCACGATGGAAGTGGAGAGCGAGCCGGGAAAGGGCACGCGCTTCGAGGTGTCGTTCCCCTGCTAGTGGCCGCCGGGGACGTGCGCTGCAGGGCGATGCAGGGGTGGGTAGTCGAGATATGAGAATTGGCCGTCCAGTCGATGGATTGGCATGATCGTTCCGATGATGTCTGGGATGCAGGGCGCATACGGGCGACGCAGTCCGTGCCCGAATCCCGATCTGGCGAACGAAGCATGCAAATCCTCAGACTGGCGGCCATTTTCGCAGGTGTGAGGAGGACGAACGCCGCGCTCCCGGCGGGCCCACGCCTGGTCACGTTCACCATCACGGCCGGGGTCTGAGCACGACGTGGGCTCCGCGCCGTATCATTAGGGTGCCCGCGTCCCGGATTCGCGCCTTCCACCCCTCGTACCCCCGCCCCGATGCGTGAGCTCGATCGCATTCGCCACGCGCTCGCTGCTGCCGCCGAGCGCAACGAAGCCGTCGTGCTCGTCACGGTGCTTGCGGTGGAGGGCTCCGTGTATCGAGGTGCCGGTGCACGCATGATCGTCACCGCGACCGGCGGAACCGTCGGCGCGGTGAGTGGCGGCTGCCTGGAAGCGGACGTCGTCGCCCGCGCGCCCGACGTGCTGGCGCTCGGACGCGCTGAAGTCGTGCGCTATGACACGCGCGGCTCCGACGAGGTGGTCATGGGGCTGGGCATGGGGTGTCAGGGAGTGATCGACCTCCTCATGGAGCCGCTGGCCGGTCAGGCCCTCGAAGACGCGATCGCCTACTACACGCGACTCGCGGCGCGGCGGGACGATGTCACGCTGCTCACGCTCGCGCGTGCCGCTGCCGGCGATCCCGCGGTGGGCACGCGCCTGCTGCTCGACGGCGACGGCGAGGCAGTCGAAGGAGACCTTTCATTGCTCAGGTCCCCGGGCGACGCGGCGCGCGAGGTGGTGCAACCGGCCACGCGATTGCTCGTGGTCGGCGGCGGCACCGACGTCATTCCGCTGGTTGCGCTCGCGAAGGCGATGGGGTGGCACGTGACCATCGCCGATCATCGTGCGGCCTTTGCGTCGCCCGATCGCTTCCCGCTCGCGGACGAGATCCTGTGCGTGAACCTGCCACAGGATCCGGAGGCGCTCGCCGGACATTCCTTCGATGAGCGGACCATGGCCGTCGTGATGGCGCATTCCGCGTTGCACGACGGTGCGTGGCTGCATGCCCTGCTCGACGCGGGCGCCGGCTACATCGGCGTGCTCGGACCGCGTCGCCGCACACTCGAGCTGCTGGGCGCGCGCGCCACCGACGGCGGCGCCACCCTCCCGCCCGCGCTCCACGCCCCGGTGGGGCTCGACCTGGGAGCCGAGACCCCGGACGAGATCGCGTTGTCGATCGTGGCGGAGATCGCGGCGGTGCGCACCGGCCGCAGTGCGCGCATGCTGCGCGATCGGCGCGGGCCGATCCACGATCGCTCCACCACGGTCGAGTCGCGCGCGTAAAGCAGAGCACGCCCTCTCGACATCGGCGCGGGCGTCCCCTATCGTAACGCGCGATGCCACGCTCTTCCCGCGCGTCTCGGCAGACCGTCACCACCCCACCGGTTCCCACCCTCGAGCACGACGCCATCGCCGTCGCGCTTCAGCAGGCGCTCGGCGGACGCGTCCTGCTCATTCGCCCCATCGGCGAGGGGGGAATGGGTCGCGTCTATCTCGGGCGCGATCCGCAGCTCAGGCGGTTCGTGGCCGTAAAGGTGCTGCTGCAGTCGCTGGGTGCTGACGCGGAGGCGCACGCGAGATTCCAGCGCGAGGCGCAGGCCATTGCCGCAGTGTCGCACGCCAACGTCGTCGCGATCTACAATGTCGGCGAGCTGCCCGACGGCACGCCGTACTTCGTGATGCAATACGTCGGCGGGGGCAGCATGGCCGACCGCATCGCGGCGTCCGGTCCCCTGCCGATGGACGCCGCGGAAGGCGTGCTCGGCGACGTGGCCGCTGCTCTCGCCGCCGCGCACCGACGCGGCATCGTGCATCGCGACGTGAAGCCCGCGAACGTCCTGTGGGACGAGGATGGCGAGCGGGCGACGGTGTCGGACTTCGGCATCGCCTCGTTGCAAGGCGAGGAAGGCGAGATGCGCATCACCGCGTCGGGGATGGCCGTGGGCTCGCCGGAGTACATGAGTCCCGAGCAGCTGCTGCTCGAGCCGGCGACGCCGAAGAGCGACATCTACGCGCTCGGCCTGCTCGCGTACGAGCTGCTCGTGGCGCGCGGTCCCTTCGACGCACGGATGCCCCACGACATCGTCGCGGCGCACTTGCGCGCCGTGCCGCGGCCGCTGTCGGAACTGCGGCCCGACGTGCCGCCCGCGCTCGAGGCATTGCTGCTGCGGTGCCTGTCCAAGTCACCCGCGGAGCGGCCCACCGCGGAAGAGGTGACGCAGGCGCTCACGCCGGGTGCGGCGGACGTGCTCGAGTGGCCGCCGCCGGGTCTGGAGCGCGCGCGCGCAACCGCATGGCGGCTCATGCTCATGCCGGCGCTGGGCACGCTGTTCCTCCTGCTGCCGCTGCTGTTGTTCGTGCGGATCGGCGCCATCGGTGGCGGCGTACTCATGCCGATTGTCCTCGCGGGCTCGTCGCTGCTCGGGTTCGCGGCGTTCGCCAGCGGCGGGCTGCGCGCGTGGCGCGCGAGGAAGGTGCTGTCGCATGCCGCGCGGCTGGGCTACCGCTGGCGCACGCTCCTGGAAGTGATGAGCGACAAGCGTGGCGACACGGGCGCGCTCATCGCTGGTACACGTGAATACGCGGCCCTCCCTCCGGCGAGTCGTGCGCGCCTGCGCGTGCTACGCGTGCTGCGTGCGATGCTCATGCTGCTTGCGGCGCCGCTCGCGCTGGTGGCCGCGGTCGTCGCGCTGGTGGTGCAGGGCGGGCAGCGAGGCGGCGACGACGTGCTCTTCGCGTCAGTGCTGTGGACGTGGCTGCTGCTCGGTGGCTGCGGCCTTGCGTGCGGGTTCTACGAGCGCGTCACGCTCACGCCAATCCGCGGCAGGCGCACGGAGCGCACGTCACACACGAGCACGATGGAGCTCGCGCCGGCGTGGTATGCGGCATTCGAGCGCTCCCGCGACGGTCAGTGGCTCGGCCCGGGCCGCCCGGTGAGTCGGACGATGACCGAGCTGCTGGCCCCACTCGGGGCGCTCGTCGTCTTCGGATGCGCCGCCCTGATCCTCATGGTCACGACCATCACCGTTACCGGCCAGTACATCACGAGCGCAGAATATCCCTTCGGCAACGACCTGCTCGCGTACCAGGCGCAGCGACTCGTCGGCGGCGTGTCGTATCGCCTGCCACCGGACGGACGCACCACGCCGCTGGAAGCGGGCGACGCGCTGCTCGCCATCGCGTCCACTGCGCACGCGCGAAGCACATCGGGGATCGAGCATGCCGTGAGCGTGGACTATCCCCAGTGGCGGCGCGTGATTCCCGACTTCCGGCTCTTCCCCGGGTCGAACCTGACGACGTGGACCACCGTGGCCATCCGCGAGGCTGCGCATGGACTGACCGCACCGCAGCGCGCGGTGCTCGAGCAGGCTGCGGCATTCCCGGCCCGCGACGAGTTCTCCCGCGCGGCGCGTGCACCATCGGCGGACGTGTATGGCGCCCTGCTCAAGCTGCCCGCGACGCGGCCCATCGGGCCATTCGAGTATCCCACCGTGGCCATGTACGCCGTGAGCGCGGCGGCCGAGTCGCACTCGGCGCGCGCTGCACTCGACATTGCGGACGCGCGTCCCGCTGACGCCGAGCGGCTCGCACGGGAGATCATTGCGGTGGGGGCGCTGCTGCTCGACATGCATCTCGTCGGCGACAACGTCACGGGAATCGACGTGCTCGCGCGTGGCGTGTCCACCCTCGAGGCGGTGTATGTCGCCACGGGACGTGAGCGGGAGGCGCGCACCCTGCTCGATTCGATGATGTCCGCGTCGGCGCACCCCAGCCGCCTGCCGAGCCGCTCTGACGTGGCCGGCCTCAGGCGCGTGATGCGCAGTCCGCAGGCGATGCGGGGTGCGCGCATGGAAGCGCTGTTCCCCCTGCTCGTGCGATCGTGCGCCGACCCGCGCCAGCTGCTGTTCGGCGTGGATACGAGCTATCGCAGGACGGTGGCCTATGCGCGCGATTCGCTGGCGCGTTATCCCAGCGAACGCGTGTGGGTCGATGGGCTCGGCGGCTGGCTCGCCGGCGACATCACCATGGACGAGGACGTGTCCCTGCCGGGGCCCCTTATCGCGATGGCACACGCACTCGACCGCGTGGTCGGCGGCCATCGCTTCACCAACTGCGCGGTACTCGCGCCGGTCCGGTCGCTCATGTGAGCGACCGGGCGGCGCGCCGCTACTTCTTCTTCGTGGCGGTGGTCGCGAGGAGCCTGTCTCCCACGTCCTCGACGGACTCGAAGTTCACGAGGCTTTCCAGCCAGTCGCGGAACGGAACGCCTCCGACCTTGGCCGTGTACAGCGCGTTCGAGCGCAGCATGGTGCTGGCCCTGCCGGACGTGGTGTAGGTGTGGAACCACGGAACGCTGTCGCGCAGGGCCGCGTAGTTCGCCGCGATCATGCAGCGCAGCGGAGCCGCCTTCACGCCGAGCTGCGCGAGCAGTGCGACCTGGGACGCGTCGTCCGCGGCGTTCACCTGTGCGTAGTGGACGCGTGGCGCCACGTGCGCGGCCCCGACATAGAGTTGCTCGAACGTGACCTCGCTCGAGTCGAGCGACCGGAATGCGGGATCGTCGGCCAGGTAGTCGGCCGCGCCCCAGCCGGCGAGAATGACGGGCGCCGCCTCGGCCCGCAACCCGCCCGACCCGTCCGCCAGCTGCACCACGCTCGCGCGCGGATAGTGCCGCTGCACCTTCTCGGCCACCACCGGCGTGGCGATTCCGCCGGTGTTCACGCCGGCGACGACGACGATGGCCGGCCGGCGCAGGTTGGTGTACACCCAGTCGAGCATTGCCTCGATGTTGGCGCCGCCGCCGTGGCGCACGGAGAACGTGCCCTTGGCGTGTTCGTATTCCGTCTCGCGGGTACCGAGGTGCGCGTCGCCCGTGCAGGACGGGACGAAGACCATCGTGAAATCGCGGAGCGGGTTCTTCTCGTTACCCACGTCGAACACGCCGGCCCGCACCGAGACGTCGTTCGCGGAGTCCACCGTCATGGTGTAGGTGGGATGGCCGTGCGGGTCGCAGTCGGCCGCGCGCCAGCAGGCGCCGCCCCCATTCAGGAAGATCAGGACCTTGTCCGGTAGTCCCGGAAGTACCTTGAACGAGAAGGCCGAATCGTGCGCGCAGCCGGTTCCGGTGCGGCCTGGAATCCGATTCCAGCCCTTACCCAGAGTGGCCAGCGGGCGGATCGTGTCGTACCAGGCTGCCACGGGAGCCTTCTTCGCGGCGGCGGCTGGTACTACGGGTGCCGGACCGCCGGACTGCACGACGGTCGTGCGGCCTCCGCAGCCCGCGACGACGATCGCGGTGATGAACGCAAGGCGCCAAATGATCATGAGATGAACCTAGCAGGATGAAACCACGGACATGGATACCCCGTCTGTCGGCAGAGGTGCTGCGCCGGCCCGGGGCTGGTTCGCATGCTCGAACGACAAGCAGATCCTTCGCTCCGCTCAGGATGACAGGGTTTTCGCTCCGCTCAGGATGACATGGTTTTCGCTCCACTCAGGATGACAGGGTTCTCCACTCCTGCAGGCACCCTTTTGCCGGACGCGGGTGTCAAACCGGGCGTCGAGGCCGGTTGCACGAAATTCCTCCCACCCGCTCGCTCCGTGTCCCGCCGTATCCTTCCCACCGTAGTGGCCGTCGTGCTCGCCGTGATGTGCTCCGCGAGTCAGGCCGCCGCGCAGCAGATCGACGTCATCCGCGGGCTCATCGCGGGTTCCGACAACGTGCCCATCGAGGGCGCCAACGTCACCGCCACATCGGTGCAGGGTGGCGTGAACCGCACCGCCCGCACCGACAAGGGTGGCCGCTTCACCATCACCTTCCCCGGCGGCGAGGGCGACTACTACGTCAACGTCACCTCCATCGGCTTCGCTCCGAAGCGCTTCGAGGTCAAGCGCACCGCGGACCAGGACATCCTCGTGGCCGACGCGCGCCTCTCGCGCATGGCCATGCTCGACACCATGAAGGCGGTGGCCGAGCGCGGCAAGGTGAACCGGAACGACAAGCCGGCGGACATCAGCGGCAACGAGCAGACGGCGAACGCCTCGGCGGTGAGTGCCGCGCAGGCGGGCGACCTCAATGCCATGGCGGCGTCCATTCCCGGCGTCACGCCGGTGACCGGCGCGGACGGCGACCCGGCGGGCTTCTCCGTGCTCGGCCTGTCCGCCGACCAGAACAGCACGACACTGAACGGGCAGAGCTTCGGCAGCTCGTCCATTCCACGCGATGCGAACGTCACCACCACGCTCATCACCACGCCGTACGACGTGAGTCGTGGCGGCTTCAGCGGCGGGCAGTTCAACATCCAGCCTGGCACGGGCTCCAATTTCATCCGCCGCAGCGCGAGCATGAACCTGGACTCGCCGAAGCTGCAGTGGACCGACCGCACGGCGCGCGCGCTGGGGCAGCAGTACACGAACCTCTCGCTCAGCGGCTCGGTGTCGGGGCCCATCGTGATGGACAAGGCGTTCTACAACGCGTCGTACCAGCTGGGCCGTCGCGCGAACGACCTGCAGACCCTCATGAACACCGACGCCGTGGGCCTCGAGGCGAGCGGCATCTCGCAGGATTCGGTGGCGCGCCTGCTCAGCATCGCGCAGCTCGCGAACATCCCGTCCAGCATCGGCGGCGGCATCCCGAACAGCCGCCTCGCCGACCAGGGCTCCGCGTTCGGCAGCCTGAATTTCACGCCGCCGGGCTCGAGCTCGGGACAGACCTTCAGCCTGACGTTCAACGGCAACTGGAACCGACAGACACCAGTGGGGCAATCGCTCATCAGCGAGCTGCCCGCACACAGCGGTGACCGCACCAACTACGGCGGCGGATTGCAGGGCAACCACTCCGCCTACGTCAAGAACCTGCTGCTCAGCGAGACCACCCTCAATTTCAACGCGAGCCGCAACCACGGCACGCCGTACACGCTCCTGCCCAACGGCAGCGTGCTCGTGAACTCCACCTTCGCGGACGGCACCAGCGGCGTGCGCAACATCGGTTTCGGCGGCAGCTCGAACCTCAGCACCAGCAGCGGCAACGTCAGCCTCGGTGTCACGAACCAGCTGTCGTGGTTCAGCAAGGACAACAAGCACCGGCTGAAGTTCGCCACGGCGCTGCGCCGCGA
>JBBRZK010000114.1:0-11651 GCA_038236775.1 Gemmatimonadales bacterium
ACAAGGAAGCTGCGCTCAGGATGACAAGGAAGCTGCGCTCAGGATGACAAGGAAGCTGCGCTCAGGATGACAAGGAAGCTGCGCTCAGGATGACAAGGAAGCTGCGCTCAGGATGACAAGGAAGCTGCGCTCAGGATGACATTCGTCAGGGCTGCGGCCTGACCAGCCAATCCATCCCGACATCCCCGATCGGCGCGCCTGGCGGCGCGTTCGGCGCAGGAATGAGCGCCGGCACCTCCGACGGATGTTCGAGGTAGCGGGCGATGTCGGCGACGATCAGCGCATGCTGCGCCACGTCAGCATCGGTCGTCCCCGACTCCGCCTTCATCCGCGCCGCGAGCCGCTGCAGCTTCAGCGTGGCCACCGCGCGCACCTGCCCGTTCGCCGCCCCCGCCGACAGCCACGCGAGCCGATTCACCAGCACGCGCTCCTCGGCACGACGCACCTCTGCCTCATACGGAGTTGCAGTCGAGGCGCCGAACGTCGCCGACGTCAGCCGATCGACCACTTCCTCGAGCCCCGGCAGCGACGGATCCACCGCATGCTGTGCCACGATCCGCGATGCGCGGTCGAGTTGGAGCATGAAGCCGATGGTGACGTCGGACGCGATGGTGCCCGGCGCGATGGGATCGAACGCCTCGCCCGTCGTGCGCGCGAACAGCTCGCGATGCATGCCATAGCCCGGCGGCCGCGGGGGAATGAGGCCGAGGAGCTTCGTGGGGATCACGAGCTCGGACGGCTTCAGCGTTGCGACGAGCGCGTCGAGCGCCTTCCGCTGGTTCGCCGCACTTTCCCACTTCATCGGCGTGCGGCCGTCGCCACGCATCGCGTAGACGAAGTCCTGTCCGCCGAGCATGCTCGCGGAGGATTCGACAGCGTAGCGAGCGTACATGAAGATGGGGACGAGCGGCTCCTCGATCATCGTCATCGGCATGCCGGCGCGGATGGTCTGCTCGCCGATCCGGTTCAGCGCCGCGCGACGGATCTTCATCAGGTTGTTCAGCTCATCCGCCTGGTTCGCGCCGTTGGTCCACTGGTCGGCACGCGGATGGATGTCGATGTCCTGGTTGGTGAAGTAGCGGAGGTCCTTCGCCCATGCGTCGTCGAGGATCTTCGTGAGCGCGGCGTGCTCGTTCGTCCCGGTGGGGAACTGCCGGTACCCGTAATCGATCGTGACCTTGTCCCAGTCGCCGATGCGCGCCTGGTAGGCGTGGCTCAGGTCGATCGTTCCGTCGGCGTTGAGTTTCTCGAGCGGATGCGGATAATCCATCACGCTGATCCAGCCGTTGTCGCTGTCGTAGTAGTTGTGGCCGAGTCCGATGGTGTGGCCGACTTCGTGAGCGGAGAGCTGGCGGATGCGCGCGAGTGCCGTCTGGTAGAGCAGGTCGGGCTTCTCGTTGCCCGTGACGTACGGCG
Source organism: Gemmatimonadales bacterium (assembly GCA_038236775.1). GTDB lineage: Bacteria > Gemmatimonadota > Gemmatimonadetes > Gemmatimonadales > Gemmatimonadaceae > AG11. The sequence goes on from JBBRZK010000114.1 coordinate 1,417, forward strand.
ACGTGAGCCCCTCGAAGATGAGGTAGTCCTGCCGGTCGCGCAGTGAGCCGAGCGTGACGGTCGCCTTGATGATCTCGCCGGTGCGCGGGTCGGTGACGGTGCCGCCCGAGCTCCAGCCGCGCGTGGAACGATGGACCCAGTTGATCATGTTGTAGCGGATGTCCATCGGGTCGGCGCCGTCGGGGAGGACGTCCACCTTGAACGCGTTGGTGAAGCCCGCGGCCTCGAACGCCTGGTTCCACCAGCGCGCGCCCTCGAGCAGTGCCTGCCGCACGTCGGCGGGCGCGCCGGGATCGACCCAGTACTGGATCGGCTTGACGGGATCGCTCATCGCCGCGTTCGGGTCTTTCTTCTCGAGCCGGTGACGACGGATGTAGCGCACCATCATCGGGTCGCCGATGGGCGTGCTGTAGTCGACGTACGCGATGCCGCCGTAGCCGGCGCGCGGGTCATCGATGCGCGGCTTGAAGTTGGCGTCGGGCAGTTCGACGAACGACGCATGCTCGCGGAGCGTGACGGCATCGAATGTCGGCGTGACGCTCGCGACGCTGCCGTTGAACAGGCCGCCGCCGAACCCGCCGACGCTCTGTCGTGCGCCGATGGGCTCGGGCCCCTGCGTGGGGCCGGCCGCGTTGCCGCGCGCGCCCTGTGGCTCGCTCGCGAAGGTGAGGATGACGTCGATCTCGGTGTTCTTCTGGAAGCCCTTGGTGTTGGGCAGGTAGATCGCGCTGCGCGTTTGATCGACGCGCCAGGCACCGGGCCGCAGTGCGCCGCTCGCGCCGATCATGTCGCGCACGAAGAACGGCGTCGCATCCACGAGCACGCGTCCGTTGCTCTCGGCCGCCACGGTGAATCCCCAGAGGATGGAGCGCGCGAACGATTCCTCGACGGACTTCACTTCGCGCGGGTTCGTGCTGCTCGAGCGGAAGCTCTGGTTGGGCTGCACGAGCATGACCTTGGGTCCGACGCGCTGGAACAGGACGACCTTGCCCTGTCCGCCGGCGCCGCGATCGAGGCCGATGTCGTTGGAGCCGAGGCCGGACGTCAACCCGGTGGTGAACAGAAATTCGGAATCGAAGCGCGGGATCTCCATGAGGAGGCTGCCGGTGCGCTCGTCCCAGTAGAGTGGGAAGTAGCCGTCGATCTTCCGGAGGCCGGCGGTGCGGTCCTCCACGGAAGACGTGGCAACGGCGCGCTGCGGGGCTTGTTGAGGAGCAGCCTGGGCGTTGAGCGTGGCGCCGGACAGGACATGCAGGGCGGCGACGGCAAGACAAAGAGGGCGAATGCGCATGAGCGGGGTGCGGGTCGAGGGGCAGGTTCGCCAAATATGCAGGGCGGAGCCGTCGTGGCGAGTCCTTGTCATCCTGCGCGAAGCGGATTGTCATCCTGAGCACAATTACTGTGTCATCCTGAGCGAAGCGAAGGATCTGCTTTTGTGTCATCCTGAGCGAAGCGAAGGATCTGCTTTTCGCCCGGCCAACAAGCAGATCCTTCGCTTCGCTCAGGATGACAAAAGCCAGCCGTCGCGAAAGCCGGCGCGCCGCAACCCGCGCACCACGTACGGGCACGACTTCATGATCTTCCAGATCAGCTCCGTCTGGAAATTCTCCAGCATGAGGATGATCGGACCCTGGTTCAGGCCGAAGATCCACGGCGACACCCACCCGTTCGGATTGCGCCGCGCCTCGGGGAACGTGGGATTGAAGCTCGCGTCGAAGCCGTATCGTGTGCGCCGCTTCAGGTCGAGCCGCTCGATGGCATGGCGCAGCGTGGCGAGCACGATGTCCGGCGCGAACGGCAGCGACGTGGCCACCGCCCACGGCGAGATGGTGCCGTCATCAGGCCCATCCGGCGCGCCTCGCGCGATGTAGTCGTAGAAGACCCGCTCCGCGCCACCCACCTTCACCACGATGTCGCCGGGCCCGTCGCTTGCCGTGAAGCCCCAGCCGAACGCACCGTAGTGCCTGAAGCGGCCCGGATTTTCGATGGCGTACTCTCGCTGGACGTGCGTGGCCCGCCGGCTGTTCTCGAAGTAGTCGATGCCACGCGCGCGATTGACGTCGTCGTGAATGCTCCGGAAGTCGAGCCACACATGCGACATCTGGTGGATGAACAGCGGACCGGCCGGAATGTGCTCGAACCCGTAGAGCGACGTCCACTCGAACGTCGCGGTCCACTTGTCGTACCCGCTTGGCTCGATTGGGAAGGTCGGCGAGCCGAGCGCCAGTACGTAGAGGATGTGCGCTTCGCTGTAGTGCTCGTCCCAGCGGTACGGAAGGAATCCGCACTCCGGCTTCCATCCATGCGTGATCGTCGCCCCGCCATTCGTCGCCCACGCCCAGTCCACCCGGCGATACAGCGCATCGGCGAGGTCGCGCAATTCCGTCTCGGTGTCGTTCGTCTCGACGAAGTAGGTCGCCGCCGTCAGCACACCCGCCATGAGGATCGCCGTATCCACCGTGGACAGCTCGCAGTGCCATGCGCGGCGCCCGGTGTCCATGTCGAGGAAGTGATAGTAGAACCCCTTGTATCCGGTGGCGTCGGGCTCGGGGCCCTGCGGGCTCGCGTGCAGGAAGCGCAGCATCGTCAGGGTCCGCGCGGCCGCCTCGGCGCGGGAGAGGAGATCGCGCTCGACCGCCACCACGTACGAGCTGAGTCCCATGCCGAGTGCGGCGATGCTCGACGGTGAGCCGGGCGACGTCTTGTCGCGGATGAGGCCTGTGCGCGGGTCGTGCTCATGCCGGAAGAACTCGAAGGTCTCGCGACGGAGCGTGTCGAGCATCTCCGCATCGCTGCCCTGCGAATTCAGCTTCGGGAGGGCGGTGTCGTCTGCGAGCGAGGTCAATGCCACAGCTCGACGCGAGCGGTGAAGGATTGTCCGATCGATGCGGCGGCAATCAGGATGGACGCGCAGGGCAATCGCACGAGTGGCTACTCACGGGGAAGACGACGTGCATGTGCACCGACGTCATTGAAGATATGGATTGGGACAGGAATCGAGAAACGGCTGTCTGCTGCGATCGTCGCGAATATTCTGTCATCCTGAGCGCAGCGAAGGATCTGCTTGTCCAGCCGGCCGAGAAGCAGATCCTTCGCTTCGCTCAGGATGACAGATCAAGTCGTCCTCTCGTCCTCTCGTCCTCTCGTCCTCTCGTCCTCTCGTCCTCTCGTCCTCTCGTCCTCTCGCCCTCTCGTCCTCTCGTCCTCTCGTCCTCTCGCCCTCTCGCCCTCTCGCCCTCTCGCCCTCTCGCCCTCTCGTCCTCTCGTCCTCTCGTCCTCTCGTCCTCTCGTCCTCTCGTCCTCTCGTCCTCTCGTCCTCTCGTCCTCTCGTCCTTTTCTTCGCTCCGAGGGCGCCGCGTAGCCCACGCTGCGACCGAAAACAGTCGGTTATTCCTGCCGAGCGGCAGCTTTTGCCGGGCTGCTCAAAGCGAGCCCAAGCGGCGAGTCGAAGAACGCCCGCAGGGGCTTCGCAACTCCCTAACACTTTTGTAATGAATGCTTTACGGCCTCGCCTCAAGACGTCGATCCGGGCGACTCAAACGCACGCCCTGGAAGGTCCGGGACATGCCTTGATGGAGCACGTCGGAACGAGCGAAACGACGTCCGCTGCCTCATCGCCTTTCAACTGCCGGAGCTGCTGCCATGGACATCACACTGCGTTCGAGCGTCGGGACGGTGCTCAAGTGTGCGGGCATGGTCATGCTGCTGGCGGCGCCGGTCGTCGGAGCCCAGACGGCAACGCAGACGGTGCGGTTCAGTGTCGTGTCGGCCTCCCGCGCCTCGTTCGGCAGCGTGTCCCAGGCATTGCCGACGCGCGCCGCGCCGACGGATGCAGCGCGGTCGAGCGCCTCGGTGGGCCAGTCCACCTACGGGATCGCCACCAACGAGACGAACCAGAAGATCGTCGCCTCGCTGAGCGCACCGCTGCCGAAGGGCGTGTCGCTCGCCGTGAACGTCTCCGCGCCGGCGGGTGCGAAGAGCGCCGGTTCCACGACGCTCTCTACCCGGCCGACGGACGTCGTCACCGGCATCACCGCCGTGAGCGCCTCGGCGCTGCCGATCGCGTACGCGATGAGCGCGCACAAGTCCGCGGGCACCGCGGCAAACACGGTGATCGTCACCTACACGATCACCGCCGGCATCTGACCCGCTCGCGCTGACGCCACATCGTCAGCGTCGCGGCAGTTTCCTCAGGCGACGTCCGCGACCTTCGTCGCTCCCTTTCTCCCCCACTGTCGCCAGGCCAGCACGAGGATGGCCGGCACCACGTCGAGCAGCGTGATCCACACGCGCGCGACCACCACCACCACGAGCGCCTGGCCTGCCTGCATGCCGGCATTCTGGAGGACGCCCTGCATCGCGCCTTCGCGCGCGCCGAGTCCCGCGGGCGACACGATGGCGACGATGCCGGCGAGGAACGATGCACACCACGCGGCGACGTATGCGTCCACCGACGCCACGGGATTCGGCAGCACCGAGTACGCGAGCGCGTAGAGTGCGACGCCCCACAGCACCCAGGTCGCGGCGGAGGTCCACACGAGCGTCCACATCGTGGTGGCGGTGAGCGTGTCGATGCCGTGCACGCGCTGCGCGGCGATCTCGCGCACGCGGGGCAGGGCGCGCAGCATCGCGGGCGCGAGGAGCAGTGCCACCACGCCGGCCACCGGCAGCGCGAGCCAGGGCATGGGCAGGCCGATCGTCGCGCCGCCCGTCACGAAGAGCACGATGACGCCGACGCCGACGCCGATGATCCCCTGGAGCAACGAACTGCCCGCCACGATCGCGCCGGGCATGCCGTCCTCGGCGGCCATGACGCCGACGATGCCCATCTGCCACACCTTGCCGCCCGGCAGGTAGCGTCCGAGGGCGCTCACCAGGAACATGCGCGCGAGCGGCCAGAAGGTGACGTCGATGCCGGAGTCGCGTAGCAGGCGGCGCCAACCCACCAGGTAGAGAAAGTGACCGAGAAACCCGGTGGCGATGGCGCCCACGAACCAGTCCCACCGGATGTGTGCACTGCGCCATGCGTCGAGCGCCGCGGGTCCGTCGCGGCGCACCGAGTGCGCCACGACGGCGAACACGCCGAGCATCAGGATGAACGCGACGCCGCGGATGACCCGCTGCATCGTTGGCTTCGGAGCGTTCGCCGGCGAAGTGCGCGACGGTTCCTCGCCGGCGTTCAACGTGTCACGACGCCTGGCGTCCGTGCGGAGAGGTGCGGCCCCGTGTCACGTGCGTCACTCGGCCGTCGTGGGATCGATCATCGTGATGATCTCCGAGACGCGGTCGGCGGGAAAGCCACCCAGTCGCGCGTGCTCGAGCACCATCTCCGGATTCGGCGCGCGATAGACACAATGGATCTGGTCGGCGGTCACGTAGCTCTGCACCCACTGGATCTTCGTGCCGAGTCCATCCAGCACGCCGCAGGACTTCTGCGAGATGGCCTTGAGCTCGGCCGGTGTGAACTTGCCGACGCCGGGAATGTTGCGCTCGATCAGGTACTGCGGCATGCGGACCTCCGTGAATCACGGCGTGGGTGACGCGGAAACGCAGGGTGAGAAGCGGCGAGTGGCGATGAAATGAACATACAGGACCATCGCGACCAGAGCCAACCTGCCGGGCGTCGTGATGCACGTGTTTCGAGTAGACCGCCGTGTCGGTGCGAGTGCGCTAGCGCGGATCCGCCGCGCGGCGCACCTGCTCGTGCGCGAGGTGCTGGAGCTTCACGGCCGTGACCGAGTCGATGCCGAGATCGACCGCGGCCTGCTCCTTCGCGCCGAGTGTCTCCGGATTCCCGCCGGTGACCTCATCCACGACGACCAGCGCGTTGAGGTACGCGCCGTAGATGCTTGGATGGTAGGAGTCGGGGCCCCACAGGTTGATCTTTCCCGCATCGATGTGAGCCGGGTCCGCGGCGGCGACGCCGGCATGGATCGCCGAGAGCCATGCGTCGCCCGCTGGGACCACGCCGCGGATGCTGCGGTTGTGCGCCGCCTCGGCGTAATAGGCGTCGTGGAGATCCTTGCCCATCACGTCGATGGACTCGCCATGGTATGAGCCGGTCGCGGGATACGTGAGGTCGGCGCGCGGCCAGGTCTCGTACAGGTACACGCCCGCCTGTGCGTTCGCGGCGTGAACCGACTGCTCCAGGAGATCTGCGTACTTCGTGAAGCGATCCGGATTGCCCTTCCGCGCCGTCGGCACGGGTCCCGTGCTGCGGTCGTGCATCGCCACCACGTTCCACTTCGGTTGTCCGACGACGTCCAGCGCATTCGCGTAGTGGTACTCGAGCGGCTTGCCGCTCATGAGCTCACTGTGCACTTCGTAGTTCAGCCCGAGTTCGTCGGTGAGCTTCTTGAAGATGCCGGGGATGCCGCCATACGGGCCGTTGCCGGCCTCCGCGCGCGGCGAGCCGGTTGGCGCGCTGGCATTCTCGTCGATCACGGCGCCGGTGTTGTAGCTCTTCACCGGCTCGAACGCGCCGTGAAAGAAGCTGTTCCCCACGAAGAGGATGACGGTCGGCTTCGCGGCGGCCTGCGCGAGTGCGGGCTCGAGCGCGGCGAACAGGGGAAGGGCAAGGACGAGCGCGAGCGAGCGGAGAAGGCGGTGCATCGGCATGGCGGTGTGCGTCTCGTGGCGGGTGGCGGAACTTTGCATACACATCCTCCGTGGTTCAAGCGCCTGAACTGCAGTTGCATTTACCGCAGAGGACGCAGAGGGCCACAGAGGCCCGCACGGGTTGCCGCTTTCCCTATAGTCCATCATGCAGTCCTCTGCGCACTCCGTGGGTCAAGCTCGTGAACTACAATTGCACTTACCGCCACGGAAGCGGACTTGAACCGAAGTGGCACACGCCCGCGGGGCGCCGCCGAATTCCCATTCGACTCCACCGGGCACGTGTTGCGACGTTGGCTCGTCCCGCGCGACGTGGAGTTCTGGGACATCGTCGAGGGCGTGACAGGCGACGAGGTCATCCTCGCGTACCAGGCCGTGCCCCAGGAGGTGTTCCTCCGCTTCCGGCCGGACGGGAGCTATCGCGTGTCGGCCGAGCGGCCACCGCCGCTGGATTCGGCACAGTGGGTGGATGCCGGTGACTCCACGTACGTCATGGTGGTGCCGAGCCAGCCGGTGCAGCCGTATCAGTATCGCTCCGGTGCACGAAACGTGTCGCCCGGCCACTGGATTCCCGCTGGCGACTCGGGATGGTACGTGCGAACGGACACAGTGCCCGGCCTGCCCGTGCGATCGCGCGCAGTGGTGCTCCACCAGAAGCCGCGCGCACCTGACGTGACGTGTCCGCGGCCGAGCGTGGTGCAGGACTACTGGTGCAGCAGCTTTCCCGATGGAAAGCGTCGGCGGCTCATCGCGCGTCCGTCGCCGACAACATGATTGCGCGACATGCTCACCGTGACCGCGCTACGCGCCCACCGTGATGAGGTGGACCTCGGCCGGGCACCCGAACCGCACCGGAACCGTGCTGCAACCCACGCCGCGGCTGACGAGGAGCGTGCGGGCATCATTGCCGCCCGGGTGATACACGCCGACTGCGTAGTCGCGTGACAGCGTGCCGTGCGGGAGGTAGGGCATCGTGCCGCCCGGCAGCACGATCTGGCCGCCGTGCGTGTGGCCGCAGAGTGCCAGGTCGAAGTGCCGGGTGTCGGCGGCGAGGAGTCCGTCCGGCGCGTGCATGAGCAGGATGCGGACGCCGTCCAGGTCGTCGAGGATCTCGCCGTGCGGCGTGCCGCGAATGGGATCGTCGAGCCCCGCGATGGTGACGTCGGCATGCGGAGCGGGGAGACGAACGACTTCGTTCACGAGCATGCGCACCCCAGCGGCGCCGAGCGCGTCGGCGAGGACCTGCCGATTCGCGCGCAAGTCGTGGTTGCCGAACACGCCAAACTTGCCGAGTGGCGCGCGAACGTTCGCGAGCAGGCCGGCGAGGACGTGGATGTCGTCCCCGCGCACGCTCACGAAGTCGCCGCCGAGGAGCAGCACGTCCGGGCGGAGCGCGTCGAGTGCCGCGCACGCGGCGGCGATGACCTTCACGGCCGTCGTCGCGCCCGCGTGAAAGTCCGACGCGAACGCGACGCGCAGCGGCGGTGCGCCGGCGGGTCGCGCAACTGGCAGCGTGCGATGATCCACGTGTACGGGGCGCCCGCTCTGGAGGCCGAGCGCGTGCGACGTGCGCGCGGCCCAGCGCCCCGGGCGGAAGAAGCGGTCGAGGAGCATCTCGAGCTTCCGGCGTTTGACGTCATCACGCCGATCGCGGGCGCCATCGCGCCGCTCCGCCGCCGCGTCAGGCAGTGCGTCGGCCGCCGACGAGGGCGTTCGTCGCGACCTCTTCATCTGGTGCGCGTGGCGTGGGCAAAGCCGTTGATCACGATCCCTTGCGTGGAATGTCGCGCGCCGAGCCGACGGCTGCGCTCGAGCGGGGCGTGCTCTCGTATGGGCGATGCAACGCTATTGTCGTGCCGAGCGCGTCATCCTGAGCGCAGCGAAGGATCTGCTTTTGACGGAACGGTGCAAGCAGATCCTTCGCTGCGCTCAGGATGACAAGGGGGGGCGCTCAGGATGACAAGCGGCGGCGACTAGAACTCGATGCCAGAACCGAACACGAACTTCCACGGGGCAGGTTGGTCCACCGCCCGCGCGACGCCGAGGTGCACGTTGCCGCCGAACAATATCAGGCCCCCGCCGGCGGTCGCACGAATGCGATCACTCGCGGTGGTCGGGACGCCGAGCGCCAGCACCGACGCGCGCGCGGCCGCAGAGGAAATCTGCGTCCAGCCGCCCGAGATTCCGGCCGCGAAACCCGGAGTCAGGCCCGGCACGTAGAAGTTGCGCCACACGCGCGTGGGCGTGGCCCACACCGGTAGCGTGTAGCTCGAGAAGGCGCGGAACAGCGCGGCACGATCGCCGGAGAACTGCTTGAACGTGTAACCCGGCAGCGTGCCCGTACCGCCCAACTCGAACAGCGTCTGCGGCGGAATGTCGCTCCCCACCACGATGCCGCCGTCGGCATGCGCCGAAAAGGCGAACGGCCCCACGTATTGCCGCGCGGACAGCGACAACTCGGCGCGACGCCAGTCGAGCGCACCATGTCCCGCCTCGACGTGCAGGCGCGCGCCGACGCCCGGATCCACGAAATCGCCGGAGACTTTCGGATGCAGCTCGGCATCGAGCGTCGCCAGTGCGTAGGATCCGTCTTCCGCGCCGCGATTGGGCAGGAACAACGGCGACGCGCGAAGCCCATGCGTGAGCCGCGCAACTTCGGAGCGGTCCTGGCCACCGCCGAGCGCCATTGTCACGTAGGCATCGCTGAACGACCCGAACACGTGCGTCGCCGACGCGAGTGCGCGATGACGGTCGATGTAGTCGAATTCGTCGAGCGAGGAAATGAACGCGCCGAGCCCGCCGCTCTCCGCCCCGAACGGCCGCACGAAGTCGTTCGTCGACGCCAGCACCCGCTCGGCAACGAGCCCGTAACTCCAGTCGCCACGCTGCAGGTTGACGTTCGCGCCGCCGCGCACCGTGCGCTCCGTCCACGCCCATCCTATGCGCGCGCCGGCACCGAGCCCGGGGAACAGGTCGCGCAGGCGCACCGTGCCCTCGACTCCCGTGAACAACCCGCCAACGCGATCGTAGCCGACGAAGTTGCTCGAGCGCGTTGGCGTGAAGTCCACCAGTACGCCGCCCGTGTTGCGCCACTTGTCGGGCCCGATGTCGTCGAAGTCGCTCGCCGATACGCTCGTGGTGGCGACGCCGATGCCGGTGTGCCAGTCGCCGAAGCGGCTGACGCTGTCGGACGGCGCCCAAGTCGTCACGCGCGCGGCGCGATTGCCGTCGTCCGCGACCACCGCGCCGCCGCTCGTGTCGTCCACCACGTAATCGGAGAACTCCGACACGATGCGCATCACGGCACGCGTGCGCCCAAGCAGCGCAACCTGCGACTGGAACTCGGTGCGCTGCGACGCGGGCAGCCAGTAGCGACCATTCACCTCGGCGTTCACGAACTCCGTGTACGCCACGCCGACGATGCCCGGCACGCGCGACAGGAGTGGCCGTGAGGCAGGCTTGCCGAGCATGACGAACTGTCCGCGCATGCGCACGATCTGGCCGCGTGCGAGGTCGAGCTGGATGTCGCCGTCGAAGGCGGCGAGGCGCGTGGAATCAGGGAGGTGCGGCGTGACGTGCACCTGCACGATGGTGATGGTGCGCTGCGCCGTGCGGAACAC
>JBBRZK010000115.1:0-11447 GCA_038236775.1 Gemmatimonadales bacterium
GAGAGGACGAGAGGACGAGAGGACGAGAGGACGAGAGGGCGAGAGGGCGAGAGGGCGAGAGGGCGAGAGGGCGAGAGGACACCTTTGTCATCCTGAGCGCAGCGAAGGACCTGCTTTTGTCCTCGCCACAGCATGTACAGGAAAGAGGCTCGCCGGATGAAGATTCGGCGGGCCTCAGCGCGAGCGGGTGGAGTGGCGCATGGTATGAGCGCGTCCAGCCGCGCTGAATCCGCGGGACCACGCCTCCGCGGTGCGCGACGCGCATGCGCGCGCTAACCTTCCGCGCACGAAACGACGCCCTTCCGGAGACACGCATGGCACCCACATCGGCCTGGCTACCGTACGCGCTGGGATCCGCCGGCTTCGCGGCACTCACCGCGATCTTCGCGAAGATCGGCCTCGAGGGCATCGACTCCGATTTCGCGACGCTCGTGCGCACCGTCGTGATCGTCGCGGTGCTGGGTGCATTCGTCGCCGCCACGGGCAAGTGGCGCGACCCGCTCGCGCTGCCCGGGCGCTCGCTCACCTTCCTGGTGCTCTCCGCGTTTGCGACAGGCGCATCGTGGGTGTGCTACTTCCGCGCGCTCAAGATCGGCGAGGCGGCCAAGGTGGCGCCTGTGGACAAGCTGAGCGTCGTGCTCGTCGCCATCTTTGCCGTCATCTTTCTCGGCGAGCGCCCCGTGGCCCGCGAGTGGTTCGGCATCGCGATGGTCGCGGCGGGCGTGCTGGTACTGAGCATTCGCCGGTAGCGCCGGCGCTATCGTCACCCACTGCGACGAGGTACGAGCGATGACCACACCGATCGAAACGCAGGGCGAGGCCACCGACGCTGACGGCGGCCGGTGGATCGCGGCGCGCGTGGCTGCGGGTGCGTATCGCACCGACATCACGGCGCGCACCCACGCATTCAGTGCAGACGAGCCTGTCGCGCTCGGTGGCGGCGACGCCGGCCCCACGCCTTACGAATACCTGCTCGGTGCACTGAGCGCCTGCATGGCGATGACGCTGCGCATGTACGCCGACCGCAAGGGATGGCCGGTGGAAACGATCGAGGTCCAGCTTCGCACGTCGCGCTCGCACGAGCCGGATTGCGAGGATTGCGCTACGAAGGAGGTGGGCATCACGCGCCTCGACCGGCGGGTCACCTTCAGTGGCGCGGTAACGGACGAGCAGCGCACGCGCCTGCTCCAGATCGCGGACCGCTGCCCGGTAAAGCAGACGATTGGGCGCGGAATCGCGATCCAGTCCGTATCGTAGGTTAGAAGAGCACGGCCGAACGCATCGACGCACACCCACCCCTCACCGCGAGACGGATGTCCAGCCACGTGCCCGACTGGGTTCGGCGCCCCGTCCAGAAGATCGCCGATGCCCTCAACAACCCCGCCAGGCCGGCGCCCGAAGTGGGCGCACCGGAGCGCGGTGCGGGCGAGCCGAAGGCGCGCGTCCTTTGTGTGGACGACAACCCGCAGGTGCTGCGCCTCCTGCAGCTGCAGCTCGGCGACTATGACGTTGCCGCCGCCGACTCGGCCGACAATGCGCTCGCCCTGCTGGCCGCCGAGGCGCCGTTCGACGTGATCATCACGGACCTGCGGATGCCCGGCGTATCCGGCCCGGCCTTCCTGAAGCAGGCGCGCGAGCAGTATCCCACCACGGAACGCATCATCCTCACGGGGTCGCTGGACCCCGACACCATGGCCAGCGTGCCGGGAAAGGACGGCGGCGAGCAGGTCATCCTGAAGCCGTGGACGAAGGCGGCGCTGGTTGATGCGGTGTCGAGCGCGATCCTGCGCCGCGCCGAGCGGACCCGCTAGTTCGCGGCGGTCACGCGCAGCGAAAGCACCTTGTCGCCACTCGTGCCGGTGGACTTCGGGTACGGGTCGAGCGCCACCGCTTCGAACCGGTAGCCGCCATACACGGCGAAGATCGGCTTCGGACCGAGGTGCAGCGTGTCCATCCGATCCGCACCGGCGCCGCTGAACACCACCACGATGGCCGCCTCGCCAGCCTGGATGCACTGCACGTCGGATGGGCACCGCGAATCGGTGGCGCCGATGAACTCCACCTTGATGAGGGTGGTGGTCACCATGGCCGACTCGCGCTGCGTCAGCCGGACGGTCTCGCCGGGAATGACGTCCTCGGGCTCCTGCACCGACCTCAGGCCACAGGCGCCGAGCAGGACGAGAAGGACGAGCACGACGGATCTCCGCATTGATGCTCCTGTACGGGTGGGCCCGGCACGGTCACTGCGCAGTCGGCTGGGAACTCCATTAACTTCGCCTCCGCCGCGTCCGTGCGCGACACGCGCGTCACCTCGATTCCCCGGAAGTCATGCCCGTCCTCCAGGTCTTCAGCGTCAGCACCCGTGAGGGGCGCCTCGGTCCCGCCGTCAGCGCGTGGTTCATGGACTGCGCGCGCCGGCATGGCCACTTCGAAGTCGAACTGATTGATCTCGCCGAGGTCAACCTGCCGCTGTTCGACGAGCCGAAGCATCCGCGCTTCGGCGACTACGCGCACGAGCATACGCGCGCATGGAGCGCGCTCGTGAAGCGCGCGGACGCCTACGTCTACGTCACGCCCGAGTACGACTTCAGCGCACCGGCGGCGCTGGTGAATGCGCTCCAGTACCTCACGCTCGAGTGGCAATACAAGCCCGTCGGCTTCGCCAGCTACGGAGGCGTATCCGGCGGCACGCGCGGGGTGCAGATGACCAAGCAGCTCGTGACGACGCTCAAGATGATGCCGATGGTCGAGGCCGTGGCCATCCCGTTCTTCGCGCAGCACATCGACACGGCGACGGGAGTCTTCGCGCCGGGTGACGTACAGGACAAGGCCGCCGCCGTGATGCTCGACGAGCTGCACAAGTGGGCGCTGGCGCTCCAGCCCATGCGCGCGACATGACGGCAGGCCGGAGCGCATGAGCGGCGGGCCGGACGCGGCGCCGGACGGCGGCGTCAGCGTGCGGCGGCTGGACGTCGCAGACGCTGCGGAGGCCGTCCCGGCACTCGCACAGCTGCTGGTCGACTGCGTCGAGGGCGGGGCCTCGGTGAGCTTCATGTTGCCCATCACCATCGAGAAGGCACGCGCCTTCTGGCGCACCATTGCGGACGGCGTGGCGCGCGCAGAGCGCGTGCTGCTCGTCGCCGAGGACGCCGAGGGGCACGTGGTGGGCACGGTGCAGCTGGTCCTCGCGCTACCGGAGAACCAGCCGCACCGCGCGGATGTCGCCAAGATGCTCGTGTCGCCCTCGACGCGCCGACGCGGCATCGCGGAGCAACTGCTTCACGCGGTGGAGGTCGAGGCCGTGCGCGAGGGCCGCACGCTCCTGGTGCTGGACACCGTCACCGGCACCAGTGCCTACCGCCTGTACACGCGCAACGGCTGGCAGCGGGTCGGCGAGATCCCCGACTACGCGCTCATGCCGAACGGCGAGCGCTGTCCCACCACGATCTTCTACAAGGCCCTCACCCAGGACTGAGCAGAACGCGTACATTCCGCGCGATGCTCATCCTCGGCTACGCCCTCGCGGCGCTCATCGGACTCTCCCTCGGCCTCATGGGCGGGGGCGGATCGATCCTCACCGTGCCGATCTTCGTGTACGTGCTGGGGTTCGCGCCGAAGGAAGCCATCGTGATGAGCCTTCCCGTCGTGGGCATCACGAGCCTCGTGGGTGCACTCCGCCATTGGCGCGCGGGCAACGTGAACCTGCGCACGGCGGCCCCGTTCGGCGTGGTCGCGATGGTGGGCGCGTACGTTGGCGCCCGCCTGGCGGTGTTCATCCCCGGTACGTTGCAGCTCTCGATGCTCGCCGTGGTGATGGTCGTTGCGGCGGTGTCGATGTTCCGCTCCGCGCGTCGCGCCCCGTCCGCGCCGGACGCGATGGACGAGGCGCCATGGAGCATGTCCCTCGTCCTCCTGCTTCCCATCGCCTTCGGCGTAGGGCTGATGACCGGCGTCGTGGGCATCGGCGGCGGATTCCTCGTGGTGCCGGCGCTCGTGCTGCTGGGACGCGTGCCGATGAAACAGGCCGTCGGCACGTCACTGCTCGTGATCGCGATGAACTGTGCGTCCGGCTACGCGGGGTACGTGGGGCAGGTGCAGGTCCCGTGGTCATTCCTCGCCGGTTTCAGCGCGATTGCCGTGGCGGGCATCCTCGTGGGCACGCACCTCGTGCAGTACGTTTCGCAGCGCGCGCTCAAGCAGGCGTTCGCGGTCTTCCTCGTGGTGATGGGCACCTTCATCCTCGTGAAGAACCGCAGGTCGCTCGGCCGGCCGGCACCCGCGGCGCGCGCGAGCACCACACACCCGACGACTACCGAAGGAGCAGGTCATGCAGCGAGCGCCGAACACGAAGAAGCCAGCCACCGTGGATGAGTACCTCGCGGCGCAGACGAGGCCGCGCGCGAAGGGCGTCGCGGTCCGCGCGCTGCTCGCCGCGGTAGCGCTGGCGAGCATCGGGTCAACACTCACGGCGCAGGCGCCCGACGTCTATCTCCAGCGGGCGAAGGCGGTGCTGCGGTCGTCGCCGCTCGTGGACGGGCACAACGACCTGCCATGGCGGATCCGCGAGGACAGCCTGCACCCGAACGACATCGACGCATACGACCTGCGTCGCCGCACGCCGGGCATGACCGACCTCCCGCGCATGGCGCAGGGCATGGTGGGCGCGCAGTTCTGGTCCGTCTACATCCCGGGCGAGGCCAGCGCCGGCGACTACCGACGCAACGGCAAGGTCACCAGTACGCCGGGATATGCCCGCGTGCAGCTCGAGCAGCTCGAGCTCGCGCGCCGCATGATCGCGCGCTATCCCGACCGGCTCGTGTTCGCGACCGGCACGGCGGACGTCCGGCGCGCCTTCGCCGCACACAAGGTGGGTTCGCTGCTCGGCATGGAGGGTGGGCACGCCATCGAGAACTCGCTCGAGGCACTGCGCGCATACTACGCCCTCGGCGCGCGGTACATGACGCTCACGCACAACGTCACGCTCGACTGGGCCGACGCCGCCCTCGACACTGCGCGACATGGCGGCCTGACGCCGTTCGGCCGCGAAGTCGTGTGCGAGATGAACCGACTCGGCATGCTCGTGGACCTCGCGCACGTCTCGCCGGGCACGATGAGCAACGCACTCGATGTCGCCGAGGCGCCGGTGATCTTTTCGCACTCGGGCGCGCGGGCGCTGGTGAATCATGCGCGCAACGTGCCCGATTCCATCCTGCGCCGCCTGCCGAAGAACGGCGGCGTGGTGATGGTGCCGTTCGTCACGAGCTTCGTCTCGAAGGCGGTGTTCGACGACGACGCGGCCACCGACCGCGCCGTGGCCGACCTGCGCCGGCGTCTGGGCACCGACACTGTCGCGCTGCAGCGGGAGTTCACCGCGTGGCGGAAGGCGCACCCGAAACCGAAGGCGACCCTGGCCGATGTGGCGGACCACATCGAGCACGTGCGGGACGTGGCGGGCGTGGATCACGTGGGCATCGGCAGCGACCTCGATGGCATCACGGACACCGTCGTCGGACTCGAGGACGTGTCGAAGTTCCCCCAGTTGCTTGCGGAGCTCGCGCGGCGCGGGTGGTCGGATGCGGACCTGCGAAAGGTCGCGGGCGGCAACGTGCTGCGCGTGCTGCGCCAGGCCGAAGTCGTCGCGGCGCGGCTGCAGAAGCAGCGCGCGCCGTCGATCGCCTCCATCCAGCAGCTCGACGGCGCGAAGGCGCTGCCGTAGCGCGGACGACTATGGGCGCCGCGAACGCGCGGCCAGCTCCAGCGCTTCCTCGAAGGTCGCGAGGGTCTGGCGCGCCGTCTCGTCCCACGAGAAGCGCGACGCCTGCACCAGGCTCGCGGCGCGCAGCCCCGCGTTGATGACCGGATCCGTGAGCACCAGGTCGATCTTGGCGGCAAGGTCCTGGTCGTCCTCGCCGTTCACCCACAGCGCGGCGGTGCCCGCCACTTCTGGCAGTGACGAGCCGCGTGCACAGATCACCGGCGTGCCGAGCCGCATGGCCTCGAGCACCGGCAGGCCGAATCCCTCGTACGTGGAGGGCATCACCAGAACCGCGGCCGCGCGATACAGTGCCGCGAGTTCCTCGTCGCTCACGAAGCCGAGGGTCTGCCGCCACCCCGCGTCCGGCCGGGCGGTGTGCACATCCCGACGCGGACCGGCCAGCACCAGCTTCACGCCCGGATGCACGTCCACCACGCGCGGCATCGCGCGCTCGAGCACCGCGAGGTTCTTGCGGCGGTCCGCCGCGCCGACCGCAAGAACGAAGGGCTGCTGCACGCCAAGCCGCGCAAGCATCTCCACGTCGTGCTCGGCGGGCGGCACGGCGAAGTCGTCCGCGGCGAGGAGCGCGACGCGCATGCGCTCACGCGGCACCCCGAGCATGCGATGGATCTCGTCAGCGGTGAACTGCGAGTCGGCGATGATGAGTGTGGACCGCCGGGCCGTGGCCGCGTACCGCCGGCGCCAGCGGAGATTCTTCTGCCAGCCGCGCAGGCGCGGGTCGGGATGCGCAATGGGCACGATGTCGTGGATTGTCGCCACCACGGCGCCGCGTGCGGGCGCGGGGCTCGCGGTGTTCCACGGATACCAGAAGACGTCCGCGCCCGAGCGCACCATTTCGCGCACGGGCCTCACCTGCACGCGTCCTCGCAGCGCGGGCATTGTCGCGAACACCGGCCGCAGGGAATCCACGTCGCGCACGCTCTTCACGTACAGCGTGAGCCGCAAGCCCGGACGGAGCGCCACGAGCCGCGGCAGCAGCGCCCGCACGTACCGACCGATGCCGCGGACCTCCCGCAGCAGCCGGGTCGCCTCCACGGCCACATGCAGCGGCGCGTCCCCATCCTCGAGCTCGGTGGGTGGCAGCGTGAGCACAGTATCGATCAGTTGCTCTTCCATGCGAGCATACCGTGAAAAATAGGTGCCTCCCGATCTCTCCGCGGTCGCTACAGGACACGCGAGGAAGGGATCACCCTCCGCGGCGGGCGGGCAGAGGGACAGGTCGCGCCGCGTTGCAGCGCGCCCACCAGAAAGATAGCGGACCCCGGCTGCGCCGAAAGACTGCGCCTGCCGACCCGGCCCGCAACCCCCTGCGCGACGGGCGCGCGAACGTTATTCTCTGCGCCACCCGTACCGGACGCCGCTGTCCCGCCTGCTCGCCGGTCCGTTCCATTATCCAGGATGCCACCCGATGGTACCACTCCGCAGTCCCAGGCTCGCGGCCGCACTCTGCTGCGCGCTGTCACTGATGCCGGCCGCACGCGCTGCCGCACAACGCGGCGGGAACGGCGCCGCGGACTCCATCAAGTACCACTACGCCAGCACCGCCCGCCTCGACGCACTCAAGGCCGAGGCGGCAAGGGACATCGATGCGAAGGCGAAGATGATCCAGGTGATGGTGGACCAGGTGTTCTCGTACGGTGAGCTCGGCTTCCAGGAAGTCGAGACGTCGAAGTACCTGGGCGGCCTGCTCGAGGAGAACGGCTTCACCGTGGAGCGCGGCGTGGCCGGCCTGCCCACCGCCTTCGTGGCGCGTTGGGGTTCCGGCAAGCCCGTCATCTCCCTCGGCAGCGACATCGACGACATCCCGCAGGCGGGGCAGAAGCCCGGCGTCGGTTACAAGGACCCGATGATCGTAGGCGCACCGGGCCACGGCGAGGGCCACAACTCCGGCATGCCGCTCAACATCGCCGCCGCGATCGTCGTGAAGAAGATCATGGAGCGCGACCACATTCCCGGCACGCTCGTGCTGTGGCCCGGCGTGGCCGAGGAGCTGATGTCGGGCAAGGCGTGGCTGGTGCGCGCCGGCGTGTTCAAGGACGTGGACATCACGCTGTTCACGCACGTGAGCAGCGACTTCGGCGTGTCATGGGGACAGTCCAGCTCCAACGCGCTCATCTCCGCGATCTTCAAGTTCAAGGGCTCGAGTGCGCACGCCGCCGGCGCGCCGTGGCGCGGCAAGAGCGCGCTCGACGCGGTGATGCTCATGGCGACGAGCTGGGAGTTCCAGCGCGAACACATGCCGCTCGCGCAGCGCTCGCACTACGTCATCCCCGACGGTGGCGACCAGCCGAACGTGGTGCCGAGCACCGCGAGCATCTGGTTCTACTTCCGTCAGACGGACTACGAGAAGACGCTCGCCATGTTCGACGACGCGAAGATCAAGGCGAAGGCGGCGGCGATGATGACGGGCACCGCGGTGGACACGGTGATGATGGTGGGCTCCGGATGGAGCGGCCACTTCTCGCGGCCCATCGCCGAGGCGATGTACCAGAACATCAAGGCCGTCGGCATGCCGAAGTGGGACGACAAGGACCAGGCGCTCGCGAAGGGCATCCAGCGCGAGCTCGGCGTGGCGGACAGCGGCATGACGAGCCGCAACGCCGGCCGGCTCGAAGGGCCGATGCCCGAGGCCCAGCGCACCGGTGGCGGCTCGGACGACATCGGCGACGTCGCGTGGAACGTGCCCACGGTGACGCTCCGCTTCCCGTCGAACATCCCGAACATGCCGGGCCATAACTGGGCGAACGCGATCTCGATGGCCACGCCCATCGCGCACAAGGGCGTGGTGGCGGGTGCGAAGGTGCAGGCGATGACGATGCTCGACATCCTGCTCACGCCGCAGATCGTCACCGACGCGTGGGACTACTTCAACAACGTGCAGACGAAGACGATCAAGTACCGGCCGTTCTTCGCCGCCACCGACCAGCCGCCCATCTGGCTGAACGAGAACACGATGGCGAAGTACCGTCCCGAAATGCGGAAGTTCTACTACGACTCGAAGAAGTTCGACACGTACCTGCAGCAGCTCGGCATCGAGTACCCGACGGTGCGGAAGATCGTGCCGTAGCCATGCGCGCCTCGCCCGGGATTCTCGTGCTGGTGGCCGCTCTGGCGTCGACGGCTTCGGCCCAGACGCGCACCATCCGGGTCACGTCGAGAATCCTTGGCGAGGCGCGGGTGCTGCACGTCAGCCTGCCACCCAACTATGCGCTGGCGAAGCAGCGCTACCAGGTGACCTACCTGCTCGATGGACAGGTCCGCCCCTTCTTCGACCTCGTGGTGGCGTCGTCCGGATACGACATCACGGGCGACGTGCATGAATATCCGCTGCCGCCGCAGATCGTCGTGGGCGTGGACCAGCGCGATCGCGGCGCGGATCTCGGCAGCAACCAGGTGCTCTTCACGCGGTTCCTCGTGGAGGAACTGGTGCCGTACATCGATCACGAATATCGCACGGCCGGCTACCGCACGCTCATCGGACACTCGCTCGGCGGCTGGTTCGCGCTGATGACCTTCTGCCGCGCGCCAGGCGTCTTTCCGACGGTGATCGCCATCAGCCCTACCGGTGGCGACTCCACGGAGATGGACAACGAGATCGCGTGTCTCCGGCAGGCATTCACCGCGAGCGCCGGCGTGTCGCGACAGGTCGTGCTGTCAGCGGGCGAGCGCGAGCCGCGCACGCTGGCGGGCGTGCAGAGGCTGCGCGACCTGCTCCAGTCGTCCGCGCCGCCGACCTGGCGCTGGACCGTGATCGACGGCACGGAGCTCGGCCACACGGGCACGCCCTTCGCCACCATCCCGTCGGGCATTCGCTTCGTGCAGGATGCAGCGCTGTGGGAAATGCCCGTCGCCGCGGCCGACAGCGTGCTCCATGGCATCACCGATCCCGACCACGCCATCAATGCGTTCTACGAACGACTGAGCGCGCGGGTCGGCTCGCCCGTGATGCCGTCCCGCAAGTGGCTGCTGATCGGCGCGCACCTCTCCATGCAGCACGCGAGCGCGGAGCACGCCGACGAGGCCGTGCAGCGCGTGATCGACGCGTATCCCGAAGACCTCGAGGCGTACGGTATGCAGTCCGCACTCGCGCAGCGGCGCGGGGATCCTGCGGCGGCGCGCCGCGCGCTCGAGGACGCGCGACGGATGCTCGAGAAGCTGGACTTCTTCGACGTCTACGATCGCGAGCGCAAGCGTCAGCTCATCGCCGAGGCACTGGCCTCCCTGCCGCGATAATCGGCGTCAGGGGGGTCGGCGTGGCTCTCGGAAACGACTCCTGCCGCGTGGCCGCCTGCCACGCGAACGACGCCAGCACGACGGCTGCCTTCTTCAGGTCCTCGGGCTTCACTCGCTCGTAGAAGTCCATGTTCGTGTGATGCATGCGGCTGTCGTACCCGGAATAGTCCTGGATCGTGTTGAACCCCGGCAGGCCGAGTGCGGTGAAGGAGAGGTGGTCGGTGCTCCCGATCTTCTCGATGATGTTGCGACGCCCACCGAGGTCGGCGAGCGGCGCGAGCCACGCGTCGAATACGGCTTTCGCTGCGACATTGCCCTCGCTGTACCAGCCGTAGATCGGCCCCGTACCGGGATCGTTGTTGAGGTACACGGACAGCTTCTCGCGCGCACGGACGTTCGCGTCGCCGGCATAGTGCGCCTGCGCATAAGCCCTGGAGCCGAGCAGGCCTTCCTCCTCACCGCCCCAGATGGCCGCGCGAATGGTGCGCCGCGGTGCGATGCCTGCGGCCTTGATGATCCGCATGGCTTCCATCAGCTCGGCCACCGCGTCGGCGTTGTCGCTCGCGCCGGTGGCGGAGTGCCACGAGTCGATGTGTGCGCCGAGGAGCACCACCTCGTCGCCGATGCGTGGGTCGGTGCCGCGGATCTCCGCCAGCACGTTGTACCCGTTCGTGTCGGCGGTGTAGTAGCGCGTCTGCACATTGGCGCGAAGCGTCACCGGCGCGCCGCCCCGCAGCGCCCGCACGAGCAGGTTGTAGTGCTCGGCCGCCACGATCACCGACGGCACGGCATTGTCCGGCGTGCTGGTGCGGTTGCCCAGTACGAACATCGTGCCGTCCGTCCCCTCGCTGGGGCGGAGCACCACGGCGGCGCCGAGGTCGTGGAGCGTGGCCATCAGCGTCGCGCGAGTGAGGGGACCGCCGGCGATGTTCGGGCGCGGCGCGCCGATGGGCACCGGCTGATCATGCTCCGTGGGCTGCAACCGGTCCTTCGTGATGAACGCGTCCTGCGGCTTCGTGGCCAGCACGATGGCGCCGCGGATCTCGGCCGCGTGCGCCTTCACCGAGTCGGCATTCGCGAAGTCGCCGATGTACACGGGGCGCCGCACCACGTCGCCGCTCGTGGACGGCGTCCATGCCTCGGGAAAGCCGAGGAGCGGGAAGTACCGCGGTGCGGTCATCTCCAGCGTGAACTTCTCCAGCGTCCATCCGCGCCCGTACGGCCACGCTTCCGTGTGCACGTCGGCGAGCCCGTAGCCGCGCATCGTGGCGGCGGACCAGTCGATCGCCTGGCGGAACGCGGGGCTGCCGGTGAGCCGCGGGCCGATCACGTTCGTGAGGTGATTGAACAGCTCCTCGACGTGTGAGTGGTTCATGCCTTCGTCGCGGATGCGGGCGAGCGCGGCGTCCTGCGCGCCGGCCGCGTGCAGGGCGAGGAC
>JBBRZK010000116.1:0-11209 GCA_038236775.1 Gemmatimonadales bacterium
GGCTGCGGTTACGGCTAGGCGCGTCCGAAGAGGACGGCCAGGTTGCGGTTCAGGTCCTGCTCGAAGTGCTCGGCCAGGGCCGGTGCCGGCGCCGGCCCGTTTGGCGGGGCAGCGACGGCAAGCGCCGCGGCCAGTTCATCAAAGTAGAGACGCACCAGGCCGATCGAGCTGTCCTGGCCGAATACCGTCAGGAAAATGTACGTGCCGCGCGCCGACCGTGCTTCCGCGACGAAGATCTGCCGGGCCGACCCCGCGTGGTGCAGGCCACGGAACGGACGGCCGTCCAGCATGCGACCGAGCTCGCCGCCAGTGGCGTGGATGCCCGCCGCGAGCGCGCACGCGGTCATCACGTCCATCGCCCGCGCGAACCCGAACTGCGCCAGTACCTGACCGCTCGGGTGCAGCAGCAGGGCCAGCTCCACCCCCGCGTCCACCACGAACTGCCGCAGCGGCGGCTCGATCCAGGACTCCACCACGGTGGTGATCATCGGCGGCCCTCGGCGAGCGACGCCAGGTCCGCGGCCGCGCGCAGCAGTTCGACGCGCACCAGGCCGACATTCACCACCGCGGCCGCCACCACGACGAGCACCAGGCCGCCTGCGCCCACGGCGCAGAGCCGGCCACCAGGCGCCTCGAGCTGCAAAAAAGCCACGTCCCCCAGGCTGGCCGCACGCGCCGCCAGCCGCGCCTTGCGATAGAGCGACGCCGCCAGCGCGGCCACACGGTCGCCCGGTTGCCCGATCTGGACGTTCGCATCCACGATGATGCCGTCCTGCTCGCTCACCACGAGCGCGGCCGTCACGCCGCGAACGCGCGCGACCGTGTTGAGCATGTCGGTGAAGGGCGAGTGCATCACCGCATGCCCCCCAGCCAGTCGCGCGCGCGCGCGGCGCAGCGCTGCACCAGGCGGCGCACGAGCCCGAGCGGCGTGGCGCGCGACGTGGCCAGCACGAGCAGGCCGTCTCCGGGCGCCGGCGCCATGGCCACCACGGCCACCTCGGTCTCGAACACGAGCGACGTCCAGTCGCCGAGCGACAGGTGGCGCGTGGTGCGCCGCGCCTCCTCGGTGACGCCGCTCAGTTCCGCGCCCACCTCCTGCGCGAGGTCGTCGCCGTCCGCCCCGACGTACGCGCCGGCGAGGACGAGTCCGTCCCGGTCCAGCAGCAGCGCCGTCTGGCCCTCGTCCGGCAGCACGTCCACGAACAGGTAGCGGCTCTCGCGACGCGCGGCATCCGGTGCGGACGCCTCGTGCGCCCGCGCCACTTCCTGGTGCGCCGTGCGCACGTGCCCCAGCGCGCTCGCGACCTGCACATCATCCGGATCCGAGGCAGCCGCCGCGGACAGGTACCGCTCGGCGTCGCCGAACCGCTCGCGGTGAAAGCAGATGAAGCCCATCCCCTTCAACGCGCCGAGGTGGCCGGGCGAGAGGCGCAGCACCATGTCCCATTCGTCGAAGGCGCGCTCCATGTCCCCGGCGTCGGCGTACACGCGCGCCAGCAGGTCGTGCGCGTCCGCGAGGTGCGGGTGCCGCTCGAGGCCGCGCAGCGTGATCTTGAGCGCGAGGTCGCGCTGTCCCTGTAGCCGCAGCGCCTCGCCCAGGGGGACGAAGACGCGACTGCCCGGATCATTGGCGAGCTCCTCGCTCATGCGGCGGACGTCGTCAGACACGGGCGTGCGCCTCGAGGAGGTGCACCAGGCGACGCAGCGCGTCGAGCCCCTCGCGCACGCGCCCGACGTCCGGTGAACCAGGCGCCAGCCGGAGGAAGTGGTCCCAGCTCGCGCGCGCATTCGCGAAGTCGCCCACGCGCGCGGCGGCGAAGCCGAGCTGCAGGTGCACGTCGGGCGTGATGGGATCCGCCTGCACCGCGCGGCGCAGCTCCTCCACCGCCTCCTGGTGTCGCGCCAGCCGGCCGAGTGCCTTCGCGGCCAGCAATCGCGCCGCCGTGGCATCGGGGCCCGCGACGATCGCCGCGCGCGCGGACGCGAGGGCGTCCTCCGGACGACCGCCGGCGAGCGCGGCCTCGATCACGGCAAGCGCCGCGATGGAATCCGACTGCTCGGCCAGCACGCCGGCCGAGACGCGCTCGGCCGGCCGCAGGGCGATGACCCCGGTGGACACGAGGCCGTACGCGATCTTCGCGATCTCGAACTCGCTGCTGCCGAGCGAGCCGGCGAGCGCGCGCAGGTCGCGCTCGCCGTCGATCATCATGAGGACCTCCCACTCGTGCGGCAGGAGGTCGAGCACGGCGTCGCGCTCCTCGTCCACCGGCGCCAGCGACGGCACGACGCTGAGGCTGGGGACCTTGTCGGCGATGCGCGACCATTCGTCGATGCGGCGGGCCCCTTCCATCAGCAGCGACTCGGTGGAAATGCGGATGCGCGCATCCACCGGCACGTCGGCAACCGGCCGCTCCTCGAAGGAGAAGAACCCTTCGCGCCAGGACATCAGCTCGAAGATCACGTTCTCGATGGCCATGCGCAGCTGGCGCTCCAGTTCGCGCTGCGTGATCGCGCGCGCGAGCACCAGCCGGTCGCCCAGGCCGAGAGCCGGCTCGGCGAGCAGTGCGTTGGCCGAGTCCATCTCCGCGTCGCCGATCTTGCCCGCCTGCCGCAGGATGCGCTCGATGGACGTGGGGTTGCTGCGGATGCTGGCGTGGATCACGCGGCCGCCGTCGAAGAGCACGTCGCCGGCGTCGTCCCGCAACTGGGAGGTGACGCGCAGTGCGCCCGTCTTCCGGCTCAGGTCGAGCAGCTGGAACACGTCGTGGATGCCGAGCTCGCGGAGTGGTCCCTCGATGGCCATGGTCAGCGTCCCCCGGCCGTGGTGAAGATGGCGTGCAGGTCGGCGGCCGTGCGCGCGTCGCGGCGCGCGCGGCGCGCGAACTCGCTCGCCGGCTCGAGCTCGATGACGCGCCGCCAGCGCGTGATCGCATCGCGGAAGCGCTTCTGGTCGTTCAGCAGTACGCCCTCGTAGTACAGCGCGCCCACGTGCGTCGGGTCGAACTCCAGGATGCGCCGGAACGCCTGGCTGGCCGAGCGGCGCTTGCTGAGTGCGATGAGCGTCTCGCCCAGCGCGAGCAGCGCGTCGAGGTGGTAGGGATCGCGCTCCAGGAGCGCGATGAGCAGCGGAAGCGCGTGCTCGGGATGGCCGGCGCTGCGCTTGAGCGACGCGAGCTCCAGCGTCGCCTCCGCATACGTGGGCACGGCATCGAGCGCCGCTTCCAGTTCCTGCTCCGCCTCGCGACTCTGGCCACGGCCGCGCAACAGACGCGCAAGCTGGAAGCGCACCACGGCCAGCTCGCTGTCCAGCTCCAGCGCGCGCCGGTACGCCCCCATCGCCCCTTCCAGGTCGCCAAGCGAGCGGGCGATGTCGCCGATGCGCTGGTGCACGTCCGGCCGCTGTGGCGCGAGCGTGCGGGCTTCGTCCAGCGCTGCGAGCGCGGCGGCGGGATCGCCGGTGCCGGCGCGCGCCGCCGCGGCGAGCATCACGGCGTCCACCATCGTGGGATTCGCGGCCGCGAGCGCCTCGGCAATCGGCCGCGCCTCGCGTGCGCGATCCATCGCCAGCAGCGACCACGCTTCTCCCATCTTCGGACGCAGCGCATCCGGCTCCGCACGGCTCGCCTCGCGATATCGCTCGATGGCCTCGCCGTGAAGTCCCTGCCGCGCGTAGATGTCGCCCAGCAGCGAGAATCCCTCCGCCTGCGGCGCGCCGCGCGAGAGCGCGCGACTCACCTCGGCCGCGGCGCGATCCACCAGCCCCATGCCGAGATAGTCCGAGGCCATGGCGTACGGATCCTCGCTGTCCACACCGGCCGGCGGCGTCAACCGTTCCGCGGGTGGCGAGACCTGCGCCAGCGATGAGAAGAGCGCGTCGAGTACGCCGGCGTCGAAGGCGAAGTCCGGCACCGACTCGTCCATGCGGTGCACCGCGCCGAGATCCGGCTTGATCGAGAGATCCGGATCTTCGTACTCCAGGTCGATCGCGAGCTCGAACTTCTGCGCGACGTAGTACGGGTCGAGCTCGAGCGCACGCTTCGTCTCGCGCAGCGCGCCTTCGAAGTCGCCCAGGTGCGATAGCGTGAAGCTCAGGTTGTAGCGGGCTTCCGCGGACTCCGGCTCCGACTGCACCGCCCGCGCGAACGCGTTGCGTGCATCCTCGTAGCGTCGCAGCTCGGAGAGGACGAGTCCCACGCCGTTCCAGGCGGCGGCGTCCTCCGGCGCGCGCTCGAGCACCCCGCGATACGCCTCGAGGGCGAGCTGGAAGCGCTTGCCCTTGGTGAGCAGCAGCGCGAGGTTGAGCCGCGCCTTGTTGAACGACGGCTGGAGCCCGAGCGCCTGCCGGAACGACTCCACCGCGGCGTCCGTGTCGCCGCAGTGGTAGAGGGCGACGCCGAGGTTGTTGTGCGCGAGCGCGTAGCCCGGATCGACCTTCACTGCGCGCTGGTAGCTGTCCTGCGCCTCCGCGAAGAGGCCGTCCTGGTGCAGCGCGACGCCGCGCTCGTTCCACAGCTTCGGGCTGATCGGCGCGTCGTCCAGGAGTTCGTCGTACAGCGCCACGGCCGCCTTCGGCTCACGCCGCAGCAGGTGCACCTCCGCCATCGCCTGGAGCACCAGCGGGCGGTCCTCGCCGCGGTCGAGCGCCTTGGAATACTCGCGCAGCGCCTCACCGTAGTAGCCTTTCTGGCGGAAGGCGAGTCCGAGGTTGAATTGCGCGAGTTGTCCCTCGGGCTGCACCTCCATCGTCGCGGCGCGGACGGAGGCGCGCGGCGCCACGGGCGTCGGCGTCTCGCGCCGCTGCGAGCGTCGTTCCTCGATCACGAGGTTCGCCTGCGCACGCGAGAGCGACGGGTTGAGCTGGATGGCGCGCCGCGTCACGTCGCGCGCCTCCTCGTGCAGCCCGAGGTCGCCGAGCACGAAGCCCATCAGGTAGTGCGCATCCGGGTTGTGCGGATTCAACTCCACGGCGCGGCGCAGCGCAGACAGCGCGCCTTCACTCACGCCGCGATTGTACAGCACCTCGCCGATGTAGAAGTTGACCACGGAGCTGGACGGATCGAGCGCGAGTGCGCGCTCCAGGTAGCCCAGGGCCTTGTCGAGATCCCCGTTCGTCCGCTCGGCGAGCCCCAGCTGCACCAGTGCGCCGATGTCGCCCGGATGGTAGCGCAGCAGCTCGGTGAACTCCGCGACGGCGTCCGGGGTCTTGCCCAGCAGCGCGAACGTGCGGCCCAGCTCCCAGCGGGCCTCGCGATCGTCGGGGTGGGCGCGCAGACGTTCGGTGAGGTCGCCCACGCGCCGGTCGTAGTAGCCGGTATTGAAGTAGGCGATCTCCAGGTTGCGCTGCGCCACGAGCATCTTCGCGTCCAGCTCCAGCGCGCGCATGAACGCGCTCACCGACTCCTCGTACAACCCCTTGTTGTAGTACAGGACGCCGAGGTTGTTGTGCGCGCCCGCGTCGGATGGATCGATGCGGCGCGCAAACGACCGCAGCACGTCGCGGTCGCGCGTCGAGGGGAGCGTCGAGGCCATGACTATGAGCGCCTGGCCATGGCACGGTGTCGTCCTGAGCGAAGCGCCTGCCTTGAGCGGAGCCGAAGGAAAGGACCTGCTTCAAGCAGATCCTTCGCCTGTGGCTCAGGATGACAGGACGTCGAGCTCATGCCACGCGGACCGCGCGCAGGATGGCCTGGAGCGACGCCGGGTCGGGCAGCAGCAGGAAGAACCCGCGGAGCCGCTCCCCCACGTCGTGCATGAAGAACTCGCTCTCCACGCAGAACACGTAGTCCTTGTCCGTGCCGAACTGCAGGTACGCCGTGGTGAGCACCGCCGTGCTCATGTCGATGGCGAGCGACGGCGGCGAGGGGAGCAGCATCATGCCCATGAAGTCGCTGAGGGCGTTCATGTACGCGCTGCTCAGGATGTTGCCGGCCTCCTTGATCGCCGACTGCTCCATCTCGCCCAGCTCCGGGCTGGAGCCCGGCGGCCGGCGCAGCATGAGCTCCGCGAGCCGCACGGCCGTGGGCTTGGGGAACACCAGCAGGGTGCGCCCCGTGAGGTCCCCCATCATGTGCATCAGCACCGCCGCCACCGGTTCCTCCGGGGCGGAGATCTGGGGCGGTACATCCTCCAGGCGCGAGACGTTGATCGTCGGCACGCTGATCATGATGGTGCTGTTGATCATCTGCGAGAGCGCGGTGGCGGCGTGGCCCGCTCCGATGTTCGCGACTTCGCGCAACGCGTCGAGCTGCAGCGCCTTCAGCGAGCGTAGGTCATCCATGTCGGGTTCCGTTTAGAGAAGGCTGCTGACGTCGAGAATCAGCGCCGGGGCACCGTCGCCGAGGATGGTGGCGCCACTGAATAACGAGCGCGCGTCCTGGACACCATCATACTGCTTCACCACGATTTCCTGCTGGCCGATCAGCGCGTCCACCACGAGGGCGGCTCGCCGCTCCGCCAGTTCGACGACGATCACCTGTTCGAGGCCACTTTCGGCCGCCCCGGTAAAGTCCACCAACCCGCGCAGGCGCACCAGCGGCAGCACCTCGTCCCGGAGCATGAGCACGTCCCGCCCCTGCATCGAGCGCTGCACCGTCGGCTGGAGCTCGACCGTCTCGCTCACGTGTGTCATCGGCACGGCGTACACCTCGTCGCCCACGCGCGCGAGCAGGGAACGGACGATCGCGAGGGTCAGCGGCAGGCGCAGCGTCACCGTCGTGCCCTCGCCCCGGATGCTCCGGATGTCCACCGAGCCGCCGAGCGCGCGGACCCTGTTGTAGACCGCGTCCACGCCCACGCCGCGTCCGGACAGGTCGGTCACCCGCTCCGCCGTCGAGAACCCCGCCCGCGCAATCAGGCGCACGAGTTCCTCGTCGGAGAGGTCGGTCTTGGCCGCGTCCACCAGGCCGCTTTCCTGCGCCCGGGCCAGGACGCGCTCCCGGTCGATGCCCTGCCCGTCGTCGCTCACGCGGATGGCCACCGCGGATCGGTCGCGCAGTGCGCTGAGGGTGAGGCGGCCGGCGGGCGGCTTCCCCTTCGCGACGCGCTCCTCGGGACGTTCGATGCCATGGTCGATCGCATTCCGCAGCAGGTGCACGATGGGGTCGCCTACCTCTTCCAGCATCGAGCGGTCAAGCTCCACGTCCTTCCCCTCGATGGAGAACTCCACCTGCTTGTCCACCGAACGGGCCGCGTCGCGCACGAGTCGCGGAAAGCGGTCGAACACCTGCCACACCGGCACCATCCGGCTGGTCATGATCTCGTCCTGCAAGTCGGCGACGAGTCGCGATGCCTGCGCCACGCTTTCCACGAGCGCCGGATCGTCGCTCGCGCCGGCGAGCTGGACGAGCCGTCCGCGCGTGATCACGAGCTCCCCGATGAGGTTCATCAGGGTGTCGAGCCGGCGCAGATCGATGCGTACGCTGCGCTGGCGGCGTGCATCCGGCCGCGCGTCGCCGTCGCGGGGCGGCGAGGCGTTGGCGGGCGCAGCGTCGGGCGGCGTGTCGTCGCGCATGGGCGCGGGCCCGAGCGTCGGCCGGTCCGCGTCCTCGCCGATCGACACATCCGCCACGTCACCGGCGGCGCGCAGCACCTCCGCCACGCGCTCCGGCGCCGCGTCGGTGCGCAGCCGGATGGCGAAGTCGTGATCGAACTCGTCTGCCTGCATCGCGGCGAGCGACGGTTCGCACGCGACCACCTCGCCGAGCGGCGCGGCGGCCTGCACGACGAGAAAGGCCCGCACCCCCTTGAGCGCGGTGCCCTGCGCGAGACGGACGCGGACGAGAAGTCCCTCGCCCACCGGCGCGGCGGCCGTCCAGCCGGATGATGTCGTCACGCGCGCAACGCGCGCGGGCAATGCCGCGCCCGGAACGCGTGCCCCCTCCTCACGCAGCCGGCCCACCAGGCCGTCCACATCGCCGCCATGCGCACGCCCTTCCACGGCGTCCTCCACCGCGTGCTCCAGCACGTCGGCGGACTCGAAGAGCAACTGCATCAGCGTGGCGTCCACGTGCCGGACGCCGCGCCGTACGCCGTCGAGCAGCGTCTCCAGCTCGTGCGAGAGCGACGCGACCGCCGAGTAGCCCATCGTGGCACTCATCCCCTTGATCGTGTGCACGGCGCGAAAGATCGCGCCCACGGGCTCCGCACCACCCTCGCCGCGCTCCAGTGAAAGCAGCGAGTGGTTGATGGCGGACACGTGCTCGCGGCTCTCGGTGAGAAAGAGCTCGGCGTACTGGGCGCTATCCATGGAGACGGTGCCGGTGGAGCACGTGCCCCGCGGTCACCCCAGCACGCGCTGGACGGCTTCGAGCACGCGGCTCGGCTGGAACGGCTTGACGACGAAGTCCTTGGCGCCCGCCTGGATGGCCTCCACGACGAGCGCCTGCTGGCCCATGGCGCTGCACATCAGGACCTTCGCACCCGGATCGAACTTGCAGATCTCGCGCACGGCGTCGATCCCGCCCATGTCGGGCATCACGATGTCCATCGTCACGAGGTCGGGACGCAACTGCTTGTACTTCTCCACGGCCTGCACGCCCGTCTCCGCCTCGCCGACGATCTCGAAGCCCGCCTGCTGCAGGATGTCGCCCACCATCGTCCGCATGAAGATGGCGTCGTCACAGATGAGAACTGTATGACTCACTCGATTGCCCCCCTAGAGCAGGACCTGCGTGACCAGCACGTGAATGTCCACCATGACGACGACGCCGTCGCCCAGGTGGCCGAGCCCCCGAACCAGGCCGTGCACCTCCGCTCCCGCGCCTGCTACCGGTTCCTCCGCGATCGCCTGCACGTCCAGCACCTCGTCCACCGCGACCCCAACCACGCGCGTACCGTGCGTCGCGAGGATGATCGAGCCGTCCTGCACCGGCGCGCGCGTGGGATCCAGCCGCATGCCGAGGTCGAGCACGGTGACGATCGTGCCGCGCAGGTTGATCAGGCCCTGGACGTACGGCGGCGCGCCAGGCAGTCGCGTGGCGCGCCGATACGGGATGATCTCCCGGACGGCCTCGATGTCACACCCGTACGCCCGCCCCGCTACCCGGAAGAGTAGCGTCCGCGCATCCGCGCGCGCTTCAAGTGTCGTCACGGAAGAAGCCAAAATACTCCAGCGGATCAGTGTCGGCAAACGCGACGTCGGGCCCCGCGGCACTCGCGAGCGAACGCACGAGTTCCGGCGGCAACGCGGACTTCAGTTCCAGCGGCACGCCGGTGACCGGATGCGTGAAGCGCAGCCAGGCCGCGTGCAGGAAGTGTCGTTTCGCAGGGAGTGACAGCAGCTTGCGTCCGCCGCCGCCCCCATAGGTGTCGTCCCCCGCCACCGGATGCCCGATGGACGACAGGTGGACGCGAATCTGGTGTGTTCGTCCGGTGTGCAGGTGGGCCCGCAGGAGATCCACGGCGTCGAAGCGCGCAAGGCGCACGAAGTCCGTGCGCGCCGCCCGTCCGGTACTGACGATTGCCATGCGCTTTCGGTCTCGCGGGTCTCGCGCGATGGGCTTGTCCACCGTGACGGCATCCCCATCCAGGTGGCCCCAGCTCAGCGCGGCGTAGCGGCGCACGATCTCGCGCCGCGCCATCGCCGCCCCCAGCACGCGGTGCGCGCGGTCCGTGCGCGCCACGAGCAGGAGGCCGGAGGTCTCCTTGTCGAGCCGGTGCACGATACCCTCGCGCTCCTCGCCGCCGATCTCCGACAGCGGCCCGCCCCGCCCCTTGAGCGCATTCACCAGCGTGCCGCTCCAGTTCCCGGGCGCAGGGTGCACCACCATGCCAGCCGGCTTGTCCACGACGAGGACGTCGTCGTCCTCGTAGGCCACGACGAGAGGGATGTCTTCCGCTTCCACCGGGCGCGCGGCCGGCGGCGCGATCTCGACGGTGACGCGGTCGCCCGCCGACGGCCGGTAGCTCGCCCGCTCCGCCCCGCCGTTCACCGCCACGCGCCCGTTCGCGATCAGCGTGGCGGCCTGCGTGCGCGAGATGTCGAGGGCACTGGCCAGGAACAGGTCCAGCCGCGGTGCGTCAGCGGGAACGACCAGCTCGTGTCGCTGGCCTCCGCCGCCGGCGTTGCTCACACGTCCGTCCCGTCGCGCTGCTCCAGGACTGGACCAGGGCCCTCGGCCGCAACCACCGCCGCGTCCGGGGCCGGGTGCGCGTTCCGTTCCGCCGCCTGCGCCAATCGCTGGTCGCGGTCCTCGCGCGACAGCGACCAGGCGAGGATGAGCGCGCCGACGGTCACCGCGGAATCCGCGACGTTGAACGTCCAGAAGCGGACGTCGCCCACGCCGATGTCGATGAAGTCCACGACGCCGAGCGGCGAGCGGAACCGGTCCAGCAGGTTGCCGGCCGCGCCACCCCAGGCCAGGGCCAGCGCGACGATGCGCGTCACGTCGCCGGCACGCGCGCCCGTGCCAGTCATCCGGTACAGGCGCCAGAGCACCACCAGCGCGATCACGGCGAACGCCCCGAAGATGAGGCGCGAATACACACCGAGCGACATGCTGAACGCCGCACCGGGGTTGTACGCGAGCGTGAAGCGCACGACGTCGCCGATCACCTTGTGCGGTACGTAGCGCGGCGGCAGCAGCCGCTCCGCAAGGAGCTTCGACACCAGGTCCACGACGACCACCGTGGCCGCGGTGCCCCAGAAGAGGCGCACGTGCGGCCGGACGGGAGCAAGTGAGGTTGTCAGACGAGATCTCCGCCGTCGACCGGCGACGGCGCGCCAACGGGTGTCAGCACATGCTGCTCGGATTCCCGCCGAACGGCGGCCCGATCTTCCTGCCAGAGCACCCAAGCGAGCAGCATCGCCCCGACGCTCACCGCCATGTCGGCGACGTTGAACGTCGGCCACCGCGTATCGCCCAGGCCCACGTCGAGGAAATCTACCACGCCCATGTCCGAACGCAGGCGGTCGAGGAGGTTGCCCACGGCGCCGGCGCACACGAGCGACAGCGCCAGCGCCCGCGGCAGGTCGCCGCGCGCCGTGGCGGCATACAGCCGCGCGAGGATCACCAGCGCCACCAGGGTGAGCGCCGTGAAGATCCACCGCGACTGCGCGCCCAGGTTGAGGCCGAACGCCGCGCCGGGATTGTAGACGAGGGTCAACCGAAGCCACTCCGCTGCCACCTCGTGCGGAATCCGCTGGGGTGCGAGCAGCCGCTCGGCGAAACCCTTCGTCACCACGTCCAGCGCGGTGACGAAGGCGAGTACC
>JBBRZK010000117.1:0-11193 GCA_038236775.1 Gemmatimonadales bacterium
CGAGCGGTTTGTCCGCCGTCCCCCCACGCCTGCGGGCCTGCCGACCGCTGCGTGGATCAACCCACCCAAACTCCTCGTGTCAGAAGACGTCGCTCAGTAAACTCAGCCCACCCGGTGTCTCAAACTCCTTGACAGGTTCCGTCTGCTCTTCTGTCGTTCCACTTTGTTGTGGTTGCACTTTTTTGTAGTTCTACTTTTCTTTGGATCTAGTTTGTGGGTTTGTGGTTCCGATTCGTGATCTGGTTCGTGGTTCTGGCTGTTGATGCCGTTGCGGTACATGCCGTCGCAATTCACGCCGTCGGGCCCGTATCCGTCTCGTCCCAGCGCGGCAGCCGGACGGTGAAGAACGTGCCGCTCGACTCCGCGGAGTCCACCGAGATGCTGCCGCCGTGCGCGGCGACGATGCGCTCCGCGATGTAGAGGCCGAGGCCGAGGTTGCCTTGCGACGAGTCGCCGCGATCGATCCGCTTGAGCGGATCGAACAGGCCGGCGCGTGCGTCACCCGAAATGGGCACGCCATAGTTGTGTACCTGCAGCACGACATCGCTCGCCTCGCCGCGCACCGTGAGGCTGATCTTCGACTTCGGCAACCCGTGCTCCACCGCGTTGCCGAGCAGG
Organism: Gemmatimonadales bacterium; assembly: GCA_038236775.1. Taxonomy (GTDB): domain Bacteria; phylum Gemmatimonadota; class Gemmatimonadetes; order Gemmatimonadales; family Gemmatimonadaceae; genus AG11. The sequence continues at coordinate 619 of JBBRZK010000117.1, forward strand.
TTGGCGAGCACCTGGCTCACGCGTCCACAGTCCCAGTTTCCGTGCAAGTCGCCCGACGCATTGAGCTGCAACACCGCGCCGGGATTGGCGTCGCGCACCTCGTCGATGGCGTGCGCCGCTTCCGCCTTCAGGTCCATCTCGCCGCGCACGATGGGAATGCCCGATCCCAGCCGGCTCCGGGTGAGGTCCAGCAGGTCGCTCACGAGCGCGTTCATGCGGCGCGCGGAGCGGGCGATGCGTGTCGTGAGCGTCAGGTGCGGCTCGTGAAGCTCGCCCGTGTCGAGCATGAACTGCGACGCCATCGTCATCGCGCCGAGCGGAGAGCGGAGGTCGTGGCCGAGGACGGCGAGGAAGACGTCGCGCGAGCTGGTGACATCGAGCGCATAGCGCTGGATCGACTCCGCCAGGGCCTGGTCGATCGTCTCGTTGAAGCGGATCAGGTCGTCGAAGTCGCCCTCGGTGAGCGTATGCGTGGCCTTGGTCCAGAGGCGCAGCACACTGGCGCGCAGGGCGCGGTACTCGGACACCATCTCCTCGACGGTGAACCCCGACTCGGCGCGATCGGCGCCGTGCACCTCCGCCGCGGTGTCGGGCGCACCTGCCTCGACCTTGGCCTGCCCACGTCCCTTGTCCGCCTGCTCCGCCTCGGTCTGTGGCGAACGAAGGTCGAGGACGATCGCATTCAGCATCGCCAATGCGTGATCACGCAGGGCGACGCGATCCATGGTGCTGCCGGCCGGCCCGCTGGTGGACGCGAACGCCTCCCACTCGGCGAGGATCGGCTCGCAGTTCGTTTCGATGAAGTCCGCGAGGCGCACGACGTCTCCTGAAAGATGAGTGGAGATTACAAGGCACAAACGGGTCCGAACCTGGCCCGGGCCGGTAGCGAGCACCGCTATTCCGTGCATACCTTCTGTTTATGCGCGGCCGACTGTGGTTCCGGGCCATCTCCCTCGTCTGCGGTCTGTGGCTGCTGGTCGGCCTGACCGAAGCGGCAGCGCTGCACGCATGCGCGATGCACGACGGACCCATGGGCGGTCATGTCCACGGCGCCGCGATGGCGCATGCCCATCACACCGACTCCGCGCACTCGTCGGGCAAGCACGCCGCGGCGATCTGCACGTGCCTCGGTGCATGCTGCGTTGCTGTCGTCGCCACGGTGCCGAACGTCGCACGCACCCAGCTGATCGTCGTACTCCACGAGCGCGCAAGCGTACTCGTGTCCGCGGCCACCGATTTCCGCCCGGCGGCAATCGCGTACGCCCGGCCCCCCACCAACGGACCTCCACTCACCACAGCCTGACGTTTTCCGCGCGGTCTCCCTCCCGGGACGACCGCGCCCTGGCGCGCGCGTCGCGACGCCGGGTGAACCGTCCCTGTGTGAGGTCCCGTGGTCATCACCCGCAAGAAGGCGCGGTGCGCAGCTTTTGCCGCGCTCCTGCCCTGCATTCCCACCGTGCTCGCGGCCCAGGGCCGCCCAGCGCATACTGATTCCACATCGCGCGCGGACTCGATCGCGCGCCTCAAGGCAGTGACAGTCGTCGCGACGCCGGCCGAGCGTGAACAACCCGTCGCGGCGACGCATGTCGATGCGGCGACGATTCGGCAGACGCCCGCACGCTCACCCTACGAGCTGCTGCGCCAGGCCGCGGGCCTCGAGGTCCACGAACAGGGACAGGGTCCGGGGTTCGCGTCGGACGCCTCGCTTCGCGGCTTCAGTTCCGATCACTCCACGGACCTCGCCACATGGGTGGATGGTGTTCCACTCAACGAGCCGGTGAACGGCCATGCGGAGGGCTACAACGACCTCTCGGTGCTGTTTCCCGGCGGCGTGCAGGACATCGACGTGCTGCGCGGGCCGACGAGCGCGCTCTTCGGCAACTTCGCGCTCGCCGGCGTGCTGAACGTCCGCACGCTGGAGCGCATGCGCGGCACGGAGGCCACGCTGTCCGGCGGCAGCTTCGGGCGCGGCGAGGCGATGCTGCTCACCGGCTTCGACCACGGCGCGCGCGGCGGCGGTGTGCTCGGCGTTCGGTACCAGCGCGAGGACGGCTTCCGTCCCAACTCGCGCTATGACGTCACGCAGGGACATGCGCGCGTCGTGCACGACGTCGTCCCCGGCGTTACGATGGACGGCGGCGTGGAGGTGTACGGCGGCAACTGGAACTCACCGGGCTTCCTCAGCGAGGACGAGTTCGCGCAGCACGACTACGACGTCGTCTCCAACGCGACGGATGGCGGCTACAAGCGACGGGCGCAGGAACGGCTCAGCCTCCGCGTCCTCACGGGCTCCGTCATCTCGCGCACGACGCTGTACGCGACGCAGAGCCGGTGGCAACTCTTCCTCACGATTCCCCCCGCGGGCGGACGGTTCGAGGGCTCGGGGAGCCAGACGGAGGAGGAGGACTCGCGCGCAGGCGCCGGTGCGACGACGGCGCTCACGTGGGCGCTCGCGGGCAACGAGGTCACCGTTGGTGCCGAGACGCGCTGGGACCGGTCGAACTTCGAGAACTGGTACACGACGTCGCGCACCAGCGATTCCTCGGCGGCGCTCGTGAAGGGGCGGCAGTTGTCCGGCGCACTCTTCGCGCAATCGCACATGGACCTCAACGAGCGTTGGCGCCTCGACATCGGCGCGCGCTACGACGCGCTCGGTACTCGATCGACGCCGCAGGATGGCGGCGACGTCGTGGATGCGACGCATGGTGTGTTCTCGCCCAAGCTCGGCTCACTGTTCCGGCTCTCGCCGGAGCTCGGCATCTATGCCAACGCATCGCGCGGGTTCCGCTCGGCCAACGGCATCATCATCGACCCGACGCTGTCGCCGATCACGGCGTGGGCGTATGAGACGGGCCTCAAGTTCGACCGGCAGGGCACGAGCGCGTCAGTCTCCCTGTTCCGGATGGACGTGAGCAACGAGGAGACGCTCAATCCGGTGACGCTCGTATCAACGAGTGGTGGCGCGAGCCGGCGTCAGGGCGTGGAGCTGGACTGGCGCGTGCCGCTCACACCGCTGTTCACGACCTCCGGGAACTGGACGTTCAATGACGCGCGGTACCGCAACCTCGTGGCCGCACCGGAGGACGGCGGCGGCGCACCGGAGGTGCTCGACGGGCAGCGCGTCTACAACACGTCGAAGTACGTGGGGGTCGCGGCGGTCGACATCACGCCAGCCGGCACGTACGTGCGTGGGCGCGTGAGCGGAAACTTCGTCGGGCCATACAGTCCGTTCGACGAACCGGGCGTGGCGGTGGGCGGCTATGGCCTGCTGCACGTGGCGGCATCCGTGCCGCTGGCTGGCATGGAGGTGGAGGGCAGCGTGCGGAATGTGTTGGACCGCGCGTACCCCGAGGTGATCGCGGGCCACATCGTGTCACCGGGGCAGCCGCGGACATTCTACGTCACGTTCCGTGCGCGGATGTGACTGAACGCAGCGACATATCTGCGTGTGTCATCCTGAGCGCAGCGAAGGATCTGCGTGTCGTGGCCGGCGAAAAGCAGATCCTTCGCTACGCTCGGGATGACATCGGGATTACCGCAGAGGACAGAGAGGTTCACGGAGGACCGCGTGTACTTCGCGCGGCCCTCTGTGGTCAAACGACCGCGGCGGCACGGCCATTCCGCGGATTGCACCTCTATCCCGGGAAGCTCACCTAGCGCCGGATGATTGTTGCATCGGCGGACGAGAGAGGATCCAGTTTCATCCGGCCACCCTTGATGTCCTCATCCTTCCCACTGCTGGCCTCGCGCGCCGGCAGGTCCGTCACCGTTTCGTCTTTCTTCTCGGAAGCGGGGCTGGTGTTGGGATCCTTGCGATCGTCGGTGGACATGGGTGCCTCGTGGTGAATGGGTTTGCGCGGATTCCCGGGTGGGCGGTGCGGGAGAATCCGGCGCGTGGCAAGGCAAGTCGTGCACCGTTGTCCGACGATGCGATCAAGCGGTTACTGATGGAGCCGTCCGCGAGTGAGTTACGACTGCGGCTTTGCCTTCGGGTTGCTGAGCGGCGTATGCATCTCGCCGAGGAACAGCTTGCGCCCTCCGCGGACATTGTCGGGGGGCGTCAAGTCGTCGATGCGAATGACGTCGTCATCCCGGGGCTGGCGCGAATCCTCGGTCGCGTCCACTTCGGGCTCGGTGGGGTTTCGCTTCATGACAGCGGTGGTGTCATTGCACCGTGTGCTGAGGAGGGCGGAAGGCAGCCAGGCCTTGCGCAGCAAGTCGCGCACCACCCTTGCTCGCGCCGTTCAATCTCTTTGACTGAATAACGTGGCTCGATGCACGACGCGTTCGACGCTGTCTTACTTCGATACCGGATGGTCGCTGATCGAGGCAATGGTCGCGATGTGAGACCGAGGGGAGGCGAGAGGACGCGAGGACGAGAGAAACTGCCATTGGTGTTGCAGTCCCTCTCGCCCTCTCGTCCTCTCGTCCTCGTCAATCCTCGGCACCACGCTTGCACACGATCACGACTTCCATCAACCACGAGGCGACCATGGCCCGGCCCGACGCGACACCGAGCAAGGACTCGACGACCGACAAGGAGGAGTTCAAGGATCTTCCCGACAAGCAACCGGCGGATGCCTCGAAGGTGAAGGGAGGCTTCGGGCCGGTTGACGGCAAGTTGCCGCCGCTTTCTTACCAACCGGTCGACGGCATCAAGTGACCTGACAGGGGGGTGGACTGCGCGACGTGCGTGGTTCATGCTCGACTAAAAGGACGAGAGGACGAGAGGACGAGAGAAGACACCGAGTATGTTGCGGTCCCCTCTCGTCCTCTCGTCCTCTCGTCCTCTCGTCCTTCCACTACACGGAGCCTGACGTCCCAATCGGGGCGAACGACGAGAGCTTCCGGTCCAGGGTCGAGCGAGACACGCCCAGCGCGCGCGCCGTGCGCCGCTTGCAGCCCGCCATCCGCGACAGCACATCGCGGATGTGCCGCTCTTCCACGCGACGCAGTGTCAGGTCCTCACGCTGCTCCTGGTGCCCGGACGAGGAGCTTGCGTCGAGCGACCCGTCGCCCGCGGTGGCGGAGTTCGTTCCGCTGGACGCCGGTCGGGGCTCAACGTCGCTCCTCATGTCGCTCTCGACCTCGAGCAGCAGCGCGTCAGGATAGATGACGTCGCCGTTCGTCATCGCGACGGCCGTATGCACGACGCGCTGCAACTCGCGCAGGTTGCCGGGCCACCGGTGGGCGAAGAGCATTGCCGCGGCCTGCCTGCTGAGCCCGACGATCGGCTTGTGCTGCAACTGCGCCGCGGCAGCGATCTCCGTCCCCACCAGGGCGCGAAGATCCGTTGGCCGGTCGCGCAGGGGCGGCACCGTGATGGACAGTCCGCTGATGCGGTAGAACAGGTCACGCCGGAAGTGGTCGCTCTGCATGAAGCGGCGAATCGGCAGGTGCGTCGCCGAGATGAGCCGGACGTCCGCGACCTGCAGGGCCTCGGAGCCCAGCCGCTCGAACTCGCCGTACTCGACGGCGCGGAGGATCTTCGCCTGTGCCGCCGCCGTCATGTCGGCGATTTCGTCGATGAACAGCGTCCCCCGATGCGCCTGTTCGAACTTGCCGAGGACGCGCTTCGTCGCGCCGGTGAAAGCGCCCTTCTCGTGGCCGAACAGCTGGCTGTCGAGCAACGTCTCGCTCAGCGCCGCCGCGTTGAACGAGGCGAATGCGGCCGTCGCGCGGGCTGACGAGTTGTGGATGGCGCGCGCGAGCATCGTCTTGCCGGTGCCCGATTCGCCAAGAATGAGCACGGGAATGTCAGTGCGTGCCGCAACGTGGGCGAGCTCCAGGCAGCGACGCATCGCGTCGTCCTCGGTGGTGAGTTGCTCGAGGGTGTAGGAGGCCTGGATCATGAGGTCGCCATCGTCATCGCCTCACCTCGGCGCCAAGCCAGGTGACGCGCCGGTCGCACTGCTGTTCGAGCGCCGCCGCGAGCACGCCCGCTTCCGCGCGACACCGAACGTGCGGGTCCCCGACGACCGGAAGCACCTTTTCATCGACCTGGTAGAGCACGTAGGCCCCGTCGCGCCGCACCGGGCCGATCACGTCGCCAACGCGCGAGCCGAGGAAGAAATCGCGCAACGTGTCGTCGACGTCGTCGAGAAAGAAATGCGCTCCCTTGGGGACGGTGTGGGCCACTTGATACACGGCGGTGAAGCCCTCCCCGTCCTCGCGCAGCAGCAACGCCGCCTCGGCGGCCATCCCTTCGTCGGGGAACGACATGATGCGGCATCCGAAGCGCACCCAGTCGAGCTGGCGCGCACTCACGTAGCTCCGCAGGGCGGGCTCGGTGACCACGGAGGTACGGAACGCGGCGACGGATGCCTCCACCTTCCGAAGTCGTCCGGCGGCCGCGGAGAGCCTGGCGGAATCGTCCGTTCCGAGCGCACGCACTGGCAGCGCGGGCGGGAGCGATTCCGGCTCGGTGTCGGCACTCGGGGCTGTGGCCGTGCCACCATTTTTGTACGACGTCGACATCACGGCAGTGTGCGCGGCGGCTCGTGCCGCCAGCGCACGGGCCCAGGTCTCGAGCGCGAACGAGCACTTCGCGTCCACGAACGCGAGTGTGGCGGCTTCGTCGTCAGGGATCGGGTATCGGGCCGCGAGGTCCTCGGGCTGGGCGGCCCATTGACGCTGGTACAGGTCGCGCCGCAGGTAGCCCGTCCATTCCTGGGCGGTGAGGCCACGGCGCGCGAGCCACTCCTCCATGCTGTGCGCGGTGACGAGGTCATGCGCGTAGCGGAACTCACGGCTGGCGGCGTCCACGGCGGTGCTCGGCAGCACGCCCCGCGTGGCCTCCGCGTGATGCGAGCATGCGGCGCCCTGGCGGGCACGCCGCTCTACGTCGCGCCAAGCGCCACTGCGGACTGCCGACAGGATGACATCGCGCCAGCAGTACAGGTCTCCTTCCACTGAAAAGACGTCGTCGTCTGACAGCATCGAAGTGCGACCGTTGGAGTACGATTTTGCGCGAACATGGCTGCGCGGGTGGCGGGTGTCAACGGCTGCTACCGCGCGCAGTCGGTGAACGGCACGAGGAAACGTACGGTTGTCTCATGCCCCTGCTCGCTCTGACGGGAGACTCTGTGGCAATTCCTGCTCGTGGCCGGGCGAAGTTCCTCGAGGGGCGAAGAACAAGAGTGTCTACCGCGGAGGACGTGGAGGACTTCGTGAGCAGCCGTTCACGCAGTCCTCTGTGAACCTCTGTGGCGAACGTGCACGTGCGGTCAGAGGAGGTCTGACAACCCCGCATTGCGCAGCAGCGGCGCATAGCGCGGATCGAACGCGAGGCCGCGGCGGTCGAACAGGAGGTCGGTGAGCACTCGGCGCAATCGTCCCGGACGGCGGTGATAGCCGCGCTCCACCCAGTCCATCGCGGCGTTCCACTCGCCCAGCTCGGCGTGTGCCGAGATGATGGCGTCGGCCGCCTGGCGACTCCCGTGCTCGATGAACGGGTCGGTGGTTTCCGCGCGCGCGAGCAGCGCGTCGCGGTCGCGGCGGATGTCCGCGGCGCGCGCGGCGGGCCAGCCGAGCGCCGCAATGTCGGCGGAGAGGAGCTTCGCGCGATCGACCTGGTCGCGAATGTTGTGCAGCGTGCTGCGCGCGACGCCGGCCTCCTCGTGTCGGCCGGCGCGATGGCAGGCGATCTCGAGCCGTTCGATCGCGGCGATGTACGCGGGGGCGAGGCGGAGCGCATTCCGCAGCGGATGCACGGCCTCGTCGTTGCGGCCGGCGGCGATGAGGCAGTCGCCGAGCCCGAGGTGCATGAATGGCGCGCGGGGGTCGATGGCGATGGCGGCGCGCATCTCCTCGATGGCGCGGTCGATCTCTCCGTTCATCTTCAGGTAGTTACCGTACTGCCGACGCGCCATCGCGTCGTTGGGGTCGAGGTCGCGGCCCGCGCGCAGTTCCGCGCGCGCGGACTCGAAGTCGTCCTGCCAGTACATGAAGTCCACGCCGAGTGCCGCGTGCACCCCCCCGACGCTGTCGTCGATGGCGAGTGCGCGATGCAGCAGGTCCTGCCCGTCCGCGCGCGCGACGTCGAGGGGCGCGAAGCCGCGCAGCCCGAAGACGAGGATGCAGTCGGCGAGCGCGGCGAGCACCCGTGGGTCGTCCGGGGCAAGCTCGCGCGCGCGCTCGAGGTACACGCGGGCAAGCTTGAGCTTCGACTCGCTGTCGCGTCCGCCCTGCATGGACCGCATCCAGTAGTTGCGCCCGTTGATGTACGCGGCGCGCGCGCCCTCGTGAACGATGCGCTGCGCGGCGCTCGGGATGGGCGGGCCCGCCTCGATCTCGCCGGACGAATGACCGGCTGGCGCGACGGCGCGCCGCAGCTCGGCGAGGAATGCCGACGCGTTCGCGAAGCGGTCGTCGGGATCCTTCGCGAGCAGCGTCGTGATGATGCGGGCGATGGCGGGGCCGGCGTCGGGGCGCACTGCGGCGAGGTCCGGCACCGGCGCAGTGACGTGCTGCGTGATGAGCGCCATGACGTTGCTGCCATGGTACGGCGGACGGCCGGCGAGCATCTCGTAGAACAGGCAGCCGAGCGCGTAGAGATCGGCGCGGCCGTCGGTGTGGGTGTCGCCGAGGGCCTGCTCGGGGCTCAGGTAGAGCGGCGTGCCGATGACGACGCCGACGGACGTGAGCCGATCGTCGCCGGTGCGCGCCGTATCGAGTCCCGCGGCGCGCGCAACGCCGAAGTCGCCGAGCAGTGTGCGACCCGCGTGGCAGAAGACGTTTTCCGGCTTGAGGTCGCGATGCACCACGCCTTCGCCGTGGGCGTACGCGAGCGCCTCGGCGAGGTCGGACACGATGCCGACGGCGTCGTCCACGGACAGTTGCGACTCGCGGTCGAGGCGCTGGCGGAGCGTCTCGCCGAGCACCAGCGGCATGACGAAGAAGACGTGGTCGTCGGCGGTGCCGGAGTCGAAGAGCGGCAGGATGCCCGGATGCACGAGTCGCGCGGTGACGCGGATCTCGAGCAGGAAGCGGTCGCGGTCGAAGCTGCCGTTCGCGTGCGGGTCGAGCACCTTGATGGCGACGTCGCGTCCGAGCGTGCGGTCGTGAGCGTGCCATACCGTGGCCATCCTCCGCGACCCAGGACGCGCCGCACCTCGTAGCGGCTGCCGAGGGCGATGGGGGGAAGCTGCACGGTGTCGGTCACTCCCAACGGTGGGGCGACGAGCGGCGGCGGGCAAGACGGGCGTGGCGGGGCGGTCGGTGCCACGTACATTTGGCCCATGTCATCCTGAGCAAAGCGAAGGATCTGCTTTCGGGCCCTTCGCGACAAGCAGATCCTTCGCTGCGCTCAGGATGACAGAGAGCTCCGTTCAGGATGGTAGAGAGCTCCGCTCAGGATGGCAGAGAGCTCCGTTCAGGCTGACAGAGAGCTCCGTTCAGGATGACAGAGAGCTGCGTTCAGGGCGACAGGGAGTTGCGCTCAGGATGACATCATGACCTGGATCAAGGCGCTGCTGGTGCTGCCTATTGTGGCGACGTCGCCGGGACAGGGCACCGTCGAGCGCCCGCGCGATGCAGCGCCTGTCGTCAGCACGGCTGACGTGCATCGCTTCGTCGATGCGCTGCACCGCATTCCGGCGGGCGACCCGACGTGCGCCGCATTCGGCGACTACCTCGCCGCCGGCTCGCCGGGCCTGATCGCGTATGCGTCGAAGTTCGGCATGGGCCGCAAGGAGCTGTGTGGCGCGCTGCGACGTAGTCCGGCGCTGTATGCGTCGCTCGAGGGAAAGCTGTCCGGTCTCGACTCCGCGCAGTCGGCGATCGCGGCCATCTATTCGACCTATCGCCAGCGGCTCGACCCTGATGCCAAGCTGCCATCCGTGTACTTCCTGGTGGGCTACGGCATCAGCGGCGGCACCACGGTGGGTTGGCGTCATCCCCTCGTCCTCATCGGCGTGGAGCGTGCGAGCCGCATCGACCGCATCGCGCCGACGATCGCGCACGAGTTCGTGCACACGCAGCAGCAGTATCCGTGGCTCGGCGCGCTCACGGGTGGTCCGTCGTTCCTGCGCGGCTCGCTGCTGCGCCACAGCATCAAGGAGGGCAGCGCGAATCTCGTGGCCGAGTTGCTCACGGGCACGCGGCAGGGTAACGCGTACGGCGAGGCGCATGCGGCCGCGCTGTGGACGGAATTCCAGGCGGCGATGCACGGCACCGACTACTCGCTCTGCCTCTACAACGGCTGGAACGCGAAGGCACTCGGCGGGCGTCCGCCGGATCTCGGCTACTGGATGGGCTACCAGCTCGCGAAGGCGTACTACGAGAGGGCGTCGGACAAGCGGCAGGCGGTGCGCGACATTTTGTCGATCAGCGACTTCGACGCGTTCGTGCAGGCGAGCGGATACAGGGGTGTGGCGCTTACGGGGTTGTCGGTGCTCTAGCCTGTCATCCTGAGCGCAGCATTTGTCATCCTGAGCGCAGCATTTGTCATCCTGAGCGCAGCATTTGTCATCCTGAGCGCAGCATTTGTCATCCTGAGCGCAGCATTTGTCATCCTGAGCGCAGCGAAGGATCTGCTTTTCGCCACTATAACAAGCAGATCCTTCGCTGCGCTCA
>JBBRZK010000118.1:0-10807 GCA_038236775.1 Gemmatimonadales bacterium
AACGTCCTTGAGGTTGCTGAGGCGTCCGTTCGGAACACCGTACCACTCCTCGACGGCATCTCTCGGTGAAAGCAGGTGCGCGGGCTCGCCTTGCTCGTGCCACTTCTGGTCAAGGACGGCATCCACGGCGTTCGTAATGCGTTCAATAAGCCCTGCCGCCGGGTCGCTGCCGAGGTTGATAGTGGCGAGGTTGTTGTCATTATCGCCCACGGGCACCCAGACCACCTGACGCGCCTCAGAAAGCTCGCCGATGACATCCGTTACCTCGGTCACCTTGTTTGCGCTCAAGAGCTGGTCTAGAAGCCTGTCCGTAGCTGGCTTCTTTCCGACTAATCGCATTTTCTTGGGTTTGCGCTCAGCAGCCACGGTCTTGAGTCCTCGGAAGGATGTTCGTGCGTCGGCAGCACTGAGGGCATGGGAGGAATTCCTCTTGCCCCTCCTCGAAAAGCCAACGGGGCGCCGAAAAGAAGGCGCCCCGCTACATATTCCGCTACATCGCAGAAAACCGCCATGTGCGAGAATCACCCAAGTTGTTGTCCTGCAAGTAGCAGGGGCGGGACTCGAACCCGCGACCCCGGCATTATGAGTGCCGTGCTCTAACCAGCTGAGCTACCCTGCCCCGTTCCTCGTCCCGCCTCGAGACCCCACGCGGAACGCTCCAAATATCTCGACCTTCACCTCAGGAAACAACTCGGCCGGCCCTCGCGGACCGGCCAGTTGTGTCGTTCATAGCGGGGGCGGGATTTGAACCCGCGACCTTCGGGTTATGAGCCCGACGAGCTACCAGGCTGCTCCACCCCGCGTCAGTATCTCAAACCTAGTGCGACACCCGCGAATGTCAACGCATCATCCGTACATCGGCTGCACGACAGCCCTCTCGTCCTCTCGTCCTCTCGTCCTCTCGTCCTCTCGCCCTCTCGCCCTCGCGTCCTCGCGTCCTCTCGTCCTCTCGTCCTCTCGTCCTCTCACGGCGCCACCGGCTCCACGAACCGATACAGCACTTCCTTCTCCCCGCGCACCAGCCCGAACTCCTCCCGCGCCAGCCGCTCCTGCAGCGCCGGATCGGTCTCCACCTGCCGCTTGTACCTCTTGAGAGAATCCACGATGTGCTGGAGCGAGTCGATCGACCCCACCAGCACGGCGCGCCGCGAACGCTGCCGCATCAGGTCGCGCGTTCCGTACTCGCCGCCCTGCACCGCGAAGACGAGTGCCGCGAGCACGCTGGCAGCAATGAGCAGCCGCTTGACGACGCGCCCGCCGTCGCCCGCCCCACTGCCGGACTTCTTCGCACGCGCCATCAACGCGCGAGGCCGGCGAGCACGCCGCGCATGTACGCGAATGACTGTTTCATCCCCGGCAGCGGATTGTCGGCGTCGATCTCGTACTCGAGGTTGACGTAGCCTGCATAGCGGATGTCCATGAGCGCCTGGAACATCGCGGGAAACGGCAGCACACCCTCGCCCACGATGCACTGGCTGTCCTTCTCCGTCGCGTCGCGCAGGTCCTTCGCGTGCATGTCGAGCAGCCGAGGGCCGGCGTCGCGAATGGCTTTCACCAGGTCCACGCCGGTGCGCGCACTGTGCCCGACGTCCATGCACAACCCCATTCGCGGATCCATCCCCTCCACGTGGCGCAACACGTCGTACGGCGACGGATAATGCGTGTCCTCGGGCCCGTGATTGTGTAGCGCGACCTTGATGTCGTACTGCCGCGCAAACTTCTCGATCCTCGGCAGCACGGCGGGCGCGCACGTGGCGACGATGAGCGGCATCCCGGCGGCGCGCGCATAGTCGAAGTAGCGGCGGACGCCGTCGTCGGTGTCGATGGTGAAGTCGATGGTGCCGCCGCCCACGATGCGGAAGCCCGCGCCCTCGATGCGCTGTCGCAGCGCGGCCAGTTCCTGCGGCGACTTCTCGTACGGCACGTGCACGGACTTGAAGTTCACGAACGGCGTGCGCAGCGCCTTCACAGCATCGAGCGCGGCATCCAGCTTCAGGTTGCGTAGCGAATAGCTGGCGACGCCGAGCCGTACGGCGCCAGCGACGTCGAGCGCTACTGGGTCACCGCCGCTCGCGGACGACGAGTGCGCTGACGTCGACATCGCCGCCGCCGCGCGCGGCAGGCTCGCCACGCCGAGCACTGCACCTGTGACCGCCGCCGCGTCGGCGAGGAAGCGGCGCCGCGACGTGCCGCCCGCGCTCATCGGCCGCGGAGCGCCGCGGCAATCGCGGCCTCGGCGAGGGGCGCCATCATGCGATAGCCCGCCTCGGTGGGATGCACGCCGTCGGCCGCGAGGTTGGGCGGCAGTCCCTGCCGCTCGTCGGCCATGGCGGAGTGGTAGTCGAGGTACACGGCGCCGACTTTCGCGGCGTAGTCGCGCATCCACACATTCAGCGCCACGATCTTCGGTGCCGGCACGAGACCAGGCTTCCACGGATAGTCGAACACGGGCAGCACGGACGACAACACGACCTTGATGCCGTTGGCCTGCGCCACTTCGGTCATCGCCTTCAGGTTGTCCTCGATCATCTCGAGCGTCGAGGGACCGGTGTTGCCGGCGATGTCGTTGGTGCCGCCGAGGATGACGACGACCGCTGGATGCAGCGCGACGACGTCCTGGTGGAAGCGCACGACCATCTGCGGCGTGGTCTGCCCGCTGATGCCGCGCCCGATATATGGCTTGCCCGGGAACATCTCCGGAAAGCGCGACGCCCAGCCTTCCGTGATGGAGTTGCCCATGAAGACGACGCGCGCCTCGCCGGGCTTCGGATCACCGAGTGCAAAGTTCGCCGCGTGATAGCGCTGCAGGTTGGCCCAGTCGTTGTGAAACGCGGCGTCCGCCGCCTGCTGCCGCTCCGCGGGGGTCTGCGCGCTGAGCGGCTCCGGTGTACCGAGGGTCATGGCGAGCAGCAGCGCCAGCGCTCCCGCGCTGGCGGCGCGCCGCGTGAGAGACGCCGGCATGCCGGTCACAGCCCGTAGATGCTGCCGCCCGGATACTCGGCGGCGCCACCCAGCTGCTGTTCGATGCGGAGCAACTGGTTGTACTTGGCCACGCGATCCGTGCGCGACGCCGAGCCGCTCTTGATCTGTCCGGCGCCGGTGCCGACGGCGAGGTCTGCGATGAAGGTGTCCTCGGTCTCGCCACTGCGGTGCGAGATGACGGAGAGGTAGCCCGCCGCGCGCGCCATCTCGATGGCCTCGAGGGTCTCGGTGAGCGTGCCGATCTGGTTCACCTTGATGAGAATCGAGTTGGCGATACCACCCTCGATGCCGCGCGCGAGCCGCTCGGTGTTGGTGACGAACAGGTCGTCGCCCACGAGCTGGCACCGGTCGCCGATGGCGTCGGTGAGCAGCTTCCACCCATCCCAGTCATCCTCGCTCAGCCCATCCTCGATGGAGACGATGGGATAGGTGTCGATCCACTTCGTGTACAGTTCGACCATGCCGGCGGCGTCTCGCGTGCCGGCGCCGCTCTTCTTGAAGGTGTACTTGCCGTCCTTGTGCAGCTCACTCGCGGCGCAGTCGAGCGCGAGCGCGATGTCCTGGCCCGGCGTGAAGCCGGCGGCCTCGATGGCCTCGAGCACGACGGTGATTGCTTCTTCATCGCTCTTGAGGTCCGGCGCGAAACCGCCCTCGTCGCCCACGCCGGTGCTCAGCTTCCGCTTCACGAGCACTTTCTTGAGCGCATGGAATACTTCCGCTCCCATCCGCACCGCCTCGCCGAACGACTCGGCGCCCACGGGGATGATCATGTATTCCTGGAAGTCCACGGTGTTCGTCGCGTGGGCGCCGCCGTTGAGGATGTTCATCATCGGCACCGGCATCACACGCGTGAGCGGACCGCCGAGGTAGCGCCACAGCGGCATGCCGACGTCGGTGGCCGCGGCGCGCGCGCAGGCGAGCGACACAGCGAGAATGGCATTGGCGCCGAGGTTCGACTTGTTCGGTGTGCCGTCCATCTCGATGAGTGCGGCGTCGATGCCCATCTGGTCGGCGGGGTCCGCGCCCTGGAGCGCGGGCGCGATGGTCTCCTCGATGTTCTGCACCGCGAGCAGCACGCCCTTGCCCCCGTACCGCTCCTTGTCGTTGTCGCGCAGCTCCACCGCCTCGTGCTCGCCGGTGCTCGCGCCGCTCGGCACGGCCGCGCGTCCCATGACGCCGCTGTCGAGGATGACGTCGGCTTCGACGGTGGGATTCCCGCGGCTGTCGAGGATCTCGCGGGCGTAGATGTCAACGATGGTGGCGGACATGGTCTCGTGTTCGGGGGGAGGAGGACGAACGCGTGAAATGTAGCGAATTCGGCCCGCTCCGGAGGCGTTGCAGGGGAAGCTGGAGCACGCTGAGTTCGTCCGCAACGTGTTGCCGGCCAGACGTAGGTCCTTCCCTTCGGCTTCACCCCTCCGCTCCAACCGGGGCAAGCAGGTCCTTCGCTACGCTCAGGACGACAGTATGTACATCCACGGCCGCTTTTGGACCGTCGTCGGTTGTCAGTATTCGGTCACTGTGTTCGCCCTCCGTGAGCGTGGTACGCTGAGCGCTTTGCGGCGAATGGGCCTGCGCTTGACGCACTTCAAACAGCGATGTGCGATGAAAAGTCGACTCGAGCGATGAGCAATGAGGACCAAGCAATGAGTAGTGAGCGCTGAGCAATGAGCGCCGCGCTACTCGCGCTAGGCGGCGCCCTCGACGTCCCCGTCGTCCACCCGCTTCACCGTGCCCACGCCGTAGACATCCCGCAGCGTGCCCGCGATCTGCCCGGACACCAGCTTCACGAGGTCGTGGCGGTGATCGTAGTCGAACCCCGTGGTGTCAATCGGCGCGAGGAAGTGCACATGCAGCACCCCGGTGCGCACGCGCCACGTGCCCTTGGGCATCACTTCGCGCGCGCCGTACACCACCACGGGCACCACCGGCGCGCCCGCGGCAATGGCCAGCACGAACGGACCCTTCTTGAACGGCCGCACCGCGTACGAATCCCCACGCGTGCCCTCGGGGCACACCACCACACTGAGCCCTTCCGCCACCGTGGCCGCCACGCTCTGGTAGGCCTCGAAGGCCGACGTACGATTGTCGCGCTCGAGGAACACCACGCCGCACGCCTCCGCGCCCCAGCCGAAGATGGGAATGCGCCGCAGCTCCGCCTTCGCGACGAACGTGTAGCGCGGCAGCACGGACGCGATGGCGAAGATGTCGAACCAGCTCACGTGATTGCTGGCGTACACGGTGCCGCGGTCGGCCACCACGTGCTCCGCGCCATGCACGATCACCCGCGCGCCCGCGGCGCGGCAGATCGACTGCGCCCACGTGCGCATGCACCAGATGGACAGGCGCCGCTCCAGTACCTCGGAACCGAGCAGGTGCCCGAGCGCCGCGGTGGGCGCGAGCAGGATCGTCATCACCGCCACCGTGATGCCGGTGAGGAGAGTGCGCATGACCGAATATTGAGTGGAGCGGGTGGACGGGTCAACGTGGCCGCGTACGGCGTCATACGTGGTGCCCCGTCAACGCGTGGCGAGCGAGCTCGGCGTTAGCGTCGCCGCAATGCGCGCCGCACCGCCGTCCCGATGGAATCAGCCAGCACGCGGATGCGTTCCCCCGGCAGCGCCGGTGCGGTGAAGCGGCGGGCGAGGAGGCGGCGGCTGCCCCGCGCCTGCCAGCACGACTGTGCGTCGCTGCCTGTCGCCAAGTCGGAAGCGGCCGCCGGGCCATCGCGCAACGGATGCGACGATGACGAGCACGAGCACGCCGGCCACCACGATGCGTGCGAGCCACTGACCGCGCTCGGGTGCAGGTGACGCGGTCATGGGCTCACACGCGATGCAGGTGGTCGTGGCCGCGCACCAGGCTCGCGTCGGCGCCGTCGAGCAGCACCGCCGCGGTGCCTGCCGCGGTAACGCGTCCGATCGCGGTGAGGGGCAGCCCGAACGCATGCTCGAATTCCGTCGGGTGCAGCTCGGCGTCGGGAGACATCGCCACGAGAAGCTCGTACTCCTCGCCGCTCGCGAGCGCGCCCTCGAGGGAGACACCGGCCACGATGGGCACAGTCTGCGCGTCGATTGCGAGGGAGACCCCCGATGCGCGCGCAAGGTGGGCCGCGTCGGCCACGAGTCCGTCCGAGATGTCGATCGCGGCACGTGCGCCACGGTCAGCCAGCCAGCGTGCTTCGCGCAACCGCGGCATGGGCGCGACGAACCGCGCCCGATGTCCCACGGCGGGAACGCCGCCTGCGAGCAAGGCACGCAGCGCCGCGCCGGGTCCGCCGAGTCGACCGGTGACGAAGATGACGTCGCCGGCGCGGGCGCCGGCGCGTGAGAGCGGCGTCGCGGCGCTCCCGAGCACCGTGAGCGTCAGGGACAACTCCGTTGCCACCGACACATTGCCACCCACGATGGGACACGCGCACGCGGTGGCGACCTCGCCGATGCCGTGCGCGAGCGCATCGAGCTCGCCACGCCAGTCGTCCGGCACACCGAGCGCGAGCAAGAGACCGATTGGGCGCGCGGCCATCGCTGCGATGTCGCTGAGCGCCGCCGCCGTGGCGCGACCGCCAATCTCCGCGGCGCTCATCCACGCGCGGCGGAAGTGCACATGCTCCACGGTGGCATCCGTACTGGCCACGAGTCGCTCGCCGGCCGGCACGTCGAGAACAGCGGCGTCGTCGCCGATGCCGGTGGCTCGCGCGCCCCACGCCGCGAGCAGTCCGCGAATGAGGTCGAACTCAGTGCCGGCGCCCATCTCGAGATGCGTGTGCGTCGTCATGCAGGCTCCCCCACCGCGGGCAGCTCGGCCAGCACCGGCGGCCTGGGCGCGCCGGCATCGAGCGACCACACCGCCGGCAGCGCCGAGAGCACGTCGTCGAGCGTGTAGCCGCGCACCTGGCGCGCACTGGCGGCCGCCGCGGCGCGACCATGGGCGAATGCGGACAGCGCGCCCGCGAGCGGCGCGTCGCCCGTCTGCGCGAGCAGCGTAACGGCAATGCCGCCCAGCACGTCGCCCGAACCGCCTGTCGCGAGGATCGGCGTGCCCTCGGCCACGATGGTGCTGCTCCCCCGGGGCGACATCACGATGGTCGGCACGCCCTTGAGCAGCACCGTCGCGCCCGAGCGCACCGCGGCGATGGCCGGCATGTCGAAGCGGTCGCGCAGCACGGTGTCGAGGCGCTCGCCGAGCAGCCGCGCGAACTCGAGGGGATGCGGCGTGAGCAGTGCGGCGCGCGAGCCGACGAGCGGCAGCAGCGCATCGACGTCGTCCGCGAACGCATTGAGCGCATCAGCATCGAGCACGACGGGGCCATCGAACAGGCGCAGCACGCGTTCGACCATAGCGCGCGCGCCGTCTTTGCCAAGGCCCGGCCCCACGAGTATGGCGTCCGCCCAGCGGCCGATGTCGGCGACGAATGAGGCATCGTCCGTCGGCCAGGCAGTGGAGAGCGCCGCCGGCTCGGCTTCCTGCAGCGCGGCCAGCGACTCGGGCGCTACCGCGCACTTCACCATCCCTGCTCCGCTGCGCAGTGCCGCGCGCGCCGCGAGGATGGCCGCGCCGCCCATGCCCGGTGCGCCGCCGATGATCGCGATCTTGCGTCGCGTGCCCTTGTTCGCGACCGCAGCGATGGGCGGCAGTGCACCGCGAAACCACGCCGGCGTCGCGAGACACGCCTGTGTTGCGCGCTCAGCGTGGAGACCCAGGCCGATGTCGAGCGCGACGATCACGCCGCAGCGGTCGCGCGCGACGAGCTGTCCGCGCTTCACGGTGCCGAAGGTGAGGGTGAGCGCACACGCCGGCGCGCCGACGTGCAATCCGGTGGTGGCATCGAGGCCGGTGGGGACGTCCACGGCGACGATCACCCGGCCGCGCTCCGACAACGCCTGCATCGCGGCGACGGCATCAGCGACCTCGCCGCGCAGCGGCTCCGTCGCCGTGAAGCCGGTGCCGAGGAGGGCGTCCACCACGATGCGCTCGCCACCGCTGGGGAGGGATGATGCGTCGCTCGTGAACGGCACGCCGGACTGGATCGCTTGCGCACGCTCGGCCTTGGCGTCCGCGGTGCGCGCCGGTACGCACTCCACCACGCGTACTGGTATGCCAACGGCATGGAGTGCGTGCGCGATGACCCAGCCGTCCCCGCCGTTGTTCCCCGGCCCCGTGGCGACGACCACGCCGTCGGCGATGCGGTCCGCGAATCGCGCGGCGATCTCCGCGGCGGCGGCCGCCGCGGCGCGCTGCATGAGCGCGCGCGAGGGTATGCCCGCCGCGATGGCGCCCGCATCCGCGGCAGCGGAGCCCGCGGCATCGGTTACCGGGATCAACCCGCTCAGGCGGTGCGCGCGTTCAGGCGAACTGGGCGCACCACGGATAGTCGCGCTCGAAGGCCTCGCTGAAGTCGAACACGCCGGCGAACTCGTCTCGGCTGTCGGTGGGCTGGCTCATGAGAAGCTCGAGGTCCACCAGGGTGAAGACGATGTCGCCGATGTCGGAGGAGGCGCGGATTCCCCAATGATCGAGGACGAGGCCCGCCATGACGCCGAAGCGCTCGAGGGCGAGGTCTCGGCAGGCGAGAGCGAGCTCGCGGCCGGAGATGTGGCGGCGCTCCGGCAGCCGCTGTTGGCAGAACTCGAGAGCACCGAGCACGAACAGATAGGCACGCTCGTCGAACCGCTGCTCACGCATGCGGATTCGATCCATGATGCCATCGCGAAAGGCGAGCTCGGGCACGGCGTTTTCTTCTCCCTGGGAAAGCGATCGACGGTCGTACGGGCACTGCAAAATGGAGCCGGGCACTCGCAGGCACAACAGCGGCTCCTGCTTGTGTACGCTGGGTCGGGCAATAGTGCCATTCCGGAGAGCAAAGCCCTGCCCGGGGTGCCCCGCCACCCGCCCGCACCGGAGCGGGATCAAAACGTCAATCATTGGAACGCGGATCACCGCCGACCTCCCGGACCAAAGCGGATTGCTCCGGGCGCACGGCCGGCTCGCGGTGCACCGGCTGTGCCTCGAGGTGCTTTGAAGGTGCGAGAACCACCATCACTTCGCATTCCCAAAACAGCGGTGTCTTCGCGCGGGGAGAGTCAGGAACGTCGTAAGGATCTACGAAGCCGAGAATCGATAGATCGTCCGCGACCGATACTCGGAACCTGGCCGGAGAATCGTGGACGGAAAGCGCGGCTCGTTCGGCGAGTTGGGGAAGTGCTGCGTCTCGAGCGCCACAGCGCTGTTCGGGCCGTAATGCGAGCCTCTCTTCCCGTTCTGCCCGCGCCCGATCTGGCTCCCGGAGTAGAGCTGGAGCCCGGGTTCGGTGGTCTCGATGTCGAGCGTGCGACCCGATCGTGGCTCGTGCAGCCGCGCCACGGCGCGCAGTGCGCCGGGGTTGGTGCCGTCGAGCACGAAGGTGTGGTCGTATCCACCGAAGGGATGCTCGCCGAGCGCGTCGAGGTCGGCGCGGATGGTGCGCGGCGAACGGAAGTCGAAGGGCGTGCCGTGCACGAGCCGGATCTCGCCGGTGGGAATGATGTCGGCATTCACCGGCAGGTAGCTCGACGCGTCCACGGTGAGCTCGTGGTCGAGGATGTCGCCGGACGCATGACCGGCGAGGTTGAAGTACGAATGCTGGGTGAGGTTCACCGGGGTGGGCGCGTCGGTGGTGGCGACGTACTCGAAGCGGAGCTCGTTGACGTCCGTGAGCATGTACGTCACGCGTACGTCGAGCGCGCCCGGATAGCCTTCCTCTCCGGCGGCACTGCGGTACGTGAGCACGGCACCCTGACCCGCGCGATCGGTGAACGGTTCCACATGCCACATCACCCGATGGAAGCCGCCACGGCCGCCGTGCAGTTGGTGCGGGCCGTCGTTCGTGGGCAGCGTGTACGACACGCCATCCAGCTCGAAGTGCCCATACGCGATGCGGTTGGCGTACCGGCCGATGATCGCGCCAAAGAAGCGCGTGTCCGCGAGGTAGTCACGCAGTGTGTCGTAGCCGGGCGTGACGTCGGCGAGCACGCCGTGCCGGTCCGGCACCTTTACGGCGCAGATGATGCCGCCGAGATTGAGGAAGGACACCTCCATGCCCGCACGGTTCGTGAGCGTGTGCCGCTCGACGGCGTGGCCGGCCGGCGTGGTGCCGAACGGGAAGATGGGCGGCTCGCTATCAGCGGTCATGCACTTCTCACGGCGCCGCGGCGCTCACGGCATACAGGCCGAACATCGCGCCCACGAATCCGCCGGCGAACCGCGTGCTCAGGATCCGCCCGTCCACATCCGCGGCCAGCGTCGTCCAGACGCCTGGCCGCTCGGCATACGCAAAGTCGTAGCGCGGGCCGCGCGCCTGGATGCGAAGCTCCACCGCACCCGTGCGCGAGGCGGCGAGTGGCGCGGAGGCGATCACGATGCCCGCCGGGCCAGTGGGTGCGCCGGCGTGCTTCTCGAGCTGCACGACGTCCGTTCCGTTCACGCGCGCCACGGCGAGGAAGTAGTAGTAGTCCTCGTTCTGGAACGCCACGAGGCCCGCCTTGTCGCCATCGCGCGACGGCGCGTAGCGCATGGAGGTGGTTGCCGAGCCGACCATGTGCTGCTGGCGACGGAGGATGATCGACGGCTGCGGGTTGTCGGGGCCAAGGCCGTATGGCCGCGCG
This sequence comes from Gemmatimonadales bacterium, assembly GCA_038236775.1. Lineage (GTDB taxonomy): Bacteria > Gemmatimonadota > Gemmatimonadetes > Gemmatimonadales > Gemmatimonadaceae > AG11. Next base: position 10,626 of record JBBRZK010000118.1, read on the forward strand.
TGGATGGTGAGCGCGCCGCCCCTGAAGTCGTACCACGAGTCGTGCGGCGTGCGCATCAGTTGCCAATGCGGCGCGAGTGCCGGTCCGTGGAAGTCGTCGCGCACCGTGAAGTTGCCGCTCGTCGGCACGGCGGGCGCGGGCTGCAGCGGCAGCGTGGGCCGGCGGTGCACGTACGGAATCGT
>JBBRZK010000119.1:0-10306 GCA_038236775.1 Gemmatimonadales bacterium
GTCGTCAGCGACGTCTGTCCAACCTATATTGTATATACATCCCATCTCCACCCCGAAATGCACTACGCCAGAGAGGAACCCCCCTCCGGCGCAGTCGACCATATGCTCGAATACCGTCTATTTCGGGAAACTCACGCTAGCGCATCGGCCGCACGTCCACGCGCCGTGAAATAGGGTGCGACAGATCACGGATTCCCTGTGCGGTCTGCACACGCGCGGAAATATGGAAGAGCGCAGTTTGTTCGACATCGCCAACCCAGGCGGGCGAACTCCGGCATGATCGCCCGTTCCTGCTCCGTGCTGCCGGACCGCTCTCACCATGAGTCGCCGATGATCAGTCCCCGCTTTTCCTCGCTTTCTGCCGCCGCCCTCGTCCTGCTCGCGGCCTGCGGACCCTCTGCCGAGCATCAGCTCGCGGACAGCACGACGGCTGTGCTCTCGACCCAGCGTGCGCAGCTGGCGACGCAGCTGGCCGCGCAGAAGGATTCGCTCACGCGCGTCGTCCTCCAGGCGGACGACTTCATCATGCACATCGACAGCAGCGTCGCGACGGTGAAGGGTTTGCCGAAGGGCCGGAAGGTGGACAGCCGCCTCGACCCGCTCGCGCGCCAGATCGAGAATCGCAAGGTCGTGATGGCACGCGTGGACGCACTGGTGCAGCGCGCCCGTGAGACGTCGTCCCAGCTCTCGAAGGCGAACAAGAACAACGTGGCCCTGCGCGCGCAGCTCGCGAGCGACTCGGCGATGATCACGGACCTCAACACCACGATCAAGCGCCAGAACGCGGCGATCGAGGTGCTGTCCGTCCGCGTCGACAGCCTGAAGGGCGCCACGCAGCAGCTCGCGGCATCCCTGGCGTCGTCGGAGTCGAACAGCAACCGCGCGTACTACGTCGTCGGTCGCGAGGACGACCTCGTGAAGCGCGGCGTGATCGTGCGCGAGGGCGGCGCCAACCTGCTCTTCGCACATCCCGGACGCACCCTGCAGGTCGCGCGGACCCTCGATCCCGAGGTGTTCACGGCCGTGGACCAGCGCGCCGTGACGATGATCCCGGTGCCCGACACGACGCGGCGCTATCGCGTGGTCTCGCGCCAGAGCCTCGACGACGCGGTGGTGGTGGATCGCGACCAGAACTCGTTCAAGGGCAACCTGCGCATCGCCGGTTCCACGCGGTTCTGGGCGCCGTCGCGCTACCTGGTGCTGGTGCAGCAGTAGTCTCGGCTCCCTGTCCTTCGCACGAAGGCCCTGCGCTCTGGTGAGCGCAGGGCCTTCGTCATGTCCGCATGCGCCGCAGCGGACCTTTGTCATCCTGCGCGACGCGAAGCTTTGTCATCCTGCGCGAAACTTTGTCATCCTGCGCGAAACTTTGTCATCCTGCGCGAAGCGACGCCTTGTCATCCTGAGCGAAGCGAAGGATCTGCTTTTCGTCAGTCGCCGGCGCTAGGCACCGGCTCGCCGTGCACTGGCTTCGCGTTTGCCGCCCGCCGTCGCCGCATCCACGCGCCGGCCTTCTCGCGCCAGTCGTTGAAGATCTCGTAGACGGTGGGAATGATGAAGAGCGTCAGCACCGTGGAGGTGATGGTGCCGCCGATCACGGCGCGTCCGAGCGGAGACCGGAAGTCCGCGCCTTCCCCGCGGCCGAGCGCCACGGGAATCATCCCGGCAATGAGCGCGAGGGTGGTCATGAGGATGGGACGCAACCGGATGGCGCCCGCCTCGATGAGCGCGTCGCGCATGGGCACGTGCTTCTGCTCGTGCGTCCACTTCGCGAAATCGATGAGCAGGATGGCGTTCTTGGCCACGATACCCATGAGCAGGATCACGCCGATCAGGCTCATGATGTTCAGGGTGTCGTGCGTGATGATGAGCGCGAGCACGACGCCGATGAGCGAAAGGGGTAGCGAGGACAGGATGGCGAGCGGATCGAGGAACGACCCGAACTGCACCACGAGGATGAGGTACATCAGCATCACCGCGATACCGAGCGCCGTGAAGATCGAGCCGAACACCTCCGCCTGGTCCTTCGCCTGCCCGCCCGACACGATCTGGTAGCCGGCCGGCAGGTGGAGGGCCTTCAGGCGGTTCTGCACCTCGCGCGTGACGTTGCCGAGCGAGCCCTCGATGTTCGCGCCCACGGTGACGACACGACGCCGGTCGAGGTGGTCGATCTGCGCCGGCCCCTTGCTCGACGTGATGGTCGCGAGCTGGCCGAGCGGCACCACGGTGCCGCCTGCCGCCGCGCTGGGCAGCACGATCGGCAGGGCGGCGATGTCCGCCGGGCTCTCGCGCATGGCGGAGGGCAGGCGCACGCGCACGTAGCGCGTCTCGCCGCTGGGATCCACCCAGTTGCCCGCGTCCACGCCAGCGAAGGCGGGCCGCATGGCCTGCGCGATCTGCCCCACGGTGATGCCGAGGGATCCGGCGAGCCCGCGATTGATGTTCACCTTGAGCTCGGGCTTGTCTCCCTTCGTGGAGAGCCCGACGTCCACCGCGCCGGGCACGCCCCGGACGATCTTCGCGATCGAGTCGGCGAGCGTGGTGAGCACGGCCTGGTCGTCGCCCTGCAGCTGCAGCTGCAGGGGCTTCATGCCGCCGCCGGGGCCGCCCGCCTCGAGCAGGTAGGCGTTCATGTCGGCGCGTGCGCGCAACTCGCGACGAATGCGCATGCCGAACTCGGTCTGGCTGATGTTGCGATCGGCCTTCGGCTTGAGCCGCACGTACACGGACCCCACGTCCACGCCGCCGGAACCGGACGCGCTGCCGACGGTGGAGTACGTGTACAGCACCTCGGCATGCGCGCGCAACTGCTGCGCCACCTGCTCGGTCAGCACGCGCGTGTACTCGAGGCTCGAGCCCGGCGGCGCTTCCACCGTCACGGTCAGCTCGCTGCGGTCGCTGGTGGGGACGAAGCCGAAGCCGCCGACGGCAACCTGCAGGCCGATGGCGACGACGAACGAGGCCACGGCCAGCGCGATCATCGTCTTCCGGTGGTCGAGCGCCCAGGCGATACCGTTGCGATAGCGCTGCGCCTGCCGGTCGAACCAGGCGTTGAACCGGTCGAGCGCGCGCGCGATGGGATTGCGCCGCTCGTGGGCCTCGATCTGCGGATCGGGCCAGTACGCCGACAGCATGGGATCCAGCGAGAACGACACGAACAGCGAGACCAGCACCGCCGCGGCGATCGTGAGCGCGAACGGCTTGAACCATTGCCCCGCAAACCCGCTCATGAAGCCGACCGGCACGAACACCGCCACGATCGAGAACGTCGTCGCGGCCACGGCAAGGCCGATCTCCTCCGTGCCCTCGTGCGCCGCGGTCATGTGGTCGGCGCCGAGCTCCACGTGGCGCACGATGTTCTCGCGCACCACGATGGCGTCGTCGATCAGGATGCCGATCGCGAGGCTGAGCCCGAGCAGCGACATCGTGTTGAGCGTGAACCCGAAGACCCAGAGCGGCACGAACGACGCGAGCACGGACACCGGCAGTGCGAGGCCCGTGATCACCGTGGAGCGCCACGAATTGAGGAACAGGAAGACGACCAGCACGGTGAGGAGCGCGCCTTCGACCAGTGCCTCCTGCACGTTGCGCACGGAGTTGCGCACGCGGCTGCCGGCGTCGCGCACGATCTCGATGGTCGTGCCCGTCGGCAGCGTGGCGCGGAGGGCCGGCAGGCGAGCCTTGATGGCGTCGCTCACCGTCGTCGTGCTGTAGCCCTTCGACTTCACGATGTTCAGGCCGATCGCCTCGCGCCCGTTGTACAGCGCGGCGGACCGGCGGTCCGCCGCGCCTGCCTCCACCGTGGCGACCTCGCCGAGGCGGATCGCCGTGCCCGCGCGGGTGGCCACGGTGAGTTGCGCGAACTCCTCGGGCTGCTGGAGCCGACCCTCGATGCGGATGGGACGCTCGCTCACCGCACCGGTCACCTGCCCGACCGGGGCCGCGAGGTTCTGCGCGCGCAACGCGCCCACGACCTGGTCGATACCCACGCGCGCCGCGGTGAGCCGAGTGGGATCGAGGATCACGTTCAGCGTGGCGCTGTCAGCGCCGGCCACGTTGACCTGCGCCACCCCCGAGATGGCGCGCAGGTCGCCGCCAACGGTCTGGTCGGCGATCTGTGTGAGCTGGGCGGGCGTCAGGGTCACGGAGGTGAGCGCCAGCGAGACGATTGGCTGGGCGGAGGGGTCGAACCGCTGGATGATCGGCTCGATGATCTCCGTGGGCAGCTGTGCGCGCACGGCGGAAATCGCGTCGCGCACGTCCTGCGTGGCCTGGTCCGTCGGCTTGCCGAACTGGAACTGCGCGATGATCTGCGCGAAGCCGTCGGTGGAACTCGAGCGAAGAATGTCGAGGCCGGCGATGCCGGAGATGCGATCCTCGATCCGGTCCACTACTTCGCGCTCCACCTGGTCCGGCGAGGCGCCCGGGTAGACGATGCCGATGAAGACGATCGGCGCGTCGATGTCGGGGAACTCGTCGGTCTGGAGGTGAGCCAGCGCCGCGATGCCGAACACGACCAGCGCGATCATCGTGACGACCGTGATGATCGGACGCCTGATGGCGAAATCCGAGATGAACATGCTGGATGGTAATGATGAGGACGGCGGGACCCAACCGTGGTCCGGTCAGGACGCGTCCTCGCCCGTGACGGGACGACGGATGATCACCTCGTCGTTTCCCTTCGCGTCCTTCTTCAGCACGACGGTATCGTCGGGCGAGAGTGGAATGCGCACGTCCGCGTCCGTCGGCTGCGGTCGCGCGCTCAGCGGCTCGCCCGGGACGGCTGCGGTGCCGCCACGCTCCGCGAAGAACCGGCGGTCGTCATATCGCTCGTCGTAGAAGTCGCGTCCGGTCACCGCCGAAGCGCCCGCGGCCGCCGCGGCCTCGCCCAGCGAGAAGTGCCGACGTACCTCATACTCGTGCGCTCGCGTGAGCCCCCCATGCTCGAACGGCGGGAGCAGGCTGATCCGGTCCGCCTGCAGCGGAACGACTACGCGCTTGCCTGGCTCGTCCAGCTTCGCGGCGCCGATGGGGACGAGCACGTCGCGGTCGCCCGGCGTGGCGGCAACCTCGGACGTCAGGCGCACGTCCAGGTAGCGCGTGCGGAGGACATCGACGTCCACGAGGAGCTCGTGCACGCGGCCGACCTCCCGGCCGTCTACGGAATCGACACGCCAGCCGCGAATGTCGGGATAGCCCTTGGCCACCTCGTAGTCACCAAGGTCGCCGAGCGCTGCGATACGAATGCCGTCCTCGGTTTCGTAGATCTTCGCCACGACTTCATCCTCCTGACCGGCGCGGCCGGTCGCTGAACGTCCGAATGCTCAGGCGACGCGGATCGCCGGAGACGGAAAGGCGACGCCTGCGGCAGGGTAGCCGAGCATCGATGTGGGAGTCGGCGCCGCGGCCGGCGCGGTGGTGGTGGTGGTGCTGTTCGCCCAGAAGTACCAGGCGGCCGCGATCACGATCACGAGGAGCAGGATCAGGGGCAGCACGTGCCGTTTCGGCTTGCGCTGAATGGGAATTTCGGCCATGAGAGTCTGGCTCCACGGAGGGAAACGATGGCGGCACGCCACGGACGGGGTCATCGCTGGCAATGCCCGTTCCATTTCCCGCCCCGCCGACGTGCTCGCCAGCGGGCGTCGCACGCACTGCGGAGGCTCAGTCGTCGTCCGCGGCCTTCTCGGCAGCTTCGCCGCGCGCTACGATGTCGCCCGTGGAGAACAGGATGCGCTGGAGGATCTCGCGCCAGTTGGCCTTCTTGCGCAACAGGAACTCGAGGTCCATGCCGAAGTGCTTCATCTCCTCCTGCTGCGCGTTCTGCATGATCGCCTTCGCCGACTTGTCCTTCTCCACCGAGATCCGCTGCTCGTACCAGCCGATGGCTTCCGCCTCCTCCGTGAGCGAGGTGATCATGCGCGCGAAGGTCCGGACGCTGGGGGACAGCTCTTCCGGTGGTTCGTGGTACTGGTCGAAGCCCATTGGGTGGTCCTGTCGGGTGAGAGGGTGAAGTCGCCCGGGACCGTCGCATGGATCGCGCCGGGTCGGACACGACTCGTCGTCGTCCTTCCCCCATCCGAGCCACCCTGCGTGAGAGCCACCGGCCCCGTATCGCAGGGAACTCGCGGCGCAGGGAGGCGTACACCGTGGCGAGGGAGGATCGCACGCTCGGCACACCATCCGAGGCCATGACTATCAAGACCAAACGGAGCGGAAGAAACTGGTCGGGCCGCGCACGGTCGCTGCTCCTAGCGCTTTCCCCGCCCTTTACAGTGGCGGCGCAGGAGGGCGCGGCGCGACTGGCGCCGTCGGGATCCGTCGCCGGCCGCCGACCCCTCGTGCTGCTGGTGCACGGGCTGGGCTTTCCGTCGCGCGACTCGGCCGAGTTCCGGCGCATGTCGCTTGCGTCGCTCCGCGCCGGCGTCTTCCGGGCGACGGGCGACTCCCTCTTCCGTGACGACGACGTGCGGCTCGTCTGGTATGGCGACCTGATGGACGTGCGCCGGGACGAGACGGCGGCCCTCCGGACGTGCCGGGCGGGCACCGGCGACGATTCGACGTTCGCGCCCACGTCCATCGTGCAAGGCATCGCGCTCGCGGCGAGCGCGCTGGTCGACCTCGGCACCGCACAATCCGGCTCCGTCGAGGGGCGGGAAATCGCGGGCGACCTCCGTTTCTTCGGCGATGAGGGCGCGCGGTGCGCGGCCGAGGGACGCGTGGCAAATGCGCTGGCCCTCGCGCGCGACGAGGGACGGACCGTGGTGCTCGTGGCGCACAGCCTGGGCGCGCTGGTCACGTGGTCGTATCTCGAGCACCGCGAGCAGCACACGCCCGACGAGTTGCCGCCCATCCAGCGGCTCGTCACCGTCGGTTCGCCGGTGGGCAGCGGCATCCTGCGCGAGCTGCTGTTCGGCGACACCGCCCGCGTCACGCTGCCGCGCGGCGTTCGCTCGTGGGCGAACGTGGTGCACGAGGCCGATCCCTTTGCCTCCCGCCTCCTCGCCACCGATTCCGTGGACGGTCCGCCGCTCGCGCTCCCGGGCGTCAGCGACGTGGTGTCCGGGACGGAGGACGACGATCCGCACGAGTTGCGCGGATACCTCCGCGACGAGACGACGGCGCGCACCGTGCTGGGTGCGTGGTGCGACGCGCTGGAGTCGCGGCAGCGCGTGCGCGGCTGCGTCGCCCTCGCTGCGCCGGTGCGCCCGTGACCTTCCCGCAGGTCGCGACCAGGCGTGCCTTCCCCCGGAAAAGCCTCTGGCGCGATCCTGTCGACGCCCGCACTTTAGCGGTACAGTGACGAGAGATATCGATGTGACGCTGGGCCTGCTGCAGAATGCACTGCCCGATCGGTATCGCGTGTTGCGCGAGATTGGCCGCGGCGGGATGGCGACCGTGTACCTCGCCGAGGATATTCCGCACGGCAGGAACGTCGCGGTGAAGGTTCTCAGCGGCGAGCTCAGCTCCTCGCTCGACGGCGCGCGGTTCGAGCGCGAGATCCAGATCGCCGCGCAGATGAGCCATCCCAACATCCTCCCCGCGTACGACTCCGGGAGCGCGAACGGCATCCACTTCTACGTGATGCCGTTCATCGAGGGCGAGTCCGTCCGCGCCCGCCTCGACCGCGAGACTCAGCTGCCCATCGAGGATGCGATCGCCATCACGTGCGAGGTGCTCGACGCCCTCACGTACGCGCACGCGCGGGGCATCGTCCACCGGGACATCAAGCCCGAGAACATCCTCCTCCAGAGCGGCCACGCCGTGGTGGCGGACTTCGGTATCGCGCGGCTCGTGCAGGAGGGCGGCGCCACGCTCACCCAGACGGGCATGTCGCTCGGCACCGCACAGTACATGAGCCCCGAGCAGGCCTCGGCCGAGAAGGTCGATGGGCGCAGCGACCTGTATGCGGTGGCGTGCGTGCTCTACGAGATGCTCGTGGGCGAGCCTCCATTCACCGGCCCGAATGCGATGGCGGTGCTGGCCCGCGCGATCACGCAGCCTGTCCCCAGCGTGCGCGTGGTGCGCTCCAGCGTGCCGGAGTCCATCGAGTTCGCGATCATGCGGGCGATGGAGAAGGTGCCGGTGGACCGCTTCGCGAACGCGGAGGAATTCAAGGCGGCGCTGCTGGAAGGCGAGGACGTGGTCGCGGTCACGCGGCACACGCGTGCGTACACGCAGGCCTATCGCGCGGGCCGGCGGAACACGCCCGCCTGGCGTCGCCCCCGCGTGCTGGCGCTCACGACGGCCTTTGCGGTCGTCATCGTGGCCGGTGTTTCCGGCTGGATGGCATACCGGGCGCACCGCGTCTCGGCCATCGCGGCCGACGATGCGACCGTGAAGCGCATCGGCGTGATGTACTTCGACGATGCCTCGAGCGACGGCTCGCTGCGCTACATCGCCGACGGGTTGACCGAGTCGCTCATCGACGAGCTGGATCGCGTGCCGACGCTCGACATCATGAGCCGCAGCGCGGTGCGGCCGTTCCGCGGCCTCGCCTTCTCGAGCGACAGCATCCACAACGCGCTCAAGGTGGGTACCATCGTGCGCGGCGAGGTCGGGCCCGGCGCGAAGATGCCGCAGGTCACGGTGCGTCTCGTGGATGCCGCGTCGGGAGTCGAGCGCACGAGTGCCCGGTTCGACTTCGACACAGCCAATGCGCTCGCGGCACGCACGGACCTCACGAAGCGCGTCGCGGAGTTCCTGCGCAAGGAAGTCGGTCTCGACGTGCAGCTCAAGGAATCGCGCCTGCGGGCGAGCGATCCGCGCGCGTGGACGATGGTGCAGCGGGCCGAGAAGCAGATCAAGGACGCGGATTCCCTGATCGTGGCGCGGCAGCCCGCGGCCGCCATGTCGGCGATCGAGAGCGCCGAAGGCGAGTTGTCCCGCGCCACGACGCTCGATCCGGCGTGGGCTCAACCATGGATTTCGCGCGCCGCGGCCGCGCACGAACTCGCCCGCGCCCAGCGCGACCGGCCCGCCGTCGCGAATGCCGCGCTGGACAGCGGTCGTGTGTACATCGATCGCGCGCTCGCCATTGACCCCCGCTCCGCCGACGCCCATGAACTCAGCGGCCGCCTGGCGTTCGCCCATGTGGAGCTGCGGACCATTCCCGAAGGCTCGGAGTGGGACGCGCAGCTCAAGCGCGGCGAGGACGAGCTGCGCGAGGCCGTGCGGTTGAATCCGCAGCAGGCGACGGCGTACGAGGCGCTGAGCAACCTCGCGTACGCGAAGAAGAGCGTGCCGGAAGGGCTGCAGGCCGCGATGAGCGCGTATACGGCGGATGCGTACCTGCTGAATGCCCGCGGCATCCTCGGGCGGCTGTTCTGGGGCAACTTCGACTCGGAGAACTTCGTCGAGGCGCGTCGCTGGTGCGACGAGGGACATCGGCGGTTTCCGCGCGAGATCCGCTTCGTGCAGTGCAGCCTCTACCTGATGGTCATCAAGGGCGCGACACCGGATCCCGATGAGGCGTGGCGCATGGCGGACACGATCCGTGCGCTCGCCACGCCGGCGACGGCGGCGTACGAGGATCACCTGGCCCGCACGCTCGTGGGCGGCGTGCTGGGCAAGGCGGGGCTGAAGGACAGCGCGAACCATGTCATCATCGCCGCGCGCGCTGGACGCGACGTTGATCCGGCGCAGGAGATCATCGGCCGCGAGATCATGATGCGCCTCGCGTACGGCGATTTCGAGACTGCGATCACGCGGCTCGGCGACTACCTGCTGCTGCATCCCGACCATCGGAAGGGATTGGCCAACCAGACGGCGTGGTATTACCGCGATCCGAAAGTGCAGGGTGATCCCCGGTTCCAAAAACTGATCGCCGGCGCCCGTTAGGGCGCCGGCGATCAGGTCCAGTGTCGGGCTACGCCCGGCGGCTACAGAATCGGCGGAAACCATTCGGTGAGCGTCAGCGTGCCATGGAGGGCGTAGTTGGAGTCGTAGTTATACCCCGCCGGCCTGATACCCCACGCGTAACCCGGCGTTAGAGTCAGCGTCGCAGAACCATACAGGCTGAACGGACCGTTGACGTTACCGTAGTTGCCGGTATACGAGATGTAGGGAATGAGCGGAACTACGACCTCGCCGCTCGGACCGTTGGCGAACGCCTCGAGCTTGGCGTACGCGTTGAAGACGTAGTGTTCGCCCGAGTATTGCCAGTTGAACTTGTACGTACCGCTGGCAACCGCGGTGGTCGAATACGTCCACTGCTGCCACGGGAAGACGGAGTGGCCGTCGATATTGACGACACCTTCGCTGGGCGAGTAATTGAAGTCGTATCGGAGCGTCACCGAATCCGCCTTGTTCA
>JBBRZK010000120.1:0-9877 GCA_038236775.1 Gemmatimonadales bacterium
ATGTCGCTCATCTGGATCGCGGTCGCCGTCTCGCCTACGATGATCGGGACGATCGGCGTCTCGCCCGGCAGCGGCGAGAGTCCCGACTCGACGATCCGCTCGCGGAAGTAGCGTGCGTTGTCGCGCAACGCCTGCACGCGCTCCGGATGCTGCTCGATGAACTCCACCGATGCGAGCGCGCTGGCGGCCACCGTCGGCGGAAGCGCATTCGAGAAGAGCTGGGGACGCGACCGCTGCGTCAGGTAGTCGCACAGTGCCGCGGATCCCGCCACGAACCCACCTGCCGCGCCGCCGAGCGCCTTTCCGAGCGTGGACGTGATGATGTCCACCTCACCCACAACACCGAAGTGTTCCGCTGTACCTCGGCCCGTGCGGCCGAGCACACCGGTCGCATGCGAGTCGTCGATGACCAGGATCGCGTCGTGATCCCGGCAGATCTGCAGCAGGTCGGGCAGCGGGGCGATGGAGCCTTCCATCGAGAAGATGCCGTCGCTCCACACCATGCGCCGTTTCGCACCCTTCGCGGCCGTCAGCTTGGCCCGCAGGTCATCGAGGTCCGCGTGCTTGTACACGGCCGTCTGGCACTTCGTGATCGACTTGGCCAGCCGGATGGAATCGATGATCGACGCGTGGTTCAGCGCATCCGAGCAGACGAAGTCGCCTTCCTCCACCACGGTCGCCGTGAGCCCCTCGTTCGCATTCCACGCGGAGACGTACGACATGGATGACTCGGTGCCCACGAACCGCGCCAGCGCCTGCTCCAGGGCCCGATGCACCGTGAACGTGCCGCAGATGAAGCGCACGCTTCCGGTGCCCGCACCGAACTGACGCAGTCCCGCGATGCCCGCGTCCACCACGGCCGGTTCGGCCGAGAGCCCGAGGTAGTTGTTCGAGGAGAGGATGAGCACCTCCCCGCGACCCTCCATTGTCACTCGCGCGGACTGCGGTGAATCGAGGTAGTTGAGCTGCTTGTAGACCCGCTCGTCGCGCAGCTGCTGGAGCTTCGCTTCGAGGCCCGACTGGAACCCTGCGTTGATGGACATTGCCCCTCGATGAAGTCAGGCCCTTCGGTGAACTGCGCGGCGCCGTCCGGCGGATTGCCGCCGGCGTGCCTCGTCACGCGATCTCGAACACCACCTTGCCGGCCGATCCCCCCTTGATGGCGGTGATCGCATCGTCGAACCGCTCGAGCGGAAAGCGATGCGTGATCACCGGGGTCGGGTCGAACTGGCCCGAGCGCAGGAACTGGGTCATCTGGATCCACGTGTCGTACATGCGTCGGCCCACGACGCCATACACGGTGATGCCCTTGAAGATGATCTCCGTCGCGAAGTCCACGTCCATCGGCCGCGAGGGGATGCCGAGCATCTGCACGCGCCCGCCGACGCGCACGAGGGCGAACGCCTGGTGGATCGCCGACGGCACGCCGGACATCTCGAGCACGACATCCACGCCCAGGCCGTTCGTTGCCGCGCGCACGGCCTGTGCGGCCTCGGCCGGAGTGACGGCGTCGTGGGCGCCCATCGTGCGCGCGAGGTCGAGGCGGGTCTGGTTGACGTCGCTCGCGATGATGCGCGATGCGCCGGCCGCCTTGCAGATGCCCACGGCGAAGATCCCGATGGGACCGCAGCCCGTCACGAGTACCGTCTTGCCGGGCATCTCCGTGCCCACCAGCGCGGTGTGGAAGGCATTCCCCATCGGGTCGTGGATGCCGCCGATCTCGTACGAGACCGCATCATCGAGGTGCCAGACGTTCGACGCCGGCATCGCGATGTAGTCGGCGAAGCAGCCGTCGCGATCGACGCCGATGATGCGCGTATTGGGGCAGACGTGGGCGTTGCCCGTGCGGCACAGGTGGCAGCGCCCGCAGACGATGTGGCCCTCGGCCGTGACGCGGTCGCCCTCGCGCACGTCTGCAACGAGACTGCCCACCTGCACCACATCGCCGGCGAACTCGTGCCCCACGGTGAAGGGTGGGCGGCAGCGTCCCTGCGCCCATGCATCCCAGTCGTAGATGTGCACGTCGGTGCCGCACACGCCGGCGCGTCGCACCTTGATGAGGACTTCATCATCGCGAATCGCCGGGCGCGGAACGTCGCGCAGCACGAAGCCGGGTCCTGCAGTCTCCTTCACCAGCGCTCTCACGTGCGCCTCGCTCGACTTTCAGAAGTGACACTGTGCGTCAGCGCGGGCTGCGCGACGTGACCGAAAACTCGCTGGTCACTCCGAGCGAGGGAAGTGCGCGGCGATCGCGCGGACGCGTGAGGTGAGCGCGATCACAGCGCGGCAGTATATCGAAATCGAGTTTGATGCGTCTTCTCAATGAGACGCGCGATTCACTATTGCGTGCGATTTCACGAGTTCCTATATTCGCGCAAGTTGATTGTCTCTGGTGCGTCGTCGTCCGATGATCGCATCGCGCGTGCACAAGTGCTCAGGGTATTGCGTGGGTTCATCCCGCCAGGACTGTTTCACCACAACGTCTGCAGCCGCCGCGGCGATCACGGATCGCGTCGCGGCTTGCTCCGCCACCAGCGCCGCCGCGCACTCGGCCGCTGCGTCATCGATGATCGATGACTCCCATGTCCAACTCGGCGTACGGCATCCTGCCACCGCGGCGGTCACGAATTTGCGGTTCAGGGCTCCGGCGCTTTTCAGTCCATCAGGCTTGAGCGACGCCACGTAGTACCGGCGCCGCATGTCGTCGCGGTCTCGCCATGAGATCGCGCCGCGGTGGAAACGACGCTTCGGCGTCCAACCACTGGCTCGTACGAACCACCGGGGGTTCGATCGGGCGATTCACTCCTTCACTGGAGATTACCATGGCCGCAAAGAAGACTGCTAAGAAGGGCGCGAAGAAGGCTGCCAAGAAGACTGGCGCCAAGAAGGCTGCAAAGAAGGGCGGCGCCAAGAAGGCCGCGAAGAAGGGTGCGAAGAAGGCCGCGAAGAAGGCCAAGAAGTAAGCGGTCGCACCTCGCACAACGGAGAAGCCGGCGCCTTGGCGCCGGCTTCTTTCGTTGTACCCACCCGCCCGCCACTCAGCGCGTATAGCGCCCCTGCGCCAGCTCCACGATCCGCGCGATCAGGGCCTCGTGCGGGATACCGGACTCCGCGGCCGCACGCGCGAACTCACCACTGCGCTCCAGGTAGCAGTTCGGGTTCACCTCGATCACGTAGATCCGCTCGTCCGCCGTCACGCGCAGGTCCACGCGACCATAGTCGCGCAGCCGAAGGGCATTGAACGCCTCGATCGAAACCGCCTGCATCCGTGCGAGCAGCTCGGCGGGCACGTCCGTCGGAAAGATCGAGCGAGTGCCCGCGAACTCCTCGCCGGTCTCCGCGTCACCGCCCGTCCCGCCCTCGCCCCACTTCGCTTCCCAGCTCGCGACGCGAGGCCGGTCGGCGGGAAACGCGCTGAAGTCCAGCTCGATCACCGGAAGCGCCACCGGCGACGCATTGCCGAGCACCCCCACGTAGAACTCGCGGCCCTCCACGAACTCCTCCACCAGCACGGGCGACTGGAACTCGCGCTGCAGGGAATCCATGGTGCCGAGCAGCTCACGGATGTCGCGCACCACGCTCTTCGACGTGATGCCGAGCGAAGCGTCTTCCTGCGGCGGCTTGACGATGAGCGGAAAGCTGAGGTCCCCGACATGGTCCAACGCGCCGCGATAGACGGTCGCGAACTGCGGCGTGAGGATGTCGTGAAAGCTGAGCACCTTCTTGGTGAGGCTCTTGTCACCCGCCATCAGCAGCGCCGCCGGGCTCGAACCCGTGTAGCGCAGGCCCATCAGGTTCAGCAGCGCCGCCACGTTCGACTCCAGCGCGCTCTTGCCGTCGAACGACTCCGCCAGGTTGAACACCAGTGCCGGATCGACACCACGTACCGCCTCGATCACCGCCGTCACGTCCGCCGCGACCGGCACCCGCGATGGGACATGACCGAGCGCGCGCAGCGCCGACTCGATTTGCGGAAGCACGGGATCCTCTGGCGGCTCCGCCGCGTCGGCGCCGTGCAGGAGGGCAATGTTCATGTGCCGTCGGAATGGGAAGGCGCGTCGGCGACGCGCGTATACCGCCAGTGCAACAGTACGGCCGTCCCGAACGCGGTGAGCTCGATGAGCGTCGTCGCATCGAGCCCGGACACGCGGAGCGCGAGCACCGACGCCCGGCCCACGAGCGCGCGAACAAGTGAGCGCGCCGCGGCCGGTCCCACGCCCGCCCAGTAGGAGAGACGCGACACGAGCTCGCGTTCGTGTCGCTCGAGGAATTCTGCCGCCGGCTCACCGGACGGCGCTTCCGCGGCACGCGCGAAGATCCGGCGCAGGTCCCCGTCGAACTGCCTCGCGTCGCCCAAACGCAGCGGCTCGTCGCCCGCGTAGTGCTCCGCCACCGTCCAGTGCATCGCACGCACGGGCACGTCGTCGTCGGAGAGCTCGGACAAGTCCGATACCGCAGAGGCTTCAGGCGGCAGCGCGCTGACGATCCGCTCCACCCACTCGAGTTTCGCCAGCGCGGGCCAGCCCGCGTACTCCGTGCGCCAGTCCAGGTCCGGCGTCATCCACACGGCGAACGTCTCGGCGAAATCCTCGTCGGGATGCTTCTGCGCATACCAGCCGAGGATGTGTCGCACATGCGCGCGAGACAGCGGATCCGCGGCGTAGTGTTCCCGATAGGGGCGCGCGTAGTCGCCGAACACCGAGGCGAAGTCATCGCGATCGTGCAACCGGAACGCGTAGTTCACGGCGTGACCCGCTTCGTGGCGTAGATAGCGCATGGCTTCTTCGTCGCTCTCGATGGACCCGGCATGTTCTGCCTCGATCCGCTCGAGCCGCGCGTCGGCCAGGTAGAAGGGCACGCCGATCACCGGCGCGCCGTCCGGACAACCCCATTCGTCGCTGAGGTAGACCGGGGGATGAAAGTTGACGCCGTGCTGCGCGAGTTCCGCATGCAGCCGCGTCACCAGCCGCTCGACCCGCGTGCCGTGGATCGAGAGTCCCAGCTCGGAAATGCGCTGGCCGAGCAGTTGCGCGCGTTCGTCCTGCCAGTCGACGGGCTTTTGCACGACGGCACCGGGGGCAAGGCGCGTACCGAGCCCATCGAAATGCAAAACGCCGCGGAGATTCCGCGGCGCTGGACAAGTCGTGACGGGCGATCGACTCAGGCGGCGACAGCCGCCGGATCGATCTCGTCTTCCGGGCCGGGCGACCACATGTACGCGGTAAACCTCGGCGTCGTGGAAGGCTCCCACCCACGGGAGATCACAATGCCCTCAGGCTCGTCATTCTGCGACGGCACTTCCTGCTTCATCATATGGATAGCAATGCCTGTAGAGGAACGTCCCCGGAACGGGCGGGGGCACTAGCACCTTAAGCAGCAAGGGTGCCAGTCATGAGGCAAAGCTTAAAGCATTGTGATTGAGTGTCTTACAGAATTCAACGCCGTGGACAGGACGCTTCTGCGTTTCTATACGACACACCGTCCGACGCACGATTAGTGTCCTTTCGAAACACATCCGCTCGCTCGGTCAGTTACGCGACGCCCTTTCGCGCGAGAAACGTGTCAGGCGCATCCGCGGACACGGTGACGTCCCAACCGCGATAGCGACGCCGAAGCTCGTCGATGGAGACCGCGGTCCGCTTGCCGGCCACGATGGTCTGCACGAGGTGCACCCCACCGTCCGCCGTCGCACTCTGGAGCACCGCGATCACCTTCGCCCGTTCGGCCGAGCTCAGGCCGCGGAACGCGGCGGGACTGTAGATCACGGCCGTCAACGGGCTGCCAGGAGTGAACGACTGGAGGGCGTCCACGCTGGCGTGGACTCGACCCCCCAGGCCCGCCACTTCTGCTGCGTCGAGCACCCGCTGAACGGCATCCGCGTCGGCGAGCGCCGTCACTTCACAGCCATTCGCGGCCAGGTACAACGCGGGCGTCTCGATGGCCGCGCCCGCGACGAGCACGTGGGAGTTGTCCACCACCGGCTGCACCGCGCGCACGACGACATCGTCCCGGCTGAGGCCCCAGTGCTCCGGGCGACGGAGCTCGGCGAGCTCCTTGATCCGCCGCTTTCCCCAGGTCGCGACGTTGGGCAAGCGCAGCCGCTTGAAGATGATGCGGTCCACTTCCGCGCAGAGCAGGAACTCGGTGAGACCGAATTGCTGCTGTGCGTTCAGCACCCGGACCGCCTCGTCCGCGATGGACAGCAGCACGCTGCGCGGAACGGATTCCTTGTAGTTCTCGATCTCCCGCTCGAGATACAACTCGTACTCGTGCTTGAGGGACCGGGACTGCCGCTGCGCCATGCGATCGTGGGCTGGGGACGGCGTCTAAGCTAGAACATTCGAGCAATCGCGCAAGTAGCTGTCGCGAATAAAGTTATATCAAATGTTTCCAGGCTTGTTTACCGAATGGCCGCGCCCGGCTCCTGTACCTCCCGGCTAGGCGGGCTCCACGTGCACGATGGCCTCGGCGGTCCCCAGTTCGCGCGCGATGGCGCGCTCGACTTCGTCCGTGAAGTCGTGCGCATCGGTCACCGACGTCGTCCCGTCCACCAGGATGGTGACCTCGGCGAACAGGTGTCCGGATGCCGTTCGCCGCGACCGCGCGGCACGGACCCCACGCACGCCCGGTATCGTCCGCACGATCTCGGCGAGCCGATTCGCTTCCACCGCGCTGGCATCCACCAGGATCGGGATGGAATGGCGCAGGATCTGGTAGCCGCTCCATGCGATGATCAGCGCCACCAGCACGCCGAGCGCCGCGTCCGCATACCGCGAACCGAGCCGCGAGAGGATGAGCGAACCGATGGCCAGCGCCGTCACCAGGATGTCGCTGGCCGTATGCGCCGCATCGGCCAGCAGCAGCGTACTTGCCAGTGCGCGCCCGCGTCGGCGCTCGAAGAACACCACGCAGAAGTTCACGGCCAGCGAGGCCACCATCATGACGCCGTCCGCGGTTGTCGCGCGCGGCATGAGGTGTCCGCCGAACAACTCGCCAAGGCTCTGCCGGAGCAACTCGAAGCACGAGATCGAGAGGAAGCCGACGATGCCCAGCGTACCGAGCGTCTCGAACTTGTCATGGCCGTACGGATGATCGTCGTCCGGTGCGCGCGACGCGACGGACACGGCGAGGATCGCGACGCCGTTGCTCAGCATGTCCAGCACCGACTCCAGTGCGGCGCCGAGCACGGTCAGCGCGCCCGTCCTGGCGCCGACGCTGATCTTGAGTCCTGCCGAGACTGCGTTGAGCAGCAGCACGATGACCAGCGCATTCCGCACACTCGCGGAGCGCGTCGGATCGGGCTGGGCGACTGCGCCGAGAGTGGTGGAGGGCGTGAGCATTCGCCTCATTTTGTGTAGGTTGCATGAGTGGTGTCAACGGAGCACCGTCAACCAGCCTGCCAACGGTTCCGCATGCCCGAGTTGCCAGAGGTCGAAGCCGCGATGACGGTGCTGCGTCGTCGCGCGAAGGGCCGCACGATCGCGGCGCTGCGGCTCCTTCATCCCGCGATGCGGCGGCGCATCACGCCGTCGCGCGCCCGGAGCCTGAAGGGCGCGCAGGTCGTGCGGGTGGAGCGTCGCGGAAAGCACCAGCTCCTGCACCTTGGCGATGGGCGCATCCTGCACGCGCACTTCCGCATGAATGGCAGCTGGGAATTCGGTCACGTGGATGATGCGCTGCCGCGTCACGCCCGCGCCGTGCTGGAGTTCACGGACGGCAACCGCCTGGCGTTCGTGGACTCACGCGCACTCGGTACCATCGAGCTGCATGCCGCCGGCGGCCTCGAGCTCGGCCTCGGGCCGGATGCAGCCGACCCCGCGTGGACGGCCGCGTCGCTCGCAACGGGCATCGCGGGACGGCGTGGTCCCATCAAGCTCGCGCTCCTCGACCAGTCGCTCGTCGCCGGTCTCGGGAACATCTATGCAGCGGAAGCGCTGTGGCGGGCGCGAATCGATCCGCGGATGCCGGGACGCTCGCTGTCGTTGCCGCAGGTGCGCGCGCTGCGCAAGGCGATTGCCGTGGTGCTCGAGCGCGCGACTGGATCGCGCTACACGGACGACAGTACGGTGCAACTCGATGTCTACGACCGCGAAGGGTTGCCCTGCCGCCGCTGCCGGACGCCCATCGAGCGCATCGCGCAGGCGGGTCGCTCCACGTACTTCTGTCCCGTGTGCCAGTCCGGCTAGTCCATGGCCTCGAGGAGCGCGCCCTTGATGTAGCCCGTCTCCGGAACCGTCAGGAGCTCGGGGTGGTCGAGCGGCTGGCCGCGGATCTCGCGCAGCACGATGCGTCGCCCGCTGTCGGCGGCGGCGTCCTCGAGCATCTCGAGGAACAACGGCTTCGACAGGTGAAACGAGCAGCTGGCGGTGAACAGCAGTCCACCAGGCGAGAGCAGCCGCATCGCGCGCAGGTTGATCTCCTTGTAGCCGCGGAGGGCACCGGGCAGCGATGCCTTCGTCTTCGCGAACGCGGGCGGATCGAGCACGATGGCGTCGAACCGCGCGCGCTCGCGTTCGCGCGCCTTGAGGTACTCGAAGGCATTCGCCTCGACGAAGGTGCCGTTCGTGAGGCCGTTGCGCCGGAAGTTCTCTTCCGCGCGCGTGAGGGCGTGGGCAGACGCGTCGAGCGCCGTGACGTGGTCGGCATGCTGCGCGAGGTGCAGTGCGAATGACCCGTGGTAGCTGAAGCAGTCGAGTGCGCGGCCTCGTGCGACGCGACCCACGAGCGCACGGTTCTCGCGCTGGTCGAGGAACGCGCCCGTCTTCTGGCCACGCCATGGAGCAGCGAGGTAGCGCACGCCGTGCTCGTGGACTTCGATCTCGTCGGGTACCGTGCCGGCCAGGAGTTCGACATCGTTGCCGAGGCCCTCCTTGGCGCGGAGTGAGACGTCGTTGCGTGCAAGGATGCCCTCAGGCGAAACATGCGCCTGCAGTGCGGCGACGATCTCGGCCCGAAACTGTTCGAGGCCTGCGCTCATGAGCTGGACGACGAGCCACCGGTCGTAGCGGTCGACGACGAGCGAGGGGATGAGGTCGCCTTCGCCGTGGATGAGGCGGAAGCCGTTGGTGTCGCGGTCGAGGCCGGTGCGTCGAGCGATGGCGCGCCCGATGGCGGCGTGCCACCACGCGCCGTCGATGATGGCGTCGGGGTTGGTGTCGAGCAGGCGCAGCGAGATTTCCGAGCGCGGGCTCCAGAGGGCGATGCCGATGGGCTTGCCGCGCTGGTCGGTGACGTGGACTGCGCCGGCGTCTCCTTCGGGTCGCTGGAGGACGTCGCTGCGGTAGATCCACGGATGTCCGTTGGCCCAGCGGCGGGCGCCCTTGGTGGAGACGGTGGCGGAGAGCATTGGTGCAACGTAAGCACGCTGCGGTGACGGTCGCGCGCCACTTGAAATCGGGGTCTGGATGGGGTACAATTACGACCCTTCGTGAACCTCGCATTTTTGTGGTGCGGGGGGTGAAAGGGAAGGCTGGAAATGAGCGTGGCGGGGGTTGCAACCGTTGTCCCGCCGGTTTACACTGCAAGGCTCACCGCGAGAGTTTCTGGAATCGCGGAACTGCTGTTTGAAAAGTGAAAGACAGAGGATGGGTCGTCGGCCTTTTGCATGGTCTTTTTGGCCGGCGGCAAATCGTGGGAAATGGAATCTTTACCGAGCCTTATTGTGCCGTCGTGCTGGCCTTGTTGTGCAGTGCGGCAGCGGAGTAGGGATTGGTAATAGGTAGATTGCGATAGCAACGCGCGTATTTCTGCTTGAGCCATATTGTGGTCAAGCGAAGGAAGGCATGTGGGGGATGCCTGGGCACACAGAGGCGATGAAGGCCGTGGTAAGCTGCGAGAAGCTCGGGGGAGTGGCACACACGCGGTGATCCCGAGATGG
>JBBRZK010000121.1:0-9784 GCA_038236775.1 Gemmatimonadales bacterium
CAATCTCCGACGTGTAGTACCCAACCACCGTCAGCTCCTTGAGCCACGGAAAGAACGCCTTTGGCTCCGCCGTTCCCCGACGACGACGCGGCCGAGGCGGCGCATTCTTCCCTTCCGTCGCCATGGCCTGCAGTAACGTGACCCGCCGCTCCGACGTCGCCTCCACGAAGATCACCCCGTGCTGTGCCTTCGCCCGCGCATCCACGTCGTCGAGCCCCGCAAGGAAGTCTTCACGCTCGGACGCCGTGAAGACGTCCGCCAGCAACCCATCGATGTACGCATCCACCCGCGCCGCCCGCGCACCAGGCGTGTCCGTCGCCGGAATGATGATCTCCGCGAGCGTCGCAACGAGCTCGCCCTGCGCTGGCGTGAGCACCCGATACGGCGAGCCGGCCGCCGGCGCGCGATAACCCGCCGTGATGGCCTGCGCGACTCGCGGCGAGACGGCTGCACCCAACAGCACGCCAAGCGCCTTTACCGCGTTGCGGCGATTCATAGTGCACCTCGCTTCGACTGGGCGACCGCGAAATCCACGGCGCGCGCGGTGAGTGCCATGTAGCTGATCGACGGATTCTGGCAAGGCGACGACGTCATGCACGCGCCGTCCGTGACGAACACGTTCGGCGCATCCCACACCTGATTGTGCGCATTGAGCACCGATGTCTTGGGATCGCGACCCATGCGCGCCGTGCCGGTCTCGTGAATCCCCAGGCCCATCGCGGCATCGGTGGTGCCTTCCTTGTACGCATCATACGGCCGCACATTCTTCAACCCGCACCGCTCGAGCATCTCGGCCATCGAATTCGCCATGTCCTTCCGCATGGCGAGCTCGTTCGGGCCCCACGTTGCGTTGAAGCGAAGCTGCGGGATGTCGTACGAGTCCACCTTGTCGGCGTCGAGGCTGACCATGTTCTCGTGACGCGGCAGGGTCTCGCCGAATCCCGTCATTCCCACTTCCCACGGACCTGGGTCGTGCAGCTTCTTCTTGAGCTCCGCGCCGAACTCCGGTGACTCGACGCCGCGGCCCCAGCTCGCGCGTCCGGCGTCGCCCTCGATGCCATAGCCGCGCCGGAATTCCTTCATCTGCGTTTCCGGGCTGATGTTGCGATAGCGCGGGATGTAGAAGCCGATGGGACGATTGCCGTACCAGTAGTGGTCCTCGAATCCCTCGACGGTGCCGTTCGCGCCGACCTGGAAGTGATGGTCCATCAGGTTGTGTCCCAGCTCGCCGCTCGAGCTGCCAAGGCCACCGGGGAATTCGGCGGTGCGGGTGTTGAGCAGGATGTGCGTGGAGCCGAGTGCGGAGCCGCAGAGGAAGACGATGCGTGCGCGGAACTCGAGCATCTCCTTGGTCTCCGCATCGACGACGCGAACGCCGAGTGCCTTTCGCGTCTTCGCGTCGTAGATGATGCTGTGCACGACGCTGTGCGGACGGAGGGTCATGTTGCCGGTCTTCACGGCGGCGGGCAGCGTGGACGACAGGCTCGAGAAGTAGCTGCCGGTGGAACAGCCGCGCCAGCAGGGTCCGCAGTAGTGACAGGGCGCGCGATCGCCGATGGGCTCCGTGAGCACCGCGGCGCGCGCGATGGTGAGGTGTCGCTCCGGATAGTGCGACTGGATGCGCTTCCGCAGGTCGAGCTCGACGACGTTCAGCGGGATGGGCTTCTGGAAATGTCCGTCGGGCAGGTGGGCGAGGCCGAGCTTCTCGCCGCTGATGCCGGCGAACTTCTCGACGTAGGTGTACCAGGGCGCGATGTCCTTGTAGCGAATGGGCCAGTCGACGGCGATGCCGTCGCGGAGGTTCGCGGTGTAGTCGAGGTCACTGTGGCGGAAGGTGTAGCGTCCCCACATGAGCGACTTGCCGCCGACCTGGTCGCCGCGCACCCACGTGAAGGGCTTGTCCTCGACGTACGGGCTCTGCGAGTCCTTGAAGAAGAAGTGCAAGTTCTCCTCGCCGAGGAACCCGGTGCGCTTCTGGATGGCGTAGTCCTTCTCCAGGGCCTCGGGGTTGAGGCGTCCGCGGTTCTTGAATTCCCACGGCGCCTTGTGCTCGGTGATGTAGTCCTTCTGGTGCACGAGCGGCCGGCCTCGCTCGAGGACGAGGGTCTTGAGCCCGTGCTCGCAGAGCTCCTTGGCGGCCCAGCCACCGGAGATTCCGGAGCCGACGACTATGGCATCGTAGACTGTCATCGCAGCGCCTCGTAAAGGATGTTGTGTCCTGAGAGTACGGAATTTCCTCGTGTCCGGCTATCCTCGATTTCGGGTTGGGCACGCATCGACTACCGTGCTGTCATCCTGAGCCTCTCCCCTTGTCATCCTGAGCGCAGCGATTGCCTGTCATCCTGAGCGATTAGAGGCTCTGTCATCCTGAGCAAAGCGAAGGATCTGCTTTCGCCTGGCCGCACAAGCAGATCCTTCGCTGCGCTCAGGATGACATGGGCATCTTTCGCACGATGATCGAGGTCGCTCCCCTGGCCGAGCACGAGCGTCACGCCGCATTCGCCGACGTGATGGTCGACACGGGCAGCGAGTACAACTGGATACCGGAGGGGGCGCTTGCCGAGCTTGGCGTGACGCCCGTGCGCATCGACCGTTTCGAGCTGGCCGACGGACGCATCATCGAACGGCCCATCGGCTTCGCCATGATCTTCGCAGGGGGGCGCTCGGCGCCGAGCATCGTGGTCTTTGCACAACCTGGAGAGATGGCGCTGCTGGGGGCGCACGGTCTCGAGGGCCTCAATCTTCGCGTGGACCTCGTAAGGCGCGAGCTGGTTCCAGCGGGCCCCGTCCCGGTGGCAGCGGCGGCGTGAGGGGCATCTTGTCATCCTGAGCGCAGCGACTCCCTGTCATCCTGAGCGCAGCGAAGGATCTGCTTATCGCCGGCCGTACAAGCAGATCCTTCGCTGCGCTCAGGATGACAAAAAAGGGGGGGGTGCTTCAGGATGACAAAGAGGGTTCGAGGGATGGGAAGACCTCATTCTCGACGTGGTCACACAAGTCGCTGAGGAGATCCACGACATCCCGCCCACGCCCTGGACCGCGTTCCGTGTACGCGAGGACGTAGTCCACGCGCAGGAACATGTCGAGCTTGGGATCCGGACCGACAATCCTCGTCGGCACGCTGGCGACGATGGCGCCATCCGCGAACGCGCCGGACGTCACCACCGGATCGCCGATGAGGGACACGCTGCGCGCGGTGTTGACGCCCATCACGCCACCATCGCGGATGCTGCCGGTGAGCCACGGTGCGTCCGCGGTATCGAGCGCCATGATCCGCCAGAGTGGTGCATCCTCGTAACCGCCGCTCTCGTGATACGGCTGCAGTCCCTCGATGGTCGCCTGCGTCTCGTCGCTCATCCGAGCGAGCGCCTTCCGCGACCGCTGCGCGAACATCGCCAGCGATTCGTAAACCGGAAAGCGCACCAGCGTGCCGGCGAGCGCGGTTGCGAGTTCTTCGAGCGACTGGTGCAGGCTGCGCACGACGCCGGCGGCGAGTTGCAGGATGTCGTCCGGGACAGGCTGCACCACGTGCGCCCGGACGAGGTACCTGCCGCCGCGCACGTCGAACGCATGCGCGAGACGAAATGCATCAGTCGCCACAAAGTCGCGCTCGACGCCCGCGAAGGTGCGGAGATCTCGGCGGGCGCGTTCCAGCGAGGCGCGGTGGGGATGAGTCACGACGTGGTTGGACCAGGCGATAGAGACGGCGGAGTGCTGGAGTCTCTTGTCATCCTGAGCGAAGCGAAGGATCTGCTTTTCGCTCAACAGCACAAGCAGATCCTTCGCTTCGCTCAGGATGACAAGGCGGCGCTTCGCTCAGGATGACAAGGCGGCGCTTCGCTCAGGATGACAAGGCGGCGCTTCGCTCAGGATGACAAGGCGGCGCTTCGCTCAGGATGACAAGGCGGCGCTCCGTTCAGGATGACAAGGCGGCGCTCCGTTCAGGATGACAAGTCCTGCCCGGTTGAAATGTGTCACGTGATGCATTACATTAGCCCATGATCAAGTCGTTCGCTGATCGGCGCACCCGTGACTTGTTCCTGACGGGCACGGCGAAGCGCTTTCCGCCCGATCTCACTGCGCGAGCCGCGCGCAAGCTGGAATATGGCGATCTTGCCGCCACCCTGGACGACTTGAGAGTGCCGCCGGGAAATCGCCTGCACGCGCTGAAGGACGAGCGGAAAGGCCAGCGTGCCATTTCCGTGAACGACCAGTGGCGAATCTGCTTTCGATTCCTCGATGGTGATGCGTACGACGTCGAGATCTGCGACTATCACTGAGGCGAATGAGGCCATGTCGATTCCCAACACGCGCGAGATGACGCGGCGCCCCACGCATCCGGGCGAGATGCTGCGTGAAGACTTCCTGGGTGACTACAACCTGAGTGTTGCCGGGCTGGCGAAGGCCGCTGGCGTATCCCGTCAGTCCATCAACGAGTTGCTGCTGGGCCGACGTGCCGTGAGCCCGGAGATGGCGCTCCGCCTGTCTCGCCTGTTCGGGAACTCCGCGGAGTTCTGGATGAACGCACAGCGCGCGGTCGACCTGTGGGATGCCCGACAGGCATTGAAGGACGCCGTCGCCCGGATCAAGCCGCTGCGCGTGGCGTGAGAAGTCCGCTCCAGGTGCGTGGCGCACGGCTGGCGTGTCAGTCGGTCGCGTGCGCCTGAGCGATGCGCGTGACCAGAGGCGCGATGGGGCTGGGTCACGACGCGGTTGAACCTCGACGATAGAGACGGCGAACCCTTGTCATCCTGAGCGAAGCGAAGGATCTGCTTGTGCGGCTGGGCGAAAAGCAGATCCTTCGCTCCGCTCAGGATGACAAGCGAGGCGCTCCGCTCAGGATGACAGCGAGGCGATCAAGTTGAAATCAGCATCTGCGTGTTCGAGGCTGGCGCCATGAACTCGCGCGCACGAGGCGATCAGCAGATCGGTCGCGGGTACAGTCACGCCGGCGGCGCGGCAGCGACGACCGAGTTCGTATGCAGTGCTCCACACGTCCCCGGTGATCGCAAGCTCGGGAACCACCCGCTCGAATTCACGCAGGACCTTCCGCTCCCGTTCCCCGCCGGCGCCATTCCACAGCTCGAGGCGGACCAACGGACACCAGCGTGCGTCGCCTGCCTCCAGTGCCGAGACGACGCGGGCGCGCACCGCGGCATCCCCGTTGACGCGGAGAAAATGGATCCATGACGACGTGTCGACGAGGACCATCGCTACTTGCGACGGAGCTTCCCGAGCTCCTCGATGGTCATCAGGTCGGAGCACGATCCTGCGCGCCGCGCCAGCTCGGCCATGCGGCGGCGGCGGTTGAACTCGACGATGGCCGTGACGATGGCCTCGCGCTTGGTGGCAGCCTTCGTGAAGCGCATGGCATCCTCGAGCTCGCCGTCAGGAATATCAACTGTGGTCTTCATGATTCCAATCTAGCGTTAATTGGAATACTTATCAAGCGTTTTGAGGTGCGGGTCCCTCGACCATACGCCTGACCAGGCCACCACGCCGTGCGCCATCCTGACGACTGGAGCCGGCTCGCGAAGCGGAGTGCTGCAGCCCTTGTCATCCTGAGCGAAGCGAAGGACCTGCTTTTCGCCCAGCCGCACAAGCAGATCCTTCGCTCCGCTCAGGATGACAAAGGGGGGTGAGGATGACGGAAGGATGCTCGCCCGGATCGCCAGCCGGGCGTACGTTTGCTGTCCCATACCGCATCACCACACTCCGAGATGATAGCCATCTTCGCGCGCACTACCGTCCCCCTTCGCATTGCCGCAGCGATGCTGAGCATCGCGCTCCCGACACTCGGCGCGCAGCAGGCCGACGCACAGCTCTTCGCGGGCGTGGACTCCATCGCGCACGCGGTGCTCACCAGCACGGGTGTGCCGAGTGCAAGCGTGGCCGTCGTGCAGCATGGGCGCATCGTGTACGCGAAAGCCTACGGCGACGCGAACCTCGCCGCACACACGCCGGCCTCGGCGGACATGCGCTACGCCGTCGGGTCCATCAGCAAGCAGTTCACCGCGTCGGCGATCCTGCTGCTGCAGCAGGACGGCAAGCTTCGCCTCGACGATCCGGTCGGCAAGTACGTCGCCGGCCTCTCGCGCGGAAACGAGGTTACCATTCGCGAGCTGCTCACGCACACGTCCGGCTACCAGGACTTCTGGCCGCAGGACTACCTCATGACGCCGATGCTGAAAAACGCGACAGCGGCGGAAATCGTGAAGGGCTGGGCGAGCCAGCCGCTCGACTTCGAGCCCGGCACGCGACACCAGTACAGCAACACGGGCTACACCATCGCGGCGATGGTCGTGGAGAAGGTGAGCGGGATGCCGTTCTTCCAGTTCATCCAGCGCCGCGTGCTCGACAAGGTGGGCATGGCGTCGGCACGCAACTTCGACGCGAACTCGCACGCTGTGGATGCGATGGGCTACATCCGCTACGGACTTGGCCCGCTTCGCGCGGCGCCCGACGCGGGCAAGGGCTGGATGTTCGGCGCCGGCATGCTCGCGATGACGGCGCGCGACCTCGCGAAGTGGGACGTCGCGATGCTCCGCCGCTCGGTGCTGTCGCCGGCGTCGTACCGCGAGATCACGGGCGAGACGCGCCTGAAGAACGGCGCGGCGACGAACTACGCACTCGGCCTCGACGTGCGCATGCGCGGCGACCGGCTCGCGGTATCGCACAACGGCGAGGTGTCGGGCTTCACGGCGGACAACGTCGTCTTCCCCGACGACAGCGCGGCGATCGTGGTGCTGACGAACCAGGATGCGGCGCCGGCGTCAGGCGCGATCGCGGATGGAATCGCGAAGTTGCTCTTCACCACGGAGGACGCACGCTCGGCGTCGCGCACCGCGCAGGCGCGCGCGATCTTCGCCGGACTTCAGCAGGGCACGGTGGACCGCTCGCTCTTCACGCCCAACGCGAACGACTACTTCGGTGCACAGGCGCTCGGCGACTTCAAGTCGAGCCTCGCGCCGCTGGGTGCGCCGAGCGGGTTCGTCGAGATCAGTGTGTGGACGCGTGGCGGGATGACGGGGCGGGCGTATCGCGCAACGTTCAACGGCGGGCCGGCACTGCGGGTGTGGACGTACGAGACGACTGCCGGGAAGCTGGAGCAGTACCAGGTGGCGCCGATGTAACTCCTTGTCATCCTGAGCGCCCCCCCTCTGTCATCCTGAGTGAAGCGAAGGATCTGCTTTTCGCCAGGCCGGGAAAGCAGATCCTTCGCTTCGCTCAGGATGACAAAGGGAGTTCAGGATGACATCTTTTCGATGATGAGTGCGTTCGGGCGGTGACGGCATGCGGAACGCGGCGGCCAGTGTCCAAGCATGCGGACATACGCCGTCTACATCCTCGCGAGCAGGTCGCGCCGAATCTATGTGGGCGTCACGGGCAACCTGACGTCGCGCTTACTGGCACACCGCAACGGATGCTCGGCATTCACCGCGAAGTACCTGATCAACCGGCTCGTGTTCGTCGAGACGACAACGGACGTCCGCGCGGCCATTCGTCGCGAGAAGCAGATCAAGGGGTGGACACGGGCGAAGAAGGTTGCCTTGATCGAGTCGATGAACCCGACCTGGGAGGACTTGTCAGTGGCCTGGAACCTCTTGCCAGCCTCTCTGTCATCCTCAACCTCTCTGTCATCCTGAGCGATCCTCCCCTGTCATCCTGAGCGCAGCGAAGGATCTGCTTCTGGCCGGCCGAAAAGCAGATCCTTCGCTTCGCTCAGGATGACAAGGGGGCGCCGCTCAGGATGACAAGGGGGCGCCGCTCAGGATGACAAGGGGGCGCCGCTCAGGATGACAAAGGGGGGACTCAGGATGACAAGGGAGGCGCAACGAAACGCCTGGACCGGCGCTCGTACGAGTGCGCCAGCGCGAGCAGCCGCGCGTCGCTGCCGGGAAGGCCGACGAACGAGATGTTGCCGGCGGGCATGCCGTCAGCGCCAATGCCCGTGGGGACGGAGACCTCCGGAATGCCGAGCCAGTTGCCGTAGCCGAGCGTGGTTCGCACGTCGGGCCACGGATCCTCGGCGCGCGGTGCGGGAAACGGCATCGTGGGATAGACCATCGCCTCCACCCGCTGCGCGCGGAACGACTCCGCAAGCTGCTCGATGGCCGCCGCACGGGAACGCGCGAAGGAGACGCCGGCAGCGTCCTGTTCGTAGGGCTGCACGATGAGCTCCTCCATCTCGCTCCAGTCCTTCGGGAGTACGTCGTAGTACGCACGATAGGCGGCAAGACCACGCTCGGTATCGCGACGCGGGTCGCCGCCATGCGTGGCGAAGTAGCGGAAGAGCGCGTTGGCCGTGGCCGCCGGCGAGTTGTGATTCGGCACGACATCGCCGCGCGCCTTTGCCGACTCGGCGAAAAGGGTGCGCACGTTGACGCGCGTCACGGCCGGTGCGAAGGACTCGACGATTGCGCCGGCGGAGACGATGTCGGCGATGGCGCGATCGAAGACGGACAAGGATTCCGCACTCATCTGCGCGCGCGGCACATGTGCATCGACGAGTCCCAGCCGAGCGCCGGAGAGCGCGTCATCGCGCAGCGTCGTGAGCGAGTTGCGCCTCCACGGCGTCGCGAGCGCGAGGCCGTCCGATGCATCGGGGCCGGCGATGGCGTCGAGCAGCAGCGCCGCATCCGCAACGTTGCGCGCGAGCGGACCGTGCGTGTCGAGATACGGCCACGTGGGAATCACGCCCGTGCGCGGGACGAGGCCGAACGTGGGCTTCATGCCGACCACGCCGCAGAATTGCGCGGGGATGCGGTTGGAACCGCCGTCGTCGGTGCCGAGTGCGGCGAAGGCGATGCCGCAGGCGACACTCACTGCGGAACCCGCGCTCGATCCGCCGGGTGTCTTCGTCCCGGTGCGGTCGTACGGGTTGCGGACTTGTCCGGTGAGGGAGCTGGTGCCGTTGCCGCGATAGGCGAAGTCGTCCGCGGCGGTCTTGCCGAGGACGACGGCGCCGGCGGCGCGCATGCGGGCGACTTCGATGGAGTCACTCGCCACGGACTCGGGGAAGAGCCGCGCCCACTCGGCGCTCGATCCGGTGGTTGGGAGGCCGCGCATGTCGTAGATCGCCTTCGCGAAAAGCGGAACGCCGTCGAGCGGGCCGATGAGGGCGCCGCGGCGCAGGCGCTGGTCCGAGGCGCGAGCGTCATCGATCGCGATCGGGGACAGCACGTCGATCGCGTTGAGTGCACGGCCAAGCGACGCGGCACGATCGAGTGCCTGCCGTGCCACCTCGACGGCAGTCCAGTCGCCGCGTGCGCGGCCTGCCTGGTAGTCGAGGATGGTGCCGACCAGCGGATCCGCGAGTCGCAGCGGCCAGCGGACGAGTGGAATGACGAACAGCGCACCGAGACGCTGGAGTGCCGCGCGTCGGCTAAGCGGCATCGCCATGAGTCTTCAGAAATACCGCGATCTTGTCGTACTGCTTCCCGGCGCCCTCACCGATGTAGTGGTGTGCCCAGTCGAGCGGGGTGCAGGGCAAAGTCGAGCTGCTCCTGGAGCTTTGGCGCGCCGGCCTTCCGTGCGGCGTCGATGATGACCTGCGCGACGTCGGCGATGTTGGCAGGAAGGCTGCCGTTGCGCATGGGATCCTCGGCAGGCTGGGCATGCGCCAAAGATGCGCGAGCGGGGTGGGAGTGGCCAGCCTCGAGTCATGAAGAGGAGTCGAACTATCGGACACGCTCATCAAGGCGGCGCTTGTCATCCTGAGCGCAGCGAAGGATCTGCTTTCGGCCGGCTACAAGCAGATCCTTCGCTGCGCTCAGGATGACAA
>JBBRZK010000122.1:0-9780 GCA_038236775.1 Gemmatimonadales bacterium
CGCACCCGCGGTGCGGGGGGAGCGCGCGCCACACCGCCACAGCGCGGGCGCGAACTTGCGTCGCGACGAACTCCCCTAGCCTAATAAGAACGAATTTTGGTCGGGCGCCGGGGCGCCCGTATAGGGGGCGCCGCGGCTCGTTTGTCATCCTGCTTCTTGTTGGTCATCCTGAGCGCCGCTCATTTTGTCATCCGGAGCGCCGCTCATTTTGTCATCCTGAGCGCCGCTCATTTTGTCATCCTGAGCGCCGCTCATTTTGTCATCCTGAGCGCAGCGAAGGATCTGCTTTTGTTGTCATCCTGGCGCAGCTCATTTTGTCATCCTGAGCGCAGCGCCTGCCCTGAGCGCAGCGAAGCGAAGGATCTGCTTTTTCAGTTGCGATTCCTGAACGCTGGTGCAGCATGGGGCATGGTCATTGCCCTGCTTCACGCCACTCCTTCAAGAGGTGGCGCATGCCGACGAGAAAGACGGGCAAAAAGGCGGCGAAGAGCGCTTCGAAAACGTTGCGGAGCAAGAGCACCTCTCCCAAGTCGAAGACGGCCGCCGGCAGCGCGCTGGCGCAGCGCGGCACCACGAAGAAGACATCGCCAGCCGCGGCGACGAAGGCATCCGCCACACTGCGCGACGATCGAACGGCGAAGGCCTCCAAGTCGGCCGCCGGCAGCGCACTCTCGCAGGTGAAGCGGACGAAGTAGCCTCGGTGGTGCAGTGCGAGGGAGGAACGCGTATGTTGACGTCCTCCCTCACCCACTCGCCATGCGCATCCAGGTCCTCCCCGCCCTCGCGCTCCTTGCCGTGATTGCCGCACCACGCGGCCTCACCGCGCAGGCCGGCACCACAGACCCCTACATCTGGCTGGAAGACGCCCACGGCGAGAAGCCGATGGCGTGGGTCCGGGCCGAAAACGCGAAGACGGTGAACGTGCTGGAGCGCGATCCGCGCTACGCCGGCAACTACCGGGAAGCACTGCGCATCGGCCAGGCGAAGGACCGCATTCCGTACGTGAGCTTCATCGGCGGGGCGCTGTACAACTTCTGGCAGGACTCCGCGCACGTGCGCGGCATCTGGCGCCGCACCACGCTCGAGAGCTACCGCACGATGTCGCCGGTCTGGACCACCGTGCTCGACCTCGATGCGCTCGCCACGACGGAGAAGGCCAACTGGGTGTGGCACGGCGCCAACTGCGCGCAGCCGGCCGAGCGGCGCTGCATGCTCAACCTGTCCGACGGCGGCGAGGACGCGGGCACGTTCCGCGAGTTCGACCTGCGCACGGGCACGTTCGTGCCGACCGGCTTCGTGCTGCCGAAGGGCAAGCAGCGCCTCGCGTGGATGGGCGAGGACACGCTGCTCGTGTCGCGCGAGTGGAATCCGGGCGAGCTCACGACCTCCGGCTACCCGTTCATCGTGAAGCGCATCGCACGCGGCCAGCCGCTCTCCGCCGCCGTCGAGCTGTTCCGCGGAACTGCGCAGGACGGGGGATACGGCGTGAGCCCGTTCACCGTCGTGGACGGTGCGGGCCACCACGCGAGCTTCATCAACCGCCCAACCACCACCTTCGAGTACGAGCACTACATCATCCGCGCCGGCGACGTGGCGCGGCTGAGCATTCCGCTCAAGGCCAACGTCACGGACTTCCTCGACAACCAGGTGATCGTGCAGTTGTCGGAGCCGTGGGTGTCCGGCAGCACGACGATTCGCGGAGGCGCCATCGCATCGTTCGACGCCGGCGCCGCCATGCGCGACCCGGCGCACCTCCGCGCGACGGCCATCTTCGAGCCGGGTCCGCGCGAGTCCGTGTC
The DNA here is from genome assembly GCA_038236775.1 of Gemmatimonadales bacterium. Lineage (GTDB taxonomy): Bacteria > Gemmatimonadota > Gemmatimonadetes > Gemmatimonadales > Gemmatimonadaceae > AG11. The sequence continues at coordinate 1,800 of JBBRZK010000122.1, forward strand.
GGGCGTGTCCGCCACGCGCGACCGGCTGCTCGCCAGCGTCTACCACAACGTCACGGGCAAGGTGTTCGTCTTCACGCATGCGCCGTCCGGCGCATGGACGCACACGGCGCTGGCCCTTCCCGCCAACATTTCCACGAACGTGGGCAGCGCCGACAACGCCAGCAATCGCGCCTTCGTGAACGTCGACGGGTTCCTCACGCCGAGCAGTGTGTGGATCGCCGACGCGAAGAGCGCGACGGCGGTGCAGGTGAAGACGCTCGCTCCCCGCTTCGACGCCACGAAGAGCGTGGTGGAGCAGTTCGAGGCGACGTCCACCGACGGCACGCGGGTGCCGTACTTCGTCGTGCACCCCAAGGGCATGGCGCTCAACGGCGCCAACCCCACGATCCTCTACGCTTACGGCGGCTTCGAGGTCTCGCTCACGCCCTCGTACTCGGCCACGGTGGGCAAGCTGTGGCTCGAACATGGCGGGGTCTACGTGCTCGCGAACATCCGCGGCGGCGGCGAGTTCGGTCCCGCATGGCACGAGGCCGGCCTCAAGACGAAGCGGCAGGTGATCTACGACGACTTCGCCGCCGTGGCGAAGGACCTCATCGCGCGCGGGATCACGAGTTCGCGCCGGCTGGGCATCGAGGGCGGCTCCAATGGCGGCCTCCTGATGGGCGTCGAGATGACGCAGCACCCCGACCTCTGGCACGCGGTGGACATCCAGGTGCCGCTGCTCGACATGCTGCGCTACGAGCAGATCGCCGCCGGGACGTCGTGGGTGGGCGAGTACGGAAGCGTGTCGAAGCCGGACGAGCGCGCGTTCCTCGCCTCGATCTCGCCCCTGAACAACCTGAAGCAGGGCGTGCAGTATCCGGAGGCGCTCATCTGGACCACCACCAAGGATGATCGCGTCGGCCCGCAGCACGCACGCAAGTTCGCGGCGAAGCTGGCGGACCTCGGCCAGCCGTACCTGTTCTACGAGGTAATCGAGGGCGGGCACGGCGCCGGCGCCAACATCGAGCAGCGCGCGCACACCACCGCGCTCGAGTACACCTACTTCACGCGCAAGCTCATGGATGGCGCCTCGTCGAAGCTGGTGCCGTAGTCATCCTCGGAAACCTTGTCATCCTGAGCGCAGCGAAGGATCTGCTTGTTGTGTCATCCTGAGCGCAGCGAAGGATCTGCTTTTCGCCGGCCATACAAGCAGATCCTTCGCTGCGCTCAGGATGACAATTGAACTGCGCTCAGGATGACAATTGAACTGCGCTCAGGATGACAATTGAACTGCGCTCAGGATGACAGCTTGAAGCGGCCCAGTCAGCCTGCCCGACACCCCACCGCCGTCGACCGACGGTCGCTGGGACCGGCCATGCTCCGCCCCCCGCGCTCGACGCTCACGGAATAATGCGCACCGCCAACGCCGGATGACCGCAGCGTGATCGTCCCGTTCTGGTCGGTGCGATACCACGGCACGCCATGTCGCTCGTACATGGCCTTCGCCTGCGAATGCATGTGGCCGTAGTCGTTCACCGCCCCCAGCGACGTCACCACGAGCGACGGCTGCAGCAGGTCGAGGTACCGGTCCGTGACCCCGTTGCAGCTGCCATGGTGGTCCGCCTTCAGCACGTCCACGCGCATGCCGGGCACGCGCTGATAGCCCGCCCGCGAGAACCAGGAGATCGCCTCTGCCTCGGCGTCACCCGCCATCCACATCGTGAATGACGCGGAGTCCGGCCCCACGAGCTTGATGGCGGGCGAGCGGTTGTTCGGGTCCTGGCCGTCGGGATCCGGCCGCATGATGTGGATCTTCGCGCCGCCCTTGAGCGTCACGGTGCAGATTGGCGTGCCGTTGGCGCAGGGATCGTCGGTGTCGCGGTAAATCAACGAGTGGTCGCGCACGCGTGCACCGATCGAGTCCCGCAGCGTCTGCAGCGTGCGGTTGGTGGACGGATCCTGGTTCTCCCAGAAGTACCGCACCGTGATGTGTCGTCGGCTTCGGAACAGCTCGCGCAGCCCCTGGTAGTGGTCGGCGTGCGCATGCGTGAGGAACACCGCATCGATCGTCGTGCCGTTCAGGCCGAGCGCGTCGAGGTGGCGCCCCAGCGCGGTGGCGTTGGGTCCGCCGTCCACGAGCACGGTGGACGCCCCGTTCTCGATGAGGATCGCGTCGCCCTGCCCGACGTCGAGCACGCGTACCACCAGTTCGCGAGGATCGCGCGGCGGCCGCGGCGCCATGTTCACGGGCGACGAATCCGCCGTCGCCGCACGGCTGGCCGTGTCGGCAGGCATGGTCGCAGGCGCCACGCCGCCGCCGCGCTCCGCTCGCGCGTCGATGGGCACCCCGCGCGGCGCCCGGTTCCACGCCACGGAATCCGCCGTCACGCCGCCCGGGTCGCGCAGCACCAGCCAGTCGGCGCCGTTGCCGAGCACGATGCCGGTATACGCAAGGTCCACGTGCACGCCACCATTCACTGCAGCGTCGTCGGAACGGCCGAGGATCACGGCGCCACCAGCGGGCACAAGCAGCGAGCCCGCCACCGTGAACCCCGGATCGTGCGCGGACTCCAGTCGCCACCCGCGCCGGTCCTCCGCATGGGAGCCGGTGTTCGCGATCTCCACCCACTCACCCTTGTCGTCGCTCACGGCGACAGGATCCGCCATCACCCGAGCGATGATGAGGTGCGTCGCGACGCCCGATGGCGGCCGCGGAATGCCCTGTTGCAGGGCGCCCCGGGCGTCGCTGCAACCGGCGCAGAGCATACCGCAGAGGAGGACGGCCAGGCTGTGGCGTGTGTGCACGCGCGAAGGGTGACCCACACGGACCCACGGGACAAGTCCTTTCCTGCGCCGAGCGACGCATTACACCGCGACTCTGGACAGCGCGGTTGCGGTGCGGGATGATTCGTCCCATCCCCAACGCCACCTCCCATGCAATCACGCCGCACGTTCGTGCACTCCGTCCTCGGCGCCGGCATCGCCGCCCCGATGATGCGCGGTGACGCCTTCCGCCATCTCGCCCGCGCTGCCGCGGTCGGGGGCGCCGCGGCGCCCGTTACCATGGCCGACGACGAAGCCTACTGGTCCGAGATCCAGCGGGCGTTCGACCTCGATCGCACGATGATCAACCTGAACAACGGCGGCTGCAGCCCCACGCCCACGCACGTGCTCGAGCAGATGATCCGCGACCTGAAGTTCACCAACGAACTGCCGGTGGAGCACATGTGGCGCGTGCTCGAGCCGCGCATCGAGTCGGTGCGGCGCGACCTGGCGAAGGACTTCGGCTGCGATCCGGAGGAGATGGCCATCACGCGGAACGCGTCGGAGGCGAACGAGACGATGATCTTCGGCATCGACCTCAAGGCCGGCGACGAGGTCGTGATGACGACGCAGAACTATCCGCGCATGCAGAACGCGTGGCGCCAGCGCGAGCGCCGCGAGGGCATCGTGCTCAAGCGCGTGAAGCTGGAGACGCCGGTCCAGAGCACTGCGTCGTACGTGCAGCACATCGCGGACGCCATCACGCCGCGCACGAAGGTGATCGAGGTGATGCACATCAGCTTCCAGACCGGCTACATCGCGCCGGTGCGCGAGATCGTCGACCTCGCGACGCCGAAGGGCATCCAGGTGTTCGTCGACGGCGCCCACGCCTTCGCGCACTTTCCCTTCACGCGCGACGAGCTCGGCGCCGACTACTATGGCACCAGCCTCCACAAATGGATGCACGCGCCCATCGGCACGGGCTTCCTCTACGTCCGGAAGGACCGGATCAAGTCGCTGTGGCCGCTCATGGCGGGCGGCGTGGAGCAGGAGGGCGACATCCGGAAGTACGAGGAGATCGGCACGCACCCCGCGGCAAACCACAATGCCGTCTCGGTGGCCATCGCGTTCAACCGCGCCATGGGCCCGGAGCGGAAGATTGCACGCCTCCGCTACCTGCGCGACCGCTGGGCGAAGCAGTTGCTCGCCGCGAGCGAACGCGTGAAGATGATCACCGAGATCGGTCCGGACCGCTCGGGCGCCATCGGCGTGGTGGCGATCGACGGAATGGATCTCGGTAAGCTCGGCGGATGGCTCCTCAGCCAGCACCGTATCGTCACGACCCCGATGGTCACGGACGAGTTCAAGGGCCTCCGCGTGACGCCGAGCGTCTACACGACGGTGGACGAGGTCGACCTGTTCGCGGATCGCGTCATCAAGGCCATCAGGCAGGGCCTGGCGTGAGGCAGGTGCAGCGGTCGGCATAGGTACCCGAGACGCATCAGGACGTGCGTCGCACTGCAGCTCAGCACGGTGCAGCAACCGATGCGGGTCCAATTGCGGTACACGACCTGCCTAGGATTGACTGTTCCACTCATCACGGCAGTCGCGCATGTCGTCAACAGGCACCCTCGTCCAGTCCGTCGCTGTGAGCCCCACGGGATGACGTCGCAGAGCTCGCCGGCTCAGGAGCCGTCTGCGGAAGAGCTCGAACAGGCGCGAACCGATCCCAGCCGCGTGGCCGTCGTGCAGGCCACGGGCCTGCTCGATAGCGAGGTCGAGGCCGCGTTCGACCGACTGACGCGCCTCGCGGTGAGGATCCTGGGCGTCGCCGCGTCGTTCATCTCGCTCGTGGACGAGAATCGCGACTTCTACAAGTCGTCGTGCGGCTTTGGGCAGCCGATACGCGAGCTGAGTGGCCCGACGTTCTGTCACTTCACGGTCCTCGCGGGCGCGCCCATCGTGATCCCCGATACCCGCGCGGACCCGCGCTACCGCGACGAGCCCACCGTCGCGTCACTCGACGTCGCCGCATACGTCGGCATCCCGCTGCTCATCGACGGCCAGGCCATCGGTGCGTTCTGCGCGATCGAGAAGCAGCCACGCGCGTGGACGGAGCACGATGTTCAGGTGCTGTCCGACCTCGCGCTCATGGCGCTCAGCGAGATCGAGCTTCGTGCCACGGGCCGCCGCCACGAGAACGCGCTGGCGCGCCTGGCGGAGGCGTACAGCGACCTCGAGCAGCAGGGCATGCAGCTCGAGATGGCCAACCAGAAGCTGGAAGAGCAGCAGCTGGAAACGGAGCTCGCCAACCAGCAGCTCCAGGACGCCGCGACGGAGATGGAAGTCCAGGCCGAGACGCTCGCGGAGCAGGCGCAGCTCACGAGCACCGACCACGCTCGGCTGGACGCGATCCTCTCCTCCATCTCGGACGCGTTCTTCGCCCTCGACCAGCAGTGGCGCTTCACGTACGTGAACGATCGCGCCGAGCACGTGCTCGCGCGCCGGCGCGAGGAGCTGCTCGGTCGCAACATGTGGGAAGAATTCGCGCCCGCGATCGGCTCGCGGTTCGACGAGCAGTATCACTGCGCCGTGGAGACTGGGCAGGCCGTGGTGTTCGAGGAGCTCTACGCGCCGCTCGACACCTGGTTCGAGGTCCGCGCCTATCCGGGGCCGGAGGGCCTCACCGTCTACTTCCAGGACGTCAACGAGCGGCACGCAGGGGATGCAGAGCGCAGTGCCAACCTCCGGCGCGCCGAGTCGGCCGAGTCGAGCGCCACGGCGGCGAACGCGGCGAAGAGCGAGTTTCTCGCGACGATGAGCCACGAGCTGCGGACGCCGCTCAACGCGATCATCGGCTACACCAACCTGCTCGAGCTGGAGATCAGTGGCGCCGTCAACGTGGAGCAGCGGAGTCACCTCACGCGGCTGCGCACCAGCGCGGAGCACCTGCTCGCCCTGGTGAACGACGTGCTGGACCTCTCGAAGCTCGAGGCGGGCGAGATGCTCCTCGATGCGACGGTCGCGAACCTCGACGATGCGGTGTCGGGGACGCTGGCGCTGTCCCAGCCGCAGGCGGCGGCGCGGGGCATCCGCCTCGCCAGCAGCGTGGTACCTGGCGCCGCGTCCGGCTACGTCGGCGACGAGATGCGCGTGCGCCAGATTCTCGTGAACCTCGTCTCGAACGCCGTGAAGTTCACGCCGTCGGGCGGAAGCGTGCAGATCGACAGCGCGGAACACCGGCTGCCCCCCGACGGCGTGAACCTCACCGGCGACGGGCCATGGACCGCGATTGCCGTACGCGACACCGGCATCGGGATCGCGCCGGAGCATCAGGCCGCCGTGTTCCAGCCGTTCAAGCAGGTCATCGGAGGGCACACCCGCCAGCAGGGCGGCACGGGCCTCGGCCTGGCCATCAGCCGCCGGCTCGCGCGGCAGATGGGTGGTGACATTGCTCTGGTGAGCCGGCCCGATCTCGGGTCGACGTTCACTCTCTGGCTGCCCTCGACCAACGAAGGCGCGGCGGAGACCGGCGCCGAGCGCAGCACGCGCGCGCGGAGGCACGCGCCGGAGCACCGCGTGCAGGGGCTTGCCGAGATCGGGCAGTTGCTGCGCGAGGACGTGGAGCAGATCCTCGAGGCGATCGTGACCCGCATTCGCGCCAATCCGTCGTTCGCGCGCGCGTCAGCACTTCCGCAGGCGTCACTCGAGGATCACACGCTCTCGTTCCTCACGAACATGATCCAGGCGCTGGTGATCGTGGACACGACGGGCGCCGTGGACAGCGACCTGATGCAGGACGGCGAGCGCATCCGGTCATTCGTGGCCGAGAGGCACGGCGTGCAGCGCGCCCGCCTGAGCTGGACCGAGGACCTGCTCCTCGAGGAATACCACTACATCCAGGAAGAGCTCGAGGGCCGGCTGCGGCACATGGGCATACGCGACGCGGACGAGACGACGCTGGCGCTGGAAATCCTCACGCGGATGATCGGGGTGGCCGTGACGGCGTCGCTTCGTGGCTTCCGTGAGCAGTCGGTCGCACAACTGTCGGCCATCCGAACAGCAGGGACGGGCACCGTTTGATGTCGTGTTGCATGGCGGCCTCCCAAGCCTCGGCTACGCGTCCAGCGGAGTACAAGCAGCGGCGCCAAGCCGCGTAAACTCCGTATCCACTAAACCGGGTCTGGTTCGCTCATTATAGGGCCCGCCTCTCTGGAATCGTCACTATCTGCCTATCAAAACGAACAACCTCGGCCCGGACATCTGGGAACGCGTGGCGTCAACCGTGACATCAAGTCGACTTCGCTTCGGGGACGGCTCGACAGCGGGTACTGGCCGCTGCCTCGACAGCACTATCAAGCCACGTCCGAACAATTCGATAGGCGCCATTGTTCGCATCAAGGCGTCGCAATCCATCGCGCGCGCCGTATTCCAGCTCAGCGCGTACCCCATCGATCACAAGAAATTGGGCACTCGTGTCATCTGCAACCAACCTCGCACGTCCGAGGTGACCCGCTGTGCCCAAATATACCAGTGACAACTCACGTCCCCCAACGCGCCGCCCCCTCCAGTGCCTCCAGTACAACTGTCAGCAGACCAACGTAGCTCGGCGAATAGAGATATGTGTCCGCGGGAAGTGCGACTTTCTGAAGCTGCTGCATCGTACCGGTCGTGACCCTTGTGTACAGCGTATCCAGCGCCACCCGGTGCTCAACACGCTGATCAGCCGGCCCATCGAGCCGATTGGAACTCCACGTCGAGAGCGTCATATCCAGTGGGTGACCATCATCGCTTACGGAGACCTCGTAATGCAGGTGCGTGCGAGGTGAATTCCAGTCGTTGTCGGCGATGATTCGCACACCACACATTGTTACCAACTCCCAGCCAAGCGTGTCTTTGCCTCCCACGATGGCGAACTGTCGGCTGGAAAACTCATGGGTTCGCAAGGGACTAGCCTGGTGGCCAGCCGTCGCGCATGCAACGGTGCACAAAAGGAGAATCGCGCTGCACCCAGGAATGAGCACCGAAGTGCGGACAGCACCGTCCGAGCACTCATACAATTTCATTTCGTTCGGTCCCCTGTATCGCGCATGGAGGGTGTGTCCGAAAACCAGTTGATATTCAGGCGGTGACCTCGGGGAATCGACTCACGCTGCGGCGGTGAGGGACGGGGTGATCTTCGTTGCCAACGCGCGCTCCAGCAAGGGCAGGTGCGTATGGCCCTTCACACGCCGGA
>JBBRZK010000123.1:0-9687 GCA_038236775.1 Gemmatimonadales bacterium
GCGAGCACGGCGGCGAGGTCATCCAGCTGAAAAGGTTTCCCGATCACGGGACGTCCGGCCTCGGTGAGAAACCGCTGTGCGGCTTCGCTCTGCAGGTCGCCGGTCATGAACACCACCCGGCCGGCGTGCACGGCATCGTGCCGCCGCAATTCGCGGTAGAATGCTTCACCGCCCGCCTCCGGCATGCGCAGGTCGAGCAGCACCACATCATACTCGCTTGCCGCCAGAAGCGCGCGTGCCTCGTGCGTATTCGGCGCGAGCGCGACGTGATGCCCGAGCGACTGGAGGAAGCCCGACACCGCGGCGCGCATGGCCGGCTCGTCGTCCACCACGAGCATCCGCCGCGCCTGGGCCGACAGGCCAGCGACGTCGAGCAACGCCGGCACCTCGGCACCAGCCGGTGGCGGGACGAACGGCAACCCGACGATGAACGTCGCGCCCGCGCCCGACGTGGAGTCCACCCGGAACCGGCCGCCATGCTCGTGCACGATCCCATCGGAAATGGAAAGTCCAAGGCCCGTCCCCTGTCCCACCGGCTTGGTGGTGAAGAACGGGTTGAAGATGCGGTCCAGCTGGTCACGGGCAATCCCCGGCCCGTTGTCCGCGACGGAGAGCACGAGGGTGGTGCCGCCGGCGGTGCACGCGGTGCGCACCGTGATCCGGCCCTCGGCGCCCGCGCCGGCGAGCGCCTGCTCCGCGTTCACCACGAGGTTGAGCACCACCTGCTGGAGCTGGAACGGATCCGCCCAGGTGACAGGCAGCGCGCGGTCCAGGTCCAGCATGACGACGATGCCGGCGGTGCGCAGCGCATAGCGGCGCAGCTCGAGCGTGTCCGTCACGACGTCGTTCAGCTGCGTCGCCGATCGCTCGGCGGGCTGCTGGCGGGCGAAGGTGAGCAGGCTGGACACGATCTTCGCCGCGCGGCCCGCCTCGCGATGGATGGTCTCCACCGCCTGCCTCGGCTCGTCGGCCAGCGGCACGGGTGAGGCGAGCAGCAGTTGCGCGAAGGCCATCACTCCCGCCAGCGGGTTGTTCAGTTCGTGCGCGACGCCGCTCACGAGCTGCCCCACCGCCACCAGCTTCTCCTGCTGCAGCAGCTGCTCGGCGAGGCGCTGCTCGTCGGTGACGCCGCGGAGGATGCCGAGCACGCCGACGATCCGCTCGCCCTCGAGCACGGGCGACGCGATCAGCGAGCCATGGCGCACGTCGCCCTGCACGCCGCGATAGCGCACCGCGCCGCGCGACCGTTCGCCGGCAAAGGTGTCGCGCAGGAGGTGCTCCGCCACGGCAAGATCACCCGTGTCCACGAAATCCGCGAAGCGCGCGCCCAGCAGGCCACCGCGCGCGCGGCCGAGCGCCTGCTCGAGCGATCGGTTCACCGCCGCGAAGCGTCCGTCGCGGTCCACCGTGAAGATCGCGTCGGAGGCCGACTCCACCAGGCGCGTGTAACATGCCTCCGACCGCTCGAGCGCGATGGCGCGCGCGCGTTCGTCCGTCACGTCGCGCGCGACGCCGAGCACGCCCACGATCTCCTCGCCGCGGCGGATGGGAGTGTTCGTCACGGACACCATGCGCCGTTCGCCATCCGGTCGCCGCAGGCTGCACTCGTAGCGCACCGCGTGCCCGGTGAGCGCGCGATCGAGGTGCTCGTGCATGAGGTGCGCGTCCTCCTCGTCCAGCATCCGTCGCGAGCTCTGGCCGAGGAGGGCGTCGCGTGTCCGTCCGGTGAGTGCGCACGTGGCCTTGTTGGCGGACGTGAACGCCCCGTGCACGTCGAGCGTGAAGATCGCGTCGCTGGCCGACTCGAACAGGTTGCGGTAGCGGGTCTCCGACTGCACCACGGCATCGCGCGCACGACGCTCGTCCGTCACGTCGCGGAAATTCGCCACGATGCTCGTCACGAGTCCGAATTCGTGCAGCGGCGCGGTGGCGATGGCGACGATGCGCCGGTCGCCGTCGGGGCGTACGACCACGCCCTCGTAGTTCTGCGGCTCGCCCGCCAGGGCACGGTCCTCATGTTCACGCACGGTCGCATGCTCGTCTTCGGGCACGGCGCGATCCACCGGCAGGCCGATGAGGTCCTCGGCCCGGCCGAGCAGTTCGTGCGCCGCGGGATTGCCGAAGATGATCTTGCGCTCGCGGTCCGTGATGACGATCGCGTCGCGCGACGTCTCCACCACGAGGCGATGGCGTTCGGCCAGCGCGCGATGCTCGGTGACGTCGTCGAACGTGACGACGGCGCCACCGAAGGGGTGCGGCGACGCAGTCACGTTGAAGACGCGCCCGCGCGCCCGGTCGTCGTGCTCACCGCGCTGCACCACGCCGGTGGCCACCGCCGTCACGTGCAGGCACTGCTCGCATGCCTCGTCGCCCGACGAGCGCCGTGTGGAAGTCGCGGCCGAGCACGTCCTGCTCGGCATCCACACCGAAGAGCACGCGGGCGCGGACGTTCGTCCGCTGGATGCGGCCGCGCCGGTCGAGAACACCATGCCGCTGCCGATCGCGTCGAAGGCCACCGCCCACTCCCGCGTGGCCTCGCCCAGCTCCTCGAAGAGCCGCGCGTTCACCACGGCGACGGACACCTGGTCGGCGAGCCGCTGGAGGAAGTCGGCGTCCTCGTCGCGAAAGAGCTCGCGGCGGTTGAATACCGAGAGGGCGCCCAAGGGCCTCGTGCAGGAGCAGGAGGTGGTCGCGCTCCTGCTGCAGCTGGCGCACGGCCTCGAGCGGCACGCCCCCCGCGAGCGCGGCACTGCTGCCGCTCCCGTCGGGCGGAGTGGCCAGGACGCTGGGAAACCGGTCAGTCCTCATCGGGTGCGATAGCGGTCAGGCCCGGCGATACGGTCCGGGCACCAGCAGGTGGGCGGCCAGGGGCTCGACAGTGACTTCGGCCGGCGTGACGCCGAGCAGCTCGCCGTCGGCCTGCAGCGGGAGCACCGGGACCGTCTCGATCCGGAATCGCGTCCCCTTCCTGTATAGTAACGCGCGGTCGGGGCGGAAGTCGCGGCGCGTCACGCGCCACATGATGCGCAGCGCGTCGCGCAGCGAGGTGGGGGAGAAGATGCAGCAGTCGAGTACCCCGTCGTCCACCGCGATGTCGGGGCCGAACGACAGGCGGTCTTCCAGGATGGCACCGAAGTTGGCGAAGAGCACCGCCGCCGCGCGCCGCTCGATCACCTCGCCCTCCACCTCGATGCGCACGTCGAAGTAGCGGTGAAAGAGGACGGCGCGAAGCGCGGCGCGGGTCGCGATGATCGTGTACGCCAGCACGCCCAGGCGCCGCTTCATCCACGCCGGCGTCTCCGCCACCATCGTGGCGTCGATGCCCACGCCGGCAGCGACGGCGAAGCGGTGGCCGAGCACCACGCCGAGGTCGATGCGCCGCGAGCTGCCGTTCAGCAGCGCCGGCACCGCGCGGCCCACGCCGCGCGGAATGCCGAGAGCGCGCGCGAGCAGGTTGCCGGTGCCGCCCTGCAGCACGCCGATCGGCACGCCGGAGCCGGCGAGCGCGCTGGCCACCTCCATCGCCGTGCCGTCGCCGCCGAGCGTGAACACCACGTCGTACCGCGGCGCGACCGCGACGCCAATCTCGTGCGCGTGACCCGAGCGCTCCGTGAGCATGACGTCACACGTCGCACCCGTCGCGATAATCGCCCGCCGCGCGTCCTCCACGAGGCCGCCGCCGCGCCGCGAGGCGGGATTCGCGATGAGCAGGACGCGCTTCAGAACGCCCATGACCGGAACAGGGAGAACCCCCACTGCTGCGGCGTGGCGACAAATCCGCGCACGCGGTCCGCGCCGCAGCGCAGCGCGCTCGCCGCGGGCTCGCGTCCCGCACGAAGCGCCAGGCGGTCTGGCGCCGGCAGCGGAAAACGGTACTCGAGCTTGCCCTCGATGGCGTTGACGAATCCGTTCAGTCCCTGCTGCGCCGTGTCGTCGCTGCCGCGCAGCTGGCAGAGGCCCGTGCTGAAGCTCAGGAAGAGGCGATCCTTGATCTGCTTCTCCCCGCCGAGGCGCGTGCTGTAGAGGAAGCTGCGGAACGGGCTCGACGCCGTGCCGTCCGAGACGCTCAGCGGGTCGATGGCCGCGCCGGACTGGATCTGGATCAGGTCCACGAAGCCGCCGAGCTGGTCGCGCAGCGCGCGGCTCACCGAGGCGTTCACGGTGGGCAGGAGGAACTCCACCGCGCGCTGCGACGCGGCGACGTCGAGCCCGCCCTGCTCGAAGCTCGGCCGCCCCGTGACGAGGTAGCTCACCAGGTCGGACGGCGAGAGGTATGCGTCGGTGCTCGAGAGCTCGAGCGCCGGCTGCGGATAGAAGTTGCCGTGGATGCGCGCCGTGATGCCGATGTCGGCGCGGCCGCCCTGTTTCACGTTGTAAAGCGCCGTGACGTCGATCTCCGGGTTGAAGTCCGGCGTGCCGAAGAACGTGATGCGCCCGGTCTGTACCTGGAACTCGCGCTGCACCGCCGTGAGGTCGAGCGTGTACGTACCGCGGTCGGCACTCAGGCTTCCACTCAACGCGAGCTTGTAGCGCGCGGAGTCGCCCCGCGCGCCGCGCGCCAGCGTGGACCGCGCCGTCTCGCGCTCGTCCAGCGCACGCGTGACGTTCAGCGAGCCGCCCAGCTTGATGCTCGCCTCGCGCGAGCGGAGCCATACATCGTCGCCGAGCCGCACCGACACCCCGTCGAGCCGCAGGTGCTCCACCAGCGCGCCCGGCGGCTGCGGCATCAGCGACCGGTTGCGCACGTCCGTCGTGTCGAACAGCTGCGCGAAATCTTCCGGGGTGAGATCCACCACCTGCTTCCGGATCAGCTCGGGGATGTAGATGGTGCCGCGGTCCACGTTCACCGCACCGGACAGCGTCGCCGCATCCGGGGTACCGGACAGCGTGAGCCCCGCCTCGCCCGTGGACACGTCCAGCCGCGCGAGCCCGCGCTTGTCGATCGCGCGCAGGCGCTGCGCGTCGAGCCGGAGATCGAGCTGCGGATCGCGCGGATCCCGGAACACCACGGAACCCTGCAGTGACGCGCTCCCGCCGCTCGTCGGCGTCGTGAGGCGCAGGTGCTCGATGGACAGCGAGTCGCGCGTCGGATCCACCCTGATCGCGCCGTCGATGTTCGCGAAGTGGATGCCAGCGTCCGGGATCTCCACGCCGCCGTCGCGCACGGCGATCGTGCCACCCACGTGCGGATGATCGGGCTTGCCGCTCAGCGACAGGTCGAGCGCGAGGCGGCCGGTCGAGTTGTGCAGCTTCGTCGAGAGCGCCTCGATGAGCGCGAGGTCCACGCTGTCCGCGTGCACGCGACCGCGCAGGGAATCCTCGGTCGCATGCGCCGAGAAGAGCGTGAGCGCGAGCGGATAGCTCAGCGTACCGTCGAGCACGGAGCGGCCCCCGCGAATGACGTTGGCCTCGAGTCCCAGGCGATTGGCATCATAGCCGCCCTGGAGCGAGACGACTTCCGCCGAGAGGCCGGAGTACGTGAGGCCGCGCGCCGCGGCGGCGAGCGTCATCGTCGGCTGCGCGCGCGTGCCCGCCACGTTCATGTCGAACGACATGCGACCCGCGAGGTCGGCCGGCAGCCGCGCGAGCAGCCCGGCATCGCCGAGGGGCAGCGAGTCCCCGCGCAGTCGAAGGTGCACGGGTGCGCGGGTGGGTGCGTTCACCGCGCCCGAGATGCGCGCGCCGGCGCCATTGGTCACCACGATGGTGTCGACCGTGATGGTCGTGGCCGTGCGCACGAACTGCGATGGCTGTCCGAGCGACCAGTGCGACGCGCCGATGGACAGCGCCAGTGTATCGAGGCGCACCGCGGTGCTGTCCCGTGCACCGCGCCACTCCCCCGACGTGCGCAGTTGCGCGCCGTTGCCGGCCAGCGCGCTCGCGGCGAACTGCGCGCGGCCGGCGTCGAGGATGTGTGCGGCGAAGTGCACCGTGTCGAGCCGGATCCCGGCGGCGACGAGCGTGTCGGCGCGCAGATCCACCGTACCCGTGGTATGCCCGAAGATGGACTGCATGGCCAGGGCGCCGTCCACCTGCCGCACGCCGTCGCCGCGCAGGCTCAACCCGCGGCCCTCCAGCGTGCCGCGCACGTCCAGCGAGTCGAGCCAGCCGCGAACGCGCCCGCGCAGCGCGAGCGCGCCGGCGAGCGAGTCCTTGGCAGCCGTCGGCGCCACTCGACCCAGGTAGCGCCGCAGCCCGCCAAGCGAATCGACGTCGAGGCTGAAGGCGAGCGAGTCGGGTCCGGGCGCGCGCGTCAGCCCGAGCACGCCTCGCGCGCGCAGCGTGCCCGCGCCGCCGGTCACCACCAGCGTGTCCACACGCACCACGCCACGGTCGAACCGCGCGCCGGCGACGCCGTGCGTCACGCGCAGGCCATCCACGTCAGACGCGGACAGCCGCACGCCGAGCGCGCCCACGAGGTTCGCCAGCGAGTCGCCCGTGAGGTCCACGTCGTAGCTGCCGGCCAGTCGCGAAGACGGACTCGTGCGACCCACGAGCAGCGCGGCGTCGATGGCGTCGAAGGTTCCGCTGCCGCGCGCGCCATACCCGCCGAGGGAATCCGCGTCCACCGTGCCGACGTAGATGACGTGGCCCGCCGGTCCGGTGAGGTCCGCCTCCACGTCGAGGTCCGGCGCGATGCCCCGCACGTGCACAGGACCGTCGAACACGCCGCGCAGCGGAAGCTTGGGGTACGAGCGGTTTAGCGTCGTGAGCGAGAGCGGCGACGCCTGGAGCGCGAGATCGTAGCGCATGAACTGCACGCCGTACGTGATGCGGCCGGCGCCCGTCGCATGAGTCGGCTCGGCCGGCCCGTCCGTGTGCGTGAGGTTCGCGTCCGACACGCGCACGTCGAGCCACGACGAATCCAGCACCGCGCTCCCGCTCACGATGCCCGTCATGCGCGGGAACGCCGGATAGATCGCGACGAGCGTGCGCAGGTCGAACCCGCTGGTCTGCGCGCTGAAGTGGTGGAACGCCGTGACCGCGGGGAAGAGGATGTCCAGCTCGCCGCGGCCCTGCATGTGCGACACCGCGCCCTTCACGTGTGCATCGCGGAACGTGATGTCGGACGCGTCCACGAAGAAATGCGTGAGCGGACCGCCGCGCGCCGTCACGGTACCGGTGAGCGTGCCCTGCCAGTCGGCGGGGAACGGCTTTCCGTTCAGCGTGCGCAGCAGGTCGAAGTCCACCGGATCCGCCTGGAGCTTCACGTCGTGCACCGCGAGCACCGGTCCGCCGGTCTCGAACGTCATCGAGCCGCGCAGCCGCGACTTCGTGGACCGCACGTCCATGTCCGTGATCGCGTAGTCCAGGCGTTGCAGGTCGCGCTCGTTCACGATGTCCAGCTTCATGCGCCCGCTGCCCGTCGTCGGGAGCGTGGGATACACCCACGCAACGTCCGCGAGCGACACGGAGTCGCCGGTCACGTGCACCGCATAGCGTACGGGCAGGTCGCTGCCCCACACCACCTTCCCGTTCGCCGAGCCCGTGGAGTGCGGCAGGTCCCAGTGTGGCGCCGTGAACCAGGCGCTGTCGCCGAGCACGCGCGCCACGCCGTGGATGCTGCGCCACTTGAACGGCGGCATCGACTCGTCCACGTGCAGCGTGTCGATCACGAACCGCTGGCCCGCCGTATCCGGGTCCGCGATGCGGATGTGCGACAACGCCGCGTACGCCCCGGTCCACCGGTAGTTCTGCGTGAACCCCTCGCGCGTGCGCCGGATCTCGTGATCCTTGCGCGCCACGTTCACCCGGATGGCGCTGTCCAGGCGGGCGCCGTGCAGCGAGTCGTCGGCGTGCCATGGAATGGTGAGCCGGAAGCTGCCGCCGTGCCGGATGTGCACGGAGTCGAGCAGCACGAAGTCGCCGAAGCCCCGCTCCGGACCCTTCGCCTTCGGCGCGCTCGGCTTGATGCGGAACAGACGGCGGTAGTTCCACTGCCAGTTCTCGTGCTGACGCAGCACCACGGCCGGATGCTCCACCTCCACGTTGCGGAAGTACAGCCGGCGGTCCACCAGGTCGCGCGGATCGTAGCGCAGCGTGATCGCCCCCGTGGCCACGAACAGCGAGTCCTCGTCGTCGCGCAACTCGAGCGAGTCGATCGTCACGCCCGTGAGGAAGCTGCCGCTGATGCGGCCGATGTACACCTTCCCGTTGATCGACGCCTTCACGCGGCTCTGGATCGCGTCGCGCGTGGCCGTCTGCCCGTAGTCCGACTGCGTCGCGAACAGCGCCACGCCCACCACGATGGCCCCGAGCGCGGCGAGCACGCACAGGCTGATCAGGGCGATGAGGTTCCGGCGAGTCATGCGGCGGGTGGGCGGCTCAGAAGTCCGGGCCGATCGAGAAGGTGACGGTGAGGCGGCTGAGGAACGTGCGCGACTGCGGTGGCTGGAAGGTGGCCGGACAGGCGGAGCCGGAGAGCTGCTCGAGGTCTCCGTTCGCGTTCTGCACAGCGGGAATCCGGTTGCCGGGACTCACGCAGTACAGCGGTGCAAACCCCTGCGCGTTCGGCGCCTGGTCATAATAGATCGCGCCGGCCGGCCGCACGAATGGGTTGTACCCCACGTTCGCCTGGAAGGGCCCCACCGGCGTGAACACGCGTACGCCGATACCGGGTGTCCATTTCAGCCCGTTCAGCCAGAGGGCGGAGGCCCTGTGTTCCGTGCCTCCCAGCGCGCGACCGCGCTGCCACACGTCGCCCGCATCCGCGAACACCGTGAACTGGACGAGCTCCGGATAGAACGGGCTGCGCAGCCGTGCCTCGAAGTTCGCCACGATGAGCGAATTGCCGCCGACCGGCACCACGCGCCGCACGCGCGCCGTATCTGGCACGTCGATGTACGTGGTGTCCGCCGTACTGCCCGGATGCAGCACCGGGACGTTCTCGGCGATGTAGATCAGGTCGCCCAGCTCGTTCTGTTGATAGCCGCGCACGCTCGCTGCACCGCCCGCGTAGAGCCGTTCCTGCGGTGGAATGAAGCCCACCGGGTCGCCGAACGACAGCGTGCGCCCCAGCACGGTGCCGAGCCGCACGCGCGCGGCAAAGGTCACGTCCGCGCCCACCGGCCGGTACACCGACGCATCGAGCAGACCCTTGAGGAACTGGATCTCCGGATCGGAGCCGATCTCCTTCGCGGCGCCGCGGAGGTCCGCGCGGATCGCGCTGCCGGACCGCGGGTTGATCGGGTTGTCCGTGCGCACCCGCTCCACGTGCGAGCTGGCCACCGCGAGCGGACGGTTGCGGTCCGTGATCAGCGCGCGCGACTCGGCGTCGCAGCGGTTGAAGACGGCGCACAGCAGCGCGGGCTGCGCCTCCGTGCGCCCGTACTCGAGCGAATACGCGAGCCGCAGCGGGATGTCGCGCGCGACGTCGCGCGTCACCGACGCCTCGCCGCCCACGAGCGTGGTGCGCAGGAAGGCCTGGTATTCCCCGCGCCGCTCGCTGTACAGCGAGAAGCTCGGCGACGCCCGCGTGCCGAAGAGCGTGGGCAGCCGCAGCGTCGCACCGGTGAAGTAGTTGAGCTTCGCGCTGAACGTGTCGGCGCGGATGGCCGGCGCACACAACCCGCCGCTCGCGAACCGCGTCGGTACGCCGTAGCCGATCTTCGACAGCTGCGCCGAGACGTCGAGCCGGCGCGCCTCGCCGAGGACGGTCTTGTCCACGAGCTGCCCGCGCGCCTTGAA
>JBBRZK010000124.1:0-9416 GCA_038236775.1 Gemmatimonadales bacterium
CGGCCCGAGACCACTGCCTCGGTGGGCTGCGACGCGGCGGCTGGCGCCTGCGCAGCGGTGCTGCCTGCCATACCAGCGAGCAGCATGAGCACGGGCGCGACGACCGCGAGCCGGCTACGGATTGAACTTCCCAAAATCCTCGGGGCGCAGCGTCTCGAGATGGCGCTTCAGTTGCTCCGCGGTGAGCTCCGCGTCGGTGGACGACGGTGATACGGCGTCCGCCTCGTCGGGAGGCAGGAGGTCCGGCGCGTCGTCCTCCTCGTCCTCCTCGTCGTCGGCCACGGACGCATCGCCGGGGTCCACCAGCAGCTCCTCGGACGCATAGATGGGCGCGCCGAGCCGAAGGGCGATGGCGATGCTGTCGGACGGCCGGGCGTCGATGTTCACGAGCGCGGTGGCGTGCTGGAGCCGTAGTTCCGCGAAGTACGTCCGGTCTTCCACGCGCGTGATGGTGACGTGCAGCAGGCGCGCGCCCATGCCGACGATGAGGCTCCGCACGAGGTCATGCGTCAGGGGCCTGGCGCGCTTCACGTTGTGCATGTGGAGAACGATCGATTCCGCCTCGGGCTGCCCGATCCAGATGGGCAGCAGCCGCGCCCCTTCCTTCTCCTGAAGGACGACCACGTACGAGTTCGACGCGCTGTCGAGGCCGAGGCGTGAGACGAAGACTTCGATCATGCTGCAATCTACCCCCATCCGGGCGCGAAGGTCACCGCGCCCGGATGCGGGCAGTCGACTAGCTGGCGCGAGCGGAGCGCCTGAGGGCGGCCGCCTTGTCCGTACGCTCCCACGTGAACAGCGTGCCCTTCGATTTGCCGCTGCCGACCTTCTCCGGCGTCCGGCCGAAGTGGCCATATGCGGACGTGGCGCTGTAGATCGGCTTGCGAAGGTCGAGCGCGCTGGTGATGCCCTTCGGCGTGAGGTCGAAGTTCTCCTGCACCGCGGCGAGGATGCGCGCCTCAGGCACGGTGTCCGTGCCGAACGTGTCCACGCGCACGGAGACCGGCTCCGCGACGCCGATGGCGTATGCGAGCTGGACCTCACAGCGCTTGGCCAGCTTCGCCGCGACGATGTTCTTCGCCACCCAGCGCGCTGCGTAGCACGCGGAGCGGTCCACCTTCGAGGGGTCCTTGCCGCTGAACGCACCGCCGCCGTGACGGCCCATGCCGCCGTAGGTGTCGACGATGATCTTGCGGCCCGTGAGGCCGCAGTCGCCCTGCGGGCCGCCGGTGACGAAGCGGCCGGTGGGGTTGATGTGGTACTTGATCTTCTTCTGTCGCAGTTCCTTCGGGATCGACGCCTCGATGACGTCGGCGATGATCGCCTTGTGGATCTTCGCGTTGCTGACGTGATCCGCGTGCTGCGTGCTGATGACGACCGTGTCGACCGCGACCGGGACGCCGTCCTCGTACACCACGGTGACCTGCGACTTGCCATCCGGGCGCAGCCACTCGAGGTCGCCGCTCTTGCGCCGGTCGGCCAGTGCGCGCGTGAGCCGGTGCGCGAGCATGATCGGCATCGGCATCAGCTCGTCGGTCTCGTCCGTGGCGTAGCCGAACATCATGCCCTGGTCACCGGCGCCGCCGGTGTCGACCCCCTGGCCGATGTCGGTGGACTGCTTGTCGATGGTGCTCATCACCGCGCAGGTGTTGCTGTCGAAGCCGAAGCCGGCGTCGGTGTAGCCGATGCGCGCGATCGTCGCCCGGACGATGTCCGGCAGGTGGACGTAGGCGCTGGTGGTGATCTCGCCGGCGATGACGGCGAGCCCCGTGGTCACGAGCGTTTCGCAGGCGACGCGCGCCGCGGGATCCTTCTCGAGCAGCGCGTCGAGCACCGCATCGGAAATGGCATCCGCGACCTTGTCGGGATGCCCTTCGGTTACTGATTCAGACGTGAACAGACTGCGATCATGCACGGCAGGTTCCCCACTAGCAGTTGGAGAGGAAGACAGAAGGCCCGACACCATGCTGCCGGGCCCGGATGCCGTCGGCGTGACGGCGAAGAGGAAACTTAAAGAAAGCGGCTCAGCCCGGCCCGGGCAACCCGTCGTACAGATACGGCGCATCGCCGATGACGTCTGCGAGGCGCCGCGCGAGCTCGTGTCGCGCCTGCTCGGCGGTGAGGGCGCGCAGCGCGGCCGACGCCGCAAGCTTCGCGTGGGCAGCGGTCACGCTGCGGACGATGCGCTTCACGAGCGGCACGGATCGGGGCGCAACGCTCAACTGTCGCACGCCGAGGCCGAGCAACGCAAAGGCCATCAGCGGCTGCGACGCCATCTCGCCGCAGACGGACACATCGATGTCGCCGATCTCGGCGACTTCCACGGTGCGCTTGATGAGGCGCAGGACCGCCGGGTGCAGTGGCGTGAAGCGCGGCGCCAGGTTCGCGTTGCCGCGGTCCACGGCGAGCGTGTACTGCACGAGGTCGTTCGTCCCGATGCTGAAGAAGTCGACGTCGCGCGTGAGGGTATCGCTCGCCACCGCTGCAGCAGGCGTCTCGATCATCACGCCGAGCGGCACGTCCGCGCGGAACTCCACGCCGCGGTCGGTCAGCTCGGCCGCGGCCTCGTCGAGCAGGGTGCGCGCCGCGAGCACCTCGTCCAGGCTGATGATCAGCGGCAGCATGATGCGCAGGTCGCCATGCACGGCGGCGCGGAGCAGCGCCCGGAGCTGCACCTTGAACATCTCCGGCTGGTCGAGGCACATGCGGATGGCGCGCCAGCCCAGGAACGGATTGGCCTCCGAGGGGAATCCGCCGACCGGGAGTTTGTCGCCGCCGATGTCGAACGTGCGGATGATGACCGGGAACCCCACGAACGCCTCGATCACGCGACGGTAGGCGCGATACTGCTCCTCCTCGTCCGGCATGCTCGCGCGCCCGACGACGAGGAACTCGGTGCGCATCAGCCCCACGCCCTCCGCGCCGCTGCGCGCGGCGGCCTCGGCTTCCTCGGGAATGTCCACGTTGGCGCGGAGCGTCACGCGCACGCCGTCGAGCGTGATGGCCTCGAGCGACGCGAGGTCCGCCAGCGCCGCCTCGGCGATCTCCTCTTCCCGCTGGCGCTCGTGGTACGCGGCGATCTCCTCGTCCGTCGGGTTGATCGCGAGCATGCCCGTGCTGCCATCGAGCACCACGCGCTCTCCGCCCTTGAGTTGCGCGGTGGCCGTGCGCAGGCCGACGATGGCCGGCAGCCCGAGGGACCGTGCGAGAATGGCGACGTGCGACGTGCGCGTTCCAGCGTCCGTGGCGATGGCCACGATCGAGTGCTTCTCGAGCTGGACCGTGAGGCTCGGCGTCAGGTCGTGCGTGACGAGGATGGCGTTGGCGCCCGGCGGCAGGTCCACGGGATCATGGTCCGGCAGGTCGAGCAGGATGGAGAGCACGCGGATCTGGACGTCGGTGAGGTCGCCCACCTTCTCGCGCAGCATGGGCGATTCGTGACGAGCGAAGCGCGTACGCCACTCCAGCATCACGAGGTCGAAGGCCTTCTCCGCCGCGATGTTCTGCCGCACCAGGGCCTCGACGCCGCGCAGCAGGTCCCGATCTTCGAGGATCGAGAGCTGCACGTCGAAGATCGCCGCCTCCTCCTGGCCGGCGCTGGCCTCCACGCGCGCGCGCAGCAGGCGCAGCCGCTCCTTCGCGCGCGACACGGCGTCGTGCAGCCGCGCGATCTCCTCGTCCACGTGCTCGTCGGCGATGATGCGGTGCCGCACGTCGGGCACCTCCCAGCGCAGGAGGTGCACAAAGCCGACGACGATGCCCGGCGAGGCGGGAATGCCCTGGATCCGTCCGCTCACTAGCGCTCCCCGAACTTGTTCTGGATGAGCGCGACCAGCGCCTCGAGCGCCGCATCCGCGTCACTCCCGTCGGCGCGGAGCACCAGCGTCGCGCCGCACTCGGCCGCCAGCATCATCACGCCCATGATGCTCTTGCCGTTCACCTCCATCCCGTCGCGCACCAGCGTGACATCACTCTGGAAGCGCGCCGAGACCTTCACGATCTCGGCGGCCGGCCTGGCGTGAAGTCCATTCTTGTTGAGAATCTGCACGGAGCGTTCGACCATCAGCGGACCACCGAGACGAGGGCGAAGAGAGCGATCAGCACGAGGGCGGCCTTGTACCCTTCCACGCGACCATGCAGGCGCACGAGCACCACGGCCGCGAGCGCGGCGCCGCCGAGCACCACTCCCAGCAGCGCGACGTGGTGGCCGAGCAGGCGGGCAGCAGTGAGCGGCAGCGCGACGCCGGCAGTGGCTGCCGCAGCGCGCGCGAGGTGCGTCGGCCCCTGCCGCAGCACCGGGTTCGCGAGTGCCGAGGCCACGCCGAGCCCGCGGGTCCATCCAACGTGCAGCCCCCAGACCCGGAGCGCGAGGTGGCCGGCGTTGTAAAGGACGAAGAACGTGATCAGCACCGCCGCCGGCCCGCTGCCCAGACCGAAACAGAGGAGGCCGATCAGGGAGCAGAAGGGCAGCCAGCCGGCCCACACCAGGCGGTCGCCAACGCTGCCGAGCGGCCCACAGAGCGCCGTGCGGAACCGCTCGATGTGCATGGGCGGCACGCCAGACAGCTCAGCGCGCACCAGCGCACCGACGGCCACGGACGCGAGGTACGGATGCGCATTGAAGTATGCGCTCTCACGCGTCATCGCTGCCTTGAACGCGGGCCCGTGCACGCCGCCGGGCAGCAGCCGAAGTGCCGGCTCCACGCAGAAGCCAACCCCGTTGCCGAGGAGCGTCTCGTAGTTCCACGACCCCTGGATGGCGAGCATGCGCGTGAAGATGGTGAGCCAGGTGAGCGCGGACACGCGCGGCGGCGCGGCAAGGGGCGGCGAGGCGGCGGTCATCGGACACCCAGCAGGACGAGACCGACCGCCAGGCCGGCCGCGAAGTACCACCGGGCCCCGCGCGCGGAGTGGAAGATGGTCCACGCCGCGGCGCCGGCGACTGCCGACGCGATGCTCACCACCACGCCGCGTGAAAGTGGCTCCCCGATCGACCAGACCCCCAGCGTGGCCTGCGCCACCGGAAACAGCAGCGCGTACGCGACCGCCGTCAGCACGGCGGCGCGAAACCAGTCCGCCGTGAGGCCGGCGAGCTGCAGGCCGATCACCGCCCCGCGCGAGCCTGCGTCGAGCGCAGGACGCCGTCGCCGCGCGAGCCACGCATTCCACACGCGCAACTGCACCAGCGTCAATCCGCCCGCCCACGCCGTCGCTAGCGCGGCCAGCACGCCGATGGACAGCGCGCCTGCCCGCTCGGTGTGGAGCGCCGCGGAGATCGCGCCACCGACCACGGCCGCCGAGCCCCATTCCGGATAGCGCGACGCGCCGAACGGCAGCGTCGCCAGCGCGATGAGCTCGAGCGTCACGCCCACGACGATGCCCATGGCCGGATCGCCGAAGAAGGCGCCGGCGAGCGTCGCGGCGACGAGCGGCCGCGACACCATCATCTGCGGGAAGCAGACGACGTCGAGGCCCAGGATGCCGCCGAGCAGCGCGAGCGGGAGCAGTTCCGTCATACGTTCTCGCGCGCGGCGAGCAGTTCCGACAGCGGCACCGCGCGCGCGGCCGGCACGTCCTGCGCGGTGACGACGGCGCCTGCCGCCGCCAGCGCCGTGAGCTCCTCGCCCTCCTGCGGCGTGAGGAAGACGTACCGCAGGTGCTGCACGCGACCAGCCCGATGGTGGATGCCGCCAACGTTCACCTCGCGCACGCCGCCCTCGTCGACGAGCGAACGCATGGTCGCGATGTCGCCGGTGAGGAGGATGACCGGCCGGGCCTCGGTGCGATAGCCGTCCAGCAGCGGCGCCGCCGCGGCCGCCGAGTGGAAGTGCACTTCCATGTCCGGTGGCACGCCCATCCGGTACAGCTCCTGTTCCCAGTCGCTTGCCGCCACGGCGTCATCCACGAGGACGATGAGCTTCACGTCGAGCGGCTGCCCCCAGCCGACGACCACCTGCCCATGAATCAGGCGGTCGTCGATTCGGTTCAACACCAGCGTCACGCGGGTGTCCCCGAGTGAATGCTCACCGCTGCGCGACCGCGCTCCGCGGCGCTGGCGGCCGCCTCGGTCGCGCTCGGATTCGAGGACAGCGCAAAGTCGAGCAGCATGGGCAGGTTGGTGCCCGCCACGAGCACGCCATCGCCGATCTCGCGGAGCACGCGCCGTGCGGCCATGGTGCAGCTGCCCGCGTGCAGGTCCGTGAAGATCACCCGCACCCCGGTCTCGAGCATCGTCTCGCGCAGCACCTTCTGGATGTCGTCGCCACAGAGGTCCTTCACGGTGACGGGCACCAGCACCGCGCCGCGTCCGGTGATCTGCTGCACGGCGGAGATCATGCCGGCGGCGAAGCCGGCGTGGCCGGCGACGAGGGCGCGCTTCAGGTCGTCACTCATGGTCCTCGCGCAAGTAGCGCTGAATCTCGGACTTGTCCCGCATCTGCTTGATGAGGGCGGCGTTGAATCGTTCCGCGGGATCGATGCCGCTCCACTTCAACAGATGATGCATCGCGATCACCTCGGCCACCACCGTGATGTTCTTTCCCGGATTGAGCAGGATGGTAATGCGCGGGATCGGCACGCCGAGAATGTCGGTCGTCTCGCCGTCGAGGCCGGTGCGGTCCGCCTCGGCGCCCTGCTGCCATTCGACCAGCTGGACCACCACCTCGATGCGCTTCTGCTGGCGCACCGACCGGATGCCGAAGATCGCCGGGATGTCCACCAGGCCCACGCCGCGAATCTCCATGTAGTGCCGCTGGAGCTCATGGCCGCGGCCGATGAGCACTTCGGTGCCGCGCTTGCGCACCAGCACCAGGTCGTCGGCCACGAGGCGGTGCCCTCGTTCGACGAGGTCGAGCACGCACTCCGACTTGCCGATGCCGCTCTGCCCCACGAACAGCAGGCCCACGCCGTATACGTCGGCGAGGGAGCCATGCAGCGTGGTCTGCGGCGCGAAATAATCCTCGAGCCATGGCTTCACGCGGCTGTAGAACTCGTTCGTCTTCAGCGTGGAGCGGAGGATCGCCACCTCGAACTTGATCGCCTCCTCGACGACCTCCGTGGGCAGCTCGAGGCCCTTCGTCACGAACAGGCACGGGAAGGGAAACGAGAAGAACTTCTGCAGGTGCTCGCGCCGCGTATCCGGGTCGAGCGACCGCAGGTACGTCACCTCCGTCTCCCCGAACACCTGGAGGCGCTCGGCGGGAAAGCGCGCGACGAAACCCGCGAGGGCGAGGCCGGGACTGGAGACGTCCGCCGCCGTCACGAGCCGGTCGAGCCCCTCGGTGCCGGGCACGCGCTCGAGCTCGAGCAACTCGCGGAGCTGCTGGTACAGGTCGCCGACGGGAAGACTGGTCACAGGCGGTTCATCCGTTGCGATGGGCGGACTGCACGAGCGACAGGTGGCGTTCGGTCTCGACGGCAGCGCGTTCCCAGGTGAACGTCTCGGCGAAGGTCCGTGCGTGCGCACCCAGGGTGGCGACGAGCCCCGGGTCGTGCGCGAGCTGCATCATCGCCGCCGCCATCGCCTTGATCTCTCCATGCGGTATGAGGAACCCCGTCTCGGCATCGCGCACCGACTCGCGGATTCCCGGGGAATTCGAGGCCACCACCGGCGTACCGCAGGCGGCCGCCTCGAGGTTCGTGATGCCCCACCCTTCCTTCGGCGACGCGAACACCAGCGCCCACGCACGCCGCAGGAGCGCGAGCTTCTCGCCCTCGTCGATGCGCCCAAGAAACCGCACGCGTCCATGGAGGTCAAGCGCGCCCACGAGACGTTCCAGGGCCGGACGGTAGTCGCCCGCCCCGGCAATCTCGAGCGTCGCGGTCGGGTGGTGCATCGCCGCGAAGGCCCGGATGACGAGGTGCACGCCCTTGTACTTCTTGAGGCGGCCCAGGTACGCGAACACCGGTGCGTCCGCACGCGTGCCGTGACGCGGCGTGTACGCAACGGCGTCGATGCCCGGGTAGATCACCTCGATCGTGTCGCGCGGAATGCCGCGCTCCGCGAGGTCTGCCGCGGTGCTCATGCTGATGGCCTGAAACGGCACGCCGCGATAGGCACGTCCCAACGGACGCTCGGCGAGCCAGACGGCCGACGCCAGCGGCGCGGAGAACTCCCGGAAGGCCGTGGAGCCGAACAGGTGCGGCACGAGGGCCACCACCGGTGGGCCGCCCCATCGCGGCGTGTACAGCGGCACCTTGTTCACGTCCTCGACGAGGAGGTCGAACGGCGTACCGGCGAGCTCACGCTCGTAGTGCGTGCGCGCGTGGAACGGAAAGGTGTATCGCGTGCCGACGCGGATCACGCGAATGCCGTCGAGCGTCGTCGTCGGGTCGCAGCCGGGCCAGCCACCGCACAGCAGTGTGACGTCGTGGCCACCAGCAGCCAGCCGCCCGAAGATCTCGTGCAGGTGGATCTCGGCACCGCCGGCCTGCGGGTTGTCGCGGTCCTGCCAGTTGACGAGAAGCAGCCGCACTACATGCGCCCCATGCGCCGCGCGAGGGCGTCGAGCACGCCGTTCACGAACTTCGCGCTCGGCGCGCTCGCGAAGCGCTCCGTGAGCATGACGAACTCCTGGATGATCACCTTGGGTGGAGTCGTCCCGAGGATCAGCTCCGCGGCGGCGACGCGCAGCACGCAGCGCTCGACTGCACCGAGCCGCTCCATGCGCCAGTTCGTCGTGACGTCCGCGAGCTGCGCATCGATGTCGGCGAGGTTTCGCGCGACGGAGCGGAGCACCGGCGTGGCCAGCGCGCGGACGTCCGGCGCAATGGCGAGGTCGATCCACACCTCGTCGGCCACGCGTTCGAGATTCCCCGCCGAGCCCCGCATGTCCCACGCATACACGGCCTGGAGCGTGCGCGCTCGCGCGCGCGTTTCAACCCTCATCCGCGCCATCGAGTCTTTCGAAGAGGTCGGACATCTCGAGGGCGGCAATGGCCGCATCCCAGCCCTTGTTGCCGAACTCCCCGCCGGCACGTGCTTCGGCCTGGGCCATGTCGTCCGTCGTGAGCAGCCCGAAGCCGATGGGGATGTCGAAGTCGCTGCTCGCCAGCGCGAGCCCGCGCGACGCCTCGCCCGCGACGAAGTCGAAGTGCGGCGTGTCGCCGCGGATCACGGCGCCCACCACCACGAGCGCGTTGTACCGCTCGGTCTGCGCGAGCCGCCGCGCCGCGAAGGGCAGCTCCCAGGCGCCAGGCACCCACACGAGGTCCACGTCCTCCGCCGCCGCGCCGTGGCGGATGAGCGCCTCCATGGCGCCGTCCGCCAGCTTCGTCGTGATGGTGGTGTTGAAGCGCGAGGCGAGCACGGCGTAGCGCCGGCCCTCGCCGTTGGGAACGCCGTTGAATTCAGCCATTGGGGGTCAGGAGGCGAGCAGGTGACCGAGCTTGTCGCGCTTCGTGCCCATGTAGCCGGA
>JBBRZK010000125.1:0-9374 GCA_038236775.1 Gemmatimonadales bacterium
GAAACGTGTATCGGCGCGGGCCCCGCTGTTGATGCTGACGCTCGTTTCGTCGGCTGGCGATGCCTTCAGCGCGCGATTCGCGATGTCCTGCGCATCGGCCCGCGAAAGGATGTCCACTGGCGCATACAGGCTGCGCGAATTGATGTGACTCATGCCTTGCGTCCCGTGTTGATGATGTTGGTCTGCGTAAAGAGCGCGGGCGGACAGCCGTGGCTCACCGAGTTGCTCTGCCCGGGCTGACCCTTCGCGTCGCCGAAGGCGCCGCCGAGGTGGTAGCTGCGCGGGCCGCCGATGACCTTCATCGAGCCCCAGAAGAGCGGCGTCTTGAACTGGTAGGCAACGTCCTTCAGCATGCCGACGATCTTGCCGCCCTTCACTTCGTAGAACACCTGGCCGGCGAACTGGCCATTGTAACGCTGCTGGTCGATCGAGAAGGATCCGTCGCCGATGATCGCGATGCCCTTGTCCATCTGGGAGATCATGTCCTCCCACACGTAGTCGTTCCTACCAGGCTGGATCGACACGTTGGGCATGCGCTGGAACTGCACGTCGGCCCAGCTCTGCGCGTACGAGCAGCCGTAGCTCTTCACCGGCTTGCCCACGCGGCGATAGTAGTCGGCGAGCATCGAGGCCTGTTCGCGTGTCGTCTGGTAGTCGACGAACACGCCGTTCCGGATGATGTCGAACTTCGTCGGCTTCACGGCCTCGTCGTCCCAGCCGATGGCGCCGAGTGAGCCGGGCTGCTCGCGGTCTCCGACGACGTTCATGATGTCGCTGCCGAACTTCAGCTTGCCGAGCACCTTTTCCGGCGGGGCGACGAAGCTCGTGCCCGCATAATTGGCCTCGAACCCGAGTGCGCGATCGAGCTCCGTGGGGTGCGCGATCGTCTCGTGGCAGGTGAGCCACAGGTTCGACGGATGCAGCAGCAGGTCGTAACGGCCAGGCTCGACGGGCTTCGCGGAGAGCTTCTCGACGGCGTCGTTGGCCCAGCGCGTCGCGTTCTCGCCGAGCTTCGCGTCGATCACGTGCTCGTAGCCGAGGCCCATCGGCGCGACTTCGTTGCTCTGGCGCGTCTGGAAGTCGGACCGGTCATCGGAGACCGCGGTGATCGACATCGACGGCGACGTCCGGTAGATCGTCTGCACGATGTAGGAGCCGTCGCTCGTCATCAGCGTCTTTTCTTCGCGCAGGAAGAACATGCTCGACTGCACGTTGCGCACGTTCTTCACCTTCGAGGCGGCCTCGTTGGCGGCGAGCAGCAGCGCGACCTTCTCGGGGATCGACACCGAGAACGGATCGATGCGGATGGGGCTCTTCCACTCACCCACCTGGTTGCCCGGCGTGGGGGCGAGCACCACGGGCTTGAGCTGGCTGGCGCGGTTGGCCTTCGCCTGCTCGAGCGCGAGGCGGGCGACGCCCGCGATTGCGTCCTTCGTGAGGTTGCTCGTGGCCGCGAAGCCCCACGCGCCATCCACCAGTGTGCGGACGCCGAGGCCGAAGGTGTCCGTGTCGCCGACGCCGGTGACGATCTTGTCGCGCGTGCCGACGTTCTGCTGTCGGCGCGCCGAGACGCGCACGTCGGCGTAGGAGGCGCCGCCGGATTTCGCCGTGTCGAGCGCCACCTGCATGAGGGCCTTGATGGCGGGGTCGCCGGGCGTGGGCAGGGAAGCGGCGAAGGCATCGTCCGCGGCGAGGATCCGGCTGCCGACCGCGGCCGTGGCCGCGGCGGCGGCGGACGTTTTCAGAAAGGTGCGTCGCGACTGGGTCACTGGCTTCTTCTGAGGAGGGGAAGGGGAACGAACTGCCCAATATACGGCTGGAGGGGGCGGTCCGTTCGACGCGTCGGTCTTCCGGCGGCTGGCGATGGACGCCGGCGGTGAAGACTCTCGTGGTAGATGGCTTGTTGGTTTCACCACGGAGGACGCGGGTTGACAGGGATGCGCGGTAGCGCTGCCGATCAAGTCCTGGTTGTTTCACGCAGTCCTCCGTGATCCTCTGTGTCCTCCGCGGTGAATGCCTTCGCGCCGTGCGAACCGCACAAGAACAATTACCACAGAGAACAATTACCACAGAGGACGCAGAGGACCGCAGAATCTGGCGGTCGGCATATGCGCCGCGAGCGGCCGCGAGAACGCAATAATCTCGTCTGCAAGTCCATGTTGTTTTCATGCAGTCCTCCGTGATCCTCTGTGTCCTCCGCGGTAAATGCGTTCGCGCCGTGCGAACCGCACAAGAAGAATTACCACAGAGGACGCGGAGGGCCGCAGAGGACCGCAGAATCTGGCGGTCGGCATATGCGCCGCGAGCGGCCGCGAGAACGCACTAATCTCGTCTGCAAGTCCATGTTGTTGTCATGCAGTCCTCCGCGATCCTCTGTGTCCTCCGCGGTAAAAGGGGTTTCGCGCCCTGCCGATCCGTCTGCATGCCCTCGTTGGTCGTGCAGTGCTGCGTGATCCTCTGCGTCCACTGTGGTAAATGCTGCTCTGTGGTTGACACTCGCACGCCGCACTCGCCAGCCGCCCGACCGGCTCGTACATTCGCACGGTCTCCCCCACCTCCCCACGCCCCCACCATGCGCCTCGCACCAGCCCTCTCCGCCGCCCTCCTCGCCGTCGCCGCCACGGCCGGCGCGCAACAGGCGACCGTCATCCCGTCCGCCACCACGCAGATCGCCGCCGCGGTCACCCCGCTGCCCGACGAGCTCAAGGCGGGGGCCCAGGTGCTCGGCTACCAGGTGCCCGGCAAGCTCGTGCAGTTGCGCACAGGGAAGAACGACATGATCTGCCTCGCGCCGGATCCCGCCGTCAAGAACTTCCACTCGGCCTGCTACCACAAGGCGATGGAGCCGTTCATGGCGCGCGGCCGCGCGCTGCGCGCCGAGGGAATCAAGGGCGCGCAGGTGGACACCGTGCGCTTCGCCGAGGTGAAGAGCGGCAAGATCAAGATGTCCGCGCAGCCGTCCATGCTGTACCAGATCTTCGGCGGCACCTTTGACGAGGCCACCGGCAAGGTCACCGGCGGCTCGTGGCTCTACGTTACCTACATACCCTTCGCCACTGCGGCCACCACGGGCCTCAGCGCGAAGCCGTCCGACAAATCGCCATGGCTCATGTTCCCGGGCACACCGAAGGCGCACATCATGTTCTCCGTGTCGATGTAGCCGACACGAACTGACATGATCCACCTCGCGCTCGCGGCGCTCCTCCAGCAGCCGGCCGTACCGCGTGCGCCGCTCCGCGACGTGCGCGACCCCGGCGTGATCGCGACCGGGCAGCGCGTGTCGCCCGCGGGCGTGCAGAGCGTGTTCACCGGCCGCGTGTCCGGCGTGCGCTTCGGACGCACCGCGGACGAGGTGTGGGTCGCGGCACCGGGCACCACGTACCGCCTCGACTGGCGCGCCAACCGCGCGCTCGCGCGCGTGCACATCGAGGGCACGCCGGGCGTGCACGCCATCGCGATCGACCCGCTCACGCACGACGTGGTGGTCTCGTCGGTGGGACGAATCGCTGCGAGCTCCGCCACGCCAGGCACCATTGCCGCACGACAGCCGGTGGCGACGCACCTGAGCGGCGTGCGCGCCGACGCCACCGGCGACTCCATCGCGCCGCGCTGGAATTCGCCCGCGCTGGGCGACTTCATGGCCGGCGCGCCCGCCGTCGCCGCGCGCGCCGGCACGGACGGACGACGCATCGTCGTGCTGCCCCTGCCGGCGAACGACGCGCTCGCCGTCCTCGACGCCGAGACCGGCGCCTTCGTGCGCATGGTGCCGCTCGGCGTCGAGCCCATCGCCGCCACACTCTCCACCGACGGCGCCACGGCGTTCGTCTCCATCCTCGGCGGTCCGAAGCCCACCGTACGCAACCGCTCCGCGCGCCAGTGCTGCGATCCCCGCACCGAGGCCGTGCGCGTGGATGCGCGCGGTATCGCTGAAGCGGGGTCCGTCATGCGCGTCGATGTCGCAACGGGGCGGGTGGTCGCGGACATCATGGTCGCACATCATCCGACGGCGCTCGCATGGGACGAGCGCGGCGCGCGCCTCTACGTGGCGAACGGCGCCTCCGACTCCGTCACCGTCATCGACACGCGGACGAATGCCGTCGCGATGCACGTCGCCATCGCACCATTCCGCGAACGCGCAGGCGGCCTCGCGCCCACCGCACTCGCCCTCTCCCCCGACGCTGCAACACTCTACGTCGCACTCGGCGGCGCCAACGCCGTCGTCATGTACGACGTCCGCAACGGCGCCGCGCGTCTGCTCGGCCTCATTCCGACCGCGTGGTACCCGTCGAGCGTGGACGTCAGCGCAGACGGAAAGTATCTCGCCGTGGGTGCGCTGCTCGGCGTGGGCTCGGGCGAGGGAGCCACCGGCGGATCACCCGGCGTGCGCGGCCGCTACGTGCACGCGGTGCGCGGGTCGGTGAACGTGCTGCCCGTGCCGACGCGCGCGGACCTCGCGGCGTACACCGCTGCCGTGGCGCAGAACAATCGCCTCACGCTCGCCACGTCGCCGGCGGTGCAGACCGTCGCGCGCGACAACGTGCCGCGCGCCGTGCCGCGCCATCCGGGCGACGCCTCGCTCATCGACCACGTCGTCTTCATCGTCCGCGAGAACCGCACGTACGACCAGATCCTCGGCGACCTGGACCGCGGCGCGAGCGACAGCGCACTCGTCATCTATGGGCGTAGTGTCACGCCGAATGCGCACGCGCTGAGCGAGCAGTTCGTCACGCTCGACCACTTCTTCGCGTCGGGCGGCAACTCCGCCGACGGCCACCAGTGGCTCACGCAGGCGAACGAGACCGACTATCCCATGTGGCCGCTGTACGTCGGCCGCAGCTATCCGTCGGAAGGCGTGGATCCGCTCGCGTACTCCACCGGCGGCTTCCTCTGGGAATCCGCGCAGGCGAAGGGAAAGTCGGTCGCGACCTTCGGCGAGTATGCGCCGGCGCCGCGCATGTCGTCGCCGCTGGAGCGCACGAAGATGCTCGAGGCGTATTTGCGCACTCCGGCCGACGTCGCCATGCACCGCGACATGCTGCGCGAGCGGTACGACACTCATTCGGACATCCCGTCGCTCGACCGCACGCTCATCCCCGAGTATCCCGGGTGGACGCAGGAGGCGCCCGACGTCGTGAAGGCCAGCGACGTGCTCTCGCACCTCGGCGAGTGGGAGACGTCGCGCGAGATGCCGCAACTCGTGATGATCATCCTCCCGAGCGACCACACCGAGGGCCTCACCCCCGACTGGTGCGCGCCGCGCGCATGTGTCGCCGACAACGACCTCGCACTCGGCCGGATCGTCGAGGGACTCTCGCACTCGGGCTTCTGGCCGCACATGGCCATCCTCGTCGTGGAGGACGACGCGCAGAACGGCGTGGACCACATCGACGGCCATCGCACGGTGGCGCTTGCGATCTCGCCGTACGCACGGCGCGGCGTGGTGGACTCCACCTTCTACGCGCACCCCGGCATGGTGAAGACCATCGAGCTGATGCTCGGCCTGCCGGCGCTGTCGATCTTCGATCTCGTTGCGACGGACATGCGGGCGAGCTTCCTCGACGCGGGCACGCCGCCCGACCTCACGCCGTACACCGCGCTCGTGCCGAAGCAGTCGCTCACGGAGGTGAATCGTCGCGTGGGCGCCATCACGGGCCCGCACGCGGCGGAGCGACGCCTGGCCGCGCTCGCGTCCGCACGCATGAACTTCCGCGAACCGGATGCAGCGCCGAGCGAGGCGCTGAACCGGATGCTGTGGCGCGATGCGCGGGGCTGGCGCACGCCGTACCCCGCGGTGCGCCACTCGC
This sequence comes from Gemmatimonadales bacterium, assembly GCA_038236775.1. Taxonomy (GTDB): domain Bacteria; phylum Gemmatimonadota; class Gemmatimonadetes; order Gemmatimonadales; family Gemmatimonadaceae; genus AG11. The sequence continues at coordinate 5,805 of JBBRZK010000125.1, forward strand.
TGTTCTTCCCGATGTCGCTCGACCTCGCGGACGACGAGCGCGACGAGCGGCCGCGCTGACGTCCGGCCCTTCCATCGCGGGAAGATCACCGGCAGCACGACGTCCGTGGTGAAGATGCAGCGGTCGTTGTGCCCGCACTCCGGGACGATGATCTCGTTGTGCTTCGCGCCGAGTGTCGCGGTGACGCACTTGAAGAACGGGGAGGGGACGCCGGACAGTCATCATGCCGCCAGCCTACGTCGCTGCGTCGCGTCGGGCCAAACCTGTCATCCTGAGCGAAGCGAAGGATCTGCTCGGTTGTCATCCTGAGCGAAGCGAAGGATCTGCTCGGTTGTCATCCTGAGCGAAGCGAAGGATCTGCTTGACCATGCACCCAGAGGTGCTCAGCATTCCCGTGACCGCCTCTGGCTGAACGCGCCTGTATCACGGAAGAAGCAGATCCTTCGCGCTGCTCAGGATGACAAATGACGTTCAGCGATCGACGGTGGACACCTTGAAGATCACGTTCACACCCTGGCCGTACGCGAAGCGCTTGTAGCGGCTCAGGAAGTCCTGGTACGTCGCATTCGTCGTGTTCCGCACGTCCACGTCGAAGCGCAACGGGCGCTCGTGCACCACGCGCTCCATGCCGAGGTTCAGGTTGAGCAGGGTGTAGCCGCGGGAGGGGACGTCGTTCACGTCGAGGCGCGTCTGCGTCTGGTTGATCTCCAGGTCGGCGCCGATCGACGCGCGCTCCGCCCACCCGAGCCGCGAGGAATGCAGGTTCGCGCCGAGGATGGTGCGCGGTGGCGGCATGAGCGGGAGCGGGAGGCCCGTGGCGTGCGCGGTGCCGTTCACGAAGTCGTGGCTGGCGCGCAGCGTGAGCGCCTCGACCACGTCGAACGAGGTGGAGAATTCCGCGCCGGTGAGGCGTGCGTCGCTCTGCGTGTGACGGCACACCTGCAGCCCGCCGACGGTCTGCGATGTGGGCGCGGTGAAGATGTAGTCGTCCACCGTGTTCTGGAACACCGACACCTCGGCGCGAGCGCGATCGCTCGCCCAGCGGATGCCGCTGTCGATGCTGTGGTCGCGTTCCGTGTTCAGGATCGGGTTCCCGATCTCGTAGCGCGCGTCGCCCGCGTTGGGGCCGTTGGTGTAGAGGTCGAACAGCGTCGGGGCGCGCCACCCCGTTCCGACGTTGGCCACGAGGCTGAGCTGCTGCATCGGCCGCACGACGAGGCCGACGTCGCCGGTCATGGACGACCAGCTGCGCGTGTCGGCGGCGAGCGCCAGCGGCGCGCTTGCGTCGGACGAAAGCGATCGCGTGTCCGCGCGCAGGCCCGTCACGAGGCTCACGGCGCCAAACGTCAGCTGTTCGAACGAGAACACCCCGCCGGCAGTCGTCGTGGCACTCGGCACCAGGAAGATCGGGCCGCTCGTGCCGCTCATCTGGTACATGCCGGAGATGCCGATGGTGCCCGCGAGATGCTCGCCGAGTGAATGGTGGCCGAGCAGGTCGAGCGTGCCGCTGTTGAGCACGAGGCCGAAGGCCTTCTGGTCCTTCACCTTCACGCACGTGGTCTGGCCCGGCGCCGGCTGGCAGTCGTCGGACACCTCGGTGAGCCCATGCCGCTGCCACTGCGCCTTGGTCTCGAAGCGCAGGTTGCTGCCGGCCACGTAGTTGTTGGTCACCTGCACGCGATCGTCGAGCGTCTGCCGCACGGGGCCGCCGGTGGAGTCGCCGGCTTCCGGTCCGCGGGCCTCGAGCAGGTGGAACTCACCGCCGTAGTGCGCGGCGCGGATGGTGGTGTTGCCGTGCGCGTTGTTGATGCCGAGCGCGCCCTCGCCGTTCACGGCGAAGAAGCTCGAGTTCTGGAGCAGGCCCCTGGGCGTATGCACGTCCATCGCGAAGCGGCCGGTGGCGAGGCCGCGAAAGCCGTAGCGACCCTGCGCGCCCTCGATCATGCCCGCCGTGCCGAGCTCGGTGTTGTTCGTCCCGCCGTAGGCCTCGAGCGACCCGCGACGCGTGCGCGCGCCGTCGGCGGAGTAGGGCAGCTCGCCCGGGATGACGTTCACCACGCCGCCGAGTGCCTCGGAGCCGTAGAGCACACTGGCTGGTCCGCGGATGACCTCGATGCGCTGCGCGAGGCGCGCGTCGATGGACGGGCCGTCCTCGTTGCTCCACGAATAATCTTCCACGCGGCTGCCATCGGTGAGCACGAGCACGCGCGGGCCGAACAGGCCGCGGATCATCGGCTTGCCCACCTGCTGGCCCGTGGACACGTTGCGCACGCCGGCGAGTTGCGCCACCGCGTGTGCCAGCGAGATGCCGTTGTCCGGGTGCACCTGGTCGCCGGTGAGGATGCTCGTGGCGAGCGGCGACGCCGCCGCGACGGTGGGCGAGCGGATGGCGGTGACGTTCACGGGCTCGATCACCTGCGCGCCCGGCTCGAGCGTCACGGTGATGTCGAGCATGCCGTCCGCCACGGTGATGGCGCGCGCGCTGGCGTGATAGCCCAGCCGCCGCGCGGCGATGGTGTATCGGCCAGCCGGCACCGCGTCGAAGCGGAAGCGTCCGTCCGCGGTGGTGGACGCGGCGCGCGCGAGCTCGGGAATCGTCACGGTGACGTCGCCGATGGGTGCGCCGGCGCGATCCACGATGCGTCCGGTGACGTCCGCGGCGACGCGCTCCCGCGCACTCGGCGTGAGCGCGAAGGCGCTCCTCGAATGCGCGAAGGACGCGAGGAGGGCGACTCCTGCGAGGGCGATGAGGCGAGAATGCATCTGGAAGCCAGGGATATTTTGAGTGGTGGTGGCCACGACAGTGATACGCCCCGCGCGACACTCACGTTGGCGGGCGCGTATCTTCCGGGCAACCCCGGGAGCGACATGACGACATTCCTGCGATCCGCGTCCCTGCTCGTCCTGCTCGCTGCCTGTGCCGGGAAGACGGTGGACGACCCGCGCATCGAGGTGAGCGACGTGGGATTCGCGCTCCACCTGCCGCCGGCCATGCAGCACGCGCTCGACGCGTTCGCGCCGGGCTTTCGCGCCGTGCGCGGCTCGTCATTCCGCTCGGACGTGAGCCAGGCCGCCTCGGCCATGGGCTCCGCCGGCATGCCGGCCGTCTTCGCGGCCCTACGCGACTTCGATCACGACGGCACCATCGACGCGGTGGTCGAGGGCACCACGCCCGGCGACTCGGCCCTCCGGGTGATCGTGGTCATGAATGGCGCGAAGCCGACCGCCGCCGAGGTCATGCGCTTCGCGGAGTATGACGCGGATGCGGTGGGCATTTACCTCTCGCTTCCTCCCAAGGGCGTGGGCGGGGCGTTCGAGGTGGTGGCGTATCCGGATTCGTCCACGGTGTTCTCGTTTGCGGGCGGGGGGTTTCAGGGGCGGAAGCTGGCTAACTGAGGGCGAGAGGACGAGAGGACGAGAGGACGAGAGGACGAGAGGACGAGAGGGCGAGAGGGCGAGAGGGCGAGAGGGCGAGAGGACGAGAGGACGAGAGGACGAGAGGACGAGAGGACGAGAGGACGAGAGGACGAGAGGACGAGAGGGCGAGAGGGCGAGAGGGCGAGAGGGCGA
>JBBRZK010000126.1:0-9319 GCA_038236775.1 Gemmatimonadales bacterium
CAGCCGTCAGCCGTCAGCCGTCAGCCGTCAGCCGTCCGCCGGTCGATCTCCTCCTGCCGCCGGCGCGCCTCCGCCCAGTCGATCTCCGGCGCCACATCCTCATCCGCCAGCCGCAGGCTCTCCTCCGCGCGGGCGATCACCGGTGCACCGAGCTCCGGCGGCAACGCCTGCCCGAACTCGAGCTCCGCCCGCCGGCAGATGCGCTCCTCACGCGCGAGGTCCAGCGATGTCTCTCGCGCCAGCATCGCGTAGGTGCGCGCGTGCATCCCCTCGTGTAAAATCGACGACGCCACCGGCGCTGCCGTGATGTCGCGCCGCGCCAGGAACGTCAGCTCCGTCATGCACGTGCGCGCCTCGGGGAAGTACGCCCCTCGGCACGGGTAGCGCACGATCCAGAAGTTGTTCACGTCCCGCCGCAGGTGCCGCGCGCGCCACGGCTGGTATCGCTCGATGAGCGCGATGGCCTCGTCCAGGCGCGTGAGCACGGCCGGCGTGGCAATGTCCGGATGGCCATTCTCCACGACGACGCGAAACCCCCGCACCTCGTACACCTCACGTGGTGTGGACGGCTTGCTGCCGAGCAGCGCCGAACGGATTCGCGCGAAGAAGCCGCTCACCGCACTACCTGAGCTGCGCCAGGCGGCTCGCGCCCGCGGCGCGCACGCGCGCAGCCGCGGCCGTGATCGCTGCCGTGGTCGCCGGCGTCGAGCCACCCGTCTCCACGTCCGAGAGCGTGGCAAGCGAGCGCACGTAGTAGTCGGTCCACGTCTCGAGAATATCGCGCTCCCTTGCGACGTCGCCGCCCTGCGCCACCGCCGCGCGCGATAGCGCCAGCTCGGTGTCGAGCCGCGCGATGGCGGCACGCTCGAGTTCCCCCGTCATCGCACGCGCGACCGCTCCGTCCGCGCTGGTGAGCGTGAGGGCAGAGACGAGCGCGGAGATCCCCACGTTGCGGAGCGTCACCGCAGACACCTTGTCGAGACGGTCGCCGTCCGTGTGGTAGTACTGGTCCGTGAAATGCCAGAACAGCACGCCCGGCTTGTGGAAGGTGAGAAACGGCGTGTGATCGCTGCCGCCCTCGAACGGATTGGTGCGCACCGCCCAGCCCGTCGTCGTCGCCGCCTGGTCGAGGCAGCGCGCGAGCAGGAAGTCGTTGAAGTAGTGCGGCACGATCTTGTCCTTCGTGATCGGGCTGCCGCCCCACTCCGAGTGATGGTCGTCGCCCCGCGTCCACACCGCCGACGGGTCGGGCATCTTCTCGATGAGGAAGGTGCCGCCCGTCTTCTGCGTGTCCTCGCCCACCATGTCGAGGCTCAGCCCCCAGTGCACCCCGCGCGTGCGCACCGAGTCGTCCGCCAGGAAGTTGCGCGTCTGCGCGATCTCGTTGCCGAACAGCATCGTGATCGAGCGACGCGGCTGCACCGTGCCGCTCGTGGAGAGCTTCGCGAGCACGCGCGCGATCTCCGCGAGCGCGCCCACGCCGGACGCGTTGTCGTTCGCGCCGGGCTCCTGCACGTGCGCGCTGAACACGAACCGCTCGTCGGGATGGTCGGTGCCGCGCACCTCGGCCACGACCGTTCGCTCGACCGACGGGAAGAGCCGCGTCTTCGCCATCGCCCGCACGCGCACCGGTCCGCGCGCGAGGGCCGAGTGCAGCGCGTCGTACGCGCCGCGCGAGATCGGCATGCCCCACCCTTTCCGCACCGTGTCCTGCGGGATGGACGAGAACTGGATGGACGATCGGTTGACCTCCGGCCGCGTGTACGCCGGCATGTGATACGCCAGCACACCAGCCGCCCCGCGCTTCTGCACCGCCTCGGCGAAGAGCTGTCCCACGCCTGCCTCGGCGAGCACGATGCGGCCCGAGACGTTCGCGCGATCGAGCTCGGCCGGCGTCCCCTTGCCCGCGTCCACCACTTCGGCCACGACGCCGGTGTCAGGCGTGGAGAACGAGTTGATGGCGAGCATGTTGAGGTTGGTCGCGAGCGTGAGCAACGGTGCGCGGTCTCCCACGACGGTGAGCGAGGCGTCCTGCAGGTCCCACGCGAGACCGCGGATGGGCCGACGCTCCACGCGGTACGTGAGCCTCGCCGATGGACCGGCGGAATCCTCGCGCACGTAGCCCGCCGCGCGAAGCTGGCTCACGACGCGGTCGATGCTCGCGTCGAACGCGGTGTTGCCCGGCCAGCGAAACCACCCACCCATGTACGCCACGAGGTCGCGGGCGCGGTCGCCGGAATACTCGGCGCGCGCAAGCGTGAAGTAGCGCTCGATTGCGGGCGGCACTTCGCGCGGACCGGCCACGCGGGCGCCGTCAACCGCCCGCGACGACTGTGCGTACGCCGGCAGGGCGAGGGCGAGTAACAGCAGGACGAAACGACGACTGGGCATCTGCACGGTGAGAGCGGTCGGATAACACGGTGGCGCAACTGAATAGTGCCGCTGCGCCCGCGCGCTGTCCACGGCGTCAGCGCGCTCGCCCATCACAGCTAGTACGAGCCGCGCCCGGTTACCGTTGCGCTCGGTCGCCGGGCCCGAGGCGCGGCCGGCGATGACAGCGTCTCCTGCCGCAGGTCCTCGATCACGCGCGACGGCGCCGGGCTGAGAAGACTGCGCCGCGCATCGTCATCCGCGTGCGGGATCTTCGCTGACGACTCCGCTGCCGCGCGTCGCATCCGCGACCGCCGCACGCAGCGCCGGCACGTTCTCTCGCGGGAGACGCAGCCGGTAGCGGACATCCACCCCGTACGATTCCTCGAGGACGGCGGCCTCGAGGGCGGGCAACTGCTGCTGCACGCCGGCGATGCCGGGATAGCCCAAGGAGACCGACAGCTCGACGAGGTCCACGCGCTCGGTGCGCCGAAGCGACTCGAGGGCGAGTTGCACCGTACCGCCGTAGGCCTTAACGAGGCCGCCTGTGCCGAGCTTCGTTCCACCGTAGTAGCGCGTGACCACCGCGGCGATCTCGCCGACGCCGGAGTGCGCGAGCACGGTGAGCATGGGGCGACCCGCCGTGCCGTGCGGCTCGCCGTCATCGCTCAGACCGATGCGATCCGAGCTGCCCGGCGCGCCGGTGTTATATGCCCAGCAGTTGTGCGTGGCGTCGGAGAACTCCGCGTTCACCTCGCGCACGAACGCCTGCGCCTCCTCGGCCGTGGTGCAGCGCTGCACGGTGGCGATGAACCGGCTGCGCTCGATGGACTGTTCCACGCGGTGCCGCTCCGCGGGCACAGGATAGCGCGACGGGTCACTCATTACGACCGCGATGGGTCAGGACGCGCGCGTGGTTCCGCCGCGATCATTGCGCCGGCTCCGCGTCGGCGAGCGGGTATCCCGCGGCGGCATCCTTACGCGTAATGCAGGCGAGCCGGCGATGCCCGCCACCGTGCAACGAGCCGCGCGGGAAGCTCAGCTCCCACAGGCGGCCGTCGCGCGGATCGCGAAAGAGCTGCTCCCATCCGCCGTTCGCCGTGGCTATCGGCTCGAGCCGTTCGGTGACGAGCCAGAAAATGCGCGCATCGCGGGCGTCATTTTCGACGCAATGAGATGCGTCGTCCGGACCGGCGGCGAGGTCATGCTCGTGCGGCGCCAAATCGGAAAAGGCGCCGGCGTGGCCGGTCACGGCGCAGCGTCGAGCTCGTAGTCGAACTCGTAGCTGTGCGCACCGCCGGCGCGGATGATCGTGAAGGAGCCTGCCAGCCCCTCGAGCGCGTCGGTGCCCGAGTCCGGCACCACCGAGATGACGAGTCCCGGTACGCCCCTGTTCATCGTGCCAGTGTGCATCAGCGCGAAGGATCCCGCGCGGCCGTGCAGGGAGCCCGTGACGCGCTCGATGGCGACGTATCCTGCCGACGTCTTCACGCTGCCGCTGGCCGTGAGCATCTGGCCAAGGCTCGTGCCCTCGAGGTCTCCGTGGAATCGCTTGTCGATGGTCATGCGGCCGAGTGTCCCGTCGCCGGAGTAGCCCTCGGTGTCCTGGGGCGCGAGGGTGACCTCGAATGTCCCGCTGGCACGTGTCGTCACGACGTCTCCTGGTGTGGTCATGGGCGGCCGGCGCAGCCTGTCAGCGTGACGGGCGGAGCGAGCGGAGGTAGAGCGCTTCCACCTTCGTGCGCGCCCACGGCGTGCGGCGCAGGAACGTGAGCGACGACTTGATGCTCGGGTCGTTCGTGAAGCAGCGCAGGTCGACCGAGCGCGCGAGGCCGTCCCACCCGTATGTCGCCACGAGGTGCTCCAGCATCTTCTGCAGCGTCACGCCGTGCAGCGGGTCGGTCGGCTTTCCCGTCATGCCGCAAGGTAATCGACGACCCTGTCATCCCGAGCGACGCGATCAACGACCCTGTCATCCCGAGCGACGCGATCAACGACCCTGTCATCCCGAGCGACGCGATCAACGACCCTGTCATCCCGAGCGAAGCGAGGGATCTGCTTTTTGTCATCGACGACCCTGTCATCCCGAGCGACGCGAGGGATCTGCTTTTTGTCATCAACGACCCTGTCATCCCGAGCGAAGCGAGGGATCTGCTTTCGGTCCATGAAGCAGATCTTTCGCCTCGCTCAGGATGACAGATGGGCCGATGCCGACGCCGGCTCTCACCCGCAGCCCTCGACGTACTCGACCTCGGGACGCCGGCCGGCGCGGTACTTCGTCACGACGCGGCCGTCGGTCTCGAAGACGATGCGATACCCGCTGTCGGCCGCCGCGGCCGGCGTGACGACGAGCGAGTGTCCGTTGCCGTACTTGCTCGGCCCGCTCTTCACGCGACCGGCATACAGACTCTCCACGCGACGCTCGGCGTCCCCGATGCGCGCGCCGGCGTCGGTGCGAGTGGTGCCGTGATCCACGTCAACGCGTACGACCCGACCCGCTGCGGTCATGAGCCGCACCCCCGCGAGCGCGCCGCGCAGCGTGGCGTACCCGCACGAGCTCGTGTCGGCCACCGGCGGCGCCGTGAGGGCGCCGTGCAGCGCGCTGGATGCCTGGGCGATGGTCATCCCCACGCGCACCGGTCCGACGCCGCGCTCGGTCACCACCGTCCCCGCCGGCGCGCCGGAGGTCGGCCGGATCTGCACCGTTGCGGCCGCTGCCGCGCTGGTGCTGTCGTGCACGGCCACGCTCTCCAGTGGCGCAGCTGGCACCTTTGACGAATCCGCTGACGTCGCCGTCGTGGTGAGGCGGGCGGAATCGAGTGACGCGTCGGCGCCTTGTGTACATGCGGCGAGGGCGATGAGCGCGCAGGCCGCGCGGTATGCAGGCAGACGGGACATGTGACTCCAGGCTCGTGGTGGGCGGTAGCCGTTCACTCCGCACGCTCCGGGCCGGCACCCGCACGCAACACCATCCCCCGGAGGACGAGCGCATCTTCGCGCAGGATGCCTGCCCTTCGGTCAGCGCGCTGCCGGTGGCTGCCGGGTGGGCGGGGCGACCCTCAGCGTTTCCCTCGCGCGCCGCACCGCGGCGGCAATAGCTGGCCCGTCGAGCGACTGACCCTCGAGGACGTCGAAGAGCTCGACGAGCGCCCGTCGTTCACCGACACCGAGCTCCTCCTGCGGACAGTCGAGCGCGAGGCGAACCGCGTCCGCGCAATCACCCCGCGCACTTGCCGCTCCGTCGCCGGCCAGCGCCGCCGGCGGCAGCGCCGAGAGCGCCTGCAGTCCGGTGACGAGGCGCTCGATCACCGCGCGTCAGACGCCGACATAGCGCCGCAGCACTTCGGACGCCGCCGGCAGGAAATCCATCGGCGCGGCGCGCGACCCATCGAGCGGGGCAGCGGAGCTGTACAACAGGTCGGCCAGCGCACGCCTTGCCGTCGAGAGGTCGCGGTGCTCGTCCACACACGCCCGCAGCACGTGCACCCCCACGGCCGCCACCTCCTCGGCCGACGCGCCATCGGCGGCCCGCCACCCGATCGCGTCGAGCGCCTGCCCGAGCCGCGCGGCGACCTGGTCCAGCGATCCATTGTCTTCTTCGTCACCGCGGTCCGCCTCGAAGCGGTCGCGTAGTTCGGTATAGGTGATGACGTGGCTCACGATGCTTCTCCCGGGTGACGGTGATCGCATGAGGAGTGGGATACGACGGTCGGTGAAACGAATTACGGCCGTCGCCACGCTGGCGGCGATTCGTCAGGCGGTTCCGGCGCGCGCAGCCTCTGCACTCGCCGCCAACTCCTCCGGCGAGGTGATGCACATGCCGAGGTCGCGCAACAGGCCGTCGCGCACGTCGTATACCCATCCATGCACGGAGACGTCCTGCCCGCGCGCCCACGCATCGCGCACCACCGTGGTCTGGCTCACGTTCACCACCTGCTCGATCACGTTGAGCTCGCAGAGACGGCTGATGCGTCGCGCTTCGTCCGGCAGGAGGTCGAGCTGCTCCTGGTGCTTGAGGCCCACGTCCTGCACGTGACGCAGCCAGTTGTCCACCAATCCCAGCTTCTCGTCGCGGAGCGCGGCGACCACGCCGCCGCAGTGGTAGTGACCGCAGACGATGACGTGCTGCACCTTCAGTACGTCCACCGCGAACTGGATCACGGACAGGCAGTTCAAGTCACTGTGCACCACGACGTTCGCGACGTTGCGGTGGACGAACAGCTCGCCAGGCAGCAGGCCGACAATCTCGTTGGCGGGCACGCGGCTGTCGGCGCACCCGATCCACAGGTATTTCGGGGCCTGCTGCTGGGCCAGCCCCGTGAAGAAGTCCGGGTACTGCCGGGTAATCTCGGCGGCCCAGGCGCGGTTGTTATCGAACAGGTGTTGCAGGAAGCGCATAGCGGAATGCCGGTTGTGCTTGGCGCGTCGTGGCACGTCGGCCCACCGGGTGTGGGCGCAGCAGGCCGCGAACGCGACCCTGCATGAGTACGCAGGGTCGATCGGCTTTTCAACTGCCGGGGCGACGTCGGCACCGATGAACTGTCATCCGGGCGCACCATCGAGCAGCAGTCGATACAGCGACTCGGTGCCGGGATCGAACACGCACGCGACGATCCGCTCGAAGTGCGCCTGGTTCTCCCGCATCACGTCGAGTGCGATGCGCGCCGCACGCTCGCGGGGATAGCCGTACGCGCCAGTGGAGATGGACGGGAACGCGATGGTGCGCACCGACGCGCGCGACGCCACGGCGAACGAGCGCTCGTATGCCGAGCGGAGGAGCTCCGGCTCGCCCTGCGAGCCGCCGTGCCAGATCGGTCCCACGGTATGGATGACGTAGCGCGCACGCAGGTGGAAGCCCGGCGTGATGACGGCGTCACCCACCGCGAGCGGAGCGAATGCAGACGAGGCGCGCTTGAGCTCCGGCCCGGCCGCAGCGTGAATCGCGCCGTCCACGCCGCCTCCGCCCGTCAGCCTCCGGTGCGCCGCGTTGACGATCGCATCCACGTCGAGCGTCGTGATGTCGGCGCGCACGACCTCGATCATGTCGACCGGCTCCAGTGCACCAACCCGTCGCGCACACTCACCGTGGACCAGCCGATGATGCGCGTTCCATGATTCGCTTCAGCGCTTCCAGATCCGCGACGACGGCGCGCCGGTCCGCGGCGAAGGCGTCGTCGGTCATATCGGGCTCCCGACGCAGCGTGAACAGCACCTCGCTGCCAGCGCTGTGCCTGATCACCCGGAGTGGCACATACAGCTCGTGTCCCGCGGCATCCGTGACATGGTGGTCCGCGACGCCAAGCGCATTGGGTGGCGCAAAGCGCAACTCCGCGGGGCCCGCTGGGGTCTCGATCACCCAGTGGTCGCCTTCAGCACGCGCCGAGCGGCAGAGCCCTGGCGCCCACGCCGGCAGGTTGCGCGGGTCGGTGATGTACGCGTAGACGTGCGCGGGCGACGCCCCGACTTCGATGCCAAGTATCTCCGACGACGTCATCGGGCGCAAGACCCCGCGGTGGCCCGGTCAGCCATGTGCTACCGCTGCGCCGCGTGCAGCACGCGCCACGCCCAGGCGCTCATCGCCGCGGCGACGGCGGTGGTGCCGATGAAGAAGGGATCGGCGGCCAGCTGCTGTCCCTCCTGCACCACCCGGAACACGTGTGCTATCGCCAGCAGCGCGAAGATCACTCCCGTCGTCGCAACGTACGTCCGCATGTTGCCTCCGTGGCGGTGAAAGTCACTCCATGAGGTGAAGCGTCGCGCCGGGCATTTCAGACCGCACTTCCACCGGCTCATCCGCGAAGGGCTCGTCGCGACGCGGCTCCGACGCGAAGCGCAGCACGTGCTCGTCGAGATCCTCTACCTGGAGCTCGTATGCCCAGGGATAGTTCCGCGGTGCGCAGCGCAGCCGTGCGCCACTCGCGCGGTACTCGAGGTGCAGTTGCTCCACGTCGTCCACGCCGATCCATGCCCACGTGCCGGGATGTCCCTGCGCGCCCTGGGAGAGGTACAGCACCGCGCCGTCACGCGACACGGCCGTGAACTCCGGCATCGCCCAGCTGGCATTCTCGAACCCGAGCACGTCCACGTAGTATCGCACGCTCGCCGCGAGGTTTCGCACGGACAGGATCGGCTCGGCGTGCTCGAAGCGGGACTTCCGTGGCGGCCCGTGCTGCATGGTCGATCTCCAGTCGGGTAGGTGCCTTCGCCTGCTGTCTCGGACGTCCCACGACGGCACCGACGCGCGGTCGGCGCCCTTCGCGACTCCCTGCCAGGCGCGCCAAATATGCGACGCGCCGGCCACGGCCGGAATCACTCCCCGACATTTCCCTTGCCCCGCGTTCAGCCTCGGCGGGACGCGGCGGCCTTGCGCCGGTCGCGGCATCCCCGGCACCATGCGGTGCGGGGTACGACCACCGACTCGTCGGCGGCCGGCGGGGTGAACGCTGGCGCGGGCCGGGAACGAGTCGTGTACTGACAGTCGGAGAGGAGGACGACAATGTCACGCGCATTTCTGAGGGACGACGCGGAGGGCGAGATGCCTCGCCGCCACTACGACCTGCCCCACCGGGACGACCCCGGCTACGAGCGCGCCGCCGCGCGCGCGCTGCTCGAGGCGGCTCGCGTGAACGAGACGCAGCTTGCCGAGCGGGCAACGGGCTTCTACTGGGGCGAGCCGGTGTTGCGTCCGTACGTGGAAGCCATCCGCGACGAGGCAGAGCGCACGGGCGACGATCGGCTCGAGCAGGTGGCTCGACGCTTCCTGGCGTAGGCACGCCGGACATATGCGAATCGGGACCATTCCCGTGTCATTCGAAGTCCTGTCATCCTGAGCGAAGCCCCTTGTCATCCTGAGCGAAGCCCCTTGTCATCCTGAGCGAAGCCCCTTGTCATCCTGAGCGAAGCCCCTTGTCATCCTGAGCGAAGCCCCTTGTCATCCTGAGCGAAGCCC
>JBBRZK010000127.1:0-9301 GCA_038236775.1 Gemmatimonadales bacterium
ACATTGCGAACAAGGCCCTGTCTCCCGGCATCAATGACGCGACGACCGCCGTGACCGCGATCGACACGCTCGGGGCGATCTTCATTCGCCTCGGACCACGATGCATCAGCGCGCCCTCGCGCGTCGTGGACGACATCGCGCGCCTGATTGCACCAGGGCCCTCGTACGCTGATCTCGTGGATCTGAGCCTGGCGCAGCTGCGGCGCAACGCGTGCACGGACGTCGGGGTCTCCCTCCACCTGCTGCGCATGATCGCGCGCGTGATTGCCAGCACGCCGCTCGCGGCGCGACGACACGTGCTCGTCGCATCCGCGGAGCGGCTCCGGGACTCGGCGAGCAGTCGTGTCACGCTCGAGGCGGATCGCGCGGCCATCACAGCGGCGCACGGGACAGTCATTGCGGCGGTGCTGCGCGCGTCGCTCGACGGCGACCCCCGCACGGTGTGACAACAGGCAAGAGCACAGCACTCGGGTAGACGCCGGGCGGGAGCACTCATACCTTGCCTTTCCCGTTTCCGTCCTCCCGCATGCCCACGCCTCTCTTCGTTTCGCTCGACATCCATCGCCGCACCGAGCAGGACATGCTCGACCGCGCGCGTGCGACGTACGTCGAGATGAACCGACGTCGCACGACGCGGCATTTCTCGAGTGATCCTGTGCCGCGCGAAGCGATCGCGCTCGCGATCCGCACGGCCGGTACGGCGCCGAGCGGTGCGCATCAGCAGCCGTGGACGTTCGTCGCCGTATCGGACGCCGGCCTGAAAGCGCGCATTCGAGCAGCGGCGGAAGAAGAAGAGCAGCGTAACTACCAGGAGCGGATGCCGGACGAGTGGCTCGAGGCGCTGGCCCCGCTCGGCACCGACGAGTACAAGCCGCACCTCACGGATGCACCTTGGATCGTGGTGCTGTTCCGGCAGACGTACGGTGTGCGTGCCGACGGCAGCCGGCGCACGCATTACTACACGCAGGAGTCGTGTGGCATCGCGGCGGGGTTCTTCATCGCCGCGGTGCACCAGATGGGTCTCGTGACGCTGACCCACACGCCGACGCCGATGGCATTTCTCGGCGAGCTGCTCGAGCGGCCGGCGAACGAGAAGGCGTTCCTCGTCATGCCGGTCGGCTATCCGGCGACGGATGCACGGGTGCCCGACCTGTCGAGGAAGCCGCTCGACGACATCGCCGTGTGGCGTTAGCGGCGGCAGGTGTTCCGAGGATGAGCTGGAGGCGGCGTTGCGTGTCGGAGATGTCGCCGAGGCTGAATCGGTCGTGCTCGAGACCGATGGCTCGTTCAGTGTCGTCGCCCGGACGGCGGCCGGCGCTGCCTGATCGCCGGCCGCCGTCTCCGGACGTCAGCCGCCTGCGCGCGGCTCCGTCGATGACCGCGACGAGAAGTAGTCCGCGTTCTCGCGTCCCGGGCGTCGATTGCCGAAGAAGTCCTTCGATTCGTCCTTAGACCGATCGGGCTCGAGCGCATAGAAGATCACCAGCGCGCGGTCGTCGTCTGCACTGAGCGACTGCCGCCCGAATCTCGGTGCGCCGCGCAAGCCCGCGGCCGGCAGGCGCTTTATCAGCACCGTGTCGTCATCGTCGTTGAGGCGCGCCGTCGCGAGCGGCACGAGCACATGCTCGTCGTCCTTCGTACCGAGCACCTCGTGCTTCACGTTCACCTCCATGTAACGCACGCTGCGCGCGTCAGGATCGACGATGAGGCCGTCCACCTTGCCCACCTCCGTTCCATCGGTGGGTCTTCACCTTCCAGCCCCGGATATCGGGTTCACCGTCGGCGACCTCATAGTCGTCCAGCTCGTCGAGGCGCGCCAACCTGCCTCCGGTCGTTTGCGCGTTCGCGCGCGCCATGTCGCGATCGATTCGATCAGCCATCATGTCCTCCCTCGTTGCGGTGTGTGCATGGTCGAACGGGCCTACTTGGCCGCGATCCGGACAGAATCCGCGTGGATATAGAGCGGTCGCGACGACAGCAGATCACGATCGGTGGACTTGAGGTTCCATTCGGTCGCCTGCTGCGTGAGGTCCGACGGCATCGCTTGCACGACCCCCCAGACGTTCACCATCGAGCCGGCGTTCACTGCGCCATTGGGCGCCGTGTACGACGCGTTCTGGTTACCACGAACGACGAAAAGCCCCTGCCCGGCCCCAGTTCCGTTGCCAACCCAGAATCCCTTGTCGCTGACGACGGTCGTCACCGGCGCGCTCGTGAGCGCAACCTGGCGACCGACGAGGTTGCCCGCCGTCGTGGCTGCGGCCAGCGTCGACAGGTCGGTGATCGTGCCGGCCGTGCCGAGCGCGCTATCGCTGGCGACAGCCGGGGCCTGCATCGCGGATGCACCCGCAACCTCCCCATTGTCGGACACATTTGCACGCCCGTTCCTCGTCATCATCCACCAGGCGATGAGCGCCACGACCACCAGCCCGACGATCCACCATATCCAGATCGAACCACGCTTCTCCTGAATGTTGATTTGCGC
The DNA here is from genome assembly GCA_038236775.1 of Gemmatimonadales bacterium. Taxonomy (GTDB): domain Bacteria; phylum Gemmatimonadota; class Gemmatimonadetes; order Gemmatimonadales; family Gemmatimonadaceae; genus AG11. The sequence continues at coordinate 2,486 of JBBRZK010000127.1, forward strand.
CATTGGCGCCTCCCGTTGTAAGAGTCTTCGCGATCGTTCGGTGACGGACTCACCCATGGCGTTCGGCCACCGTGCGCGCGTGGCCGCGCACCGACCCGTCGATTACGCCGAGTGCGCGCAGCCGATCGGATGGCGGAGCCACCCATTCCAACCGTCAAGACGGATGCCACTGGCGCACATCGGCGAGATGCCGGCGAAGTCGCACGCGTCACGCTGCTGCGTCACACGCCGGCCTGCACCACGGCGCACGCTGCGGTAGCGGCGGGCTGAGCAACTCCCCACGACGGAATGGTGCAACACGGGCACACCATTCCGTCGCGCGTTCCGGTTCAGCGCGCGACGGAAGTGCCGAATGAATCCATGAGGCCCTTCGCCGCGAGGTGCACGGCGTCCTGCGCATTGTCCACGACCACGCCCATCCCGAAGAACTCGTGCGTCACGCCCGCGTACGTGCGCTGCGTCGTGGGCACTCCCGCATCCGACAGCGCACGGGCGAGCGCCTCGCCTTCGCTGCGCAGCGGATCGAGCTCCGCAGAGATGATCGTCGCGGGCGGGAGGCCGGCGAGGTTGCCGCTCTTCAGCGTGATCATCGGCGACAGACCGTCCGCCGGCGACTTCAGGTACTGGTCGAAGAACCAGCCCATCATCGCCGAGTTGAGCGGCTTCGCGTTCTGCATCTCGGCGTAGGATGCGCCGCTCATCGACGCATCGGCCACCGGGTAGACGAGCACCTCGTGATCGGGCAGGCGGAATCCCTCGTCGCGGGCACGCATGCAGACGGCGGCGGCCATGTTGCCGCCGGCGCTCTCGCCCACGATGGCGATCTTCGAGGGATCGCAGCCGAGCTCGCGCGCGTTCTCCACCGTCCACGTCCAGGCGGCATAGACGTCGTCGTGCGCTGCGGGGAACTTGTCCTCGGGCGCCTGGCGATAGTGCGTTGACACGACCTTCGCGTGCACTGCATTGCAGAGCGCGCGTGGGGAGCTGTCGTACACGTCGAGGTCCGCGATCACCCAGCCGCCGCCGTGCACGTAGAGCACGAGCGGCAGGTGCGTGCCTTCGCGAGCGCTCGCGGGCGTGTAGATGCGGATCGCGATGTCGCCCGCGGGGCCGGCGATGGTGCGGTCGTCAGTTCCGAGAACGTCCTGCGGATCGCTGTTGCGCCCGGTTGTCTCGAGCAGCTTCTTCACCGCGTCCGAGGGCGTGGGCTGCTTTCGCGCTTCGTCGGCGCTGAGCTCGGCGATGGGCTTTCCGCCGAGCGACTCGAGCATGTCGAGGACGTCCGCCATCTGGGCATCCACCGCGCGCCCGCCAAACATCGAGCTCATGCGCTCGGCCGCGGATGTCGTCTTCGTGTGTTCGATGTTCTCTCTGTGCTGCATGATGTACCTCGCTGTCGTTGGGATATTGACGAAAGAGAGGTCAAGAACCCTGCCGTAGATCGCAGACTGGGCGTTTCGCATCCATTTTTTCTGAAAGCCACGCGCCGCCATCATCCGCTGGCTGGAACAGCAGATCCTTTGCTTCGCTCAGGATGACAGGGTGGGCGTATTCGCCCTCCGCTGCGTTGTGGATCGAGCTCCGCGGAGATCACGATCGCATCGATGCGAGTTGCGCAGGTTCCGCGTCAGCGTCGCGGCGGCGGGTCGACGTGCATCGTGGCCATCATGCCGGAGCCGAGATGCTCGGCGATGTGGCAATGCAGCATCCACGCGCCCGGATTCGATGCGTCGATGAGGAGGTCCACCATGGACCCGACGGGAATGAGCGCGGTGTCCTTCCACGCCATGTTCTTCGTCGGCACGCCATCGCGCGACACGACGAGCATGCGCTGGCCGTGCAGGTGGATGGGATGCTGCATGGGATGAAACGACTTCGGGTCGTTGAAGATGCGCAGCTTCACGACGGCGCCCTGCTGCACGTGCCAGTCGATGTCCATGTTCTCCTTGCCCGTCGCGTCGTCGCGAAGGATCCAGCGCACCTGGCGCGCGGTGGAGAGCCAGTTCATGTCGGGCATGCCGTCCACCCACTCGACGGGCGCGAAGTACGCGGTGTCCACGTTCATGAACTGCACGGTCGCGAGCGGCAGTGCGTTGGTGGCCACCGTGAGCGTGATCGACTTGTCCGGCGGCCAATCGAAGTACGGACGATAGCGGTCGATGTCGCGCGACACGACGGTGTTCGCGCGCAGCATGGCGAACTGCTTCGCGTACGTCGGCGAGGCCGGGGCGGGATCGACGGTGACGACACCGAGCGTGTCGACCTCGGGCTCGAACTCGCCTTCGAAGTGGTTGATGGCCTGGATCGCGTTGACGACGGCCACGCGTCCGGGACGATCGAACCGCACTTCCACGACGTACCGCTCGGCGGGTGCGATCACGACGCTCGGCACACGCTCCTCGCGCTCGAAGCGGCTCTGGTCGGACGCGACGACCTTGATCGGCGCGTTGCCGAAGGAAAGGTTCCAGGTGCGCGAGCTCGAGACGTTGGTGACGAAGAATCGCACGACGTCGCCCGTGTGAACGCGGAGTGAGTACCGCGGCTCGCCATTCACGAGCAGCACATTGCCGACGCGACCCATGAGCGCGAAGTCGGGCGCTTCGCGGCCGAACGGAATCAGCGTGTCGGCGTTGATCAGGACATCGTCGAGCATGAGGGTCTGCTCGCGATTCACCGGCGAGTAGTAGTCCCGGTCCGGCGAGTCCACGCGCATGTTGCCGAACAGGCCCATCGCCTGCTCGATGTCCTCGCGGACATGTGGGTGATACCAGTACATGCCGGCGTCCGGAAAGTGCACGGTGTACGTGAAGTCGCCGCCCGGGACCACGGAATCCTGCGTCATGCCGGGGACGCCGTCGAAGCGGTTGTCGAGGCGAAGCCCGTGCCAGTGCACGGTGCTCGGCAAGTCGATGCGATTGTGGAAGCGCACGGTGACCGTCGCGTTCTGCGGAACGCGAATGAGCGGACCGGGCACCTGACCATTGAATCCGTACATCGCGAACGTGCGTCCGTTGATGGTTCGGCGCACGAGCATGGCGGTGAGGTCGAGCGTGTCACCGTCGGTGAGGCGCGCGACCTGGCTCGGCTTCGCCATCGGCAGCGTGCGCACGTCCACACCGCGTCCGGGCAGGAACTCGCCGACGTCGGGCGTTAGGCCGACGAGACCGGGAATCATCGGCATGCCGGCGGGCATTGGAATAGGCATGCCCGTCATCGACATGCCGGACGGCATGGGCATCGACATCACGCTGCTGTCGGACTTCGGCGTCTTCGGTTTCTTTGCCGCAGGCCGAGGCTTCGAGGTATCAGCCTGCATGCCGGGCATGCCGCTCATGCCGGGCATGGGCGCGGGCTTCTTCGGCGGCGCGGCGGGTTCCTGCGCGGAGGCGATCGCTGGCACGCCGAACGCCACCAGGAGCGCGGCGCACGCGTGTCGTCGGTGCATCAAGGCGGTATCCCGCGAAAGAGCGGGTGCGAGAGAAAAGTCTGGAGCCATCCGCTGGGCGACGTGCCGTGCAGTACGGTCGGGCCTGCGTGCGTCGTCACCGCGGGACCAGCCTCGGCCGTGATGACGAAGAGGAACTTGTTGAGCGTCGCGTGGCCCACGGTTGCGCGGCCGTTCGCGACGGGACCGAGGCGGTCCCAGCGCGACAGGTCGGTGCTCGTCGCCCATGCGACGTACGCCGTGTAGGCGCCCAGCGTCGCCGGCGCCGGCAGGCCGGAGGCGTCCACCTGGACGTCGTAGATGGCGCGTCCGTCGGCCGTGACGGCCACGCCGAAGGGCGACTCCGCGTAGACGAGTCGCGCATGTCCGGCGGCCGTCGGGGACTTTGGCGTGTTGAAGAGTGGGATGTCGAACGGTCCATCCGACGCGACGACGAGTACCGCGGCGAGGGCAAGCCCGCCGAGGCGCAGTGCGCTGGTCATCGCGCCGGATGGGGACTGGTCACGGCACGATCGGCGGCGACGAACGCTCGGGACCGTGATCGTAGTCCTGCACGCTCGAGATGTTCGGCATGCCGTAGTCGTGGCCGTTCCAGCTGTTGAAGCCGTCCATCCTGAAGAGCCACAGCCCGCTGCGCATGTCGGACAGCACGATGAGGCCGTCGTAGTTGCGGACGTCCACGCCGAAGGCACCCTGCTCCACGCTCGTGGTGCTCTGCCATCCGTTGTTCGGCGTGCCGCCGAAGCCGTGCTCGTGCTCGCACTCGCAGGTGTACCACGCGCCGTCGGTCTTGGGACGCTTCGGGTCCTTCAGGTCGAACACCTGGAGCCCATCCTCGTAGGCGGACACGAACACATAGGGCCAGCGGACCTCGTGATTGTGCGAGAGGTCGCGCCAGTCGGCGGCCCAGGCGCTGATGGGTTGGTCGATGTTCTGCGTCTTGCCCGATTGACCCGCCGTGAGGTCCCAGATGCGAAGCGGCGTGTACTGGTACTCCGTTTCGGTCACCGCGTACTTGCCGTCGGGCGACGGCGTGAACGTGTGCGCGATGTCCATGCCGAGGCTCGTGATCGTGAACAGCTGCTTCGTCGCGTCGGGATGCGTGACGTCCCACACGGAATAGCCGCCGAGGCCGGCGCCGTAGAACTTGTCCTGCTTCGTGGCGGGATCGTAGCCGACGTAGAAGTCGTGATAGCCGCCGCCGCCGATCTGCCGGAAAGGCGTCGGGTTGGGCACGTCGCCGATGAGCCACGACGACTCGGGCGCGCCGCTGACCACCTTGTCGAGGTCATAGATGAGCGCCTTCGACTGGTTGATGGTCGCGAAGTAGAGCACGCGGCCGTCGGAGTGCTTGTACGCAAAGGTGTTGTGGAATCCGCCTGGCGACGCCGGAAAGCGGAGGCGCGCCACGACCTTGACTTTGCTCGTATCCGGCAGGCCGGTGACGTCGAAGATGACCGCGCCCAGGTCGGTGTCGGGGCTGCCCTGCATGAACTGGTAGGACTGCGCGTAATAGTAGCGGTTGCCGATCTTGAAGTACTTGCCGTCCATCGCGCCGATGCCGCGGTGCAGCTCGGGGTTCTCGATGGTCCAGTCGTAGATCTTCTTCGGCGACGCGGGGTTGCTGATGTCGTAGATCTGCGCGTCGAAGTTGACGAAGCCGCTGATGTAGACGTAGGGCCGGTTCTTGTCCTGCTCGATCTCGATGTCGGCGGCCTTCCATGCGCCCGGGTGGCTCACGACGTGCGCGACCATGTGCATCTTGTCGGTGCCGGCGCGCTTCTGGTCGAAGTCCTTCACGGAGACGCCGGGGTCCTGCGCGCGTGCGACGGTCGCAAGCACGAGCAGTCCGGGGAGAATGAGAGTTCGGCGCATCACGGAGCCTCGGATGAGTTGAACGGCCGCGCCTCCGACGTCGTGGTGACGCGGGCGCGTTTCGCAGTATGGCCATGCGGCGGGGGGCGTGCAAGTCGTCCCCTGCCCTGCGGATTCCGCCCGGCACTGTGACACGATACTGTTTCCTGTCATGCCTGCCTTCGAGATTCCCATCGTCGTCCGCGCCGACGACATCGACGACATGGACCACGTCAACAACGTCGTGTACCTGCGCTGGGTGCAGGATGTCGCGCTCGCGCACTGGCTGGCGCGCGCCACGAAGGCACTGCGTGCCGAGTACGGCTGGGTGGCCACGCGGCACGAGCTGGACTACAAGCAGGCGGCGGTGCTCGGCGACGCGATCACGGCGCGCACGTGGATCGGCGCCGTGGATTCACGGCGTTTCGAGCGCCTCACGGAGATCGTGCGGACCGGCGACGGCATGGTGCTGGCGCGCGGTCGCACGCTGTGGTGCCTGATCAACCGGGCGACCGGGCGCATTGCGCGCATCCCCGACGAGCTGCGGGCCTGCTTTCCGGACGAAGGCGAAGCGAAGGCAGGCTAGACTCACTTGACCACGCCGAGACACTCGATCTCGGTGTGCGCACCCTTCGCGAGCCCGGCGGCTCCAAAAGCACTGCGGGCTGGCAGGTGCTTCGGAAAGAAGGTGACGTACACTTCGTTCATCGTCGCCCACTCGTTCATGTCGGCCATGAAGACGGTGCACTTCACGACGTGATCCATCGAGCCGCCGTTCTTCTCGAGGAGCGCGCGGATGTTCGTGAGCGCCTGGTGCGTCTCGGCACGAATGCCGCCGGCCACCACGTTGCCTGTGGTGTCGGTACCGATCTGTCCGGAGAGGTACAGCATGCGGCCGACCTTCACGACGGGCGTGAACGGATACCTGCCGCCCTCGCCGAGATACTCCGGCGCCTGGGCCGAGGCACGTGCGGCAAGCGCGAGCGACATGAGCACGAGGACGGCAATACGGCGGATGGACATGGTTCCTCCGGGATATGTGTACCTGCTGGCGTGCCATCGAGCGAACCACCGCGTGGTGCCATCCGGACGAATAGCGACGTGAGAACGAAGTCAAACGATTGGATTGCGGACAACAGCGGATTCATCCGGATCACAGCGGATTGCTCCAGGTGCAGGCCAGGATACTATGCAAGCCGGCCTTTCGCAGACTCCACATCTATTGCTGCATCCGTGGGTTTCCGCGACCCCCCAACGTCATAGCAGTCCTGACGCCGCGAGCAGCCCGGATGCTTCTCCTGCATGCTTGTGAAGCGAGGACATGGACTGCAGTATTTCACACATCACCTTGCTTCGGATGGCTTCCACCGGGAGCTGGACTTTGATGACATGCTCGTCCGCGCTGTGCAGGTTGCTGCTGCTCGTGCTGGTGACATTCCGGCTGGATGCGCAGGTCGTCGTGCAGTCCGCCGCGTCACCGGTGCTCACGATCGACGGACAACGGTTCCGCGACCTGA
>JBBRZK010000128.1:0-8986 GCA_038236775.1 Gemmatimonadales bacterium
AGGGGGGGCAGCTGCGCTCAGGATGACAAGGGGGGGCGGCTGCGCTCAGGATGACAAGGGGGGGCGGCTGCGCTCAGGGTGACAAGGGGGGCGGCTGCGCTCAGGATGACAGGGTCGCTCAGGATGACAGACGTTCAGGCATTGGTGCATGCTGCCGACACTGTATGACGACGTCGCCCGCCAGCGCCACGGCGGACGCACCCGTCTTTCCCACGGCACCGCTCGACCCATGGCCCGTCCCGCTCGACCGTGACAGAAGCCGAAGCCGTTCCGCAGCGGAGGGGACGCCTGCGCGCCACGGCGCTCGCCTGCGCTGCGTTCGTCGCGGCCATCGCCATCCTCACGATGGCCGGCTGGCTGATGGGTATCCCGGCGCTGGTGCGCGTGCGGCACGGCGTCTCGGCGACGCAGTTCAACGCGGCCGCCAGCTTCCTGCTCCTCGCGGGCGCGCTCGCCGCGCTCGCATGGCGGCGTGCGCGCATGGGCCTCGCCCTCGCCGGCGGCGCGTCCCTCGTCGCTGGGGTCACGCTGCTGGAGCACGTGCTGTCATGGTCGCCCGGCATCGACGACCTCGTGGGACGTATCGGACTCGACGTCGCCTTCCTCGCCGAAGTGGGCCTGCCGGGACGCATGGCGCCGAACACGGCCCTCGGGCTTTTCCTCAGTGCGCTTGCGCTCGTGGCCGTGGCGAGCACGCGCCTCAGCAAGGCGCGCCTGGGCCTCTGCGCAGCCGCGTCGCTCGCGGCCTCCACCATCGGTGCGGTCGCGCTGGCGGGCTACATGGTGGGCATTCCCACCGCGTACGGCTGGGGCGACCTCCGGGGCATGGCGCCGCAGAGCGCCGTCCTCCTCGTGGTGATGGGCATCGGCTCCCTCTCCCTCGTGGCCCTCGGCGCGCGGCGCTCCGGCCTCGACGCGGCCCGCGTGTTTCCCGCACTGGCCGGCACCACCGTGGCCTTCGCCGCGCTGCTCATGTGGGTCGCGCTGGTGGACCACGACGAACGCGGACTGCGCACGATGCTCCGGCACCAGGCGAATACCCTGGCCGCGAACGTGGCGCGTGGCATGGACGACCGCGCTCGCGTGGTCGATCGCCTTGGGCAGCAGCGCGTCCTCGTCGACGACTACGCCATGGGCACGCGCAGCGCGGCGGCCGCGGACATCCTGCGCGACTTTCCCGGCATCGTCGGCGTGCTGCGCCTCGATTCCGCCGGCATCGTCCGCTGGCGGATGGCGGAGCAAGCGTCCGACGCGGACAGCGTCGGCAGCCACTTTGCGGGAACGCCCCGCCTGGCGGCGCTGCTCGAGGCGGCGCGCGTTCGCGGTCGCGCCGTCGTGTCGGCGCCAGTGGCGCGACGGACCGGTCATCCGAGCGTGCTCCTCGTCGACGCGAACGCGCCGGTCGCCGGGTCCGCGCCGGACTTCATCGTCGCGGAGGTCATCCCGGACGACATGTTGCGGGAGTTCGTGTCCGGCGAGTTTCTCTCGCTCTATTCCTACTCGCTCACCGATGGCGGCGTCCTGCTCGCCGGCGAGCTCGACGCGAACGGTACCTCGGTGGAGGACTGGGACGCGTCGTGGCCGGTGGACGTGCGCGAGCGGCACTGGCGCGTGAGCGTCGCACCCACGCAGCACTTGCTGGACGAGAATTCATCCGCACTGCCCGGCACGTTCCTCACCGTGGCGCTCCTCTGCGCGCTCTTCACCGGCTGGGTGGTGCGCGCCGCCCAGATGGCTGCCGCGCAGTCGGCCGCACTCACAGCCGTGGCCATGGACCTCGCCGCGCAGGTGGACGCGCGGCGCGAGGCCGAGGTGCTGCGCGACGAGCACGCCGACATGCTCGGCGTACAGACGGCTGAGCTCGCGCTGCAAAACCGTGAGCTGCAGAGCACCGCCTCGGCGCTGGGCCGCCAGCGCGACGAGCTGGGTCGCGCGCACGAGTTCAGCGCCGCGCTGGTGCGGTCCACGGTGGACGCCGTGGCGGCGTTCGACCGCGCGGGCCGCGTGCAGGCGTGGAATCCGCCCATGGAATGGCTCACCGGCTACGCGCAGGACGTCGCGGCGAGCGCGCAGGTGGGCGCACTGCTCCCCTTCCTCGAGCACCGCGACGAAGTCCGCCTACTGAGGGAGGCGCTGGCGGGCACTCCCACCACGCTGCGCGCGCTCGCCGCGAATCACCCCACGCATCAGCAGGAGATGTGGCTCGACGTCACCGTCACGCCCATGCGTTCCGCCGACGGCGACGTCGTGGGCGCACTGCTCGTGGCGCGCGACGTCACGGAGGAGAAGCGCGTGGCCGAGGTGATCCTCGCCGCGAAGGACGCGGCCGAGCAGGCGAATCGGACAAAGAGCGAGTTCCTCGCGCGCATGAGCCACGAGCTGCGCACCCCGCTCAACGCCGTGATCGGCTTCACGAACGTGATCGCCCGCAACCAGAAGGGCCACCTGAGCGTTACGGACCTCAGCTACCTCGACCGCATCGGCGCGAACGGGAAGCACCTGCTCACGCTCATCAACTCGGTGCTCGACCTCTCGAAGATCGAGTCCGGCCGTGACTCCGCGACGCTCTCGGCGACGTCGATCTCCGCGCTCGTGCGCGACACGGTCGCCGAGCTGGAGGTGCGCGCCACCGGTGCGGGATTGCACCTCAACGCCGATGCCGCGGGCGACGCCACCGCCGTCACCGACGCGGGCAAGCTGAAGCAGGTGCTCATCAACCTCATCGGCAACGCCATCAAGTTCACGCCGCGCGACGGCCACGTGACCGTCAGCGTGCGGACGAACCCAGCCACCGGCCACGCCACGCGCATCGACGTGACGGACACCGGTATCGGCATTCCCGCCGAACGCCTCGACGCCGTGTTCGAGGCATTCGAGCAGGCCGACTCGCAGATCGTCCACACGTACGGCGGCACGGGACTCGGCCTCGCGATCTCGAAGAAGCTGTGCGTACTGATGGGGCACGAGCTGGTTGTGTCGAGCGAGCCTGGGGTGGGGTCCGCTTTCAGCATTCTGCTGAAAGCGGAGGACGAGAGGACGAGAGGACGAGAGGGCGAGAGGACTGCATAGTCCTCTCGCCCTCTCGTCCTTCCCTCAAGCCTCACGCCTCAACCCTTGCAACCCCGGCCTTAGACCTCAGCCCTCACGCCTCACGGAGCCTGAGGCCGGAGACCGGAGACCGAGATGACTTGATAGTCCTCTCGTCCTCTCGTCCTCTCGCCCTCTCGTCCTCTCGTCCTCACCTTACAACCGCCCCTCCCTTCATCACGAACCCCACATCCCGCACCGCGTGGATGTCCCGCACCGGGTCCCCGCGCACCGCCACGAGATCGGCCAGGAGCCCAGGCTTGATCGCCCCAATCTGGTCCTCCATGTGGAGCAGCCGCGCATTCGTGCTCGTCGCCGCGCGCAGCGTCGCGAGCGGCGCGATGCCGTAATCCACCATCAGCTCGAGCTCTCGGCCATTCTCGCCGTGCGTGAACACGCCGACGTCGCTGCCGCTGCACATCGTGACACCGGCGTCCAGCGCGGCCTTCACGCTCGCGCGCTTTTCGGTGATACGGGCGGGCTCCGGGTCGCCCGGTTTCCAGCCGCGGTAGCGGAGAATCGCGTCACCCGCGGCGATGGTGGGACAGAGCGCGACGTTGTGCTCCTTCATCAGCCGGAACACCTCCGGCGTGCCGTTGTCGCCATGCTCGATCGTCTCCACCCCTGCCAACGTCGCGCGCCGCATCCCCTCGGCCGTTGACGAATGCGCCGCCACCGGCCGTCCCGACGACCGCGCGATCTCCACGATCTGCTTCAACTCGTCGAGCGTGAACGTCGGCCGAGTCTCACCGTTGGGACCCCAGCGGTAGTCCGCGTACACCTTGATCCAGTCCGCACCGTGCCCGATCTGGTCGCGCACCACGCGCGCGAGGTTCGAGCCATCGGCCTCCTCGGCGCCCTGCGGCAAGTCGACGTCGCCGGGGTAGTGCGGCCCGTAACTCCCCGTCGCGACGATCGCCCGCGTGACGACGACCATCCGCGGCCCCGGGATGATCCCCTGAGCGATCGCGCGCTTGAGCCCGACGTCGCTGTAGCCCGCTCCTTCAGTACCGAGGTCGCGCACCGTGGTGAACCCCGCGCGCAGCGTCTCGCGTGCGTGGTTCGTCGCCCGCGCCACGCGGAGCGCGAGTGGCTCGCGCAGTACCTGGTCGTCCCACGACGTCTCGTTGTACGGATGCAGCAGCAGGTGCGAGTGCATCTCGATGAGCCCCGGCATGAGCGTGGTTCCCGGCAGGTCGACGCGCCGCGCCGACGCCGGCACCGCGATCGATGCCGCTGGCCCCGCGGCCACGATCCGCTCCCCGCGCACCAGCACGCTCCACCCTTCATGCATGTCCATCCCGTCGAACACGCGGGCGGGTGTGATGAGAGTACTCGAAGAGTCGGCGCGGGCCGGAGCCACCTGTGCGCCGAGTTGGAGTGGAAGCAGGAGCCCGATGAGGAAGAGAAGTCGCATGAAGGAAAGGACGAGAGGACGAAAGGAGAGGACGAAAGGAGAGGACGAAAGGAGAGAACGAGAGGACGAGAGGACGAGAGGACCTGCGAACCGCGGAACGGCGTGCCCGTCCCCCGTCAAGCGAGCGACAGCGAGCGGGCCGTCCCCCGTTCGACCCGTCCCCCGTTCGAGCCGTCCCCCGTTCGAGCCGTCCCCCGGAAGCTACGCCCCGCCCTGCCGAGAGGTCACCCCGCCGTCCCCTCGCCCTCTCGTCCTCTCGTCCTATATTTCCACTCCACCATCCCCCTCACGAGCCCCCATGCGCCGTACCTCCGACGAGATCGACTACGAACTGATCGGCGACGACCTCCAGGCCGTCATCGTCACCCTCGACCCCGGCGAGACCGTCATCGCCGAAGCCGGCGCGATGATGTTCATGGAGGATGGCATCGAGATGAACACCACGCTCGACCCCAACAAGCAGGGCGGCGGCGTCCTCGGCAAGTTGTTCATGGGCGCTCGGCGCGTCCTCTCCGGCGACACCTTCTTCGTCACCACCTTCCTCAACACCGGTCGCGTAAAACGTCGCGTCGCGTTCTCGTCGCACTTTCCCGGCAAGATCAAGCCGGTGGACCTCCTCGAGTGGGGCGGCACCATCATCGCGCAGAAGGATTCCTTCCTCTGCGCGCCGAAGGGCACACAGGTGGACATCGCGTTCACGAAGCGCATCGGCGCGGGCTTCTTCGGCGGCGAAGGGTTCATCCTCCAGCGCATCACCGGCGACGGCGTCGCGGTACTGCATGCGTCGGGCGCGTTGTGGGAGACCACCCTCGAGGCAGGCGAGACGCTGCGCGTGGACACCGGCTGCATCGTCGCGATGGACGCGCAGGTGCAGTACGACATCCAGATGGTGCCCGGCGTTCGCACCGCGCTCTTCGGCGGCGAGGGACTCTTCTTCGCGACGCTGTCCGGGCCCGGCCGAGTGATGCTGCAGACGATGCCCTTCTCGCGCCTTGCCGATCGCATCCTTGCCGCCGCACCCAGGGCCGGCGGGCGACAGATGCAGGAAGGATCCGCACTCGGCGTCGTCGGCGGCGCGGTGCTCGGCGGACTCCTCGGTGGACGCGATTGAGCAACGTGAACGCCATCCGGACAGAGGGGCTGCGCAAAGTCTATCCGATCGTCGCGCAGAAGCGGCGCAGCCCCCCGGCCGCCGGCTACGGTCCGCCAGCCGCCGGGGGCCAGCAGGACCTGCGGCTTGGCGCAAACGGCGCGAAGGAGCTCGTCGCGTTGCACGGCCTCGACCTCGAAGTCCCCGAAGGCGAATTCTTCGGGCTCCTCGGCCCCAATGGCGCGGGCAAGACGACGACCATCGGCATCCTCACCACGCGCGTCCTCGCGAGCGCGGGCCAGGCCTCCGTCGCCGGCGCCGACGTCATCAATGATCCCGTCGGCGTGCGTCGCCGCATCGGTGTCGTGCCGCAGCGCGCCAATCCGGACCGCAGCCTCAACGTCCTCGAGAACCTCGTCTTTCATGCCGCGTACTTCGGCATTCCGCGCGGCGAAGCCGTGCGTCGCGGCATGCAGTACCTCGAGCAGTTCGGCATGCAGGCCAAGGCCGAGGAGAAAGTGGACGCGCTGTCCGGCGGGCAGCAGCAGCGCCTGATGATCGCGCGCGCCCTCGTGCACGAGCCCACCGTGATCTTCCTCGACGAGCCCACCGTCGGCCTCGACCCGCAGACCCGCCTCGCGCTGTGGGACGTCCTGCGCGACCTTCATCGCCAGGGCCGCACCATCGTGCTGACGACCCACTACATGGAGGAAGCCGACCAGCTCTGCGATCGACTCGCCATCGTCGATCGTGGACGTCTCCTCGCGCTCGACACCACCGCGTCGCTCAAGGCCAAGGCGCCAGGCGGCACCCTCATCGAACTCTCGCTCGACGGCCCCGCCGACGAAGCCGCCACGCGCGTGCGCGCGCTCGAGCACGTGACCAAGGCCGACGTCGTCGGCGACGTGCTGCGCATCCACAGCTCCGTCGGCGGGCGCATCATCTCCGCCGCCATCGAGGCCACCGAAGCCGCTGGTCGCACCGTCCGCAACATCACGCTCAAGGAGCCGAGCCTCGAGACGCTGTTCATCGAGCTCACCGGGAGGAAGCTCGATTGACAGCCATCGCCGCCGCCGCACCCGCCACGTCCTTCGGTCCGCCGCATGACGTGCGGACGCCCACCGTGTTCATCGCGCTCCTGCGTCGCGACGTGCGCGTCGCCATCAAGGAGCTGCCGTACTTCCTGCTGCGCACCGTGATGCAGCCCGTGCTGTTCCTCATCGTGTTCGGCTTCCTGTTGCCGAAGATGGGCATGGTGCGCGGCGGCTACACCACCACGCTGCTGCCCGGCATCCTTGCCATCAGCCTTGCACTCTCCGCCATCCAGTCCGTCGCGCTGCCGATGGTGCAGGACTTCGGCTGGACCAAGGAGATCGAGGACCGACTCCTCGCGCCCGTGCCCACCTGGGTGATTGCCGCCGAGAAGATCGCGTCCGGCGTGATCCAGGGATTCGTGTCCGCGCTGTTCGTGCTGCCCGTCGCGCGACTCATCATGGGCCCCATCGCCAACCTCACCTTCGGCAACTTCGGCGACGTCCTCGTCATCACCCTACTCGGCGCCACCGCCTTCTCGTCGCTCGGCATGTGGCTCGGCACCGGCATCGCGCCGCAGCAGATCGGCCTGATGTTCAGCGCCATCATTGCGCCGATGATGTTCTTCGGCTGCGCGTACTATCCGTGGCGCGGGCTCGACGTCGTGCCTGCGCTCAAGTACGCGGTGCTCATCAACCCGCTCGTGTATGTCGCCGAGGGGATGCGTGGCGCGCTGACCCCTGAGGTACCGCACATGCCGCTTGCCGCGTCGATGGGCGCGTTGCTGCTCATCTCTGCCCTCTTCTGGACCATGGGGCTGCGAAGCTTCCGCAAGCGGGCCATCGGATGAGCGGCCACGCGTCGTACGGCGAACCCTTCGCGAGATTCGCCGAGCAACTCGCCGCCGCGAAGGTCGTCGGTGAGACGTTGATTCCCGAGCCCACCGCCTTCGCGCTCGGCACCGTGGGCGACGATGGGCAGCCGTCCGTGCGCATCGTGCTGCTCAAGGGCGTGGATGAGCGCGGGTTTGTGTTCTACACCAATCACCACAGCAGGAAAGGCATGGAGTTGCTCGCGCATCCCAAAGCGGCGATGTGCTTTCACTGGCCGCCGATGGAGCGGCAGGTGCGGGTGGAAGGCACCGTGGGTGTGGTGAGTGCGGAGGAGGCGGATGAATACTTCGCGAGCCGTGCGCGTGGGAGCCAGATCGGGGCGTGGGCGTCGTTGCAGAGCCAGGCGATCGAGAAGCCAGGCGATCTCGAGGCGAGAGTGGGGGACGTGGAACGGCGGTTCGAGGGGCGGGACGTGGAGCGGCCGCCGCACTGGTCGGGGTTCCGGGTGGTGCCCAAGCGGATCGAGTTCTGGCATGGGATGCCGAGCCGGCTGCACGAGCGGAACGTGTATGAGAGGGAAGGGGAGGGGTGGCGGACGGAGGTGTTGTTTCCGTAGGGTAGCTCTTATCCGCGCTGCGCTGCTGTCGCGGGCGCGCTCCTGGTGCTAAGACGCGCGAGAATCGAGAGCGGTGGCGACGCAGGCAGAGTCGTTCGTCGCGGTGGCGCGGTCGGTGTCTTGTTGTCGGCGACTGTTCGTGTCTGGTGCGATTGGGGAAAGCGAGTGGCAAGTCCGCTGCATATCACGTTGGTCTTCCCCCGAGAATGTAGACAGGTGGTTTACGCTGCTTTCGTGATCACCTGCTCCGACGCCAGCTGCTGTTCGTACTCAACGGGACTCTGATACCCCAAGCTCGAGTGCCGTCGCTGTTGATTGTACCACACCTCGATGTACTCGAAGACCGCCGTGCGCGCCTCATCGCGCGTGTGTCAGTCCGCGCGATCCGCCAGTTCCCGTTTGAGCGTCGCAAAGAAGCTCTCCGCCACCGCGTTATCCCAACAATCGCCGACGCCGCTCATACTGCACACCATCTGGTGGGCCGTGAGCAGCGCTTGATAGCCGCCCGCCGCATATTGGCTCCCGCGGTCCGTGTGATGCAACACGCCCGGCGCTGGGCGGCGGCCCGTCAGCGCCATCGTGAGCGCGTCGCGCGTTAACTCGCCCGCCAGCGTGTGCCGCATCGCTCAGCCGATCACGCGCCGCGACGCGAGATCCAGCACGACCGCCAGGTACAACCAGCCGTCGCGCGTGGAGAGATACGTGATATCACCGACCCACACCTGATTCAGCACGGCGGTGGGGGCGACGTCGAACTGGCGATCGAGTGTGTTCGGCGCAATCTGATGCGCATGGTGCGAGTCCGTCGTCACCCGAAACCCGCGCCGCGGCGCGACCCCGATCCCCGCCGCGTGCATCAGGCGCGCGATCCGGTTCACACTCGTCGTCTGGCCAAGGGCCGCGAGTTCCAC
>JBBRZK010000129.1:0-8871 GCA_038236775.1 Gemmatimonadales bacterium
CGAACGAGACGACGGCCCACGCCCACGGAATGCGCATGAGGGGCGAGAGGAACATGAAGAAGGCACTGCTCATGGCGATCGGCGGGATCACGATCGCTCGCCGCGTGACCGGCACGCGCGTTTCGCGCACGCGCCACGCGAGCATGACGATCCCGCCGAAGATCGGTCCGATGCGCAATGCCGGACGCAGGATCGTCTCATATCGCCTGTAGAGGTCCAGGATGCCGTCAGCGCCGCTCATGACGTAACATGAAGGGCGCGCGGCACGAGGAAGTCAACGGTCATCACGTCACCGCCGACTACATCGGTTCAGCGTGCTCGAGCCGCCACCGCGCCGGGCTGGCGCACGCGGTGCACACGGCCCGTCCCTCGCCGAAGAGCACCATCTCGTTCACCAGCCCGCATGACGGACACAGCGACTGCACCGAGCGCAGTCCGTTGATCGGCAGCCCGTTACGCAAGAGACGACTCACCATCTCCTCCGGCGCCGTCGCGCCGATGGGGCAGAAGTTGCCGTTGCACTTGTCACCGATCTCGAGGCAGACCACCTCCGAGTCGTGCAGCGGCGCCTGCCCATCCGTCGTCGGCGTATCGGTGATCATCACGCGGACCTCGTGGTCGCATGCGCCGCAGTACACTGTCTGGCTCTTCATCGGATCCTCCTTGCTGAAGGCGTGTGAGCGTTCCTACGTCAACGGAATCACCTCGGCACTGCTGTCGAGTCGGCGTGCGATGCGCAGCGCGTGATCGCGCGGCAGCCCGAACACCGAGGTTGATGCGGCATCGGCGTCGATGCAGCGGCTGGCCACGACCGTCGCGCTGTGGAACCCCGTGCGGCGCGGCGCGGCGGTGGCCGGGTCGATCAGGTGGTGATAGCGCATTCCCCTGTAGCGGAAGAAGCGCTCGTAGTCGCCAGAGGTGGCCACGGCGCGGTCGCTCACCTGCAGCGTGGCCGCGAGCTCGTGCCGGTCGTGCGGCGAGCGAATCCCCACCGTCCATGGCTCGCCGTCCGGCGCAGTCCCGAGCGCGAACAGGTCGCCGCCCACGGTGACGATCGCATGGCGAATCCCACGCGCGCGGAGCCGCGCCGTGGCGCGATCGACGCCGTATCCCTTTGCGATGGCGCCGAGATCGAGGTGGAGATCGGGCGCGTCGAAGCGCACCGTTGGTGCGCCGGCGTAGGTGTCCACGTCCACCTTGCGCCAGAATCCTCGCGCGGCGAGCCGCTGCACGCGGTCGTCGGCCGGCGGCTCGTGTCGGTTCAGCACGTCCCACAACTCCGAGGCCGCGCCAACGGCAGGATCGAAGCGGCCGTCGCTGGCCGAGGCAGCGCGAAGTGCCGCGGCAATGACGCCGGCAGTCGCCGCCGTCACCGCCACACCGTCGCGGCCAGCGCCGAGGTTGGCGCGACCGACGTCAGAGTCGCTCCGGAAGCGCGTCATCACGCGCTCCACCCACTGCAGCTCCGCGATGGCGGCATCGATGGCGTCTTCCGCGACGCGCACGTCGCTGTGCGCGACCTGCACCTCCGCGATCGTGCCCATGAGCGGCACGGTGCGCTTCACGAGCGGCGTGCGCCGTTGCAGCGCTACCGGCAGCGAGAGCGCCACGAAAAGACCGGTCCCGAGCGTGAGGAACTCACGCCGGTCCGGATGCCGCCACCCCAGCAGGTCACTCGCCATCGTGCCGCTCCTCGCTATGACGCCCACAGGCGCCGGTGCACCCCGCACAGTGTCCGGTGCAGCCTCGGTACTTGATTGCACCGAACAGCACGAACAGCAGGGCCATGCCTACCATTGCCACAATCGTGTCGATCATTGGCTTCCCATTCCCGCAAATCCCATGAATGCCAGGGAGAGGCAGCTCGCGGCTACGAGCACGAGTCCCATGCGCCGCGCGATCACCGGCACATCCGCCACCTCCATCCGCTCGCGGATGGACGCCAGCAGCGAGAGCGCGAGCGTCAGCCCGAATCCTGCGCCCAGGGCGAACACCAGACCCTCCACCAGCGTGTAGTGCCGGCTCGTCTGGAACAGCGCCAGGCCGAGGATCGCGCAGTTGGTGGTGATGAGCGGCAAGTAGATGCCGAGTTGCCGGAAGAGCACGGGCAGGTGTTTCTTCACCGCCATCTCGACGATCTGCACGGCGGACGCGATGACGACGATGAACGCGATCGTGCGCAGGTAGGGCGCGTGCACGAGGATGAAGGTGTTGAGCACCCACGCGCTCAGCGCCGTGATGATCAGCACGAAGGTGTTGGCGAGCCCCAACCGCCACGCGGTCTCGATCTTCGCGGTGACGCCGAAGAAGGAACAGAGCCCCAGGAACATCACCAGCGTGAAGTTGTTCACCAACAGGGTGGAGACGAAGATCCAGGCGAGGTTGCTCACATGGCCTCCACGCGATGCATCTGCCGGCGGCGCTGCTCGACCCACGCCACGGTCATCAGCAACAGCCCCAGGGTGAAGAAGCCGCCCGGCGGCAGGACCATGAACACCCACGGCTCCCAATGCGGCCCCAGGATGTCGATGCCGAGGAGCGAGCCGCGTCCGAGCAACTCGCGGATCGCGCTCATCGCGGACAGCGCCAGCGTGAAGCCGATCCCCATGCCCATGCCGTCAGCCACCGCGCGCGCCGGACCCACCTTCGCGGCGAACGCTTCCGCGCGCCCCAGCAGCAGGCAGTTCGCGACGATGAGCGGAATGAACGGGCCGAGTGCCTTGCTGATCTCGGGGAACGTTGCGGCCAGGAGCAGATCGGCCAGCGTCACGAACGTCGCGATGATGAGGATGTACGACGTGATGCGGACTTCGTGCGCGATGTACTTGCGGAAGAGCGAGACGAAGAGCCCGGAGCCGACGAGCACGAACGTGGTGGCGACGCCCATGGCGATGCCGTTCGCCAGCACGTTGGTCACGGCCATCGTCGGACACATCCCGAGCATCTGTACCAGCACGGGGTTCTCGGCTGCGATGCCGCGCCACGCGTCGGCCCAGAGTGCGGCCGGCGGAGGTGCGCCGGGGATGAACTCCGGCGTCGGGCTGGGTGCGGAAGGCGTCATGACCGGCGGGGCGACGGCGATGGTCACTTCACTCCTCCCCTGTCGTACGCGGCCAGCAGCGGCTGCCACCGCTCCAGCGCGTGATTGATGATGCGAATGACTGCGCGCGAGGAAATCGTCGCGCCGGTAATGGTCTGTACCTGGCTGTGATCGGCCGGGTTGCGCGACTTCACGCCCTTCAGCGGCGCGATGCGGCCGGCGAACTGCGCGCCGAACGACGTGTCGCGCTCGATCTTGTCGCCAAGGCCCGGCGTCTCCTTCTCGTCGATGACCTTGAACCCGATGATTTCTCCGGTCGTCGGCTGGAAGCCGATCATCAGGAGGATCTCCTCCTGAAAGCCCGGCTCCTGCGCGGTGATTGCGGCGCCGGACGGCTTCCCCGCGGCGTCGAAGCCCACGTATGCCCGTGGGAGCGCCTTGAGATCGGCTTCCCCGGTGGGATGCTTCGTCAACGCGCTGTTCTGGAGATAGAGTGTGTCCCAGCGTGCCGGCGCCCGCAGCACTTCGCGCACGGCGCCGTCCACTTTCGCGGCTTCGTACCGTTCGATCGTCGGCAGCGTGGCGGCATAGACGGCGACGACCATCAACCCCGCGGCCGCGCCGGCGATGGCCAGCGTGGCGAGCAGCTTGAACGACGACACCGCCGGCGCCTTCGCGGTTGCCGGCGGGGTGGCGGCGGGTCCCGGCGTTGCGGGCGGCCCGTGATGCGCGTGCGCGCTCATGCGGCGGTCCGGAGACGTGTGCCGAACACCCGCGGCTGCGTGGCCCTGTTGATGAATGGGGTGAGCGCGTTCATGAAGAGGATCGCGTACATCACTCCCTCGGGCAGCCCGCCCCAGATGCGGATCACCACGACGAGCACGCCGATGCCGACGCCGAACACCCACTTGCCGCTGTTCGTGATGGGCGACGTCACCATGTCGGTGGCCATGTACACGGCGCCGAGCATCAGGCCGCCAGAGAAGAGCATGAACGGCGCAGAGGGTCTGGCGGCGTCCGCTGCATGGAGGATGGCACTCAATGCCAGCACCGTAGCGAAGATGCTCGCCGGCACGCGCCAGTTGAGGTATCCGCGCCAGGCGAGGTACAATCCGCCGGCCAGAATCACGAGCGCCGCCGTCTCACCCAGCGAACCGCCGGTGCTGCCGATCACGAGGTCGGTGATCGACGTGCCCTTGCCCTCGAACTTGAGGAGCCCCAGCGGCGTGGCCGACGTGACGGCGTTCGTGATGGGATGGGTGAGCGGCAGCGCGAAGAGGTCGCCGTGCAACGTGAAGAAGCGGCCGCCCGTTGCCGGCCACGTGGTGATCGCCACGGGGAATGCGCCCTGAAGGAATGCGCGGCCGACGAGCGCCGGATTGAACACGTTCTGGCCGAGTCCGCCCCACACCTGCTTCCCGAAGCCGATCGCGAAGGCGCTGCCCAGTGCCGTCATCCACAATGGAAAACCGGCGGGCAGCGAGAGGCCGAGGAGCAGGCCGGTGATCGTTGCCGAGCCGTCGGCGATTGCGCCGCCCTTGCCAGTGGCGCGCTCGGTGAGGACGCATGCTCCCATGGCAACGAGCACCTGGAGCAGCGCACTGACGCCGAAGAACCACGCCGCCGACGCGACCACCGGTACGAGGCTCGCCACGACGTGCCACATGATGCGCGGCACGGAGTCCTGCGACTTGATGTGCGGCGACGCAGTGACGAGGAGCTTGTCGCGGGTCATGCGCTCACCTTCTTCGCGCGGCGGAGCGCGAGCTTGCTCGCCTGGAACAGCTGCGACAGCGGAAGGTTCGCGGGGCAGACGTAGGCGCACGAGCCACAGAGCATGCAGTCGGCGAGATGCAGGTCCGCCATGTCCTCGTAGCGCTGCACCCGGGCATAGTCGCCGAGCAGCGAGGGGTTGAGGAAAACGGGACAGGCCTCGAGGCAGCGACCGCAGTGGATGCAGGGGAACATGTCCTCGTCGCGCGTTTCACGACGCTCCAGCACGACCACGCCCGTGGTTCCCTTGA
The DNA here is from genome assembly GCA_038236775.1 of Gemmatimonadales bacterium. Classification (GTDB taxonomy): domain Bacteria; phylum Gemmatimonadota; class Gemmatimonadetes; order Gemmatimonadales; family Gemmatimonadaceae; genus AG11. The sequence continues at coordinate 5,065 of JBBRZK010000129.1, forward strand.
TCACCGGCGCGTCGAGGTTCGCCTGCGCCTGTCCCATCATCGGTCCGCCGATGAGGACTTCGGCGGCATCCGGCGTCACGCCGTCGCACGCCGCGAGGAGGTCGCGGAGCTTGGTGCCCACCGGGACGATGAGATTGGCCGGTTTCCGCAGGCCATGGCCCGAGACCGTCACGATGCGCTCGATCAGTGGCAGGCCCGTCTCGAAGACTTCGGCGATGGCCGACACCGACCCCACGTTCTGCACCACGACGCCGACGCTCACGGGGAGCTGGCCCGACGGCACCTCCACGCCGGTGACGGCGTGGATGAGCATCTTCTCGGCGCCCTGCGGATACTTCACCGTGAGCGGCAGGATGCGCACGTCGAGGTCCGTCGGCAGGGTGCGCTGGAGCGCTTCGATCGCGTCGGGCTTGTTCTTCTCGACTCCGATGACGCACCTGGACACGCCCATCGCCTGCATCATCACGCGGATGCCGAAGTGCACGCGCTCCGGGTATTCCACCATCGTCCGGTGGTCCGACGTGAGGTACGGTTCGCACTCCGCGCCGTTGATGATCAGCGTGTGCACCACGAAGTCCTTCGGCGGTACGAGTTTCACGTGCGTGGGAAACGCCGCGCCGCCGAGTCCAACGACGCCGGCGTCCTGGACCGCCTTCACCACCTGTGCCGTAGTGAGCCCGGACCAGAGCGGCACGAGCCGCGGACGTGGCACCTGCGGTGCGTACCGGTCCACCTTGATCCGCACCGACTCCGCCATCGAGCCGTCCGGATGCGGCCACCAACCGATGTCCACCACGGTACCGGCGGCAGAGGCATGGATCGGCACGGACATGAAACCGTCGGCCAGCCCCAGCGTGTCGCCGCGTTCCACCCGGTCGCCTACCTTCACGCACAGTTTCGCGGGATTCCCCGCGTGCTGACGAAGCGGAAGCACCAGTTCGTCCGGATACGGCATGCGCCGTATGGGGAGATGGCTGGTGAGCGCCTTCTCCTCCGGTGGATGGACGCCGTGACGAAACCCGCTGGCGAAACGCATCATGAGATCAGTTGAACCTCTCGGCGCGCTTCACCCACTTCGCGAGATCCTTTTCCTTGGCGTTGAGTGGAGAGCCGGGGTGGATGATGGACACCGGACACCGCTCCGCTGCGACGACGAGCTGCTGGAAGCTGCCCGCGCTGGCGTCCTTCACGTACGCCTGCTTGTCGGCGTTGTACGCGAACATCTTCTTGTTCAGGTTCGTGCACTCGTTGCAGCTCGTGCACCGGATGGAATCGATGTACGCGTCGAGGACGAGTGGCTCGTCGTCCGCGGCTACAGCGGCAATGGCCGCCGCCGGTGCGGCCGTTGCCACAGGGGCATCAGCCGGGGCGGATGCAGCCGCGACTGGCGGCGACGCCGTGACCGTTGCGACTGGCGGCGTATCGACCGCCGGTGACGACGCGATGTGCGGCGCGACGCCGTTGCCGGCCGCCCCAACCACGTTGGGCAGTGAGGCCAGCAGTTCCGCCACGGCGGCGCTGTCGGAATGCTGCAGCAGTCCTTCGGCAAGGCGTCGCGCAATCTGCGTCGGAAGGCTCGACCGGAGCTCCGTCACTTTCGCCTCGTAGTCGAGACGCAGGGTCTCGGCCCGTTTCGCGAACTCGGCTTCCATTTCTCCGACGACGGTATCGTGCGCCGCCACGGACACTTCGAGGCCGGCGAGCTGCCGCAGTTGCGACCAGAACTGCTGGCGCTCCTCGGCAAGCGCGACGATTTCACCGGAGACACCGAGGCGGCGGAGCTTCCGCTCCCGTGTGAGCGCCCAGATGAACGGCTTGCGTCCCTGTCGGCCGTCCGCACTCGCCGCAACGAATTCGTGGAAGAGCATGAGCTCGTCCCCCGATTCCGTTTCAGGAAGCTCGGCGAAGTTCTGCTTGAACCGTACTTCGGTGGCGGCCCAGTCGGCGATGGTGATGGGAAGCTCCATCACCTGTTCGCTGCCGGCGTCGTCCACGTACTTCAGCGTGTACGTCGGCCATGGATCTTCCGGCGACGGATTTCCCTCGAGGCTGAGGCAGTCGGAGAAGCTCGGTCCGCCTTCCGGATCATAGGTCAGGAAGGGGAAGGCGCGGCTCTCGAGCGCCAGACGCGCCGCATGCTGCGACCAGTCGTCGGCGAGTCCGTGCTCCACCGGGCATGGCGTGTAGACGTTGATCAACACCGGGCGCCGCTTGTGCAGCCCCTTCAACACGCCGGCGATGAGGTGCGAGGCGGCGGCTTGCGACGTCTGGTGGACGTACACGCCGCGATGCGCGATGGCGATGAGCGCCAGCTCCTTGCGCACCTCCGTCTTGCCGTGCTGTGACTTGCCCCAGGCGGACATGTCGGAGACCTGCCCCGTGAAGCCCGACGTGCACGCCTGCCCGCCGGTGTTCGAATAGACCTGCGTGTCGAGCACGACCACACGGATCGGCTTCCCCGACGCGAGCAACCGCGAGAGGTTCTGGAACCCGATGTCGAGCATCGCTCCGTCGCCGCCCATGGTGACGATCGGCGGACACAACGCGAACTCCTCGTCGGTGAACTGCTTCCACTCCACGTTGTCGAGCATCGGCTCGTCGCGCGCCGCATCGTAACTGCCAGCGGCGAGCAACTCGGCGCGGCGCACCATGGCGATGTCGTCGGCCATCTTGCGCATGTGCGCCTCGAAGAGCCCGATCGCGATGGACGGTGAATCCTGGAAGAGGTGGTTGACCCAGGGGAAGGGATACGGATTGTACGGGTACGTGCTCGCCCATACCGAGGAGCAGCCAGTGCTGTTCGCCATGCCGAGGGAGGCGCGGCCGTTGCCGCTCGGTCCCTCGATGTAGCGCCACCGCAGTTCGCGCAGCTCGCGCAGCGCCGTGGTCAACAGTGCGAGCCGATCGCGCTTCGCCGCATCGACCGGCACCGCAACCGAATCCTTCGACGTAGCCGCTGCATCCAGGTCGGCGCCGGTGGCCAATAGCCCCCGCGCGATCAGGTCGAGTGCAGCGATGAGCGCGTCGAGTCGTGCGGCGTGTTTCGCCACGCGTGGTTGCATCGACGCGTGGATCGACGAGACGATCAGGTGCACCGCGGTCTTCTCGCCGCATCCCATGCACGCGCCGTCGCCACCGACCATCGAGCGATACGTGTCCTTCTTGAGCAGCAGCGACGACAACACGCCGATCCCTTCATCGACGTCCGAGACGTTCACGTATCGGTCGTCCGTATCGGGAAGGCGTTGCCACAGGCCCCAGTTGCGGCGCAGCTGCTCGAGCCCGGTGTCGTTCTGCTGCACCGTGATGAGCGCGCCATCCGGGCAGGCGGCGACGCAGAGGTTGCACCCCTTGCATGCCTCGGGATTGATCGTGATGGAGAGCAGGCCGCCCGCGCCCTTCTCCTTCGACTCGATCGCGTCGTAGAAGGGTCGCGTGCGGGCGAGCGGGAACTCCACCAACCGCGCGTTCACCGCAAGGAACTCCGGCTCGGCCGCGGCTTTCCGCTCGGTGTCCCAGCCCAGCTTGTCGGTGACGGTGCGGTACGACAGGGCCCAGGCATCCGAGACGAGCGTCTCGGGATGCTGGTCGATCACCTTCTTCGCCTCGCGCGCCCAGTGCTTCACGATGGGCCGGATGCGCTCCATCCGCATCCCGTTCACGGACGCGTCGATCGCCGCGGTCAACACGTCCTCGACGCTGTTGACGAGTCCGGGAATGGCCGCGTCCGGGCACTGCGTCCAGCACTGGCCGCATCCCGTACACTTCGACGCGATGAACTCCGGCACCTCGAGTCGCACGCCACTC
>JBBRZK010000130.1:0-8503 GCA_038236775.1 Gemmatimonadales bacterium
CCAACCTCACGCGCGACCATCTCGATTATCACGTGACGATGGGGGCGTACCTCGCGGCGAAGGCCACGCTGGTGAGCCTCCTCGCGCCGGACGGCACCGCCGTGATCAACGCCGACGATGTCGCGTGGCGCGCGCTGCCCGTTGCGCCGCGCACCGTGCGCTTCGGGATGGAAGGAGACGGAGACGTGCAGGCGATCGACCGCCGCTACTCGTCGCGTGGCAGCACGTGGGAGCTCGTCGTGGGTCTCGCGCACCATCGTGTGGAGCTTCCGCTCATCGGCGACTTCAACATCGCGAACGCGCTCGCCGCGGCCGCCGCGGCGTGGGCCGTGGGCATGGAGCCCGCGGAGATCGCGTCGCGCTTGTCCACCATGCCGCAGGTGCCCGGGCGGCTGGAGCGCATCGCGGAATCGCCCACGGTGCTGCGCGACTACGCCCACACGCCCGACGCGCTCGAGCGCGCGCTCGATGCGGTGCGGCCGTTCACCACGGGGCGGCTCATCGCGGTCTTCGGCTGCGGCGGTGATCGCGACCGCGGCAAGCGTCCCGAGATGGGTCGCATCGCCGAAGCGCACGCGGACTACGCGATCGTGACGAGCGACAATCCGCGCACCGAGGATCCGGAGCGCATCCTCGACGACATCGAGGCGGGGATGTCGCCGGGACGGCACACCCGCGTGGAGGATCGTCGCACGGCGATCGCGCAGGCAATCCATGCGGCGCAGCCGGGCGACGTCATCCTGCTCGCCGGCAAGGGACACGAGACCTACCAGATCCGCGGGACGGTGAAGTATCCGTTCGACGAGCGCGCGATCGCACGAGACATCATCTCCGAGGGACAGACCTGATGGCGGACGCCACCACACCCCAGGCCAGCGCGCTGGAGCAGCCGCCGTTCTGGACGCTCGACCGCATCGCCGATGCGCTGGGTCTCGGCCCGCGCGGGAGCACGGCGATCTCCCGCATCTCCACGGACACGCGACTGGTGGCCGCCGGCAGCTGCTTCGTGGCGCTCAAGGGTGAGAGCTTCGACGCGCACGACTTCCTGGCGGATGCGGTGGCGAAGGGCGCCGCCGCGGTCGTCGTGAACGATGCGCGACGTGCCGCGTCACTCGGCGTTCCCGTGTACGAGGTGCCGGATACACTCGCGGCGCTCGGCGCGCTCGGCCGGTACCGGCGGCGCGCATGGGGACGTCCGGTGATCGGCGTGGTGGGCACCAACGGCAAGACGAGCACGAAGGAGCTGCTGCGCGCGGCGCTCGGCAGCGCGCTCGTCGTGCACGCGACGGTGGGGAACTACAACAACCTCGTCGGCGTGCCGCTCACGCTCTTCGCGCTGCCGGACGACGCGGACATCGCCGTCATCGAGATGGGAACGAACCATCCGGGCGAAGTGGAGGCGCTGCGCGTGATCGTGGAACCGGACGTCGTGGTGGTGACGTCGATTGCCGAGGAGCACCTCGAGGGTCTCGGCGACCTGGCCGGTGTACTGCGCGAGGAAGTATCCGCGTGCAAGGGCGCGGCGCTGGCGGTCACGCCAGCGGCGCAGCCCGAGGTTGCGGACGCGGCCCGCCCGCTGGCGCGGCGGACACTCAGCACCGGACTGGATAGCGGGGACCTGCACCCGACGGGCTGGGGGATCGAGGCAGACGGGCAGGGATGGATCGAGCTCGATGGCGTGCGCGTGCGCGTCCCGCTGCGCGGCGTGCACAATCTCCGCAATGCGATGCTCGCCATCGCGGTCGCGCGGGAACGTGGCGTGTCGCTCGAGTCCATCGCCCGCGGTATCGCGACGATGCCCGCGCCGCCAATGCGCGTGAACTTCGAGAGTCACGGCCGCGCGACGGTGATCAACGACGCCTACAACTCCAATCCGGGATCAGCGCGCGTGGCGCTCGAGCTGCTGGAGCATGCCGGTGCGGCGCGGCAGCGCGTTGCGGTGCTCGGCACGATGCTCGAGCTCGGTGACCACGCGGACCGGTTGCACGACGAGGTGGCGCGGGCGGCGCTGGACAGTCCGATCGAGCTCGTGGTGGGCGTAGGCGGCTTCGCGGACGCCCTGGCGCGCGTGGCGCCGGGCAGTCAACGAGTCGTGACAGGGGCCGATCCAGCCGCTGCGTGGGCGGCCGTCCGTTCGCGCCTTGCACCGGACGCGGTTATTCTGCTGAAGGGCTCGCGTGGCGTCCGTCTCGAGCGGCTCGTACCGATGATCGCACAGTGGGCGATGGCCGACCGGCCAGCGTGAGCGTTGCGGGCGCCCGGCTCTAACCAATCGAGACTTGCTCTACTACCTCTTCGTTCCGCTGGTCAAGCAGTACCACGTGCTCAACATCTTCACGTACATCACCTTCCGCGCGGCTGGCGCGGCTGTGACGTCGATCATGCTGAGCTTCATGGTGGGGCCGCTGATCCTCAAGCAGTTCGACACGGCGGCGAACTACCAGGTGGTGCGCGAAGGCACGCCGGATTCCCACGCGCTGAAGGCGAAGACGCCCACGATGGGCGGCCTCATCTTCCTCTTCTCGGCGCTGGTGTCCACGCTGCTGTGGGCGCGGATCTTCAGCCACTATGTCGTGGTCGCGGTGCTCGTCACGGCGGGCATGGGCATCATCGGTTTCCTGGACGACTACCTCAAGCTCAAGCAGCGTCGGCTCGGGCAGAAGAACGAAGGCCTGGTCGAGCGGAACAAGCTGCTCGGACAGATCGGCATCGGGCTCGCGCTCGGCGCATACATCACGCTGTACCCGCTCTCGCCGAACCTGGCGGGTGCGTCGACCACGCTGCCGTTCTACAAGTACATGCTGGTGGTGCCGGCGTTCAGCTTCCTGTACGTGCTGTGGGTGACGTTCGTGCTCACTGGCGTGAGCAACGCGGTGAACTTCACCGACGGGCTGGACGGCCTCGCCGCGGGCCTGAGCGCCATCGCCTTCGCGACGCTGGCCATCTTCGCGTACCTCATCGGACGCGTGGACGCCTCGCGCTACCTCGGCATCTTCTACCTCCAGCACTCCGGCGAGCTCACGATCTATTGCATCGCGATGGTCGGGGCGCTCATCGGCTTCCTCTGGTTCAACACGTACCCGGCCCAGGTCTTCATGGGCGACACCGGCTCGCTCGCGCTCGGCGGCGCACTTGGCGCGGTGGCCATCCTGCTCAAGTCGGAGTTCATCCTCGTCTTCGTGGGCATGGTGTTCTTCGCCGAGATGATGTCCGTGGTGCTGCAGCGGTTCGTGTTCAAGTACCGGAAGCGCCGGTACGGGCTCGAGTATGCGCAGCAGCACCGCGTCTTCCTCCGCGCGCCGCTCCATCACCACTTCGAGGTGAAGGGCTGGAGCGAGCAGCAGGTCGTGGTGCGCTTCTGGATCATCGGCATCATCGGCGCGTTCCTCGCCATCTCAACTCTCAAGGTGCGCTGACCATGCCCGTGCGTTCACTCACCGAGGCCCTGCCCGCGGCGTGGACGCGGGGGGAGATCAGCGTGATCGGTCTCGCGCGCAGCGGCCGCTCGGTCGCCGAACTCCTGCGCCGCGCAGGCGCGGAGGTGTACGCCAGCGACGCCGGGGCGGGCCACGCGGTGCTGCGCGCGACGCTGCATCTCGAGCCGCTCGGCGTGGACGTCGAGCACGGTGGGCATGACCTCGCGCGCATCGCACGGAGTGCCGCGGTGGTCGCGAGCCCGGGCGTGCCGCCGGATGCGCCGCCCCTGCGCGCGGCGCGCGATGCCGGTGTCCCGATCGTCGGCGAGATGGAGATCGCGCTCCAGTTCCTGCCGCACCAGCGCTACATCGCGGTCACCGGCACCAACGGCAAGACCACGACGACGGCGCTCGTGCAGCACCTCCTGCAGGGACTCGGCTACGATGCCGTGGCTGCGGGCAACATCGGGATGCCGCTGTCCGACGTGGCGCTGCGCGACCGGCAGCCGGACTGGATCGCGCTGGAGGCGTCGTCGTTCCAGCTGCACGACACGCCGAGCATGGCGCCGGCGGTGGGGATCCTCACCAACCTCTCCGCCAACCATCTCGACCGGTACGACAGCGTCGAGGCGTACTTCGAGGACAAGCGCGGACTGTTCCGCAATGCGGACGAGCGCTCGGTGTGGGTGAGCAATGCGGACGACGCGTCGGTGGCCGCCATGGTGCAGGGCGTCGCCGGACGTCATCTGCGTTTCACGACCGCTGCCGGTGCCGCCGACGGCTATTTCGACCGCGCCACGAACTCGCTCCGCGTCCTCGGCGCACCACTGATCGGGCGCGACGCGCTGGCGCTGCTCGGCGACCACAACGTGGCGAATGCACTCGCGGCATCGCTGGCGGTCATGGGTGCCGACGAACTGCACGTCTCCGCGAAGTCGCGTGGCCTCATCGCCGACGCACTGCGGTCGTTCCGGGCGCTCGAGCATCGCATCGAGCCGGCGGGGCGGTACGGGGGCGTGGACTGGATCAACGACTCGAAGTCCACCAATGTGGCGTCCACGCTCGTGGCGCTGCGTGGCATGCACCGGCCGACGGTGCTGCTGCTGGGCGGACGGCACAAGGGCGAGCCCTATACGGCGCTCGCCGACGAACTGCGGCGCACGGCGCGGCAGGTGCTCGCCTACGGCGAGGCAGCGTCCATCATCGCGGAGGACCTCGCCGGCGTGGTGGCCATCGAGCAGCTCGGCTCGACCTTCGAGGAGGTGCTCGTGCGGGCGCGCGAGGTCGCGCAGCCGGGCGACGCCGTGCTCCTCTCGCCCGCGTGCTCGAGCTACGACATGTTCGACAACTACGAGGAGCGCGGCCGCGTCTTCAAGCAGCTCGCCGCCGCGCTCGGCGCGCCAGCGGCGTGACGTCCGCGGTGATCCCGCAGGAGCACGCGCGCGCACCGGCTGCCGTCGCGCGCGGACGCGAACGGTGGCGGATGGAGCCGGAAGCGCGCGGCCTGGTGCTCGTGATGGCCCTCGTGCTCGTGTTCGGCCTCGCGGTGCTCTACAGCGCGAGCGCGATCGTGGCCATGCAGGAGAACCGGAACAACTGGTATTACGTGGCGCGACAGGCGGCCGGCGTGCTTGCGGGCGTGGTCGCCTTCGCCATTGCCGCGAAAGTGGATGCCGAGCGGCTGCGCGAGTGGGCGTGGCCCATCATGTGGATCACGCTGGTGACGCTGTTCCTCTGCCTCGTGTTGCCGGAGAGCATCGCGCCGCGCGTGAACGGCTCGAAGCGCTTCCTCTTCGGGACGTCGCTCCAGCCGTCGGAGTTCGGGAAGCTCGGCGTCGTGATCTGGACGTCGATGCTCATCGTGAAGAAGGGCGACCAGCTGCGCCGGCTCACGAAGGGCGTGCTGCCCTTCTTCGTGGTCATTGGCGTGCTGGACCTGCTCGCCGCGCTCGAGCCCGACCTGTCGGTTGCGATGCTGTACACGCTGCTGCTCGCCGTGCTGCTGTTCGCGGGCGGGGTGCGCATCGCGCACTTCGTGGCGCTGTGCGCACTGGCGATTCCCGTCCTCTGGACCAAGATCGAGAAGGTGCAGTACGCGGCGCTGCGCCTCACGGCGTTCTTCGATCCGGGCGGTGCGCCGACGCAGATGAAGTACCAGCTCCGGCAGTCGCTCATTGCCGTGGGCTCCGGCGGCGCGTTCGGCGTGGGCTACGGGCAGGGCCGGCAGCAGTACGGGTTCCTGCCGTTTCCGTACAGCGACTTCATCGCGAGCAACATCGGCGAGGAGTGGGGGTTCGTGGGCCTCGCGGCCGTGACCATCGCGTTTGCCGCGTATGCGCTGCTCGGCTTTCGCATCGCGCGTCGCGCGCGGTCGCCCTTCCTCCAGCTCGTGGCGGTTGGCCTGACGTTCGTCACCGTGCTCACGGCGTACCTGCACATCGGCGTCGTCGTCGGCCTGCTGCCCACGACCGGACTCACCCTGCCGTTCGTGTCCTACGGAAGGTCGAACATCGTCCTCAGCATGCTGATGACGGGCATTCTCGTGAACATCGGCAGCCAGCGCGAGCGCGTCTCGGGCGAAGGTGCCACCGACCCCCTCTCGATCCGGACAGGCTGACGTGATTGGCGCGCGCAGGACCGTGCTCTTTGCCGGTGGCGGCACCGGCGGACACCTGTACCCGGGGCTCGCCATCGCGCGGACGCTCGTGCGGCTCGACCCATCCGTGCAGCCATACTTCATCGGTGCGCTGCGCGGCATCGAGCGCACGGTGCTGCCGGCCAGTGAATTTCCGCACCTGCTGCTCGACCTGCATCCACTCTATCGCACGAAGCCGTGGGAGAACTGGCGCACGCTCGTCGGTGCGGTCACGGGCTGGCGCCAGGTGGGCGCGCTCGCGCGTCGTGAGCGGCCGCGCGCCATCGTCGGTACGGGCGGCTATGCCGCGGGCGTCGGGCTCGCGTATGCGGTCGCGCACCACATCCCCATCGTGCAACAGGCCGGCGACAGCTATCCCGGTCTCACCGCGCGTGCATTCCGCCGATGGACCCGCGAGTACTACCTGGCGTTTCCCGAGGCCGCGCGCGTGATTGGCGGTACGCCGGACCAACACGTCGATACGGGTGCACCCATCGAGCCGCCGCCGGCCCCGTTGCCCGCCCGCGCCGCCGCCCGCGTGGCGTGGGGATTCCCGCCCGCCGGCGGCCACGTGCTGCTCGTGTATGGCGGCAGCCAGGGGTCGCGCGCGATCAACCTCGCCATCGCCGAATGGGTGAAGCGCGGACTGCCCGAGGGGCTGCACCTGATCTGGATGACGGGGAAGGCGACCCATTCCGAATTCGCCGACCTGGATGGTGGCCGTGTTCGCGTGCGCGAATATCTCTCGCCCATCCGGGACGCCTACGCCGCCACTGACATCGCCATCGCGCGCGCGGGCGCGATGACGACCGCCGAGTTGTTCGCGTGGAAGATTCCGGCGATCCTCATTCCCCTGCCGACCGCGGCGGCCGATCACCAGGCGGTGAATGCCCGCGTGCTGGAGGCAGCGGGTGCGGCGATCAACCTGCCGCAGGCAGAGCTCAGTGGGGACCGGCTGGACACCATCGTGCGCGGACTGCTCGATGATCCCGCGGCCATGGCGCGCCTCCGCGCCGGCGCGGCGGCGCGCGCGCGACCCGATGCGGCCGAGACGATCGCGCGGCGGATCCTCGACATCATCGAGTAAACGGCGAGTTCGCTCGACCGCCCATCACGGGCCGCGACGCAGGCCGTCGCGTATATTTCGCCCCGAATGACCTACCTTCTCGATCCATCCGATCCGCGTCCGATCCACTTCGTCGGCATCGCCGGCGCGGGGATGAGTGCCCTGGCCGAGCTGTTCATGCTGCGCGGCGTCGCCGTCACCGGATGTGATGCGCACCCCGAGAACGCACCGGACCTGGCCGCACGGGGCATCATCGTGCAGCAGGGACATGCCCCCGACCACGTCACCGGCGCGCGCGCGCTCGTGGTCACGTCGGCGATGCCGAAGCACCATCCGGAGATCGAGTACGCCCGCGAGCTCGGTCTCCAGGTGGTGCGTCGCGCCGAGGCGCTCGGCGAGGCCACCAGCGGCGCGATGCTCGTGGGCGTGGCCGGCACGCACGGCAAGTCCACCACCACGGTGCTCACCACGGAGGCGCTCGCGGCGGCCGGGTACGATCCCACCGGCTACGTGGGCGCGCGCGTCACGTCGTGGAACGGCAACCTGCGGGCGGGGAGCCCGGAGTGGTTCGTCGTGGAAGCGGACGAGTACGACCGCTCCTTTCTCGCGCTCACGCCGACGGTGGCCGTGGTGACGAACCTCGAGGCGGACCACCTCGATATCTACAAGGACCTCGACGACCTGTGCAGCACGTTCGCGCAATACGTGCGGGACGCGCGGTACATCGTCCTGTGTGCGGACGACGTCGAGGCCAACCGCCTGCCGACGCCGCCGAGCGCGGAGGTGATCCGGTATGGCATCACGTCGGCCGACGCGCGGCTCCGCGCGACCAACCTCCGGCGCGAAGCGCTTGGCACGCGGTTCACGGTGGAGTACGACGAGAAGGCACTCGGTGAAGTGACGCTGGCGATTCCCGGCGAGCACAACGTGCGCAATGCCCTCGCGGCCCTCGCGGTGGGCCTGGGCTTGGGCGCCACGGTGGAGGCGATGGCGCCCGGCATCGCGCGATTCACCGGCGTCGAGCGCCGCTTCCAGCTGCTCGGCCGCGTGGCGGACGTGATGATCGTGGACGACTATGCGCACCATCCCACCGAGGTACGCGCCTCGGTTCAGGCCGCGCGCGCAGCGGCACCGGACCGCCGCCTCGTGGTGGCGTTCCAGCCGCACCTGTTCTCGCGCACGCGCGACTTCGCCGGCGAGTTCGCGAGTGCACTCGCGGCATCGGACGTCACCTGCCTGCTGGACATCTATCCGGCGCGCGAACAGCCCATCCCGGGCATCACCAGTGCGCTCATCGGCGACGCGATGGCGAAGCTGGGCCGCGCGCCCGCGTGGTCCGGCGCACGCTCCGGGCTGGCGCGCGCGCTCGCGGACATCGTGCGTCCG
>JBBRZK010000131.1:0-8358 GCA_038236775.1 Gemmatimonadales bacterium
CCCCTTGTCATCCTGAGCGCATCCTCCCCCTTGTCATCCTGAGCGCATCCTCCCCCTTGTCATCCTGAGCGCATCCTCCCCCTTGTCATCCTGAGCGCAGCGAAGGATCTGCTTTCGGGTAGTCAACAAGCAGATCCTTCGCTGCGCTCAGGATGACAGATGCCGCTGCGCTCAGGATGACACGGACCCTTGGCGTCCTCGACGTCCCAGGCGGTTCGATACAGCGTCGCGCCCCCCGCATGCGTAGCAATGGACAGTCGTCATCGCTCGCCGCCCACCCGCCGCATCCACCGCCGGAGCCATGTCCACCACCCGCCGCGACTTCCTCAGATCGGGCGCCGTCGCCGCCGCTGCCACGCTCGTCGGCCCGCGCCTGCTCTCCGCCGCTGAGCCACTCGTCCACTCGCCGTTGGTCGCGGCGCCAGAGGCCGAGACCTACGCGCTCGACCTGGCGGCCGAGGCGCTCGGGGCCGCGAAGGGTGCGGGGGCGTCGTATGCCGACGTGCGCATCGGCCGCTATCGTCGCCAGTCCGTCAGCACCCGCGAGCGCCGCATCACGGGCGTTGCCGATTCCGAGTCGTATGGCATCGGCGTCCGCACGCTCGTGAATGGGTCGTGGGGCTTCGCGGCTACGAACAACATGACGAAGGACGGCGTGGTGAAGGTCGCGCGCGAGGCCGCCCGCATTGCGCGGGCAGCGCGCACCGTCCAGCGTCGTCCCGTGGAGCTTGCGCCCGCTCCCGTGGTGAAGGGCACGTGGATGACGCCCGTCACGCGCGATCCGCTCGAGGTTCCTATCGAGGAGAAGGTCGCGCTGCTGTTCGCTGCGAACGAGGCGGCGCTCAAGGTGCCGGGCGTTCGCTTCGTCAACACCGGCCTGCAGCTGCTCCGCGAGATCAAGACCTACGTCAACTCCGAGGGCACCGGGACGACGCAGACCTTCATCCGCGTCGGGCCCTCGTTTTCAGCGACCGCCATCGGGAGCGGTGGTTTCCAGCAGTATACCGAGGAGCTCGCGCCGCGCGGTTCGGGCTGGGAGTACATCACGTCGCTCGACATGCCCGGCAACGCGGCAAAGTGGGGCGCGCTTGCCGTCGAGAAGCTCGGCGCGAAGACCGTGGAGCCAGGCCGCTACGACCTCATCCTCGATCCCACCAACCTGTGGCTCACGATCCACGAGTCCATCGGTCACCCCACCGAGCTCGATCGCGCCATGGGGTATGAGGCCAATTATGCGGGCACGAGCTTCGTCGCGCCGCCGGAGAAGCAGATCCGCAAGCTCAAGTACGGCACGTCGATCATGAACATCCAGGGCGACCGCACGCAGGAGGGCTCGCTCGCGCGCTGTGCGTGGGACGACGAGGGCGTGGGCGCCGACAAGTGGCTCATCATCGAGAGGGGGATCTTCAAGGACTACCAGACCACGCGCGAGCAGGCCGCGTGGATCTCGAAGCTCACCGGCGTGAAGAAGTCGCACGGCTGCTCCTTCGCCGATTCGTGGGATTCCGTGCAGTTCCAGCGGATGCCGAACGTCTCGCTGCTGCCGGGCGACAAGGACATCGGCCTCAACGACATCATCGCGGCCACCGACCGCGGCATCGTGATCAAGAACCGCGGCTCGTGGTCGATCGATCACCAGCGCTACAACTTCCAGTTCTCCGGCCAGGTGTTCTACGAGGTGAAGGGTGGGAAGGTCACCGGCATGCTGAAGGACGTCGCCTACCAGGCGAACACGCCTGTCTTCTGGAACTCGATGGACATGATCGGCGGGAAGAAGTCCTACTGGCTCGGCGGCTCCTTCGGCGACGGCAAGGGTGAGCCCGCGCAGAGCAACTCCGTGAGCCACGGCTGTCCCCCGGCGCGGTTCAGGAACGTGAACATCGTCAGCACCGGGAGGGGCGAATAATGAGCGCCGATATTTGTCATCCTGAGCGGAGCGAAGGATCTGCTTGTCATCCTGAGCGGAGCGAAGGATCTGCTTGTCATCCTGAGCGGAGCGAAGGATCTGCTTGTCATCCTGAGCGGAGCAAAGGATCTGCTTTTCTGGCTGCCCCGATGAGCCTCTTCACCGACGCCGATTTCCTCTCCCGCGAGCAGGCGCAGGTCCTGGCCCAGCGCGTCCTCTCGTTCGCGAAAGCCGACGAGACCCGCGTCAACATCGCGAGCGGCTGGAGCGGCAACACCCGCTTCGCCGGCAACGAGATCACCACGAGCGGCGGCTCGACCAACACCACCATCACCGTCACGTCCACCATCGGCAAGCGCCGCGCGTCGTCCACCACGAACATCCTCGACGACGAGAGCCTGAAGCGCACGGTGGACCTGTCCGAGCGGCTGGCGAAGCTCAGCCCCGCGGATCCGGAGGCGATGCCCGAGCTCGGCGCGCAAACGTACCTGCCCGTGAACGGCTACTTCGACGGCACCGCGAACCTCACCCCCGAGACGCGCGCCGTCGCGACGCAGCGCACCATCGATGCGGCGGAGAAGGCCGCGACCGGCACGCCGAACATGTTCGTCGCCGGGTTCCTGCGCGCGAACGCGGGCTCCAATGCCGTGGCCACGACCAAGGGGCTGTTCGCGTATCACCGCAACAGCGACGTCGAGCTCTCCACGACGGTGCGCACCCCCGACGCCACCGGCTCCGGCTGGGCCAGCGCCGGCGCGCGCGACTGGAGCCTCATCGATCCCGCGGCACTCGGCCGCGTCGCCGCGCAGAAGGCCGTGCGCAGCCACAATCCGAAGGCCATCGAGCCGGGTCTCTACACGGTGGTACTCGAGCCGCAGGCGGTGGCGGACATCATGCCGCTGCTCATCGGCAGCTTCAATGCGCGCAACAACGACGAGGGGCGTGGCACCTTCAGCAAGCCGGGCGGCGGCACGAAGCTCGGCGAGAAGATCGCCGATGAGCGCGTCACGATCTACTCGGATCCCACCGACGCCGACCTCCTCGCGCAGCCGTTCGACCAGAGCGGCTTTCCGCTCAGGCGCGTGGTGTACGTCGAGAACGGCATCCTCAAGCAGTTCTCCTACGACCGTTACTGGGCGCAGCAGAAGGGCGTGCAGCCGACGACCGGCGGTGGTGGCGGATTCGGAGGTGGAGGTGGCGGCGGCGGCTTCGGCGGCGGCGGGGGCGGGGGCGGCCTCGAGTTCGTCGGCGGCACGAAGAGCACCGAGGAGCTCATCGCCGGTACGGAGCGCGGCATCCTCGTCACGCACTTCTTCTACATCCGCTTCCTCGACCAGCGCACCGTGCTGCTCACCGGCCTCACGCGCGACGGCACCTTCCTCATCGAAAAGGGGAAGATCACGCAGGCGCTGAAGAATTTTCGCTGGAACGAGAGCCCGCTGTTCATGCTCTCGAAGATCGACGAGATCGGGAAGGCGGAGCGCACGGCGGCGGGGCAGGTGATGCCGGCGCTCAAGGTGCGGGACTTCACCTTCACGTCGCTGTCGGACGCGGTGTAGGTTCGGGCCGGGGAGGTAAAGCAGATCCTTCGCTTCGCTCAGGATGACAATGAAGTGGGCGCAGGATGACGGGAGCCACTTGTCATCCTGAGCGCAGCAGCCTGCCCTCGAGGAGCGAAAGCGACGAAGGGAAGGATCTGCTTTCAGCGCGCCGCCACGCGAGCACTCACGGCACCCGCCAGCGCGCCCCGTCCAGCGAGAGCAGCCGGTCCGCCTCCGCCGGTCCCCACGAGCCCGCGGGGTACGTCGGCATCGGCTTCGGCGAATGCTCCTCCCAGTACTTGAGCAACGGGTCGATGATCTTCCACGCCGCCTCCACCTCGTCGCTGCGCGTGAACAGCGTCATCTCCCCGATCATCACGTCCAGCAGCAGCGTCTCGTACGCCGGCGCCGCCGTCTCGCCGAACGCCTCCGCATAGCTGAAGTCCATGTCCACCGGCGCCACCTCGAGGTGCTGCGTGAGCGCGACCGCGGCGCCGGGCACCTTCACCTCGAAGTTCAGCGACACGCCCTCGTTGGGCTGCACCCGCATCACCAGCACGTTCGGCTGGAGCTCGTGGCGTCCCGCTGCCTCGCCACCGAACATCAGGTGCGGCGGCGCCTGGAAAGTCACCGCGATCTCCGAGTACCGCTTCGCCAGCCGCTTGCCGCTCCGCAGGTAGAACGGCACGCCCTTCCACCGCCAGTTGTCGATGTGGAAGCACACCGCGGCGTACGTGGGCGTCTGCGAATCCGGCGCGACATCCGGCTCCTCGCGATAGCCCGACACCAGGTTCCCGCCCGACACGCCTGCGCCGTACTGCGCCCGCACCGCGTTGGTCGGGATGGTCTCCGGCGTGAGCCACCGCACGCTCTTCAGCACCTTCACCTTCTCGTCCCGCACGGCATCCGCCGTCATGCTGGGCGGCGGCTCCATCGCCGTGAGCGCGAGCAGCTGCATGAGGTGGTTCTGGAACATGTCGCGCACGACGCCCGCTTCCTCGTAGTACTTCCCGCGCGCCTCCACCCCCACGGCCTCGGCCGCCGTGATCTGCACGTGCGAGATCCACCGCCGGTTCCACAGCGGCTCGAAGATGGAGTTCGCGAACCGCAGCACGAGCACGTTCTGGACGGTCTCCTTCCCCAGGAAGTGATCGATCCGGTACACCTGGTTCTCGGCGAAGCACTCGAGCACGAACGCGTTCAGTACGCATGCCGTCTCGAGGCTATGGCCGAACGGCTTCTCCACCACCACGCGCGCCCACGGCCGCGCCTCGGGGTTGTCCGTGCGCGGCACGAGGCCGCTGCTCGCCAGGTGGCGCACGATGGGCTCGAACACACTCGGCGGCACGGCGAGGTAGAAAAAGCGGTTGTGCTCCTCCGCGGGTCGGGACGACTCGATCTCCGCGAGCCGTGCCTTGATCCCATCGTAGGCCGACTCGTCGCTCGCGTCGCCGCCCGAATAGAAGATACGCTGTGCGAGCCACTGCCACACTTCGTCGTCCACCCGCTTCACTTCGTCCGACTCCGCCAGGGCCGCGCGCATCTTCTCGCGGAACGTCTGGTCGGTCTCGCTTGCCTCGCGGCCCACGGCGAGCACGGCGAAGCCCGGCGCCAGCAGGTGCTCCACGGCGAGCGAGTACAGCGCGGGAAACAGCTTTCGCTTCGTGAGGTCGCCCGTCGCCCCGAAGATCACCATCGTGCACTGGTCGGCCCGCTCGGCGTGATGGCCGATGTCGCCGAACTGTCTGGTCGCGCGGGCCTTCATCGTCGTCGCCGCGCTCGTCACGGGCGATGTCATGAGCCCTTCACCGCGTGCCCGCCGAACTCGTTGCGCAGCGCGGCGATGACCTTGGCGCTGAACGAATCCTCCTGCCGCGAGCGCAGGCGCATGAGGAGCGACAGCGTGATCACCGGCGCCGGCACGTCTTCCTCGATCGCCTCTGCCACGGTCCAGCGTCCCTCACCCGAATCGGCGACGAACCCCTTGAGTTGCGACAGCGTCGGGTCCTTCGCGAACGCATCGACGGCCAGCTCGTTCAGCCACGAACGCACCACGCTGCCGTGCTGCCACAGCTCGGCAATCTTGTGCAGGTCGAGCGCGGGAAACTTCTTCGATGCCGCGAGGATCTCGTACCCCTCGGCATACCCCTGCAGCAGCGCGTACTCGATGCCGTTGTGCACCATCTTCACGTAGTGGCCCGAGCCCGTCGGTCCCATGTGCGCGTAGCCGCCCTCCTGCGCAAGCGCGAGGAAGATCGGTTCGCAGCGCTTCACTTGCTCGTCCTCGCCGCCGACCATCAGGCAGTACCCGTTCGCGAGCCCCCATACGCCACCGCTCGTGCCCGAGTCGATCAGGTGCAGCTGCTTCGCGGCGAGCCGCTCCGCGCGCGCCATCGTGTCCTTGTAGTTCGAGTTCCCGCCGTCGATGATGATGTCGCCGGGTGACAGCAGGCCCGCGAGCGCCTCGATGGTGTCGTCGGTCGGCTTGCCGGACGGCACCATGATCCACACGATGCGCGGCCCGTTGAGCTGGCGCACGACGTCGGCAAGGTCCTTCGCCGGCGCGGCGCCCACGCCGTGGTACTTCGCCACCGTGGCCGCGTCGCGGTCGTACGCGACCACCTGGTGCCCGGCGCGCACGAGCCGCTCCGTCATGTTGCCGCCCATCTTCCCGAGTCCGATCATCGCGAGCTGCATTGCGTTTCGTGGTGAGAGTATATGGAATTCGGCCTGACGGCTGACGGCTGACGGCTAACGGCTAACGGCTAACGGCGGACGGCGGACGGCGGACGGCGGACGGCGGATGGCTCACAGCGCAAGGCTCCCGACCCCAGCCTCATGTCATCCTGAGCGAAGCGAAGGATCTGCTTGTTCCGCCGGCCCCCGAAGCCCATCTATTTACTCGATCAACACCGCCCGCGCCGGCGCGCCGTCCAGTCCGGCCAGCTTCACCGGCAGGCACACCAACTGGTAGTCTCCCGCGGACGGCTCGCTCAGCAAGAGTCCTTCCACGATCACCACGCCGGCGCCCAGCAGCGCGAGATGCGTCCGGTGGTGGCCGGAGTGGAACTGCTCCACCGACAGGTAGTCCACCCCCACCAGCTTCACGCCCAGCGCGACGAGATAGTCCGCACCGTCGGGAGCCACGTAGGTGTAGTCGGGGTGGAACTCCGTGCTCCCACTCGCGAGCCACGCGGAGTTGCGCGTCTTGAGCAGCACGCGCGTCACGCCGGCGAGATCGTGCGCCCTGAGCTCGGCTTCCCCGATGCTCGTGACGGAGTCGGCGAAGGCCAGCAGCCGACACGGCCCGATGAGTACGTCGAGGGACAACGCGTCCACGCCTGCGCCATCGTCGAAGAAGTGCTTCGGCGCATCCACGTGCGTGCCCGTGTGCGACCCGAGGTCCACGCGCGACACGTTCGCGCCGGCGCCCTGCGAGATGGCTTGCTGCGGCGTGATGGAGATCGCCGGGTTGCCCGGGTAGATCAGTCCTCCCGTGCGCACGGACACCGAGATGTCGTGGATGCGTGGGGTCGCGCTCATCGGTCGTCCGCCATGGCTGGGGTTTCCGCAGGAAGGATCGTGTTCGGTACGCCGTAGCCGCCGGCCTCGCGCACACCGCGCGCCACCGTCCGCCTCACTTCGTCCTGTGCCGAGAGGAGCGCGCCGCGGCTGCGCCGGAAGCGTCGGCCGGCCTCGATCACGAACAGGTCGCACAGCGCCAGCTCGTGCGCACAGCCTTCCGCTCCACGCTCGGTCAACAGGCGCTGCGTGCGCGCGAGCACGCACGCCGTGGCGAACAGCTCGATGGCCATGTCGCTCAGCCGCTCGAGCTCCTGCTGCCGCTCCACGAGCGCGCTGCGATACTCGCGAATCACCCGCTCGGCGCCCTCCTTCAGCTCGAGCACGTGCTTCTCGAAGTGTGTCGCGTTCGTCCTGAGGCGTTCGTGCAGCTCGACGTCGAGCGTGGGCGTGGCGCCGAAGCGGCTGGCGATGCGGCCGGCCGCAAATTCCGAGAGCAGGCCGAGATTCTTGAGCGGATTCCGGAGTGCGACGCCGAACTCCTTGAGGTCGTCCGCGAGGCCACGGATTCCGTTCAGCGAGATGAACAGGCGCAGGATCTCGTTCGTGCCCTCGAAGATCCGGTTGATGCGCGCATCGCGCAGCGTGCGCTCGTAGGGATACGGCTTCACGAAGCCGCGGCCGCCTGCCACCTGCACCATCTCGTCCGCCGCACGCCACAGCATCTCGCTCGAGAACACCTTGCAGCACGCCGCCTCGAGGGCGTAGTCCCCCTCCGCATCCCCGGCCAGCCGCGTCAACTCGGCCAGCATGGCGTCCGCGGCGTAGAGGTCCGTGGCGGTGCGCGCCAGTTTGCGCTGCGTGATCTCGAAGTCGGCGATGGGGTGGCCGAACTGCACGCGCGATTCCGCGAACTCCACCATCTGCTTGAGGATCCGCTGCGTGCCATGCGTGCATCCCGCCGCGAGCGTCATGCGCCCGCCATTGAGCACCTGTACGGCGACGGTGAACCCCTTGCCCACGGTGCCGAGCACGTGGTCGGCGGGCACCTGCATCTCGTGGTAGACGAGCTCCGCCTGCGTGGAGCCGCGGATGCCCATCTTGCGGAAGGTGCGCACCACTTCGAAGCCCGGCATGTCGGGCCGGATGATGAACGCCGTGGGTCGCAGCACCATCTTGCCGTCGCGCTCTACCGGCGTCTGCGCGAACGTCGCGATCACCCCCGCGCGCTGCCCGTTGCCGATCCAGTGCTTGCGGCCGGTGAGCGTCCAGCTTCCGTCGGCGTTCGGCTGCGCCTGCGTCACGATGTTCTGCGCATCAGAGCCGGTCTCGGGTTCGGTGAGCGCGTACGCCGCGAGCGTCTCGCCGCGCGCGAGCATCGGGAGATAG
>JBBRZK010000132.1:0-8354 GCA_038236775.1 Gemmatimonadales bacterium
CCAGACCGGCCCTGTCCCAACGCATCCAAGCGTGGAACCGCCGCGCCAATCGCCGCAAGACGCGCATCAACTGGACCTTTACCCGGAAAGCCGCCCGGAAGAAGTTCAAATACAAACCATCCACACGGTCACAGACCTAGTGTCGATGTACGTAGGGGAGTGCGCCGGCGATGAGCCCGCCGAGGCCGGCGAACAGCGACGCGACCCACACCATGCGGACGCGCGTGAGGGCGGCCACCGCCCCAAGGGCGATGGCGATCTGAAAGAGCGCGACCGCCACGGCGAAGTAGTGATGCTGCGCGAGGAGCGCATCAGCCTCTGCCGACTTCGCGTCACGCTCCTGCTCGATGCGCTGGGCCTCGTGCTTGATCGCCGCCTGATCGCTCGCATACCGCGATGCTTCGGAGGCGAGCGCCGTCGGCACGGCACGGCCGGCGATCGTCCACGCGGCGGCCGTGCTTCCCGCGATGGCGGCCTTGATTCCCTTCGCCTGGTAGTAGCTCCACTGATCGCTCGCGAGCGCCTGAAGGCGCGTGGCTTCCGTCTTGAGCACGACTGCCTCGTTCACCGTGGCGCCCGCGCGCAGGGACGCAACGGCGGCGAGCGCGGCGAGGATGGCCGTGGTGAGCGAGATCGCCCGGAGGAGTGGCGCACCGCGTCTCTCGATCTCGTCATCGATCGTCTCGCGAAGCCTGTCAGTGTCGATCTCAATCTCTTCGGTCATGCGTCGCTCGGACGGTCGCCTGGCTTCCTCACTTCGTGACGGCTGCCTTCGTGTTCTTGCGCTGCTGCCACAGCGCGCCGGCAACTGCACCGGACCTGGCGTGATGGCCGAGCATGTGTCCGGCGGCCGCACCGACGAGCGCGCCTTTCAGCGTGCTGTGGTGCGCTGGTACACGTGCGATGGCCTGAGGCGCGGGTGTTGCCTGCCCCGATAGCGGTATAGTGCCCGTGAGGAGCGCCAGCCCGACCGCCCCCGCCCCCGCCATCGCGGTCCTGCG
This sequence comes from Gemmatimonadales bacterium, assembly GCA_038236775.1. Taxonomy (GTDB): domain Bacteria; phylum Gemmatimonadota; class Gemmatimonadetes; order Gemmatimonadales; family Gemmatimonadaceae; genus AG11. Next base: position 1,002 of record JBBRZK010000132.1, read on the forward strand.
GATCATGGAGTTCATAGGGTCTCGTGAGTGTGGAATGCCATGGAGAAGGCGACACCCATGCCAGCGTGGACTGATCCTGCACCTCTTAATGCAAACTTTGTTTCCCGGTTGGGCACGGGCGCGATCGATGACACAGATGTGGCCGCTCAACCGCCAGACCTTACGATGGGTTCTCTTGCGACCCGGAGTTGGACGCGCCAGACTTGCCGTCATGAGCCAGAGTCTGATACGCTCCATTGCCGGTCTGATGGTCGTCCTTCTGGCCCCTTTCGTGTCCGCGCAGCGCGCGGCCCCACTCGCCAGTGCGACGCCGCCGGTGCTGATCGACGACTTCGAGTCGATTTCCGCCTGGACCCTCGAGACAGTAGACGGAGTCGACGCGACGATCCACGCAGACAGCGGCCGACGCGCCCGCGGTCTGCGTCTCGACGTCGACTTTCACGGCCACGGCGGCGCCGTGACGCTGCACACCGACCGACAGTTCGACCTCCCCGAGAACTACGAATTGCGCATCGCGATGCGTGGCACGGTGACGGTGCCACTGCTGGACCTGACGCTGATCGACACCACCGACGACAACCAGTGGCGGTCCACGATGGTCGACGTCGCGTTACCGCGCGACTGGGCCACCTTCGCGCGGCGGAAGCGCCAGCTTGGCGTCGTGCACGGTCCGTCAGGCGGCGGCGACATCCGTCGAGCGGGTGCGCTCGAGCTGCGACTCGGCGGACTCGTGGGGTCCTGCTTCTCGGTCGTGCCGATCCGCGTCGCGCGAGACACACTCGTCGAGATCGACACGCTGCACGCGGGAAACGACATCATCATGACCCGCGTGCACCCCGCCCTCGGCAGTGACAGCTCCGTGGTGGGGACGTGGAGCTACCCATATCGCACCGTCGCGACGGCGTTCGTCGCGTTCACGCACGGCGGGCAGATGCTCTTCCGTCTACCGCTCCGAAGCGAGGCGGGCAACTGGCGGGAGTCGTCGCCGGGGCACGGCGAGCTGTGGGGCACGGGTCCGGGCCGCACGCGCTCCTCGTGGACGCTCGCCGACAGCGCCCTGATCGTGACCGACGCGCATGGCATGGCGACGCGGTACCGGCGGCAGCCCGCCTCCGACTGATGTGCGCCCCCGCCCCGTCTCTGGCGTGACGCTGGTCTCGACGCAACGTCTGCGCATGCGCTGTTCGCTCTCGATTCTGCTACCGCTCGCCCTGGGCTGTGCTCAGGACGGAAGACAAGCTGAGCGCCGTCCGACGCAGGACTCGGTGCCATCGCGCCCACTGGTGGTCGAGCGGAGCCCTCGAACAGTGGTGAACGGCGAAGACGATAACCTGCCTTCCAGTTACCTGCTGAGCAGATTGTTCCTGAACGATGCGCGGCCCGACTCCACTGTCTCGCAATGCGCCTCTGACGAAGGCGAGGACTCGCCGCCCAACGTGACTGCAGCGGCCCGTCTGCGCGTGCTTGGGCATGCGCCGCCGGTGCATACCACGGACATCGAGGGCGACAACGCCTCCATGACACTCACGACATACCGGATCGAGGTCACCTCTGTCGCGCGCTTCACTCCACACGCGGAGATGGATTCCGCCACCAGGAGTGCAGACACGACCTCCGTGCCGGTTGATGGCGAAGTTGGCCTCCGCGTCGACACCCTGGACCTCCCGGTGGAGGATCGAGGGAGCGGCTCCACGCCGCGGTGGGCGCTCTGCGACGCGGGCGCGATCACAACTACAGACACCCCCGGGGTGTGGCAGTTTGCCAACCACAAGGGACAATGGTTTCGCGTGGTGCGCTGGACGCCGTCTGGGGCAACATGGGATCGCGTCACCCGACTGGCGGATTCCGTTCGCGCACTAGTGGGATGGTCTACCCAGTGGATCGCGTCGATCCGGTGCACCCAACCGTCGGTCGATCTCGATGTTGTTCTCGGTGATGCTCCTTTCTCCATCGAACTGGAGCAGCGCCATCTGGTCCATGAGGGCGTTGAATCGCCCGCTGGACATGCCCTGCATGATCGGCCAGAGCCGAGTGCTGATATTCTCGCGAATTTCGGCGAGGCGCTGTTGCCAGCGAGCGGCATCGGCAGCGTCGGATTCAACGGTCATTAAGGATCACCTTCGGAGGGAAACGACGACGTCGTGCAAGATCGTGCCCGAGAACGGTCCCTCCGAACTGAACGACCGGGTGTGCCTGCCGTAATCGACGCTGGAGGCGCTCTTGACGCCGTCGCGAACCTGGAGACAGAGGAGTCCGGCACCGACGCTCGGTTGCCCTCTGAAGGCCGGCAACGTGTCGGTGACTGGTGTGTGTCAGCACTGGCCTGAAATTGCGCAGAATCACCGACGAGAATTGCACACTTGGAAACCCTGCCCGGCGGATGCTCTGAGCCCAGGAGTGGGCGCCCGTCCGGCCCCGTTGGCACATTCGCCTGCCTCCTGCTCAGAGGCGTGGCACCGTGTACGGATAGGATACGAGCCCGGCGATTCCTGGTGACGACCGTCGGCACCGGCCCATCGTCGAGTACATCGTTCGACCCCGCGGGAAGAGCTCCTCTTCGTGATGTTTTTCCGGCGCACCCATGCGATATTTGTCCCTGTTCCATCCGCGCCCGCGTGCGCGATTCGCACAAGCCTTCACCCGACCGAGCGATGACCGACAAGCGAAACGACGAGGACGACCGCAACCGGGTCAACGCGGACCGCGTGCGCGATGCTGCCGAGCGCTGGCGCGTCAAGGACGCCGCCGCGCAGGCGGGCGCGGAGGGTCACCGGCAGGTCGCCGAGGGAGCGCGGGTCGACGCCGAACAGCGCCGCGGCGACGCGGAGGCGCTGCACGTCATCGCCGAGCACGTGCGCGAGCTGCGGGGCGAGATGCGCGCGTCCACCGACCAGGCGAACGAGATGGCGAACGCGCTGCGCTCCGCGGCCGATGACATGCGTCTGGCCGCCGAGGGGGTGCGCGCCGCGAGCGAGGATGCGCGCGTCGCATCGGCCGAGCAGCGAAAGCTGCTCAAGGAAATGCAGTCGGCCGCTCAGGCCTTCGGCGACGCGATTCGACAGCACCGGCTCTGAATGCGCGGCGCGACCGTGTACGACGATTGAAACCCGGCGCCGCGGACCTGGTTGGGCCTTGGCAAGCTACATCGTCTCTCACAGCGTCGGGGACCGTAAACGTCCTGGAGGCACTCCAGCGCGGCAGGCAGCGAAGCCTCCTCCGTTCCGCGTGCCCTCGCCGGCCCAGGGCACTGCCCCCCACGATGCTTCGGCACCATCACCGGGTGTGGCATCTCAGTCATCCAGATGCATCCGCGACCACGCTCGGGGGATAGCCCATGAGCTCCAGAAGCGCGATCGCATTCCGGGTTGTGCCCGGTCCCTGACGGATGTGATAGTCGAAACTCAAGGCACCCCCCGCGATCTCCTCGCGGAAATGGAACGTGTCGTACGCGGTGCCAAGAAGGGATGTCAGCTCCATGTCATGCGTGGCGACGATCACGATGTCATCGCCTTTCGTCAGGTGTGACAGGACGGCGTAGCCGGCGGCGACGCGTTCGCCGGTGTTCGTGCCGCGGAAGATCTCGTCGAGCAGGAAGCGGTGTTGCCGTCCGTCATCCTTTGCGGCGATCAGCGCGCCCACGGCCTCGACTTCCGCCAGGTAGTAGCTCTTGCCCTCCAGCAGGCTGTCCGACCGCCCGATCGAGGTGCGGACGCCAAGGAATGGGGCACGCCACTCGTCGGCATGCACGGTATGAAGGGTCTGGGCGAGCACGGCGTTGACTCCCACGGCGCGAATGAACGTCGTCTTGCCCGACATGTTCGAGCCGGTAATGAGGACGCTCGCATTCGCGACGTCGAGCGAGTTCGCCACGGGTTCGTCCAACAGTGGGTGGGCGACTCCTGCGAGGTGAGCCGTCTTCCCCCTCGTCGTGAATGCCGGGATCGTCCATCGAGGGAGCGCGGTGCGCCAGGCGGCAACCGAGAGTGCCACATCGATGTAGCCGAGTGCATCGAACATCGTCGAGCTCTCCGAGGCGGGCGGAGACGCGGAGAAAGGCAGGCATCTCACGCAGCGCAGGAACGAATTCCGCGACACTCGGTCGGTAGAGGACCTGAACGCCGACATTGGCGAGGACGATCATCGCCAGGACGACGAGTGTGCCGGGCCAGACAGCGCTCGCAATCAGGCAGGCGATACTGCCGATGGTGAGGAGCGGAAACGTCCACCAGAGCGGCGGGCGCGTCGGCGGCTCATCGAGGATCACGTGGATAAGACGACCCGCTCTCGGGTTGGCGAGCTGGCGGAGCTGCTTGCGCAGGCGCTCAGCGAGGGCGGTGTCTTCAGTGAAGCGACCCACTGCCTTCTCAAAGCGCTCGAGTGGCGCGCACCGATGAGGAAACACGGCGACTCATCGCGCCGCCACGTTGCAGCCGATACGAGGCAGGATCGCCTTGCAACACCACGCAACCGGCGATAGAGTCTGCCAGCCGCCACCCCGGCGAACCTTCCAAAGGAATCGGACTATGTCATCGTCCCTGCGCACACCTCTCCTCGCCTGCGCGTTGCTGGCCTCGACCCTGCTGGGATCGTCGTCTTTGCGGGCGGCCCGGATCCCTCAGGATGCCTGCCGGCTATTCACGGCCGATGACTTGAAGACGCTCGGTATCCCGGCTGCGCCGAAGGGCCGGACCGCGAGTACTCCGAACCAGACCATGAGCACTTGTGGGGCGGGGAGCACGCTGAACCCACCGATGCTTTCGATCATGATTCAAGACATCAAGTTGCCGATCGCCGTGCAGATGGGGCGCAAGAGGCTGGCGTCCGAGCAGGGAGAGATCGTGAGCGGCCCGTGGGACACCGGCAAGGCGAAGAGTGGAGTGGACGGCAGCCAATTTCACTTCTTCAAAGGGAACGTCTCGGTGCTCGTCATGTGCAGTGCGACCTCGCCCGCTGCGTGCACACGGCTCATTGAGATCGCGAAGCGGGCCGCGGCGGCGCTGTAGTAGTGGGCTGCCAATAACGTCGTGATCTCGGTCTGGATGAATTCGGAGTCCAGCATGTACGCTGCAAAGCGCGGCGGCATCGCGCCTCCCTGACTCCCGAGCTTGGCCGCGCTTTGACAGCTCCATGCGCTGGTGAGGCGGTCGGGGGGCATGCTCTGATTCCAGTTGGCTGCACATCCAAGCGTTGTGCTCGTGCACTGCTGGACGCATCGGCGCTCGTGTGCTCACGGGTCCCGCCGCTGGCATAGTCGACCACCATCACCGGACAACGCAAAGTGTCGGCTTCTTACCGAGGTGTGACAGCCGAGCGTTCGAGGTTGATCCGAAACTGGGCATGGCAGGTCACACAATTGTTCATGATGGCCCCCAGCCGACCGAGAGTTTGACCCGTCGGTGCGCCGCGGCTGACATCCGTAGCCAGTGAATCCCACGCGGCGTGTGTGCTCATCCCGAGGCGCAGGAACTCAGGGGGGAGGCGCTGCTGCATGGCCGGATCCAGATCACGTGCCGCCGCCATACCCGACGCCTGCGCCGCGGCCCGCATCCCAGCCGTGTCACCTCGCGCCGCAGCGGCGACGTATCCCTGAACGGAGGTCAGCATCCCGCGCATTTCGGTGAGGATCATGTGTCGCCCTTGCACGGGCAGCACAACGGGGGTCCGCACATCGGGATCAGGCGCCATCGTCGACGCGGACGGACCTGCGTCAGCATTGCCGCGCCCGACGGGCACGTCCTGCTTGCCGCCACAGCCTGCCCCCGTCGCGGTAAGCAGTGCGGCGAGCGCAATGCAGCGCACGGATACGAGTGAACGCGGGTGAGCCCGCGGTTCTTCATTGGAGTGTTCCGTCATGGATGGCCTCCGCCTTGGGTTGTGAGCCGCGACATGCGGCCTGTCGCTGGGAATGATAGTGATCAAATGAGACCGCTCGATTCCGTGACATCTGAGGCGGAGCGTACCTCACCGCTCGGCGCCGGGTGGGCGGGCCACGTCAGGAGCCCGGGCGAGCCAGAATACAGCCAGGTACAGGACTAGCCAGACGACGGTCCGAAGGGTCATCGCGCGGAGGCTGTCCACCGCGACGGCCCCACCGCTCCGGTAGACCAGGACGATCCCCAGCAGCACGAGGAGGTTGAGCAGGAAGATTGCACCCGCAGCGTACCTTCCCCGAATGACACTGCGCCAAATGGTGACGCCGGCCGCCAGATAGGCCACGCCCATCGTCGTGTTGTACATGAGCAGAGGTCGGAACACGACGTACCCCGGGTCGGAACCAAGGAGCACGCGGCCGCCCGCGAAGAGCGTTGCGACGCCGAACAGTCCCGCGACCGCGGCCGCGAGCATCTGCACGACACGTACAGTCCGAAAGGCGTTCATGTCTTTGCCCGGGCGTCTTGTGGGGGCGATGGTGGCAGCTGTGCCACCGCAACACCGAGCCATGCGATTGCGGCGATCATCGAGATTTCCCCGATGAGCACGAACAGAGGTGGCGCCCCAAGCAACAGCTCCGCGATCAGAATGTGACCACGATAGTCAATGCGTTCGTCAGCTGCAACGGCGGGTTAGGCGGTGCGCTTCGTCGGCGCTCGACGGGCGCGTTTCAGCGCTCTGGGCTTTCGCATCGCTCTCGCGCCCGCTCGCAGGAGCTCGTTCACTTCCGCAGCACTCGGAAACGCCGCCGCGACGCCCGGCTCCAGCACGATCATCGACTCGACAACGCCTCAGCTCAATCACCAAAGCGGGGAATAGCCATTGCCGGCATGTGCTCGTCCAGGCGGGGTGGAGTTATCGGCATCGTCCGCAGATCAGCGTTGATCTCAATCGTCGGCAGGAAGGGCAACCGGCGGCGGTGATTTTGCACGTCTGGAAGGCGCAGCAACGGTCGCACGCGCGCTTCAATCACTTGTCGTATCGCAAGCGGCCACAGGATCGCAGTGGTGGCGGTGGCCCGGGAGCTCGTCGGGTTCCTGTGGGCGGTCGCGCGCGAGGTCGAGCCTGCGCGTGCGATCTGAACTGATGGCACAAAACCTCCCCGCCGCACCGTTGAATACGTCGTGAGTTACTCGGTTACGGATGTTCTCGCCGCTAGGGCGGCGCTTGGCTCTCAGAACTAGAAGAGGAGTCTTGCCGTGACCGGCGTGACGGAGAGTCCAAGCGAGGGGCGAGGGGACGACCAATAGGCTCCCGCCTGAAGGCGAGGTCCGACCCGGAAGTGACGCCCGCCCCACATCGGGGCGATGTAACCGCCTAGTACCTACTTGAGTAAATCAGCGTAACGTCTCTTGAGCGGGACCTGGTGCACGACTTCCTTCGTCCATTCAAAGGGGTGCGCGTCCTCCGTCCACGCCGCGA
>JBBRZK010000133.1:0-8348 GCA_038236775.1 Gemmatimonadales bacterium
CGCAGGATGACAGGGTTGCGGCGCGCAGGATGACAGGCGTAGTGACCTCAGCGGCAGGTTCCCCTCGCCCCCTCGCCCTCTCGTCCTCTCGTCCTCTCGTCCTCTCGCCCTCTCGTCCTCTCGTCCTCTCGTCCTCTCGCCCTCTCGTCCTCTCGTCCTCTCGTCCTCTCGTCCTCTCGTCCCCTCGTCCCCTCGTCCCCTCGTCCCCTCGTCCCCTCAGTTTCCGGGCAGGCGCGCCGCGCCACCGAGGCGGCCGGTCATGAGCGTGTCGGCCCGGGCGCCACGCGGACGCGGAACGAGCACCGCCGTGCCGTGCTGCCACCCGAAGCGCCGCGCCTCGGAGCACGTCGGCGTCCAGATGTCGAGGTGGTTGCCCTTGATCTTCCCGCCGGTGTCGTCGATGAGGAAGCGGCCGTAATAGTTCCGGCCCACGTACACCTCGATGTAGCGTGCGAGCGGAAAGATGCGGGGATCCGCCGCCACGATGCCCTGACGCACGTATCGGTCGCGCCGCGTCAGCCCCTTGAGGCAGTACGCGGTCAGCGACACCGGCACCGGATCACCCAGCCGCGGCGCGGACGTGCGGTTCACCGCCCAGTCGCGCGCCGCGCCCAGCACGAGCGCGCCGTCGAGGCGCAGGGGCGCATACACGAGCACCGGCGCGAACGAGATGGGACGCGGCGGCAGCGGCTCGGCGCGATGACGCAGCGTGCTGGCCATCACGCCAACCACGAGCACGAGCCCGAGCATCGCGACGCCATAGTACGAGCGCCGCCGCCGAGACCCGCCGCGCCGCGACGGCGTGAGCGGAGAATGAACGATGACCGGCCCGGGAACCGGCGTGGCGCCGTGCGCCGGCGTGCCCGGAGGCGCGGCGATCATCCGAGCACGTCCATCACCATGCCGTCATCCACGCCGATGGCCCAGCGTCCGCCGTTGCTCGCCATCGCGCCGATCCGCACCGGCAGCGCGTACTCGACGACACCCGCGCGCGCCTTCTTGTCGAACCGGGTGGCGGCCAGCACCTGCTCGGGCGCGAGCCCCGCGGGAAGCGCGACCGGGAGACCGGCGCGACTCAGCACCTTCGCGATCAGCTCGCGCGTGCCGGCCGGCGCGACGTCGAGGCGCTCCGCCAGCGCGGCCTCGAGCGCCATCCCGATGGCGACGCACTCGCCGTGCAGCAGCGCATAGCCCGTGACGTGCTCCACCGCGTGACCGATGGTGTGGCCGAAGTTCAGCGTCTTCCGACGTCCCTCCTCGCGCACGTCCGCGCGCACGACCTCCGCCTTGATCTCCACACTGCGCGCGACGACCGCGAGGGTCGCCTCCGCGTCGCCGGCGAGGATGGCAGGCGTGGTCGCGTCGAGGAACGCGAAATACGCCGCGTCCGCGATGACGCCGTGCTTGAAGGCTTCCGCGAGCCCCGCACGCCTGTGCGCGAGCGAAAGGGTGGCGAGCACGTCAACGTCTGCGAGCACGGCCGCCGGCGCATGAAAGGCGCCCACGAGGTTCTTGCCCGCTCCCGTGTCCACACCGGTCTTGCCTCCGACGGACGCGTCGATCATCGCGAGGAGCGACGTAGGGCACTGCACCACCGGCACGCCGCGCATGAACGTCGCGGCGACGAATCCCGCGAGGTCGCCCACTACGCCGCCGCCCAGCGCGACCACCGTGGTGTCGCGCGTGCAGCCGGCCGCAAGCAACTCGTCGGTGATGCGGGCCCATGTCTCGCGCGTCTTGAACGCCTCGCCCGCTCGCAACACGTGCCGCGAGACGCGCCCATGCGCCGCCAGCGAAGTCGCCAGCGCGTCGGCATAGAGTGGCCCGACCTGGTCGTCGGTGACGATGGCGAAGGCATGTGCCGGCGCCACGGAGGCAATCTCCTCCGCGAAGCGATCGCGCAGCCCGGCGCCGACGTGGACCCGGTAGGTGCCCACGTCGACCGTGCGCACCGCGGAACTCACCGCCTGCACGTCAGGCTACCACGTGACTTCGCCCGCGCCGGCCCGCCTGTTCGCCACGCGCGAGAGCGTGAACAGGAGGTCGGAGAGGCGGTTGAGGTAGATGACGGCCAGCGCCGGCAACTCCACCTCGTGCTGGAGACGGACGACGTGCCGCTCTGCGCGCCGGCACACGGTGCGCGCGACGTGAAGGGCGGCGGCCTTGGGCGTTCCACCGGGAATGATGAAGGCGCGGAGCGGCTCCAGCTCCTGCTCGCCGTCGTCGATGGCGCGCTCGAGCTCGGCGATCCGTCCTTCGTCGATGCGGGCCTTCTCGAGGTGCAGCGCCATCTTGTCCCGGTCGGGGGTGGCGAGGAGCGCCCCGATCGCGAACAGGTCGCGCTGGATCGGAACGAGCACCTCGTCGATGCGCGGCATCATCTCGATGCAGCGCGCCATCCCAATGACGGCGTTCAGCTCATCAACGTCACCGTACGCCTCCACGCGGATGTCGTCCTTGGGCACGCGCCCACCGCCGAACAGCCCCGTTTCTCCGGCGTCGCCGGTCTTCGTATAGATCTTCATCAGGAGGAAATATAGGCCGAGGGGTTCTGCCAACTTCCTGCCGCGCCCGGTTCATCGCCAGCCGGCCCGGCCAACGCCGCGCCCGGCGCGGCCGCGTAGCGCCGACAGGGCCGTCCGCCCATTTTTCGCGCATGGAACACGAAATCAAGGACATCACGATCATCGGAGGTGGCCCCGCAGGCCTCTTCGCCCTGTTCTACGCCGGCATGCGAGGCGCCACGGCGCAGATCGTCGATGCGCTGCCAGAGCTCGGCGGCCAGCTCGCCGCGCTCTATCCCGAGAAGTACATCTTCGACGTGGCCGGCTATCCAAAGGTGCTGGCGAAGGACCTCGTGCGCTCGCTCGCCGAGCAAGCCGCGCAGTTCCAGCAGCCCGTGCACCTCGGCCAGCGCGTCACCGGCCTCGAGGAGAAGGACGGCCTGTTCGTGCTGCAAACGGGAGCGGGCGAGTTTCGTTCGCGGTCCATCCTCATCGCGGCAGGCATTGGCGCTTTCTCGCCACGGCGACTGCCGCAGGCCTGCGCCGAGCCCTGGTACGGGAAGGGGATCTACGACGTGGTGACGGACCCGAAGGTGTTCGCCGGCCAGCGCGTGATCATCATCGGCGGCGGCGACTCCGCCTTCGATTGGGCGACGCAGCTGTCGGGCATCGCCACGCACGTATCGCTCGTGCACCGGAGCGACCGCTTCCGCGCCCACGGCGCAACGGTGTCGCAGTTCGACGCGGACGTGAAGGCCGGCCGCGCGTCGATGTACACGTTCCACGAGATCGCCGACGTCCATTGCCGGCGCGAAGGCGACCGGTTCACGCACATCGCGCTGCGCGACGTGAAGGCGAAGACCACTACCGACGTCGAGGCGGACGTGGTGCTGCCCATGCTGGGCTTCGTGAGCGACATCGGGCCCATCGCCGAATGGGGGCTGACGCTCCAGAAGGACGAGATCGTCGTGAACCAGTTGATGGAGACGGGACGCGCCGGCATCTGGGCGGCGGGCGACGTGACGACCTATCCCGGCAAGCTGAAGCTGATTGCCTGCGGGTTCGGCGAGGCGGCGACTGCAGTGAACCAGGCCGTGCACTGGATCTATCCGGAGAAGAAAGTCGCGCCGGGCCACTCGTCGAACATGGCGATCTTCGGGCAGAAGGACGACTGAGCACCAGCGCGCGCCCGCATGGCAAGCGCGCGGCTACTTCATCCGCACCAAGATGACGCCACCGCTCCCGGTGATGGTCCCGAACCGCTGTGTCGCCTCGATGGCACCCAGGTAACGGATCTCGAGGATCTGGTTGGGGCGCAGCTGGCGGAGGTTGTCCACTGCGATGGGCACCGCGCCATCCACGGAAAGGCTCACACCGGGTGCTTCCTTCCGGAAGCTCGTCTTGCCGCGCGTGATGAGGAACGCCGGGCGCAGGCGCTGCACGGCCTCGAACGCATCACCGGTGAGCACGGAGGGATCTTCGAGCTCCTTCTCAGTGATCAGGTCCGACGCGCGCGCAGTGGGCGTCGGCGCGGACGCGGGCTGCGGCGGCAGTGGCGCGGGAGCACTTCCACCCGCGCACGCCGCGGAGAGACAGCAGAGCAGAGCAAGGGCAGGCAATCGGGTGGGCATACGCTCTCCTTGCCTGGGATACGGCGAATGTACCGCGCCCGCGCGCACGACCGCTAGCGGCCTGGCTGGTGGCCCGCCGTAAACCCATCGGGATGACGCTTGCGCAACTTTTCCTGGTTGCGCTGCGCGACTTCCGAGAGCGGTACGCCGAGCAGTCGGGCGACCATGGCGATGCACCAGAGCGCATCGCCCAGTTCCTCGACGAGCGCGTCGCGATCGACCGGGCGCTGCTGCATGACATGCTTGCGCACCTGACCCAGCACTTCACCGGCTTCCTCCGCCAGGCCGGCGGCCGCGTCGAGCAGTTGCGACGGCAAATCGAGCGCCGGATTGGTGGTGCGCGCCGCCGCGTCCTGGTACGCGTCGAGTGCGGAGGTGCCGCTCAACTGTAGCTCACGCGCGGATCTGCCTTCGCGTACGCTACGTCGGTGATGAGGTTCACCAGCACGAACACCGCGCTGAGGAACAGCACCGAGCCCTGGATGGCGGGCAGGTCGCGGCGCGCGATGGCGTTCACGACGTAACGTCCCAGGCCGGGCCACGAGAAAATGGTCTCCGTGAGGATGCTGCCCGTGAGGTATGCACCGAAGTCGAGGCCGAGGACGGTGATGATGGGAATCATCGCGTTGCGGAGCGCGTGCCGGCCTACGACCAGGAACTCGCTCAGCCCCTTCGCGCGCGCAGTGCGCACGTAATCCGCGCCCAGCGCATCGAGCATGGCCGAGCGGGTCATGCGCGCGAGGAAGGCGATGGAGCGCATGCCGAGTGCGAGCGCGGGCAGGATGAGGTAACGCAGGCCGCCGAACCCTGACGGTGGCAGCCAGTGCAGCGTGACGGCGAACAGCAGGATGAGCAGCAGGCCCACCCAGTACACGGGAAAGCTGATGCCCAGGTACGCGATGCCCAGGCCGACGCGGTCGATGAGGCTGCCCGGACGTCGTCCGCTCAGCACGCCGAGCGTGACGCCGAGGACCGTGGCGAGCAGCATCGCGGCGCCCGCGAGCTGGAGCGTCTTGGGGAACCGCTCGATGATGTCCTTCCGGATGGGGCGATTCGTGATGTAGGAGCGGCCGAGGTCTCCCTTCACGATGCCGGCGACGTAGTGGCCGAACTGGACGGGGAGCGGATCGTCGAGGCGGAGCTCGGCGCGCAGCCGCGCGATGGTCGCTTCGTCGGCTCGCTCTCCCACCATGGCCATGACCGGGTCGCCCGGCGCCACGTACAGCAGGAGGAACGCAACGACGAGGACGCCGAACAGCGTCGGGATCGACAGCAGCAGGCGACGGATGATGAAGGCCGTCATGCTACTTCCCCGCAGCGGTCTTGGTCACGTTCGTCCACGGCTGGCCGTTGAAGATGACCGGTGGCACGAACCCCTTGATCCATGGCTGCACGGCGTTCAGCTCGTTGTAGAAGTAGAGGAAGATCATGGGTGCCTGCTCGAAGGCCAGCTGGTCGGCTTGTGTATAGAGTGCGACGCGACGCGTCTCGTCCTGCTCGCGGCGCGCGGCAGTCACGAGGCTGTCGTACGTCGCGTTGTCGAAATACGAGACATTGCCGCCGACGCCCTTGTTCGCGCTGTGCAGCAACGGGTAGAGAAAATTCTCCGCGTCGGGGTAGTCGGCGTACCAGTCCTTCACGAAGAGATCGGTCTGTCCCTTTCGGGCGGCCTCGCGCGCGGCGGCGCTTTCGCGCTGCACGATCCTGGCGCGGATACCGGACAGCTGGAAGTAGCCCTGGAGTGTTTCCGCGATGCGGACGTAGATCGGGTTGGTGGAGGTCCAGAGGTCGACGTCGATGCCGTTGGGGTAGCCCGCCTCGCGCAGGAGCTTCTTCGCCTGGAGCGTGTCGAACGTGTACCCGACGCGCGTCTTCACGCTGCCGGGCAGCGATGGCGGGATGACGCCGGCGGCGAGGTCGCCGCGGCCGGCGATGAGGTTGCGCACGAGCACGCGGCGGTCGATCGCCATGTTGAGCGCCTGGCGCACGCGCACGTCGCGCAGCGGGCCGCGCGTGGTGTTGATGGCCACGTACACCAGCTCGAGCGACGGCGTGGAGTGCAGCAGCTTCCGGCGCTCGGTGTCTTCCTGCCAGCTCTGGATGTCGCCCTGCGGGATCTGCAGCACGTCCACGTTCCCGCTCTCGAACTCCGCGACGGCCGTGCTCGGCTCGGCGATGATGCGGGCCTTGAGCGAATCGGCCTTCGGCGCGCCGCCCCAGTACTTCGTGTTGGGCGCGAAGAGGAGGTAGTCGTCGTGCTTCCACTCGACGAGCTTCCACGGCCCGGTGCCTACCGGCGCCTCGCCGAAGTTAGCGGGGATGTGGTCCGGCGCGATGGCGGCGACGGGCATGGCGAGAAGCTTGGGGAAGATCGCGAACGGCTCCTTGAGTGTGACGACGACGGTGGAGTCGTCGGGCACGGAGACGCCCGCGATGCCGGTGGCCTTGCCATCGGCGAACTCCTTGGCGCCCTTGATGGGATAGAGCGGCCAGCCGCGCCCGCCCTTCACCTTCGGGTCAAGTACGCGCTGCCAGCTCGTCGCGACTTGTCGTGCCACGAAGGGCGTGCCGTCGGTGAAGGTGACGCCGCGACGCAGATGGAAGGTGTAGACGCTCCCGTCCGGGGACACGTCCCAGCTCGTGGCGAGGCCCGGTATCACCTTCGCCTCCGGGGTGAATCGGGTGAGGCCGTCGAACAGGTAACCGACCGCGCGACCGGTGGGCACGTCGGTGGAGAGGGCGGGGTCGAGGGAGCGCGGATCGTACTGGTCGCGCGAGTCGATCAGGGTGCGGCGGCTGGCGCCGTCACCACCGCCACCACAGGCGGTCGCGAGCGTGGCCAGAATAAGGGCGGTCCAACGGCGCATGATGTTCTGGCGTAAGCAGTTGACAGGGGTGCAAAGGCGCGAGAACTTACCCGCGACAGGGAGCAGCGTCAATCAAAACACGCGCCCGCCGGGTGAATGCCGTGCGGGCGTCTCGTGTCTCCAGCTGCAAGTTACGTCCCTTCCTCACTCGCCGGTCAAACGAGCCGCATGCCAGAACCCACGGAAGGATCCCAGCGCCAGAGCACGCGCCTGGACGGTTACGTCTACCGGCGCGCGCTCGAACCCCGCGAGCTGATTCCCGCGATCGGGGCGGGCATCGTCACGGGGCTGGCGGCGTTCTACGTCGCGCGGCTCTTCCTGCAGCGCACGCCGCTGCTTCCCGAGGAGCGGCGGCTCGGCAAGCATCACGCGTCGGGACGAGCGACGGGATGACTGGTGGGAGGGAGCGCGGGGCTGCGTGGCGACGCGTCGCGCTCACCGCCGCCTTCCTCGCCCTGGTGCCCACGGCATCGCGCGCGCAGAGCGTGGATTGCGACGCGGGAGAGCGCGAGGTCCGGTCGATGGAGTTCCGCGGCAACACCGTCTTCCGGGCGAGCGACCTCGCGCTGCGCGTGGCGACGACGCCGTCGGAGCTCGTGCGCCGGATCATCCGCATCGGCGGCGCGAAGCACTGCCTCGACAGTGACGAGCTCCGCCTCGACGTGGGACGGCTGCGCGTCTTCTATCGTCGCCACGGCTACTTCTCCACCACCGTGGACACCATCGTCGCCCCCGTGCTCGACGGCTACGGCGGCGTGAAGGTGACGTTCGTGCTGCGCGAAGGGGAGCCGGTGCTGATGGACACGCTGCGCATCACGGGCCTGGACAGCGTCATCGCGCCCATCGTGGACACGGCGTCGCTGCGGCTGCGCCACGGCATGATCTTCGACGTCACGCGCATCCAGTCGTCGATCGACTCGATCAAGATGCGGCTGCGCAACACGGGCTACCCGCGCGGCGACGTGAACGCCGGCTACGCGGTGGACACCCTGCGTCGGCTCGCGGTGGTGACGCTCGACGTGCTGCCGGGGACGCGGGCGCACATCGGCACCATCCGCGTGCGGGACGACCCGCTGCCGGGCACGCCGCGCCGCCTCGGCGACCGTACGATCCTCCAGCTGCTCGGCGTGCAGGTGGGCGACCTCTATCGCGAGCGCGACCTCATCGACGCACAGCGCAGTCTTTACCAGACCGACCTGTTCCGTCACGTGGAGGTGGTGCTCCAGGGCGACAGCACGCGCGCGGGCAGCGACTCCGTCGTCGCGCTCGACGTGATCGTGGCCGAGAACTACCTCCGGCAGATTGACACGGAGGAGGGGTGGGCCGTGCTGGACTGCTTCAAGGCG
>JBBRZK010000134.1:0-8223 GCA_038236775.1 Gemmatimonadales bacterium
CTCGCGCTCTCGACCGCCGAGCGCTGGGCGGCAGCGCGGCTGCTGGCGCCGCGGCCGTTTGCGCTGCTGCGGCGTCTCGGGATGGCGCGCCCGCTGATCTCCGAGAGTGCGCCCGTGCGGAGTGCGTCGGCGGCGGTGCTTTTCTGTCCGTTGAAAAGCGCGTCGGCGTTCGACGTCGGAAGGCGGATGCTGCGGCTGTGGCTCGAGGTGGAAGCGGCCGGACTGCACCTCGCGCCGATGTCTGCTTCTGCTGATGATGTGCGCGTGCGTACGGCGATCGAGCGACTGCACGGCGTGGCTGCGGAGCGGCGGCTGTCGAATGTCTTTCGGGTGGGCCGCATGGACGACACAGCGGTGGCGGTGAGTCCGCGGTTGCCGGTCGGCGAGTATCTCGTGTAGCGGAGCGGGGCTGGGATCACAAGCAGATCCTTCGCTGCGCTCAGGATGACAAAGAGGCTGCGCTCAGGATGACAACGCGTTACAACGTCTTCAGGTACTCGATGAGTGCGCGCTTCTCGGCGGCCGAGAGGCCGCTCACCTGCCGCTCGTGGCCGCGGTTGGAGAGGCCGGGCTTGCTCGTGTCGTACAGGTCGGGCGTGGACCACGGCACGTATGAGGCGTCGTAGCGGTATACGCCCTCCGCATCCACGTGGCCGGCGATGCCCATGTCCGTGTAGTCCAGCGCATGGCCGCCCACGTAGAATCGCGCGGGACGCTCGGCCGGCGTGAGCAGTTGCCAGAGCGTGGGCACGCTGCCGTTGTGCAGGTACGGCGGAGTGGCCCACAGGCCCGAGAGAATCGGCGCGACGTACCCACCCGTGCGCGCCGCTGTCATGTGGCGTGCGTAGGCATTCTGCGCGAGCCGCGACGTGACCATCGTGTCCACCATCGCCCAGCGCGACGAGTCGGTGCCCAGCTCCGCCTGTGGCACCAGCCGGTTGGGATAGGACACCAGCCGGCGCGGTGACTCGTCGTTGTACTGGCCGTGACAGCGCGCGCACCGATTCACGAACAGCATCTCGCCGGCGCGCGCCTGACTCGGGTCGATTGCGCCGGGGAAGGGCGGCGCCCGGTAACGCGTCGCGATCCAGTTCACCGTCGGCGTGATCGCCTCGATGGCGTGCTCGGCGACGTCGGGCTCTACGCCCATGGTGGAGACGGTGAAGAAGGCAATGATGCCCGCGAGGTCCGACACGTGGCCGGCCGCGCTGTCGCCCAGCGTGCGCGTCGCGAATCGCTCGGCGCCGATGGGCGCGTAGATGCCGTCGTAGAGCAGCGAGCTGCGCAGCGCGCGGCTGCCGAGATCGGGGATGGAGGTGAAGCCGACGTCAGCGTGGCCGCCCACGGTGCCCGGCGGCGCGCCGATCATGTGCTTGAGGGACGCGACGCCGTTCGTGCGACCGGGTCCGCCGTTCGAGTACGGCAGCGGCGCGTCGCCGGCGGCGAGGTACTCGCGCATGCGCGCCGCGACCTTCGGCATGATGATGTAGCGCAACGTGAAGCGCTCGCGGAACGACAGTTCGGGAAACGTGGCGCGGATGCGGTCGCGGAACGCGCCCTGGTCGGCCACGGCGAGCTTGAGCGCCTGATACACGGCCTGCGTGTACGCCTCGAGGTTGATCGACGTGTTCGGCAGCCCGATCCACGCCGTGGACGTCGCGCGGCCGTCGGCGCCGTACACCAGGCCGCCGTGGCAGGTGGTGCAGCCGAGCGTCACGGCGTCGATGCGAATGAGCGGGATGGGTCCGCCGAGCATGTGGCCCACCATGCCAAGGGGCCGGTCGAAGTGCGGCTGCGGGACGCTCGCGGGCCAGTTGCCGATGCGCGCCGGATACACGAAGCCGAACTGGCGGTACACGTCGGGAATGTCGGCCTGCGTGAGTGCGACGTGGCGACGCTGCTCCTCGCGCAGCAGGAGCGCCGTCGCCACCACCTTGTAGGGCAGGGCGTTGGTCTCCAGCGTGGCGCGCGAGATGCCGCCGAAGTCTTCCGTCACGAACGGCGGGATGCCCGCCACGGCGGGGTCGACGTCGGCCTGGCGAGCCGCGATGGCTCCGGCGCAGGCCAGCACCGGGAGCGAGGCAACCGCCACGGCAACGGCGAGCCGCGCACGGGGTGTCCGGGAACGCGTGCCGCTGGATGGCGTCATGGGTGAAGGCTAGCCCGGGCCGCACGCGCCGGGCATACCCCGGCGCGATTGAATACCGCTCGTCACCCCGGTTAGCTTTCGCATCTCTCCCGCCCCCATCCCGGCGGGACGCTGACTCGAGCACTTTCCGTCATGACCGATAAATCCCGCATTCCCGTCATCGTTGCCGCCGCGCGCACGCCGATCGGGAAGTTCCTCGGTGCGCTCTCGTCCGTGACCGCGCCGGAGCTGGGCGCCATCGCGATCCGCGAGGCGCTCGTCCGCGCCGGTGTTCCGGGCTCCGAGGTGAACGAAGTCATCATGGGCAACGTCGTGCAGGGCGGCGTGGGACAGGCTCCCGCGCGCCAGGCGATGCTCAAGGCCGGCGTGCCGTCGAGCGTGAGCGCGGTGACCATCAACATGGTGTGCGGCTCCGGGCTCAAGGCCGTGATGATGGCGGCGCAGTCCATCAAGGCCGGCGACGCGCAGGTCGTCGTGGCAGGCGGGCAGGAGTCCATGTCCAACGCGCCGTATTATGTGAACGGCATGCGCGCCGGCGTGAAGCTCGGCGACCAGACGATGGTGGACGGCGTGATCAAGGACGGCCTGTGGTGCGCGAGCTGCGACGTCCACATGGGCGGGCATGCCGAGTACACCGCGACGAAGGCCGGCGTCACGCGCCAGCAGCAGGACGACTTTGCGGTGCAGTCGCACGCCAAGGCCGTGCGCGCGCAGCAGACCGGGAAGTTCAAGGCCGAGATCGTGTCCGTCACCATCAAGGGCCGGAAGGGCGACACGGTGGTGGACACCGACGAAGGTCCGCGCGCCGACACCAGCGCCGACTCGCTCGCGAAGCTCCGGCCGGCGTTCGGCAAGGGCGACGATGCGACGGTCACCGCCGGCAACGCGAGCTCGCTCAACGACGGCGGCGCGGCGCTCGTCATCACCTCGCTCGCCTATGCAGAGGCGCACAACCTGCCGATCCTCGGGCGCATCGCGGCGTATGCCACGGGCGCCGTGGACCCGAAGGACCTGTTCTTCGCGCCCATCACGGCGGTGAACAACCTGATGAAGAAGGAAGGCAAGACCATCGGCCAGTACGACCTGATCGAGGCGAACGAGGCGTTCGCATCGCAGGCGCTCGCCGACGGCGCCGGCCTGCACTGGGACTGGAACCGCGTCAACGTCAATGGCGGCGCCATCGCCCTCGGTCATCCCATCGGTGCCAGCGGCGCCCGCGTGCTCACCACGCTGCTGTATGCGCTTCAGGACCGCCAGCTCGACAGCGGCCTCGCCACGCTGTGCCTCGGCGGCGGCGATGCCGTCGCACTCTCCGTCACTCGCACCTGAGACCATGACGACCTACGCACTCTCCGCACGCGCACCGCGCACGCGCGCCCTCGGCGTCCTTCTCGCCGTCGGCACGCTCGCCCTCTCGGCGCAGTTCGCCCTGCCGCTGCCAGGCACGCCGGTGCCGGTGACGCTCCAGCCGCTCATCGTCGTGCTGTCCGGCCTCCTGCTCGGGCCCCTCGACGCCGCCATCGCTATGGCGGTGTACCTCGCGGCCGGTGTGGCCGGCCTGCCGGTGTTCGCGCCGATGGGCGCGCCGGCCATCGCGCGGCTGTTCGGACCCACGGGCGGCTACCTGCTCGCGTATCCGGCGGCCGCGGCGATCGCGGGTCGGCTTGGCGCGGGACGTCGCAGCTTCGTGGTCCGGGCACTGGCCGCCGAGGCGGGCATGCTGACGCTGTACGTCGGCGGGCTGGCGCAGCTTGCGGTCATCACCGGCAGCATCGCCACGGCGGCGCTCCTCGGTGTCGTGCCCTTCGTGGCGATGGATGCCGTGAAGGCGCTGTTCGCCGCGGGCGTCGCGGGCACGCGTCGCACACGCAGCTGACCGACTGACAGGACGTCCGACGCCGGCACCGATGGTCGCGCGACAGATTCCGGCGACCATCGGGCGCGTGTTCGCCTTCGTCGCGTTCGTGTTCGTCTGCTCCGCGGGCGCCGCATGGTTGGTCACGCCACCGCTCGTCTGGCTGGCGCGGCACGGCGAGCACATGATCCGGGTGGACCTCTTCTCGGAACTGGTGGCGGTGCTCGCGGCCACGGCCATCATGCTCCGCTCCATCGACCAGCGCCCCTGGGCGGATGTCGATCTTGGACGCAGTGCCCTTCGCCTCCGCGCGATGGTGGCGGGGTGGAGCATCGGGACGAGTGCGAACCTCTTTGCGCTGCTCGTGCTGCTCGCGGCTGGCCTGATGCACTTCACGTCGAGTCCGGACGACGGCAGCTGGATGGGCGCGGCGGTGCGCATCTCGATCGTGCTGCTGCCGGCGGCGTTTGCGGAAGAGCTGCTGTGTCGCGGCTACCTGCTCACGGTCATCCGTGACAGCGTGGGTGCTCCCGCGGCCATCGGGCTCACGAGCGTGATGTTCGGCCTGCTGCACATGAGGAACCCGGGCGCCACGGTGGCGTCCGTGCTGGTGGTGACGCTGTCGGGACTGCTGCTGGCCACGGTACGCATCCGCACGGGCAGTCTGTACGCGGCCGGGATGGCGCACTTCGCGTGGAACTGGACGATGGCCGTACCGTTTCACGCACTGGTGAGTGGCCTCGCGTTCGAGGCGCCGGGCTATCGCGCCGTGACGATGGAGCCGGCCTGGCTGAGCGGCGGAGACTGGGGACCCGAGGGCGGCTTGATCGCCGCAATCGGCATGACGTTCGGGTTGGCGTATTTCTACGCGCGGCCTCGCCGCGGGGAGTCGTAGCACATGTCCGACCGCATTGCCGTAATCGGCGCGGGACAGATGGGAAACGGCATCGCGCACGTGTTCGCGCAGGCCGGGTTCGATGTCACCATGGTGGACGTCGCCGAGACCGCGCTCGCGAAGGGGAGTGCCACCATCGCGAAGAACCTCGATCGCCAGGTGAAGAAGGGGACGCTGACGGAGACGCAGAAGACCGACGTGATCGGCCGGATTGCGACGTCCACGTCGATGGATGCGATCGCCGGCGCGGCGCTCGTCGTCGAGGCGGCGACGGAGAATCGCGACCTCAAGTTCCGCATCTTCGCCGACATGGACGCGAAGGCCGACGCCGGCGCCATCCTCGCCACGAACACCAGCAGCATCTCGATCACCGAGATCGCCGCGCGCACGCGCCGGCCGGAGCAGGTGATCGGCATGCACTTCATGAATCCGGTGCCGGTGATGCAGCTCGTGGAGATCATCCGCGGGCTCGCCACGTCGGATGAGACCACGGCGCGCGTGATCGCGTGGAGTCTCGAGGTGGGCAAGACGCCAGTGGAAGTGAACGATTTCCCCGGCTTCGTGGCGAATCGGATCCTCATGCCGATGATCAACGAGGCCGTGTACTGCGTGATGGAGGGCGTGGGCACGCCCGAGGCGATCGACACCGTGATGAAGCTCGGCATGAACCATCCCATGGGTCCGCTCGCGCTGGCCGACCTCATCGGCCTGGACACGTGCCTGGCGATTCTCGAGGTGCTCCACGACGGCCTTGGCGACTCGAAGTACCGGCCGTGTCCGCTCCTGCGGAAATACGTCGCGGCGGGCTGGCTGGGCCGGAAGTCCGGGCGGGGCTTCTATACTTATTCATGATCGCGACCAGCACGATATGTCCCTGACCCCGCTCACCGAGACCCAGCACGAAGTGCAACAGCTCGCCCGCGCGTTCGCGCGCGACGAGATTGTCCCGCATGCGGGCGAATGGGATCGCACAGCGTCATTTCCGGTCGCCGTCGCGCATCGCATGGGCGAATTGGGCTTCCTCGGCATGCTGCTCCCGGAGGCATACGACGGGCTCGGGCTCGATACGCTGTCGTACCTCCTCGCGCTCGAGGAGATCGCCGCGGGCGACGCGTCTACCGCGGTGCTGATGAGCGTGCACAACTCGCTGCCCACGCAGATGCTGCTCAACTTCGGCAGCGAGGCGCAGAAGCAGCGCTGGCTCAAGCCGATGGCGCGCGGCGAGATCGTGGGCGCGTTCGCGCTCAGCGAGCCGGATGCGGGTTCGGATGCGTCGTCGCTGCGCTGCCAGGCCGAGCGAGACGGCGACGACTGGCTGCTCACCGGCACCAAGAGCTGGGTGACGTCGGGCACCTTCGCCGGCGTGATCATGGTGATGGCGCGCACGGACACGCCGGACGCGCGACGTGGCTCGAAGGGCATCTCGTGCTTCATCGTGACGCCCGACCTGCCAGGCTTCCACGTCGGCAGGAAGGAGGACAAGATGGGCCTCCGCGCGTCGCCGACGGTGCAGCTGAACTTCGACGGTTTGCGCGTGCCCGCGGCCAACCTCCTCGGCGAGGAAGGGCAGGGGTTCGTGTATGCGATGCAGTCGCTCGACAACGGGCGACTCGGCATCGCGGCGCAGGCCATCGGCATCGCGCGCGCGGCGCTGGAGGCGTCGCTCGCCTATGCCGCGGAGCGGCAGCAGTTCGGCCAGGCGATCCGGGAGTTCCAGGCCATCCAGTTCAAGCTCGCCGACATGGCCGCGCGCATTGCGTCGGCGCGCGCGCTCCTGCACGCGACGGCGGCCGCGAAGGACCGCGGGGAGTCCACTACGCTGCACGGCTCCATGTGCAAGCTGCTGGCAAGCGAGACGGCGATGTTCGTCACGACCGAGGCCGTGCAGATCTTCGGCGGCTACGGCTACGTGACGGACTATCCCGTCGAGAAGCTGTTCCGCGACGCGAAGATCACGGAGATCTACGAAGGGACGTCCGAGGTGCAGCGGATCGTGATCGCGCGCGAGCTGTACGCGGAGCGTGGGGCATGAGTACCGGCACTACAAGCAGATCCTTCGCTGCGCTCAGGATGACAGCTGTCACCCTGAGCGAAGCGAAGGGTCTGCTTTTTGTCGCCCTGAGCGAAGCGAAGGGTCTGCTTTTCGATTCGTGCCCCAGCAATGTCACCCTGAGCGAAGCGAAGGGTCTGCTTTTCGATTCATGTCCCAGCAATGTCACCCTGAGCGGAGCGAAGGGTCTGCTTTTCGATTTACCATTCACTAAACCCTGACCGACAAGGCAATGCAGCTCTTCGATACGATCGCGTCGATGGGTCACGAGCAGCTCGTGATCTGCAACGACTCCTCCGCCGGCTACCGCGGCATCATCGCCATCCACAGCACCACCCTCGGCCCCGCGCTCGGCGGCACGCGGTTCTGGCAGTATGCCAGCGACGACGCCGCGATCGTGGACGCCCTCCGGCTCGCGCGCGGCATGACCTACAAGAACGCCGTGGCCGGCCTCAACCTCGGCGGCGGCAAGTCGGTCATCATCGGCGACAACAAGACGACCGACCGCGAGATGATCTTCCGCGCGCACGGCCGGTTCGTCGAGTCGCTCGGCGGGCGCTACATCACGGCGGAGGACGTCGGCACCAGCACCGCCGACATGGACTTCGTGCACATGGAGACGAAGAACGTGTCCGGCCTCGCCGGCCGCTCGGGCGACCCGTCACCCGTCACGGCGCACGGCGTGTTCCGCGCCATCCAGGCGTCGGCGAAGGAGCGGTGGGGCGCGGACGACCTCAGCACGAAGACCGTGTCCGTGCAGGGCGCGGGGCACGTGGGTTACTACCTCGCCAAGGAGCTGCACGAGGCGGGCGCCAAGCTCATCGTCACCGACATCGACAGCGAGCGCGTGAAGCAGGTCGTGTCGGAGTTCGGTGCGCGCGCCGTCACGCCCGACGAGATCTACGGCGTGCAGGCCGACATCTTCGCGCCCTGCGCCCTCGGCGGCATCATCAACGACAAGACGATCCCGCAGCTCAAGTGCGAGATCGTGGCGGGCGCGGCGAACAACGTGCTCCTCGAGGAGCGGCATGGCGTCGTGCTGGAGGAGAAGGGGATTCTCTATGCCCCCGACTACGTCGCGAACGCCGGCGGCGTGATCAACGTCTACTCCGAGCTCGCCGGCTGGAGCTCGGCGCGCTCCTTCCGCAAGGCGGACGAGATCTACGACACCATCCTCAAGGTGTTCGCGATCGCGAAGCAGGACAACGTGCCGACCTATGTCGCGGCGGACCGCTTGGCCGAGCAGCGGATCAAGGCCGTGGGGAGCATGGTGC
>JBBRZK010000135.1:0-7655 GCA_038236775.1 Gemmatimonadales bacterium
TCGAGCAATTGATCGTCGCCATCACGCAGTACATCGACCAGCGCAACGCACAGCCAACGCCGTTTGTCTGGACCGCCACCGTCAAGCAAATCCTGACGAAGGTCGGTAAAGCGAACGCCACTTTGGCGACACTACACTAGCACGGCTCACCCGGCGTCTTTCGCGCCACCATGTCCCGTCATACCTTGCCCCATCGCACCAATCGGATGAAACCTGGCCGTGTCCGCGTCGCGTAGGGCCAGGCAACCAGTGCCCGCAGGCAGCCAATGCTCACGAAAGACGACATCGAGAGTTTCCTCATCCGGCTCAGTGCCACCGGCGCGACGTACTCGGAGGTCGAACCCGGCTTCTGGATCGTGCGGCCGAGCCCCGAGAGCGACCTCTCCCTCGCCGTGAACTATTCCCCGCCGGTGGTCCTGCTGCGCATCGACGTGATGACGCTGCCGGACGACGCCGCCCAGACGGCCACGCTCACCCGCCGGCTGCTCGAGCTCAATGCTTCGGACCTGCTGCACGGCGCATACGGCATCCAGGACCAGCACATCGTTCTCACCGAAGCGCTCGAGCTTTCGGCCCTCGACTTCGAGGAATTCCTCGCGAGCTACGAGAGCATGACGCTCGCGCTCGCGTCGCACCTGCGCGAGCTCGGCTCGTACCGCGAGGCACGCTGACCCATGGGCATCTTCGATCGTTTCTCGCAGCTCCTCAAGAGCAACATCAACGACCTGATCTCCAAGGCGGAAGATCCGGAGAAGATGCTGACGCAGATCCTCGACGACATGCGTGGCCAGCTCGTGAAGGCCAAGCAGCAGGTGGCCGTGGCCATCGCCGACGAGAAGCGCCTGCGTGACCAGGCCGATGGCGAGTACAAGCAGGCGCAGGACTGGGAGCGGCGCGCCATGCTCGCCGTGCAGGAAGGCCGCGACGACCTCGCGAAGCAGGCGCTGGTGCGGCACGCCGAGCACCTCGCGCACGGCCAGCAGTACGAGCAGACGTGGGAATCGCAGCGCTCCGAGTCGGAGAAGCTCAAGAATTCACTTCGCGACCTGAACGACAAGATCGAGGAGGCGAAGCGCAAGAAGAACCTCCTCGTCGCCCGGCAGCGCCGCGCGCAGGCACAGCAGCGCATCGCCGAGACGATGTCGTCGCTGTCAGAGAAAAGCGCGTTCGAGGCGTTCGCCCGGATGGAAGAGCGCATCGAGACCAATGAGCGGCAGATCAAGGCCGCCTCGGAGATCGAGGACGAGTTCACCGGCGACACACTGCAGCGCGACTTCAAGCAGCTCGAGCGCGGTGCGGGCACCGTGTCGGTGGATTCACAGCTGCTCGCGCTGAAGCAGAAGATGGGCATGCTGCCCTCCGGCGCCCCGGCGCAGAACAAGGCGCTCGGCGCCGGCCAGCGTGACGAGGAAGAGATCGCGGCAGAGGTCGAGCGGCCCGGGACACGGAAGGCGCAGTGAAGGAGGCAGCGGGCCGGGTCGTCAAGTTCAAGTTCGGCCCGATCCTCGCGGCCACCGTCTTCACCGTCGTCGCGCTGTGGCTGTGGCTGCGCGTCGCCGAAGTCTTCCTCCTGTTGTTCATCGGCATCCTGATCTCCCTGTACCTGGGAGCGCTCGCCGGCGTGCTGCACCGGCGGGCGCGGTTGCCCGAGCGCATCGCGTTCCTCGTCGCGATCCTGATCTCGTTCGGCGGGCTCACCGTCCTGTTCTACGCGCTCGTCCCTCCGCTCTTCGCACAGACGCAGGAGTTGGTGAAGGTCCTGCCGAACTACATCGGCGGGTGGGAAGCGGCGCTCGATCGGCTCGCGGCACGCGTGCCGGCGCTCCAGGGGGTGTACAAGCCCGGCGACCACAAGATCCTCACCGCCGTCTACGCCCAGGTCTCGTCCCAGTTCGGCAACGTCGTGCCCAAGGTGCTCGGGCTGGTCGAAGTGCTGGTGAGCCTCTTCTCCGTGATCGTGATGGGGCTGTACCTCTCCGTCCATCCGGCCCTGTACCGCGAGTGGCTCATCGCGCTGTTTCCGCCCATCCATCGGGACCTCGTCCGCGACGTGCTCGCGGACTGCGCGGGTTCGCTCCGCGCCTACATCGTCGGCCTCCTCCTGACGATGTCGTTCCTCGGCTCGCTCACGGCGACGGGTTTGTACTTCCTGCACGTGCCGTACTACATCACCTTCGGCGTGTTCACCGGCCTCGCCACGATCGTCCCGTTCTTCGGAACGCTCCTCGCCACCACGCTGCCCGCCCTCTTCGTCCTCACCGGCCCCGCAGGCGGCACCAGGGCGCTCTGGGTGATCGGGCTCGGCATCCTCGTGCACCTGATCGAGGGCAACCTCGTTTCGCCGTACATCATGCAGCGCCAGGTGGACCTGCCGCCGGTGCTCACCATCGTGTTCGTCCTCATCGTGGGCAAGCTGCTCGGGCCACTCGGCCTGTTGGTCGCGGTGCCGGGCCTCGCGGTGATCATGGTGGTGGTGAAGCGCATCCTGCTGTCCCGCATCTACGAGGGGCAGGGCTTCCGGCGCACCACGCGCGAGCGCCCGCTCATCCTGCGGCTGCCCGCGTCCGAAGGGGGTGTGATCATTCCAACCACCCCCGTGGACGTCGTCGGCACGCTCGAGCGTCGCGTCGTCGCAATTCCGGCCTGATTCCCGCCGACTTCACCGCCAGCCGCCGTCATGCCCAGCGACCTGCGCTACCTCATTCTCGCCGACGGTCTCTTCGGCCCCGAGGAATCCAAGACCGCCAACGCGTGCATCCGCTATACGCCGGAGCGCGTGGCGGGCATCATCGACGCGAGCAAGGCCGGCCGCACCGCCGGCCAGGTGCTGGGCTTCGGCGGCGACATTCCGGTGATCGGGACGCTCGAGGAGGGACTCGCCCTCCGGCCCAACGCGCTCGTCATCGGCATCGCACCGGCGGGCGGACAGCTGCCGGCAGCCTGGGTGGCCCTCCTCGCGAGCGCCATCGAGCACGGCCTCGAGATCTGGAGTGGCCTGCACACCTTCATCGCCGACGTGCCGCAACTCGCGGCGCTCGCGCACCGCCACGGCGTGACCATTCACGACCTGCGCCGGCCTCCCGCCGGCCTCACCGTCGCGAACGGTCGCGTGCGGGACGTCGATGCCACGGTGGTGCTCACCGTGGGCACCGACTGCAACATCGGCAAGATGACCACGCAGCTCCAGCTCCTTGGTGACCTCCGGGCGCGCGGGATCCGCACCAGCTTCGCCGCCACCGGGCAGACCGGCATCCTGGTGGAGGGACGCGGCATCGGCGTCGACGCCGTCGTGGCCGACTTCATCGCGGGCGCGGCGGAGCGGCTCGTGCTCGAGTGCGCGCGCGACTCGGACCTCGTCCTGGTGGAAGGGCAGGGCTCCATCATTCATCCGAGCTACTCGGGCGTCACGTACGGGCTGCTGCACGGGTCGCTGCCCCACGCGCAGGTGATGTGCGCGCAGCCGTCCCGCACGGCGATCAATCGCTGCGAATGGGTGCGCATTCCGCCACTGCGGGACTTCATCCACCTGAGCGAGGCCGCCGCCGCGCCGCTGCGCCCCGCGCCGGTCATCGCCGTCTCGCTCAACACCTACGACCTCGACGAGCCCGCCGCGCGCCGCGCGGTCGAGGCAGTGGAGCGCGAGACCGGCCTGCCCACCACCGACACGGTGCGTTTCGGCGCGGCACCCATCGCCGAGGCGATTGCCACGTTCCACCGCGATCGTCCGCGCTGACGCACGCGAATCGAACGGCACGCCGACAATCGATGACGTGACGCGCGCGCCGACGCGCATCGTACGCGATGCCCGTCGCGCTGCAGGTCAGCCACCTCTGGAAATGCTACGTCGCCGGCGTGCGCGGATGCTCGGCGCGCGTCTGGGCGCTCCGCGACTGCTCGCTCGAGATTCAGCGCGGCGAGCGCGTCGCGATCGTGGGCGCGCGGCGCGCCGGCAAGACGACGTTCCTGCAATGTGTGTCGGGCGCGCGGAGGGCGGACGCCGGCGGCGTGCACGCCGCCTTGCCCGTCCGGTGGTGGACCGGCGACCCTGATGGCTGCCCGCCGGCGCATGCGCCCGTGCTGCTGCTTGCCGATTGTCCAGGCTCGCTGCCCGCCCCCGGGTGCGCAGCGGACGCCCTCCTGGTCACGGCTCGCGACGTGGCGTCCGTGCGTCCCTTCGTGGATCGGGTGCTCCTGCTCCACGACGGACGGCTCACGCCGCTCGAGCGCACCGCGGTCCGCCGCGTAGCCGAGTCGTCCGCACTTCGGCCGGTTGGCGCACTCCGTTGACCGTCGGCAGCGCGGCGCTCTACCTTGCCGCCATGCCCACGCCCACCGCAACCGAGACGGCCGCCGTCACGCTTCCCCGGCCGCACACCATTGCCGAGTGGCGCGCGACCGGGAAGGACTACGCCGTGGACAAGGCGGTCGGGGTGGGCGGTGTGCTGGTGGCGATCTTCGCGCTCTGGTACTTCCTCCGCTTCATCTCGCGGGGTATCGAGCGTCGCGGTGCGGAGGGCAGCGACCAGCTGCACTCGGTGCGCGAGCAGCGCGCCCGCACCGCGGCCAAGCTCGTGCGCCACCTCGGCCGCGCCGTGCTCACCATCGTGGGCGTGCTCATGGTGCTCAACCAGCTCGACATCAACATCTCGCCGCTGCTCGCGAGCGCCGGGGTGGTCGGGCTCGCGATCTCATTCGGGTCGCAGAGTCTGGTGCGCGACTTCGTCACGGGCTTCTTCCTGCAGCTCGAACACCAGTTCGCCCTGGGCGACGTCATCCGCATCGGTGGCATCGAGGGGGTGGTGGAGAACATCACCCTGCGCCTCGTGTACCTGCGCGATTCGAGTGGGGCCCTCCACATCGTCCCCAACGGACAGATCGCCCAGGTCACGAACCTCACCCGGTCGTGGGGTCGCGTGGCGGTGGACGTCGAGGTCCCCTGGGCGCAGGCGGACCAGGCGGCCGAGGCCATCGCGCGCGCCGTGGGCGAGCTGGGCAGCGACCCTGCGTGGGCCGACTCGCTGCTGGCGCCACCGCGCCTCACCGGCATCGAGAAGATCGCCGGTGGTGGAGTCACGCTGCGCGCCGTCGCGCGCGTGGACCCGTACCGGCGCGAGGACGTGGCGCGGGACCTCCGCGGGCGCATCAAGCGCGCGCTCGATGCCGAGGGCATCGCCAGCTTCAACCCGGGTAACTTTCCACGGTCGTAGTCCGGCGCATACGATTCCCGTTCCTTCACCGCTCACCCCGCGCGACGCCGTGTCCGACTTTCGGCTGTACAACACCCTCACTCGGCAGGTCGAGCCGTTCGCACCGGCCGACGGCACCACGGTGCGCATGTACACGTGCGGGCCCACCGTCTACAACCCGGCGCACCTGGGCAACTTCCGCACGTTCCTCTTCGAGGACCTCATGCGGCGCGTGCTCGCGCTGCGCGGGTGGACGGTTCATCAGGTCATGAACCTCACCGACGTCGACGACAAGATCATCAAGCGCGCGAAGGAGCAGGGGAAGACGATCACCGAGGTCACCGAACCGGTCATCGTCATCTTTCACCGCGATCGCGAGTACCTGCGGATCCAGGCGGCGGAAGCGTACCCGAAGGCGACCGACTTCATCCCGCAGATGATCGCGCTGGTCGAGCGCCTCGTCGAGCGCGGCGTGGCCTATCTCGCCGAGGATGGCTCGGTGTATTTCGCGATCGGGAAGTTTCCGGCGTATGGACGCCTCTCGCGGCTCGACACGCGCGAGATCAAGGCCGGCGCCCGCGTGATCCAGGACGACTACAGCAAGGAGAACGCGCAGGATTTCGCGCTGTGGAAGGCCGCCAAGCCGGAAGATGAGGCGACGGGAGCCGCATGGGATTCTCCGTGGGGACGCGGTCGCCCGGGCTGGCACCTCGAGTGCTCGGCCATGGCGATGGACCTCCTGGGCGAGACGCTCGACCTGCACTGCGGCGGCATCGACCTGATTTTCCCGCACCACGAGGACGAGATCGCCCAGAGCGAGGCCGCCACGGGCGTGACGTTCTCGCGCGTGTGGTGCCACGGTGCGTTCCTGCTCACCGAGGGCGCGAAGATGGCCAAGCGCGTGGGCAACGTGAGCACGGTGCAGGGCCTGCGCGAGGCGCGGTTCTCGGCGGCGGCGTTGCGGCACTTCGTGTTCAATACGCACTACCGCAAGGAGCTCAACCTCTCCGAGGAGGCGCTGGAGGCGTCGCGCCAGGCAGTGCGTCGCGTGGGGGACTTTGCCGACCGGCTGGCGTCGGAGGCGACGCGGCTTGCCGGCGGTACGCCAGAGCTTGCGCGCGTGGCGGACGAGGCCGTGGCTCAGGCTGAGGCCGCGCTGTTCGACGACCTCAACGGCCCGGAGGCGCTCGCGGCGCTTTTCGAGTTCATCCGGAAGGCGAATGCCGAGCTCGACCGACGAGGCGGTGATGCGGAGTCGCTAGTGCGGACACAGCGGGCGTTTGCGCGCATCGACAGCATCCTGGACATCGTGCCGGAGCGGGAAACGGCTGAAGCCGGCCTGGCGGCCTGGATCGAGGAGCGAATCGCCGCGCGGCGCGAGGCACGCACTCGCCGCGACTTTGCGGAGGCGGACCGGATTCGCGCCGAGCTTGCCGGGCGAGGCGTGAGCATCGAGGACGCCGGGGGCGAAACGCGCTGGAAGCTGGACTGAATGGAGGCTTTCAGGGGGTCCGGCTGCCTTGACTCCCCCCTTTCGCCCAACTATCCTATGAGTCTCGCGCAAAAAACGGCCGTCTGCTGACGTAGCTCAGTTGGTAGAGCACCTGATTTGTAATCAGGCGGTCGCGAGTTCGACTCTCGCCGTCAGCTCTGGCTGGTGCTGCTCGAGCGGATGCAGGACGCCGGCGCGAGACGAGTAGGTGGGGTTCCTGAGTGGCCAAAAGGATCAGACTGTAAATCTGACGGCGCAAGCCTTCGAAGGTTCGAATCCTTCCCCCACCATGCGCCGCAGGGGCCACATGGCGTGTACGACCGGGGCGGTGCTTCGCGGGAGTAGCTCAGCTGGTAGAGCGCAAGCCTTCCAAGCTTGATGTCGCGGGTTCGAGCCCCGTCTCCCGCTCTGGTGTCGCAGGTGCAGGAGTGTGAGGGAAGCCAGCCGCCGCGCGGCACGCGGCGGCTTCCCTGTCTTCGGGGGAACGATTCCCGGGGCGCGGCGGTATGTGGACGGCTCGGACGCGTAGCTCAGTTGGTAGAGCACACCCTTGGTAAGGGTGAGGTCATCGGTTCAATCCCGATCGCGTCCTCTGATCGGCGGGTCGGCAGGGCAGGTGCTGGCGACGGGTCGTTCGAGTGGGCGTGGCGCTGCAGTGGATATGGCGTGCACGCAGAATTCAACTGGCCGCTGGGGGAGAAAGACTCCTCTGGGGGCTACTGGCTGTCCAACCCTTTGGCGTTTCGGTATCGGGTAATGGGAAAGGCAAAGTTCGAGCGCACCAAGCCGCACGTGAACGTGGGCACCATCGGCCACGTCGATCACGGGAAGACGACGCTGACCGCGGCGATCACGGCCATTCAGGCGGCGAAGGGGCTGGCGCAGTCGGTGGCCTTCGACCAGATCGACAAGGCCCCGGAAGAGAAGGCGCGCGGCATCACGATCGCGACGGCCCACGTGGAGTACGAGTCGGACAA
>JBBRZK010000136.1:0-7573 GCA_038236775.1 Gemmatimonadales bacterium
CTTGTCATCCTGAGCGCAGCGACTCCTTGTCATCCTGAGCGCAGCGACTCCTTGTCATCCTGAGCGCAGCGACTCCTTGTCATCCTGAGCGCAGCGACTCCTTGTCATCCTGAGCGCAGCGACTCCTTGTCATCCTGAGCGGAGCGAAGGATCTGCTTTCCGCCGACCCGCGACAAGCAGATCCTTCGCTCCGCTCAGGATGACAGAAGAGTCAGGATGACAAACCGGCCAGGTGACCAGCGGATGACCGGCAGGGGACGGCGGACGACGAGGTTGGATGCGCTTCACTCACCCAGCCAACCCGTCCCATGCTCATCGACA
The DNA here is from genome assembly GCA_038236775.1 of Gemmatimonadales bacterium. Taxonomy (GTDB): domain Bacteria; phylum Gemmatimonadota; class Gemmatimonadetes; order Gemmatimonadales; family Gemmatimonadaceae; genus AG11. The sequence goes on from JBBRZK010000136.1 coordinate 322, forward strand.
CGCAGCCAGCGCCGGCCCATCCGCTCGCCTCTCCTTCCGCCTCGACCACTTCCAGGCCTCGCATGACGTGGACGCGCCCGCGGCCCAACGCCGGCCTCATGCGGCTTCTGGGCGTCCTCAACCGGGTCGTGATGCTGCGCGGGATCCCCGTCCTGCGCCGGATCCCGGGGCTCCGCGACGTCCCGTTCATCCGCGGCTACTTCCGCGTGCGGGCCATCGTGATCCCCGCCGACGATCTTCAGCGCCTCGAAGTCGCCGTCAACCCCGGCACCGTAGCGTTCCTCGGCCCCAATCACCCGGAGTTCGCCGCCGACTGGCTGGTGGACAAGGAAGTCTCGACATGGGTGGCGCCGAACATGGCGGCCTGGGCCGACCGCGGCATCGTGGCCGCTGCGCCGCGCTTCTTCGGCATGAACAACCTCGTCGCCAACGACGGCGGCGATGCGGCGCGGGAGTACTCCGTGTCGCAGGCACTCGCGGGCCACGGCGTGCTGCTGCATCCCGAGGGCACCGTCCGCTGGACGAACGACGTCGTGCACCCGCTGTTCGGCGGCATTGCGCAGATGGCCCTCGCCGCGGCGGCGCGCACCGACCGACTCGTCTTCATCGTGCCGCTGGTGTGGAAGTACCAGTTCGTCAGCGACGTGAGCGCGCAGCTCGACGCCGAGATGCGTCACATCGAGCGCGGCCTGGGCCTGTGCGTCGAGCGTGGGCTCGATGTCGCGCCCCACTTCAAGGCACTGCAGTGCGGCATCCTGAAGCAGCAGATGCAGTTGTTCGAGTACATCGATCGTGCGCCTGACGATGACTTCTTCCGGCGGCAGTCCGCCTTCCAGGCCTTTCTCCTGCGCTCGCTGGAGCAGCGCTACGACGTCGAGCGCTCGGACGACGCCGACAAGTACATCGCGCGCCTGGCGCGGGCAGTACGGGCTGCGCTGACGGAGCCGCGCAGCGACAATACCGCCGGCGCCGCCAACCGCCGCGCCGTTCTCGAGCGCGACCTCGCCATGGCGGAAGAGGCGAAGCGGCTGGGCGAATTCTCGCGCGCGGCTTATGGCACGCCGATGCTCACGCAGGAGCAACTGAGCGAGAGCCTCAAGCGCATTCGCGACCGCCTGCTGCGGCACGGCTGGAAGAACACGCTGGCCAACATGCTGCCGCGGCCACTCGGCCCACGCGTCGTGCACGTGGCCGTACCGGAGCCGATCGCCGTGTCGTCGGCCGATTCGGCGCGCGAGCCGGAGCTGCTTGCGACGGCACGCACGCGCATGCAGGCGGCGCTGGACGACATCAACGCGCGCATCGCGCCCGACGTCCAGCGCTTTGCCCACCGCAATCCGTTCGCGACGGAATGAATGCGAAACGGCGCGCTCCCATGAGAGCGCGCCGCGCCGTCAGAGATTCAGTCCGTGCAGGTAGTCGAAGTCGCGCCGCATTGCGGCCAGCTCGTCGGTCGCGCCCTCCTGCTCCACGTACAACGGCTTCTGCGGGAGGTCGCGCACGGCGCGCAGGAACTTCGGCAGGTCGAGCACGCCGGTGCCCAGCTCCGTGTCGCTCGAGCGGTCGGCGACGACGTCCTTCACGTGGAAGCTCCAGTACCGGTCCGCGTACCGATCGAGATACCGCATCGGGTCGCCGCCGCCCATGAACATGTTGCCCGTGTCGAGCTGGAGCCGCACCGCCGCCGGGTCGAGCAGGCCGACGAACATGTCGTACGGCACCACGCCATCGATGGGCGTCATGTGGTCGGCCTCGTTATGGAACGCCAGCCAGAGATTGTGTTTCCGCGCCGCCGTACCCGCCGTATTGAAGCGATCCGCCCATCGACGCCACGCATCGAGCGACGTCTTCACCTCGCCGGGAAGACTCGGCACGATGAGGTACTGGTGGCCGAGCAACGCGGCAGTATCGAGGCTCCGATCCCAGTCCTTGAGGATCGTCTCGGCCTCCATGTGCGCCGATGGCGCGCGCAGCCCCTCGTGATCGAGCGTGGCGCGCACCTGCTGCGGCGTGCGGCCGAAGTTCTGGAACGACCAGAGCAGCTCCACGTCCGTGTAGCCGATCGCCCGTACCGCGGCCATCGTGGCTTCCGGGTTCGCCCGCATGGAGTTGCGCACGGAGTAGAGCTCGAGCCCGATGTGCTCGAGGGGCGGCGCGGCGCGCAGCCGCCCGGGGATCGCGATGGCGGCTGCGGCCGCGCCGAGCGTGCCGATGAACGTCCGTCGTTTCATGAAGAGCTCCCGGGTGCGAGGTCGATCCGGCAAATCTACGAGCCTGTCATCCTGAGCGGAGCCTTCCCTGTCATCCTGAGCGGAGCGAAGGATCTGCTTCCCTGTCATCCTGAGCGGAGCGAAGGATCTGCTTCCCTGTCATCCTGAGCGGAGCGAAGGATCTGCTTGTCTCGCCTTCGCAGCCCGCCCAGAAGACACAAGCTGTGGGGCGGAACGCATGGATCGTGAGTGCGGCAATACTTGCAGTACGAAGCGATACTGCGCGGTTTCCACATCCACCGACCGGACATGCGCCACACCTTTTCGATCGCCGACGACGGAACGACCGTGAAGCTCTCCCGCGGTGACAGCGTGACCGTCGTCCTCGGCGAGAACCCGACGACCGGCTACCGGTGGCATTGCTCTGTGGAGCCCGTCGGCGCGCTGTCCCTCGAGGCGGACGAGTACGAATCACAGGGCGCGTCACCCGGCGCCGGTGGAGAACATCGCTTTCACTTCAGCGCTACGGCGAACGGCGCGTTCCGGATGGAGTGCCGGCGCTCTCGCGGCCAGGATAGCGTCGCCGGCACGTTCGCCCTCGACGGCACCGTGACCTGACGCCCCAGCGACGCACGCGCCTTACCGGGGTTGCTGTGTCCGGCGAGAACCATCGCGATCTGCAACACGGCCCCTGCACCGGTCGCATTACTCACTGCGCGCTGCCGGGCTCGAGTCTCTGCACTGGCCGCATCACTCATCGCGCGCTGGCTCATCATGAGGGCTCCGTGTTCGGAGGGGAGAGCGGGGGTGGGGAGCCAACGCTAACGCCGCAAGGCGTCCGCCGCCACATTGACCGTTCCCCCAGCCGCACCACATGAGAGAAAGCACACGCGTCCTAACGGCACTCGGCGCCGCCATCACCTGCGGAGTGCTCATCGGATGGACGAAGAGTGCGCCGCTTGCGCACGCCGCGGACCTCATCGCACCCATCGGCACGTTGTGGGTGAACGCCATCCGGATGACGGTGATACCGCTGGTGGTGTCTCTCCTCATCACGGGAGTCGCCTCGGCGTCCGACGTACGGGCGATCGGCCGCCTCGGCGGGCGCACGCTGCTCGTCTTCTTCCTGCTGCTGGCGAGCGTCGCGACGCTCATGATTCCGCTGGCAGCGCTGCTGTTCTCGCTGCTGCCGCTGGGCATCGCCGGCCATGCCGCCCTGCCCGAGGGGGCGGCCGAGGCGGCAAGTCAGCTCGCTTCCGGCGGGCAGCAGCAGACGGCGGCCGCGTGGCTCACGTCGCTCGTGCCCTCGAATCCCGTTGCCGCGGCGGCCAGCGGGGCGATGGTCCCGTTGATCGTGTTCACGCTCATCTTCGCGCTGGCGATCGCGCAAGGTCCGCCAGCCGCGCGTGCCCTGCTGCTCGAGTTTTTTCGCGCACTCGCCGCCGCCATGCTCGTCATGGTGCGCTGGGTCGTGCTGCTCGCGCCCATCGGTGTCTTCGCGCTCGTGCTTCCACTGGCATCGCACCTCGGCGCCGGCCTTGCCGGAGCCATCGGCTTCTACATCGCCGCCTATTCGCTGGGGTGCATGCTCGTCATCGCGCTGCTGTACCCGGTCGTCGCGGTGGCCGCGGGCATTCCGATCGGTCGGTTCGCGCGCGCCGCGCTGCCGGCGCAGCTCATCGCGTTCAGCAGCAGCTCGTCGATCGCCTCACTCCCGGCCCTCATCGAGAGCGCAGAGACCGGACTCGGCCTGCCAGAGCGCGTGACGGGGTTCGTGTTGCCGCTCGCCGTATCGACGTTCAAGATCGCCGCGCCGGTGTCGTGGACGGTCGGTGCGCTGTTCATCGGGAAGTTCTATGGCGTGCCGCTGCATGCACGCGAGCTCGCCACCATCGCGTTCGCGACCGTGTTCGTCGCGTTCGGCGTCCCGGGAATTCCGCGCGGCGCGTTCATCATGCTCACGCCCCTCTTCGCAGCGATCGGGCTGCCGGTGGAGGGCATCGGCATCCTGATCGCCGTGGATGCGCTGCCCGACCTCTTCGCGACGACGCTGAACGTCACGGGCGATCTCGCGGCGACGACCATCGTAGCGCGCGGAACGATGGAGTCGTCCTGATCGTCGCTGCTGCGCATCATTGCACCGTCCAGGCTGTAACGACAAGGGTTGAACACGGATCACACAGAAGCGGCGGATAACAGACTGAACAAGCATTTCATAGGTCCGCCGTGCTCCGATGGTTCCCCGTGAGCCGCGATCGTTAGAGCATCCGCACGATCCCCGCCGGTGCAGGGCGAGCAGGAGACGCCGTGCCACCGATGCGCGCGTCGCGTGGGGGATGGCACGTCGCCTCGTCACCACCGCGCTCCAGCTCGCACGCATGCGTGAGCCAGCGCGACGCCTGCCTGTGGTTCCCCAGGCGGGCATACGCGCGGGCAATGTACCGCGCACCCGACGCGGCGCTGTCCGCATGCAGCTGCAGCGCGCGCTCGAACGCGGCCACCGACTCGCGAAAGCGATTCTCTCGATAAAGCACGTGACCTCTCGCGAACCACTGCGCTCCATTCGCCGGTTCGTCGCTCGACGCGATTGTCTTCGCTCGCGGTGCCGACGCCATCAGCGCCAGCACCGCGCACAGCATCACGGTGCTCATGGGAACGGACGCGGCCTGGGCCATGGCCACGGCCACGGGTTGAAGGACTCGCTGCCGGCGAGACCGCGGACGGCGGCCTCACGCACCGCGGGATCACTGGACGACAGCAGTTGCGTGAGCGTCTCCTCTGAGCGACCACCGGACTTGATCAGCGCGCGCACCAGCGCCTTCCCCACCCTGCTGCCCTTCTCCGCCTTGAGGGCGTCGCGGATCGCATCCAGCGCAGCGGGATCGCCGATCTGGCCAAGTGCCCATGCCGCCTTGAGTCGCGTGTCCTCGCTCTCGTCGCGCAGCGCCTTGAGCAGGCCTGGCGGAGCCTTCCCGCCGCTCGACCGCAATTCTCCGAGCGCCCACGCTGCCGTGCCGCGGACACGCGAGCTGTGATCGTCGCCCGCCACGCCGCCCAGCACGTCCACCGCGGAGCGATCGCGGATCTCGGCCAATGCCCACGCGGCCGTCTCGCGCACGTTGTCGTCCGCATCGCGCCGCACGGCCGACGTCAGCGCCGCTCCGCCCGCGGTTCCTCCCGTGTTGCCGAGTGCCCACGCGACCATCTCGCGCACGCGGGCATCGGGCTCCTTGGCGAGCGTCGTCGCCAGTACGCCGGCGGCCTCGCGCGCGTCCTTCTGCCCAAGCGCCCACGCCGCCACGCGACGCACGGAAGGCGAGTCGTCCTGCTGCAGCACGCGCATCAGTGCGGCGACGGTGCTCACCGAGTCGATGCGTCCCGCCGCCACCACCGCCGCGCCGCGCACCTTCTCGTCGGCATCCCGGAACAGGCCGACGATGCCGGCCAGCGCCCGTCCGTCCTCGATGCGACCGAGCGCCCATGCGGAGTTGGCGCGCACGTTCGGCGTGGCGTCGTGCAGTGCGGAGATGAGCGGCGACACGGCGCTCGCGGGTGCGATCATCCCGAGCCCGAAGGCCGCCACCTCCCGCATCGATGCGTCGGCTGACGTCAGCCGCGTGACGAGTGCAGTGGCGATCGGCACGTCCTTCCGCTGGCCACCGAGCAGGCGGATCGATAGCTCGCGCACGCACTCGTCGGGCGACGCGAGCGCGTCGAGCAGGCGCGCGACGTCCTCCGGAGTGAGTTCGGCACGTCCACCATCGCGGCTGCGCAAAGGCGGGGTAGTGGCGAGCGGCGTGTACGGCGCGTCGCCCCAGTCGCTCCAGCCATAGTTGCGCACCGACTGTGCGGCGAGCGCGCAGATCATCGGCGGCGCGCCGTGCGCTGCCGTGAGCAGCGCTGCCACGTTGAGCGGTGCATCAGCGCCGCTCACGCCGCGCACCGAGGCTGTCGCCTCACGTGCTCCACTGAGTGAGACAAGGACCGCCGCTCCCATCGTTCCAAGGAACCGATGCATCATGACTCCGTGTGTTGTGCCCATCGTTCATGACCGTGGGCTGAGGGTGAAAAATCAGCACTTCACTGCCCGAGAATGGGCGCTCGACTGCCGCGCCCATTCGTCACTCGATCAGGGAAACGGTCGCGGCTGCGGCCACGGCCACGGCCACGGACCGGTGGCGCGCCCGCCGGCGAGCGCGTGAACGGCCATGGCCCTCACGCGCGGGTCTGGCGACTCCAGCAGTCCGCGCAACGCGCCCACTGACTGCTCGCCGTTCACGGCGATTGCACGAATCAGCGCGAGCTGCACGTCCTTGTCCTGCTCCACCTTGAGCGCCGATTCGATCGCCGGTGCCGCCGACGGATCCTCGATGGTGAACAGCGCCCACGCCGTGACCATGCGGACGTGCGGATCCTTGTCGCCGAGCATCGCGACGAGCGGCTTCGGTGCGCGTTTCGGCGAGATGCTGCCAATGGCCCAGATCGCGCGCGTGCGCACGTCGGCGATGGGGTCGGCGAGTGCCGCGGTCAGTCCATCCATCGCGGACTCGTCGTCGCGGTTGCCGAGCGCCCATGCGGCCGTGGCGCGGACGCGTTCGTTCGCGTCGCTCCTGAGCGCGTACAGCAGCGCCGGAACGGCGGGCGACCCGCTGTCACCATCACCGAGCGCCCATGCCGCCATCTCGCGCACCTTCCAGTCGGTGTCGTGGCGGACGGCGCTGGACAGCGCGTCCGTCGCCACGGGCGTGTCGGCATACTCCTGGAGACCCCACGCCGCGATGCGGCGCAGCGAGGCACTGGTGTCGCTCTTGAGGACGCGCGCCAGCAGCATGGGGCGGTCGTCGGCGGCATCGCCCTTCGATCCCTTGGCACCCTTGCCTCCCTTCGAGCCCTTGTCGCTCACGTCGAGTCCGAGGCTCTGCACCACCGACGACGCGACTATTTCGCCAAGTTCGCTCCCCGCCTTCGCGATCGCGCTCAGCGCCACGTCGGCCTTGTCGCTGGACATGGCACTCGCTCCCGCGCGCGCCTCGGCGACGGCC
>JBBRZK010000137.1:0-7535 GCA_038236775.1 Gemmatimonadales bacterium
TCCTTGCCCGTGCCCGACTCCCCGGTGACGAGCACACGGGCATCCGTGGGCGCGATGCGCGCGATCATATCGCGCACGGTGGCCATCGCCGGGCTGCTGCCGATCATCTCTCCGGCGAGCCCCAGGTCCGCGCGCAGCGCCCGCGCCTCGCGTCGCACGCGGCGCAGCTCCAGCGCGGATGCCAGCGCGAGCAGCACCCCCTCGGGCGACAGCGGCTTCTCGAGGAAGTTGAACGCGCCCAGCTTCGTCGCCTTCACGGCGTCGCTCAGCCCCGCCTTGCCGCTCATCATGATCACCGGCACGTCGGGCGACGTCTCGCGCAGCCGCGCCAGCGTCGCCAGTCCATCGAGCTCGCCGGGAATCATGAGGTCCAGCAGCACCACGTCGGGCTCGCTCTCCGCCGCTCGCGCGAGTCCACCGGCGCCTTCCGCCGCGTCCCGCACTTCGTAGCCCTCGCTCGCCAGCAGGGCGCCCACCATGCGGCGGATGTTGGGTTCGTCGTCGACGATCAGGATGCTCGGCACACGCCTACCGGATCTCGGGACCCGACGAGATCGCCGGCCGCTCCGCCGCGCGCTCCGTCAGCAGCCGCGTCGTGAACCGCTGTCCCTCCGAGATGCGCTCCACCTCCACGGCAATGGCGTCGATTGCCTGTTCCATGCGCTCGAGGCGATCGCCCACCTCGCGCGGTACGGCCGAGTCGAGCGGCTTCATCTCCAGGCGCCGCACGTAGGCGCGCACGATCGGGTAGACGATCGCGATGATCGGGATCGACGCAACGAAGATGATCGGAATGAGTATCGGGCTAGGCATGTTGTCCTCTGGATTCGGGCACCGGTGCGTCGAGGGGCAGGAGCAGACGCATCGTCGTGCCCTCGCCGGGCACGCTTTCCACTTCCACCGTTCCGTCGTGCGCCAGCAACGTCTGCCGCACGATCGCCAGGCCGAGGCCGGTGCCGCCAGGCTTGTGGGTCACGTACGGCTCCCAGATCCGCGCGAGGCGGCCGGCCGGTATCCCGGCACCCGCGTCGTGCACCAGCACTTCCACCATCGGTCGGTCGCCGCGGCTCGTACGCTGCACGCGCAGTACGATGGGCGCATCGGGCCGGCTCGCCTCGACGGCGTTCAGCAGCACGTTCGTCAGCGCGCGGCCCAGCGCATCGACATGGCCCGGCACCATCGGCACGTCGTCGGCGATCTCGATGACGAAGGGATGCTCGTCCGGCACAGCGCTGCGCGCGACACTGCGGGCGAGCTCGCCGAGGTCCACGGGTGCGCGCGGTCCGTCGGGCAGTCGCCCGAACTGCGCGAAGCTGCGCGCCATGTCCTCGAGCCGCCGCGACTCCACCTCGAGCACGTCGATGGTCTCCGTCAGCGCATCGGGTGCCTCGCGCCGCAGCTTCACGATGGCAAAGCGGATGGGCGTGAGTGGATTTTTCAGCTCGTGGGCCACCTGGCGCGCCGACTCGCGCAGCGCCGTGGCACGCTCCGCCTCCAACGCGCGAACGCGCCCCAGTCGCAGCTCGGTGGACATCTCGCGCATCCGGTTGCGCAGCACCACGAACTCCGGCGCGCCTTTGCGCGGCGGACCCTCGGGCAGTGGCTCGCCCCGCTCGATCGACGATGTCCATCCCACCAGTTCGCTCAGCGGCCGGCTGAGGTTGCGGCTGAGGTGGCCGGCCACGCGTGACGCAACGAGCGCAAACAGCACGCAGGCGAGCAGCGCCGCGCCGGCCGCGACGACGGGCGCCTTCCGCGTCATCAGGAATTCCATCTGGCGCGCATGCAGCAGCCCGTCCTCCAGCGTACGCTGGTGCTCGTCGAGTGCCTGCCGCTGCGCGGCGACGAGCGGCGCCGTGCGTGCTGCGGCCAGCGCACGGCTGCCCGTCTCGGCGATGCGCTCCATCGCGGGGATGGTGCCGAGGAGCGGCAGCGCCCGCACGACGGTGAGCTCCCACGCGGCCGCGAGGAGGATCGTCGGGATGAGCGCGAAGCCGAGGAGGATGAGGAAGAGACGAGCGCGGAAACCGACCTGCTTCACGAGTGCTCCCGACGGGCGCGCGAGGAGGATGTTCGTCGGTAACATACAGACGGCTCCAGTACCCAACCACCCTGCGTGCCTCCCATGCGAACAGCGCTCGCTCAACTCGGGATGTGCCGTCACCGTGCCCGCCGTAAGGCGGGCGCGGGCATTGCGGATGGCGCCGCGGCACTGCCCGCTATAGATTACTGATTGGCCAGTCAGGGAGGCGCGAGCTCATGAGCCCGCGGCGCCAGGGGTGACCAGTCACTGACGGTGACGGCGTGATCGGTGCCGCCCTGGTTTGACTGCGCGTCGCGCAGTGGGGCGAGCCGGTGTACGCACGCACCGCGAACATCCGCTCCACGCGTGCTGCCAAGCGCCGATCGAAGCTGTTCTGGCGCACGACGCGATGCGAGCACGGGCTGCACACAAACGGAAGGCACGCCCGCTCACACGCCATGCGTCACAGGACGCAAGGGACAGAATGAATCCACGATCCCCGCGGAACGCGCCGCACTCCGGTGCCGCGCTCATCCACCGCGGACCCCAGGCGCTCAGCGCCCCGCGCGCCACCTCGGCCAACTACGCGCCGCAGATGCACGCCCCGAACGCCGCCCTCCTCATCGACTTCGACAACGTCACGATGGGCATCCGCTCCGACCTCGGCAAGGAGCTGCGCACGCTCCTCGGCTCGGAGATCATCAAGGGCAAGGTCGCCGTCCAGCGCGCCTACGCCGACTGGCGCCGCTACCCGCAGTACATCGTCCCGCTCGCCGAGTCGTCCATCGACATGATCTTCGCGCCCGCCTACGGGTCGTCGAAGAAGAATGCGACGGACATCCGCCTCGCCGTGGACGCCATCGAGCTCGTGTTCACCCGCCCGGAAATCGGTACGTACATCCTCCTCTCCGGCGACAGCGACTTCGCGAGCCTGGTCAACAAGCTCAAGGAGTACGGCAAGTACGTCATCGGCGTCGGCATCCGCGAGTCGTCGAGCGACCTGCTCGTCATGAACTGCGACGAGTACTACAGCTACAACGCGCTCGCGGGCCTCGTGAAGAACAACGACGAGGAGCCGGCCAGGAAGTGGGATCCGTGGGAGCTCGTCACCGATGCGGTCAGCCGCATGAAGCGCAACGGCGACGTCATGCGCTCGGATCGCCTCAAGCAGGTCATGCAGGAAATCGACAGCTCGTTCGACGAGAAGGACCTCGGCATGGCGAAGTTCTCGCGCTTCGTGCAGGACGCCGTGCAGCGCGGACTGCTGTCCGCCACGAAGCTGGAGAACGGCCAGCTCGAGATCGGCCTCCCCAGCGGTGCCAAGGGCGACGCCCGCGCCGCCGAGAATGCCGCCGCTGACGAAGCGGCGCGTACCGAAGGACCTGCCGCCGCTGCGGCGGACAAGGCCGCCGGAAGCCGTGGTCGCCGTGGCCGCCGTGGACGCGGACGTGACCGCGATGATCGTCCACGCGCCGACCGCCCCGGCGAGCTGCCGCTCGACGGCGAGGCCGCTGATGCGCTCGAGACGAGCGATGTCGACGCCCCGGCGTCCGTCGCACCGGTCGCCGCGCCCGCACCGGCGGCGATCGCTCTCGCTGCTGCAGCGTCGCCAGCCGCCGTCCCGCACGTTCGTGCCGAACGGCCGGACCGCACGCCGCGTCCGTCGCGCCCCGAAGTCTCCGAGGCCATCGGCGTCACCGGTGAACGCCTCACGCGCGACGAGGCATTCGACCTGCTTCGGCGCACCGTTGCCGCGCTCACATCCGGCGATGCCGCCGTGCGCGCGAGCCTCGTGCGCTCCAAGGCGCGCGAAGTGCTTGGCCGCGACAGCGAGAGCCTCAGCGACCGCAACTTCCCGCGCATCCTGAAGGACGCGCACGACAACGACGTCATCGACCTGCGTCGTCGCGGCGACGACTTCGAGGTGGCCCGCGTCTCCGAGGCCGAGTCGGTCGCGGAACAGCTGGCAAAGACGGCGATCTCGAATGCGCCGGCGGCCACGCTCACTGCACCGGCCCCCCGAGGCATGGGTCCGCGCGGTGGTGGCAACTCGCGCGGTCGCGTCGGCCGTCCGGGCACGCCACCGCCTGAACTGCTCAGCATCGGCGTCGTCGGCCAGTCCACCAGCGCCGCGCCGGCAGCGGAGAAGCCAGCGACGGTCGCTGCGCCTGCCGCACCTGCCACGAAGCAGCCCGCGTCCGCTGTACCCGCTGCGGCCCCGCAACCGCCGGCGGCAAAGAAGGCCGGCCGCAAGACGGCGGCAAAGAAGAGCGCACCCGCGGCGAAGTCCGCCAAGGCTGCGCCGGATGCCGTACCCGCGAAGCCAGCGGCGAAAACGGCGGCCAGAGGCAAGGCAAAGACCGCCGCTTCGCCAGCCGCGAAGACTCCAGCCAAGCCACGGGCGAAGAAGACAGTGGCCCGCTCCAACGCATGACACGAGACGCCGCGCCCACTGCGCGGCGTTCTCGTCTGGGTCCGCCGCTTCCAGCCCGGTTCTATGATCGGCCCACCGAGCTGGTGGCGCGCGACCTTCTCGGCGTCGTGATCCAGTGCACCACGGCCGAGGGCGTCACCCGCGCGCGCATCGTCGAGACGGAGGCGTACACCGGACCCGAGGACCCCGCATGCCATGCGACCGCGGGCCTCACGACACGGACCGCACACCTGTTCGGTCCGCCGGGACGCGCGTATGTCTATTTCATCTATGGCATGTACTGGTGCTTCAACGCGGTCACGCGCGAATGCGGCCACGGCGCGGCCGTGCTCGTGCGCGCCGTGCATCCGCTCGCCGGCGTCGACATCATGCAGCGTCGTCGCCCGCGCGTCCGCCGTCCCTTCGACCTCACCAACGGACCCGGCAAGCTGTGCCTCGCCATGGGCATTACCGGGGCGATGACCGGTACGTCCCTGCGCGACGGCCCCGTCGTGCTGCGCACCGGTGCGCCCGTGGCGGACGACGACGTCGTCGTCACGCCGCGCATCGGCATCACGCGCGCGGCAGACTGGCCCCTCCGCTATTACGTGCGTGATGACCCATACGTCTCCGCGACGCCCGCGGGGTTCGATCGGTCGGTGTATCAGGCGCCCGAATGACGGTGCCGCTCGTGTCGGCGCGCGCGCGCCGTGTTCATCGCGATGCGATCGTCGTGGACATGCACAACGACATGATCACGAAGGTCCTGGACGACCACTACGATCCGGACGTTCGGCACCCCGCAGGTTTCGCTACCGGGGAAGGGCAGACCGACCTTCCGCGACTCCTCATGTCCGGCATCACCGCGCAGTTTCTCGCCGCATGGGTCGATGCGCCGTACGGCCGCATTCCCGGCGCGTCGTATGAGCGCGCGATGGAGTACGTGCGCGCCATCGATGCGTTCGTCGCGCGCCATCCGGACCACCTCCTTGCGGCGAGGACGGCGGCGGATGTCCGGCGCGCGAAGGCCGAGGGCAAGGTGGCGATCTTCACCGCGCTGGAAGGTGGGCACGCCATCGAGGGATCGCTCGACCGGCTGCGGGAGTTCCACGCGCGCGGCGTGCGCTATCTCACGCTCACCTGGAACAACGGCACCGACTGGGCCGGCTCCTCCATCGGCGTCGGCGACACGAACACGGGTGGTCTCACCGCCTTCGGGCGCGAGGTCATCCGCGAGATGAACCGGCTGCGGATGCTGGTGGACCTGTCGCACGTCTCGGAGGCAACGTTCCATGACGCGTTGGCCGAATCGATGGCGCCCGTGGTCGTCTCGCATTCCTGTGCGCGTGCGCTCCACGATCACGTGCGCAACGTTCGCGATGATCAGGTCCGCGCTGTCGCTGACGGGGGCGGAGTCGTGAACGTGAACTTCTACGCGCGATTCCTCGACCCGACGTTCGAGGAATCCGGGCGGTCAGGGCGTCCCACGCCGTTCGGCATGCTCGTGGACCACGTCGACCACATGGTGCAAGTCGGCGGAGTGGATCACGTGGGGCTCGGCAGCGACTTCGACGGCGTATCGGCGTTGCCGCAGGGCATGGAGGACGTCACCTGCCTGCCGCGACTCACGCAGGCGCTGCTCGACCGCGGCTACACCGACGTTGACGTGCGGAAGATCCTGGGTGGCAACATGCTCCGCTTGCTCGAGGTCGTGCTCGACGAAAAAGGCCGCCCCCGGTAGGGGCGGCCTTTTCGAGTCGGTGTGCGATCTCGCCTAGCGCGCGCGGTCGATCGACGAGCCCACGTTGTAGCGGACGCCGAACTCCAGCGCGAAGTTGAACTTCGAGCTCCCGGCGTTCGAGAGGAAGAACGCCTCCTGCGTGGGTGACGCAGTCACCTGACCGAACACCGACATCGGCCGCAGCCGCGCCTGCACGCCCGCCAGGAAGATCGGCGAGAACGCCGTCTTCTTCGACTGGATGCTGTCAGCCGCGAGAAGGTAGTTCGACGACGACGTGGACCCGGTGAGGAGCGCCGCGCCGGCGATCTGGTTGAACACGAGACCGGCGCCGGCGTACGGATGCAACGTGCGCGACTGCATCGGGAACGCCATCGCGGCCATCGTGAACCGGCGCAGGTTCTTGAGCGAGACGGGCCGCACGAAGGTACTGTCCGTGTCGTGGTCGATGAAGCCGCCCGTCGTCGAGAAGAACGCCTGGTCGAAGCTCACGTAGAGCCCGCCGTTGGTCCGGGTGATCAACCATTCCGCCCCGACGAGCGGGGCGGCGCTGCCCGTGGTGGAGGCCGACGAATAGAGCATCCCACCGCCTTTCACGCCCCAGAACCACGCATCCTTGAACTGTCGCGTGTCCTGCGCCGCACTCGTCTGGGAGAGCAGGACCGCGAAGCCGGTGGCGACGGCCAACGCACGGAGGAGTCGCATAGCTAGAAACCTCGAAAATGAGAGAGCGCAGCCCGCGACCGCCTGCGGCAACGGGCTCAATCGTGGGACGAAGAGGACGTCACATCCGTCACGAACGCGCCGGCCCCCCCCCGCTGGAACGCGCGGTGCATGTCAGTGCTCCATGGCCTCCATCCTCCCCGATTCGCGGCAGTTCGAGACCCCGGTCTACGGCACCGTCTTCGCCGCACGGGCCGCCGTGCTGGAACGGCTCGCCGTCGGCGATGCGCTCATCCTCGTGCCCGACCCCGACGGCGTTCGCCACCCGAGCGTCTGGGTGCACGCGCCGGGCGGCGACGTGGTAGGCCACCTGGCGCCCGACGTCAATCGCTGGATGGTGACCCGCATGCTCGCGGGCGCGCGCTACTCGGCGCGCGTTGTGAGCCTCGGCGCCCCCGGTACCGAGAGCTGGAAACGCCTGGTCGTCTCGATCCGGCTACCATAGGAAGACGGGGCGAGCGCCACTCAGATGATCTTGAGCGCCCGTCCCACCTTCACGATCGCCGCGATCGCCTCGTCGAGATCGTCACGCGTATGCGCCGCGGATACCTGGCACCGGATGCGCGCCTGACCCTGCGGCACTACCGGGAATCCGAATCCCGTGACGAACACGCCCTCCGCCAGCAGCATGTCGCTCA
>JBBRZK010000138.1:0-7042 GCA_038236775.1 Gemmatimonadales bacterium
CTGAATCGCGTGTCGTTTCAGCAGGTCGATCACCTCGGGCCTCGCGGAGAGTTTCCACGAGTATGGGCGCCTTGGAGCCGACGGGCTCAAAGTGGCCAGAATTTCCGGAAAGGACGTGGCCAGAATTTCCGGAACCCGCAACCGTTTGCGAAATAGACGGGCGCACAGCCTTCGAGATTACCCAACAGTCTGGCGCTGCATTCAAGACGACGGCGGAGTTGTTCACCCCGAGCGGCTATTTCGTTAAGTGTGTAGATGCGCCGTCGCTCGCGGTGACTAAGGCGGGCGGTGAGGCAATGAAAATGGGCGGTATTGTGATGAGCAATAGCACATTCAACAATCTAAGAATGGGGATATGGATGAAGAGCGACGGCAGCGTGGCCATTGGTGTCGCGTAAGAGCAACGAGTTGTGGAAGCTGCACTCTGAGGTTGGTCAGCGACGAAATGCCATAGCTAAACGCCTCATAGTGTGGTGACTCGGCCGTGCCCTCCCACTTCTTAAGTTGCGCGCGGCCCGAATCCCCACGCCTGCAAGTCGTGCGACCTCAGTGGTTGGCAATGTGGCCAGTTTCGGACGGAGCACTTTCTCCCATTGGTCGTATGATGGATCGGAGATGACGGTTTGGACCGCTTCCCAGTCGTGGACCACCCCTCGCTGCACGTCTTCTAGTCTGTTTGACTCCTTGCCGATCAGGTCGATGCGTCCGGCCCTGAGCCGACGGCGATGCAGTAGTCCGCGCGTGGACGGTTTGCAGGTGAAGCCAGCCTCGTCGGCACTCTTGTGCTCGGGGTGCTGCGCAAACTCGCGAATTACGTCATCGTAGGTCTTGATGCGTGCGCAGTCCGGATCCAGATCAGCTCTGTCCGTCGTGACGCGATATTCCTTGCCCGAGTGCACATCGCGCCAAGGTCCATCGATCCACTGGGATGACTCCGACGTGAACGGCGCAACGAGGTGGAAGCGAGTAGGATCCGCGCCGACGGGGTGACCATACGGCGCAATCGTCGCACTGAGCAGGAACGTGGCTGGTCGTATCAACGCACCCGATCCGCTCAAGGATTTCATTACGTGCGGCGTGCTGACTGACACGCGAGTGACAGCAGGGAGATTCCCGAAGGCGAGCGGCGCGACCGGGAGTCCTATTTCCTGGCGCACGATGCGCATCCAGACGTCTCGAATCCATCGCCGGGTCGGGGCCTCCTCGTCGAGGTCCGAGACAGCCTCGTGGTAGGGGTCGAGGAGGTGTCCGAGTCCGTGTTCGGAGGGTTCGAGAATCTCGATGCCACCGTCGTCTTCCTCGCGAAAGAACGTGTAGCGCTTCGCGGAGATGGTGAGCAATGAGACTGGTCTTGGCTGCCCATCCGCACCAATGCTCACTTCCTTGATTTCGAGGATCGATCCTGGCACAGCGTCCCGAGCGTACGGGTTCAATGCGTCAAAGCGGTCGACGATGGCCTGCGCCTGGCCCAACGAAAGCGCGGGTATCATACGGCCACCTCAGCGGTAGGCGCCACAACCGTTGTTGGCGCAACTACAGGCTCGTCCACGGTGATCGCCATGGAATCGGTATCGCAGAACCCGTAGGTACCGCCAGCCTCAACCACAGCGCACTCTGCCAGGGCGAGCATCAGCCGTGCGGCCCCGGTGATCCACGCGGCAAATGGTGGGAAGCTGAAGACGCCAGGCGACTCGGGCGCGGCTGACTCCGTCGTGAAGCCTGCGTGACCACCATGCACCAAGAGAGGGACCGTGTCTCCCTTGGGGAGTTCCTCGGGGTTTGACTCCGCGCTGATCCCGTAGCTGCCCGCATTCGCGAGAATCTTGAGCGCCTGAGCCGTGGCTTTGTTGCCGGGGTTCGACGCGTCGTTCTTCAGTCGCTTGCGCAGTTCAATGATGATGCGAAAGAAGTCCTGCTGCGCGGGATCGATGACCGTGCCTGACGGCAAGGTGATCTTTCGCAACCCCTCCTGGACTCCCACCGGTACCAACCGCACGGCTTTGATGATGTGCGGCGCTTTCTTCCCGAGGAGTGCGGCGGCGATCAGATCCGCGCCGGTATACCAGATCGGTTGGTCCGACGTGAAGCGGTTCACCCCGATGTTGGCTTGGCCAGGCTGGCTCGGGTCGTAGTCACCCCGGACGGGGGGGATATCGTCATCGGGACGAATGAGTCCAAACCAAGTGAGGTGCTTCCACGCGGCCTGGTCGAAGTAGGTCTGAACGGTTGCATCGTTGAGCAACGCCTGCGCGCCGTCTGTGAACTCCTCCTCGCGAATGTCCGCCGCAATCACGAAGGTCCAGAGGTCCATGAGCGCGTTGCACGTCGGGTACATCGAGACGAAATCAGTATGGAGCACACCCACCGGCAGTCGACGGATCCGTGCTTCCGCGCGGCCGCCGTAGTAGGCACTCATGGCGATCCCCAGCGTCTCCGCCGACACCCCGGTGAACTTCTGGCGTGGCGGCGTGACCCCCATCGCATGCAGATACCCTTTTGCGATGGCCGCGGGTGAAAATGCTTTGCACGGGTCGAGGGTGATTGGGTGGGCGTCGAACTCCGCGCGTGCGGCTTGGAGAATCTCGATGCTAGCCAGTACATCCCGGCGATTATAGTCGAGATACTCCGGCGTGATGCGGCCGTGATCCTCCGCCACCAACTTGGGATGGGCAATCGCGTACCGCGCTCCCGCGCTCGCCAGCGACGTCCCCTTGCTGGGAAATCCGAGAGCCGTGCGAAGTGATCCGGTGCGGGGCGGTTTGTCCATCCGCTGCAGATGCGCACGCAGCGCGACGCGGATCTCGCTGACGGGGTGGTCGACGCGGTCTGGCGCCCTGTCTGTCAACTGTTGGGTGAGCTTGGCGTTCATGCGGTCACCCGCTGGTCGGCGGCATCACACAGTTCGTCTTGGACCCGCTGTGCCCACATGAGCAGCATGGCTGCCAGCTCCTTGAGGAACACGGCCAACGCCCGCAAGACAATGACGAGGGTATTCCTGCACGAAGCGTCTTTTCGGAGATCGATGCCCGCCGCCCGCAGCTCTTCATGCAATTCGGCGTGGCAGTTCCGGCACACCGGGAAGGTCAGCCCGGGTTCGTGATTCTGTCCGACTGGATGATGCTGTTCGGTCAGCACGAGTCCTACGGGATTGCGATAGCCGCAGCGCGGGCATGCGGCGTCTGTACCCGCGTCCCGCGTTCTGCGGGCACGCCTGGTGGTGGTCTGTGCCTTCGTGATGGCGTCCTGCGCCAGTCTCTCTTCGGGAGTCATTGGGGTTCCTATCGGACGTGAACGTAGATGGATTCAGTGCGCACATCACCCGCGTGGGCGAGGCGCTCGAGTGCAGAGGGATCGGTGACGAAGCGGTATCGGGCCGTGCCGGACTGCAGCGTCTTACCGCGAAAATGCAGCAAGTCGGTGAGGTCGCCCGTATCGAGGTACTTGTGGACGGCGTTGAAGTACGTGGCGATTCGTGTCGCGGACACCGAGCCCCGCACGTTGATGGCGATTTGCCCCGTCGGCGTGAGGAAGCTCATGTAGCGCACCCGCCGGTCGGCCAGTTGAGCCGTGTAGTGGCCGTCCGACGAGCGCTGCAGACGCTTGCCCGCGTACTTCTGCACCGTCTTCGGCGTCGTCCCGGCGAGCCGACTCGCCTCCGCGAGCGACTTCCCCCGTGCGACATATGCGAGCGCCTTCGACGTTCGGCGCTTCGGACTCATCGCCTGCCGTTGGCGGCGGCTAGTCATGGGGCCTCACCGTCTTCGCACGTGTTTCGAGGAGGTCATCCACCGCGCTGGCGAACACGAACAACCGGCCAAATTCGTCCCGGCCGCCGGGGAGCTGCCCGGTCAGAACCAGTCGCCGACACTGCTGGTAATCGAGAGTGAGGCGCAGTGCGGCCTCGGAAAGCGGGAGTCGCTGGGTCATGCTTATCTCCGTCATGCCCACGGTGAATCCGTGAGACGACGTCAAACAAATACTTGACGGAGTCATACAACAGTATATCTTGCCCCGTATGACAACCCGTCAAACGCGTCACGCTACGCCCAGACCGGACGACGAC
Organism: Gemmatimonadales bacterium; assembly: GCA_038236775.1. Classification (GTDB taxonomy): domain Bacteria; phylum Gemmatimonadota; class Gemmatimonadetes; order Gemmatimonadales; family Gemmatimonadaceae; genus AG11. The sequence continues at coordinate 4,064 of JBBRZK010000138.1, forward strand.
CCCATGGTCACGCTGGTGTCGGCAAACCTCCGCGCAGCGATGGAGGAGCGACAGCTGTCCCCATCAAGGCTGGCCAAGAAGCTCGGTGAAGATGAGAACCGCCAAACCATCCACCATCTGTTGCAAGGCGAGGTACCCACCCGGTGCCGGGCTGAACGGCGGAAGGGCCTCGCGGCGGTCTTGGAAGTCCCAGAGGAATGGTTGGGCGGAGAGTCCTTTCCCCTCCCTCTCCAGGCGTGGATGTCGGTTGGAGCGCTGATGAGTCGCTCACCGCGCGTCGGGCTCGCCACGGCGCTCCTGGTACAGCAGTGTGCCGCTGCACTCACACGCGACACCGAGCAGTTCCGGGCCGAGCCTGACACGCGAAATGGGCGCTACTCCGCATCGGGGGAAGTGATTGAGTTCGTCGTCGAAACGATTTGCTCATTCACCAATCCCCTTGAGTGGCGACACGCGTTGCTTCGGGATGCACCGCCTCGCATGACGGGCGTGTCACACAAGCCTTCATACCACCTCTACGCCACGATGGAGTCACTGACGCCCCGACACGTCGAGGCTGCGTTGGGACTCATTAAGGCATTCACCTTTATCCTGCAGCCGTGGTTCGCCGGGGACTTGGCGTTGAAGTATGACCGATACAAGGCGCTGTTCAGCGCCCTGCGGCCGGACACGGTGTCCTTCGGGCCAATGAGCGACCCGCCGGACCGAATCATCGGTCACGACGGGCGAACATTCCCCATTGATTCCCCGGAAACCCCGTACGCCGCGATCCACTGGACAACTCCAGAGAACACTCGATGACCGCCCCACGAGCGGCGTCGGCCGCCGTGCTCGCGGTATCGGGCTATGCCGTGCGCATCAGCGTTGCCAGCGGGCACCTTTGCATTCGTGACGGCGTGTCGACCAACCGACGCGAGATACGGCTGTCCCGCGTCAACCCCGATCTCCGTCGCCTCGTGGTGCATGGTCATGCCGGGACCATCTCGCTCGATGCCTTGTGTTGGCTGCGTGATACGGGCATCGCCTTCACCCATGTCGACCACGACGGCGCGGTGATCGCGATGTCGGGGCCGGGCTCCATCAACGATGTTCGCGTGCGCCGTGGGCAGGCGCTCGCATCAACCCACCCGCTCGGAGTCGATCTGGGCCGCCTTCTCATCGAAGCAAAAGTGGAAAGGCAGCGCAGCGTGCTGCGTGACCGCGGCGGTCACGCTAAGGCGGTCACGGGCCTCACCGATGCGTTAGAAATCCTGCGTACCGCGGCAAGCATCGTGGACATCCGCTTCCTGGAAGCTCGGGCGGCGGCGATGTACTGGGACGCATGGGACGGCGTGCCGATCCGCTTCGCTGCGCGAGATCGTGCGCGAGTTCCCGGACACTGGCTCACTTTCACCACCAGGCACTCCCAAATCTCTGCGTCCCAGCGGAAGGCCAGCGATCCGATCAATGCGCTGCTGAACTACACATATGGGATCCTGGAAGCGGAAGCGCAGCTCGCGAGCGTCCGTGTCGGCTGCGACCCAGCGATGGGCGTCATTCACTCGGATAAACTGAATCGCGCCAGTTTCGCCTGTGACTTAATGGAGCCGATCCGCCCGCTCGTTGACTCGTTCGTTCTCACGATGCTTGAGAAGCGCACGTTCCGAGCTGACGACTTCTTCGAAACGCGCGAGGGCAACTGTCGCCTGATGCCGCCGCTCGCTAACGCCTTGGCGCAAACAGCACCTCAATGGGCCGCAGCGCTCGGCGCGCTCGCAGAACGGGCCGCCTCCGCCTTTGCACACATTCCGCTGGCAGCCCCCCAGCTGTCCGCTGGCCGCGAGGCGCCGCGCCTCCGCCTTCGCACGCCATTGACACAACAGAATCGGAAAAGAAAAGACGCAGCCGCGCAACATCATAATCCTGCGTTGGAAGTGCGCTGCAAGGACTGCGGTGCGTCCCTTGGTAAGCGCCTGCGTGCATACTGCGACTCGTGCCTCCCCAAGCACGCGAACGACGCCATCGCCAAGGCCGTTGTCGTCCAGGCACAATTGCGCGCGGTTGGCGAAGATCGCCGCCAATCACCGGAAGTCCGAGCAACGCACAGCCAACAGGCCCTCGAATCCAACCGTCGTAACGCGGCATGGGAGGCCCTTCACACATCCCTTCCTAGCCCCGTGACGTTTGACCGTGAACTCTTGCCTCGCCTGCTCAACATCCCAGCCGTTGCCATCCGCGACGCAACCGGACTTGGGCTATCCAGCGCAAAGACGATTAAGGCAGGCAGGATGCGCCCACATCCAAGACACTGGGAGGCGCTGCGGCGGCTGGTCGACACGTTCGCAGTGGCAGAACCTCAAGAGTGGGAGGCGCTTCCGTCAGACTTCTTTGCTCGAGAGATTGCGCCGCGCCTGCTGGAGCTTCCAGCCGAGGCTATTCAAGCTGCAACGGGCCTGTCCGTGTCGTACTCGCGCCGCCTGCGCTCGGGTCATCACATACCCCATCGCAAATACTGGTCGGATTTGCGGAGACTCCTCGGCGGACCCGATGCGTAGATTTGCCACAATCTGCAGAGATATGATGACGTTCCAGCTTCCACGGAGCGCTATTCTCCAGCCCTGTCATCGTGCCGAATACCGCACTCCCTTCCCCGGGGGCGCCGTGTTCGCCCAGCGCTCGATCTGTGGGACGATCCGCTCGTGGCGTCGAGAGGCAGTTGATCGGGGTTGAACCCAGCCAACACTTCAACTCCACCAACCCGCCCGCCGAGGTGCCAGGTGTAAGCCTTTGCCGGTTTGGGGGGGGGTGGATGTCCGAGATCACGCAATGGCTTCGGTCGCCCAAGAACTCGATTCGCCCCTAGCCCGGATTTCTCACGAGACTATTGAGAAACGGCTGCCCCGAGTGGTATAAGGCGTTTGTCGAGAACGACCTACATACCACCACGGAGACAGCCGTTATGCAGACAGAGTGTACGGCGGAGACGTTGCAGTTTCAAGA
>JBBRZK010000139.1:0-6994 GCA_038236775.1 Gemmatimonadales bacterium
GTGCGGAACACGCCGACCGTATCGCCGCCGGAGAAGCGATAGTAGCGGTCGCGGTCGTCGGCGAAGGGATGCACGGCGCTGACCGTGTCGCCTGCCTCCCGGTCCTGCGAGGTCACGGTGTCACCCGCCTGCACGCCGAGCCGCAGCCGGTCGCCGTAGAGCGAGGGCTCCGTCCAGCCGTGCACGAAGCTGAGTGCCGAGTACGGCACGCCGGATCCCTGCGAGCGGTAGCCGACGACGTGGACGTCGTACTGGCCGCCGCGCGTCCAGCTTGCGGCGGAGGCGAGCTGCTCGATCTGGGCCGCGCTCTCGCGGCCGAGCGTGTCGCGGAGGATGAGGGACAGCTCCGTCTCCACACGTGCGCGATAGCCGCGGAAGCCCGGAGGGGGTGCGTGGTTCTCGACGCTCGCCCGTGCCACCAGGGCGCGCAGAGCGGCGGACGAATAGTTCGAGTCCGCCGGAAGGGCGAGCTGGGCGAGGAGGAGGAGCGGAAGCATGCGGACGGCGGACGGCGGACGGCGGACGGCAGACGGAGTACGGCAGACGGCAGACGGCAGACGGCAGACGGAGGACGGCGGACGGCGGACGGAAGACGGCAGACGGCTACGTACGTTGTCATCCTGAGCGCAGCGAAGGATCTGCTTTTGGCCGAACGGTGCAAGCAGATCCTTCGCTACGCTCAGGATGACAAAGGGGGTTACGGGCCACTGACGAGCTTCTGCACGCTCGCGCCGTTCGTGGCCGCGGCGCCGGTGCCGTTCACGACGTGCGCGATAGTGCCCTTGCCGCCGCCGAGTGACACCGTGACCATGTCGTGCAGCCGCACGCCAGGCGTGACGGGCACGCGGAACGCGCGGTCCGCCACGATCGACGGGTTCCTGTTGAAGAAGCAGTAGCTGCCCAGGCCCCAGGCCTCGTGCGACTTCACGCCGCGCGCGACCTCATACGCCGCGAAGCCGCGCGTGGTGCCGTCCATCCATGCTGCCTGCGTCGGGACGTCGTACGGCATCTCGTTCTGGAACATGAACGTGCGTCCGCGTTCGCCGTTCCACAGCACTTCATGCTGCTGGAAATGCTCGACGAAGAGGCCGTACATCGTCACGTCGTTGCCGTTCACCACGAGTCCGTCCGCTGCGGTGTTCACCGTCCAGCCGACACCGTTGCCGTGATCGGCGCGCCAGAGCCACATGTGGTCGCCGATGACGTCGCTGCTGTTGATCTCCAGCGTGCGCGCGGCGCGCGCCGGACCGGCGCCACCGATGCGGAAGAACAGGTCGCTGAGCAACGTGGGATTCGCCGCGTGACGCGCGTGAGCGCCGCGTGGACCCACGCGCATCAGCAGCGGCGAGTTGACCGGCCCTGCGTCGATGAGCAGGCCCGCCACGGACACGCCGTCCACGTCGGCGACGTCGATTGCCGTTGTACCGTTGTCCGCCACGAGCGTGGCGAGACCGAGACCAAGCACGATGGTGTTGGTGTGCGTGATGTGGAGCGGCGCGTCGAGGTGATAGATGCCCGGCGTGATGATGAGTTGCTGTCCGCTGGCGAGCGCGGCGTTCATCGTGGCAGCGGTGGCGCCCGGCTTCGCGATGAAGAAGCTGGCGATCGGGTACGCGACGCCGGCCGGCGTGCCGCTGCCCCACGTGACGCCCGTCGCGTTCCGGCGCAGCGTGGGCACGAACACACTCCACGCACCGAGGGTGTCCACGTAGAGGAACGGCTTCTCGCGGATTACCGGCATGGAGGGGAGCGTCGTGTACGGCAGCGCCGGAAAGCTGTTGTCCGGTGCGCCCGCGACGCCGACGAACACCATGTTCCAGTTGGCGCCCTTCCATCCGCCGACCTCGCTGCCGCGCGTGAGCCACTGCTGCTGGCTGCCGGAGCGCACCGACTCGCTCACACGTGAGTCGGCGAGGAAGCCGCCGCTCGACCATCCGCCGTCGTCGAGTCGCAGGTCGCCGACGATGTGCATGCGCCGCATCGGCGCGGCCTGGGAGACCGCCCACTGCTCCGTGTGGTCCGGCGCGGGCGCATTCACGCGCATGTTCTCCGCGATGCGCCAGAAGTTGAGCGTCGCGTTGCCCTTCTTCCACCGCGCGTCCGCGATCACGGCGCCGTTGATGACGACGTCATCCGGTGAAAGCCCGAGCCCGGAAAGCTGCGTGTAGAAGCCGACGTGCGCAGTGAGGTCGTAGCTGCCGCGCTTGAACAGGAAGGCGTAGCGCCCCGAACCGAACTCGCTCGACTCCTGCGCGGCGAAGGCCGTATCCAGTGCCGCCTGGATGCTGTCGATAGGTGTGGATGGGCTGAAGATCCTCACGTTCGGCCCGAAGTCCGGGTCGCGCACGGCCTGTCCCATGGCGAGCGGCGCGAGCAACACGTCCACTGCCATCGCGGCGACGACGAGTCGGTTCATCATCCTTGCCACCTCGACCTGGCGGGCGCGCCACGTTCGCGCGTGTCGGTCCGGATGTGCTCGTAGGTGATCGCGCTCAGCGCCGTCACCAGCGCACCGAGTGCCCAGCCGCCGAGCACGTCGGTGGACCAGTGGATGTCGAGATAGACTCGGCTCGTCCCGATCAGCAGCGTGGGCACCGCGGCGAGTGCCGCGGCCGCAGGACGGGCGATCATCCGCTCGCGCCAGAGCACGTAGGCGAGCGTCCAAGCAGCCAGCGCGGCGAGGGACAGCACGCCGAGCTGGATGCTCTTCGTGCCGAGGCGTCGGGGCTCGCGCTTCGGGGTCGGGTGCAGGTCAGTCATTGGGTCGCGGCTGTCTCGGTCATCAAACGCCTGTCATCCTGAGCGCAGCGCCCTTTGTCATCCTGAGCGCAGCGAAGGATCTGTTTTCCGCCGGCCGCAAGCAGATCCTTCGCTGCGCTCAGGATGACAAAGGAGGGGTTCGCTCAGGATGACAAAGGAGGGGTTCGCTCAGGATGACAAAGGAGGGGTTCGCTCAGGATGACAAAGGAGGGGGGCGCTCAGGAAGACAAAGGAACTACGGCAAGATATTGCCCGCCGCGCGATAGATCTCGTACCACTCCTGCCGCGTCAGCTGGAACACCTGGCTCCCCACCGCGTCCGTGACCCGCTGCGGCGTCGTGGTGCCGAGGATCGTCTGGATGCGCGCCGGATGCCGGCTGATCCACGCCACCGCGATCGCCGTGTTCGTCACGCTGCGCTCCTTCGCGATCCGGTCGATCACCACATTCAGCGCCGGATATTTCGGGCTGCCGAGAAACGGACCCTCGAAGAAGCCGTACTGGAACGGCGACCACGCCTGCACCGTGATCCCCTTCAACCGGCAGTAGTCCAGCGCGCTGCCGTCGCGCATGACCGCGAAGTCGTCCTTGTTGTTGACATGGATGCCGGCGTCGATCAGCGGCGTGAACGCGACGCCGAACTGGAGCTGGTTGAACATGAGCCGCTGCGGCACGGTGCGCTGGAGTAGCTCGACCTGCATGGGGTTCTGGTTGCTCACCCCGAAGTGCCGCACCTTGCCCGCCTTCTGGAGCCTGGCGAACGCCTCGGCAACCTCGTCCGGCTCGACGAGTGCGTCGGGCCGGTGGAGCAGGAGGACGTCGAGGTAGTCGGTGGCGAGTCGCGCCAGGATGCCGTCCACCGACGCAAGGATGTGCTCGCGGCTGAAGTCGAACATCCCCTCCGCCGGACGGATGCCACACTTGCTCTGCAGCACCAGGTCGCCGCGTGCGAGCCCGAGCCGCCTGGCCGAGGCGGCGAAGACCTCCTCGCTGCGACCGTTGCCGTAGATGTCGGCGTGGTCGAAGGTCGTGATGCCCGCGTCGAGGCTTGCCGTGATCAACGCGTCCACGTCGGCGGGGGCGAGGCCGTGGATGCGCATGCAGCCGAGCGCCAGCTCGCTGACGACGAGTGGCTCGGAGGTGCCGGTGTCTACGGAGATGGTTCGCATGATGAGACACTATACGCGGAGCCGCCGCGGCACGAGAGGTACTCGCGACGCGGACGTGAGGAGCGAATCGTCGGAAGCATGAGACTCGACCGCCGCTTGCCCGCGACGGCGTGTCATCCTGCGCGCAGCGACCTTGTCATCCTGCGCGCAGCGACCTTGTCATCCTGAGCGCAGCGAAGGATCTGCTTTTCGCCCCGCTCGACTCCCCGGATCACGGGGACAAGCAGATCCCTCGCTCCGCTCGGGATGACAAAGTTGTGGGTTCCCTGCCGCCCGACCTTCACAACGAATTACTTCGACGCCGCCGCGAGGTCCTTGATCGCCGCGGACATCCAGCGCACGCGTGCCTGGTCCTTCGCGCCGCTCACGTCCCTATCCACCTGCTTCGCCAGCGCCATCAGCGACTGGCCTCGTGCGGCACCACTCTGCCGCTCGGCCGCCGTGAGCGCGTTGGAGATGGCGGTGATGCGCGTGGCGGAGAGTCCGTTGTCGCGCACGAGCTGGTCGAGGTACGACCGCACCACCGGGAACGCCGCCGGCCACGTGACGTGCGGCTGGCTCTGCGGATTGTAGTCCGTGAAGTGCACCAGCTTCGCCGCCGCCAGCTCGTTTGCCGACAGCTTGTCGCTCGGCAGGAGCTCGAGGATGTCGAGGCCGCGCGCCATCTCGCTCGAGTAGACGTAGCCGTTCCAGTAGTACGCGCCCCATGAGCCAGCGATCGTGCCACGGGTGCGGCTGTTCGCCGTCGTGTCACCGGCAGGCGGCGGCGCATCCACCGCGCCGCGGTCGAAGTACGCCAGCTCGAACGGATGGTCGGGATCGGTGAAGTCGCTCACGTCGATGCCGCCCTGGTACCAGCCCTGCACCATGATGTCGCGGCCCGGCACCGGCACGAGGCCGCCGTTGTGCGACACGCAGTTCTCCTGCGCGCTCTGCGCGCTCGGGATCTTGAAGTACGCATGCTCCGTGTACTTCTTCCCGTTAGCGATGGTGAGGATGGTGTTGCCGCCCATCTCCATCATGCTCGTGGCCTGGCAGTTCGGCGACGTGCCGCCGCCCCACTCGTCCGTGAACACCACCTTCGAGCCGTCGTTGCTGAAGACGGCCGTGTGCCACAGCGAGAAGTTCGTGTCGGCGGCCGCATCGAGGCGCACCGGCTTCTCGGGGTTGGAGATGTCGACCAGCAGGCCGTAGCTGCCGCATGCGCCGGCGAGAAGGTGCATGGCCGGATAGGACGTGACGTCGTGGCAGTTGCGCGGGCCGGTGGGAGCCGGCGGCGGGCCAGCCGGCGCACCGGGCCGAACACGGGCGGGAAGTGCACCTGAGCGGTGCGGCGCCGGCGCCAGGTTCGTGAAGATGCGCGCGCCGGTTACCACGTCGGCCTGCTCCGGATGCGCGAGCGGCACCTTGATCACGTCGAGGCGGAACATCGAGTTCGTCTCGTCCGCGGCATCAGTGCCGTTCTTGCAGCCGGCGAGCTCCGTGTCGGCACGGGCGTTCTGGCTGCCGGAGACGTAGAGGTACACGATGCCCTTGTCCGTGGGGCTCGGGATGAGCGTGTGCGTGTGCGAGCCTTTGCAGGTCTGCACGTTCTTGATCAGCTTCGGGTAGTGCGGATCGGACACGTCGTAGATGCGCACGCCCGCCATGTGGTCAGCGGGATTCTGCACGCCACCCTTGGCGCAATCCGACCGGTTCCCGGCGCCCTCGGCCGAGATGAACAGGAGGTGACCCAGGATGGTGGGGTCTCCCTGTGAGGTGATGCACGACACGACCGATACCTTCGCGGGATGCGCGGGGTTGCTGACGTCCCAGATGGAGAAGCCGGCGAAATTGCCCTGGTAGACATACTTGCCGCCGCCGAACGCAATGTCCGAGTTGACGAAAGTGAGGCCGCGCGCCGTGTCGAACTCCGCGGCCTTGGGCGTGAACGAGACGAGGCGCATGTTGCTGATCGCCGAGCCGGCGTCGAGCAGGCCGGTCTTGAGCCCGTTGCGTGCGTCGCTGCCCGTGGGGTACGTCTGTGCGTGCAGCGCCGGCGCGGCCACGAGGGCGATCGACAACGCGAGTGTGCAAAACCTGGCAGTTCCCATCAATAGGCTCCGGTAGTGGACTAGAGGTTGGCGAGCATTTGCTGCATGAGCTGGATCTCGGCGGTCTGCACCACCTCGACGTCGTTGGCGAAGACGGAGACGTCGACGTCCTGCGCGGCGAGCGGCGTGGCGAAGAGGTCCGCCACCATCTGGAGCGCGCCGGTGTGGTGCTGGATCATCAGGGTGAGGAACTGCCGGTCAAACTCGACGCCCTTCGCACCGTCGAGCGTCGCGAGCTGTGCGGAGGTGAGCATCCCGGGCATGGTCATCGTGCGCCAGGAGCCGGTGTCGGGCGCCACCTGCCGGTTCGCCACCAGCCAGTCCTGCATCAGGCGGATCTCGGCCTGCTGCGACTGGTCGATCTTGTTGGCGAACTTGAGGACGCGCGGGCTCGCGTTGCGCCCGGCGGCGAGGCGCGACATGTAGATGGCCTGCGCGTGGTGCGCGATCATGCCCTGCATGAAGCGGACGTCCGCCTCGGTGTAGAGGGCGCCCTTGGGAATGGTGACGGGCATCGACATGGCGGACATGCCGGCCATTCCGGCCATGTCTCTCATGCCGTCCATGTGGTGGTGCGCGGTGTCGGGCTTCGCGGGCGGCGCGCCCGTCTGGCCGCGTGCCACGAGCGGGGCGAGGAGCAGGAGCGCGGCGAGGCCGCGCGTGGAGACGTATGTCACGTGGTGACGGTCCTGGGAGGCGAGCGGGGGTATCGCCGGGACTACGGCTGGCGCCCGCAAACCGTTCGGCCTCATTGTCATTCCGGGCACCGTACGTCATCCCGAGCGCAGCAAGAAACCCCCATTGTCATCCCGAGCGAAGCAGTCTGCCCTCGAGGAGCGAAAGCGACGAAGGGAGGGATCTGCTTGTTCACGCGGGTGGGGAAGCAGATCCTTCGCTGCGCTCAGGATGACAAGCAGATCCTTCGCTGCGCTCAGGATGACAAGCAGATCCTTCGCTGCGCTCAGGATGACAA
>JBBRZK010000140.1:0-6717 GCA_038236775.1 Gemmatimonadales bacterium
TACCTTCGCCAAACCATCAGGATGTTCATCGATCGTGTCATTGTCCGCGTCACCGCCGGAGCCGGCGGATCGGGCATCGCCAGCTTCCGTCGAGAAAAATTCGCGCCCCTTGGCGGGCCGGACGGCGGCGACGGAGGGAAGGGGGGAGATGTCATTCTGCGCGCGGACAGCAACCTCGCCACGCTGCTCGACTACAGCTACCGCAACCAGTGGGAAGCGGAGCGCGGCCTGCACGGGAGCGGGTCCAACATGACGGGCCATTCGGGTGCCGACATCACCCTGCCCGTGCCGCCCGGCACGGTCGTGCGCAACCAGGAGACCGGCGAGATCGTCGGCGAGGTGCTCGAGGACGGCGACACCATCGTGCTGGCCAAGGGCGGTCGGGGCGGCAAGGGCAATAGCTGGTTCGCCACCTCCGTGCACCGCAGCCCGCGCGAGTGGCAACCCGGCGAGGATGGCGAATTGTTCACGCTGGAGCTCGAGCTCAAGCTCATCGCCGACGTGGGGCTCGTCGGTCAGCCGAACGCGGGCAAGTCCACGCTGCTGTCGGTGATCAGCGCAGCCACCCCGAAAATCGGCGACTACCCGTTCACCACGCTCGCGCCCAACCTCGGCGTGGTGCAGATGAGCGACAGCCGCACCTTCGTCGTCGCCGACATTCCCGGCATCATCGAAGGCGCGCACGAGGGCAAGGGACTCGGCCTCCAGTTCCTGCGGCACATCGAGCGCACGCGGCTGCTGGCCTTCATGGTGCCCATCGACTCGCTCGACTGGCAGGCGGAGTATGAACAGCTGCGCAACGAGATCAAGCAGTACTCGCCCGAGCTGGCCGAGAAGCCGCATTGCGTGGTGTTCACGAAGATGGACCTGCTGGGTGAGGACGAACCCGCCCCCATCGAGGCACCGGCCGCCTTCGGCATCTACGCCATCTCGGCCGCGGGACGCACTGGGCTGGAGGAGCTGAAGCTCGCGTGGTGGCGCCGCCTGCTCGCGATGAAGAAGGCGTCGCTGCAGCCGGTGAAGGACATCGCGCTGCCCTGAGTACGGCGTGACCAGCGTCGCGGTCGACACCGTCCAGCTTCGCACGACTGACGCACTCTACCCGGAGCGCCTGCTCGACCTGCCCGATCCTCCGCGACGCCTCTGGGCGCGCGGCGACCTGTCGCTCCTCGAGCGGCCGTGCGTGGCGATCGTCGGCACGCGTCGCGCCACGGCGTACGCGGAACGCGTGACACGGGATCTCGCCCACGTGCTCGCGACGGCGGGTGCGTGCGTCGTGAGCGGACTGGCCCGCGGCGTCGACTCGGTGGCCCATGTGGGGGCGCTGGAGGTTGATGGGGCCACGTGCGCCGTGCTTGGCACGGGGCTGGATGTGGTGTATCCGAAAGCGCACGAGGCGCTGCAGCAGCGCATCGGCCGGCAGGGCCTCCTGCTGTCGGAGCTGGAGCCGGCGAACGCGGCGCATGGGGGCTCGTTCCCCAATCGCAACCGGATCATCGCCGCGCTCTCGACGGTCACGATCGTCGTGGAAGCGGGCGTCGGCAGCGGGGCACTGATCACGTCACGCCACGCGATGGATCTCGGGCGCGTCGTCGCCGCGGTGCCGGGCCCCATCGACGTCCCGCAGTCGAAGGGGAGCAACGAGCTCTTTCTCCACGGGGCGCATCCCATCACCTGCATGGCCGACGCCCTGACCCTCGCGGGCCTCATGTCGCCCATTCGCCTCGCGGACATTCCGGAGGGCACGCCCGAACGTCGGATCTGGGACGCGCTGGGCGACGGCGCCTCCGACCTCGACACGCTCTGCACGCGCAGCGGACTGCCCGCGCACGCGTACATGGCGGCGGTGACGGCACTGGAGATTCGCGGCCTCATCGAATGCTGCCTCTCCGGCGAGATTCGTCGCATGTGACCACAGCCAGCACCGCAGGGGACTCGGCGGACGGCATCAAGCCGCAAGCAAAGCGTGAAGCTGTAATTCGCCGTCCTCTGCGTCCTCTGTGGTAATTGCAGCTCAGGAGCTTGAACCACAGAGGACACGGAGGACTGCATGAGAGCCCCAAACCCGAGCGGGAAGCAGTAACTCGCGGTCCTCTGCGCCCCTCTGCGTCCTCTGTGGTAATTGCAACTCAGGAGCTTGAACCACAGAGGACACGGAGGACTGCCCGAGAGCCCCGAACCCGAGCGGGAAGCAGCAACTCGCAGTCCTCTGCGCCCCTCTGTGTCCTCTGTGGTAATTGCAGCTCAGGAGCTTGAACCACAGAGGACACGGAGGACTGCATGAGAGCCCCAAACGAGAGCGGGAGCAGTAATCGCAGTCCTTTGCGCCCCCTCTGTGTCCTTTGTGGTGATTGCACAGTTCAAGAAGTTGAACCGCAAAGGACGCGAGGGGCGCTCCGTGCCGAGCAGACCAGCCATATTTCACTCGTGCCTCGTCACGTCTATCTCCACGTCCCCTTCTGCGCGCGTCGCTGCTCGTACTGCGACTTCTCCATCGCCGTGCGCCGCGACGTACCCGTCGACGAATACCTCCGCGCCCTCGAGGCGGAACTGCACACCCGCTTCGCCCATCGGCAGCCCACCGAGGTGGACACGATCTACCTGGGCGGTGGAACGCCATCGCGACTCGGCGGTGAAGGTGTCGCGTGCGCGCTCGACCTCGTGCGGCGCCAGTTCCGCCCGGCGCCCGATGCGGAGATCACCATCGAGGCCAACCCCGACGACGTCACGCCCGACGCGGCCGCACGCTGGCGCGAGGCTGGCGTGAACCGCTTGTCGCTCGGCGGACAGAGCTTCGACGACGCGGTGCTCGTGTGGATGCACCGGACGCACGACGCAGCAACCACCGCGACGGCTGTCGCCACCGCGCGCGCCGCCGGCATCGACAACCTCTCGCTCGACCTGATCTTCGCACTGCCCGAGAATCTCCATCGCGATTTTGCGCGCGATGTCGATCAACTACTCGCCCTTCGCCCCGATCACGTGTCGCTGTACGGCCTCACCGTGGAGCCCACGACTCCGCTCGGACGCTGGGTGTCGCGCGGCCTCACCTTCGAGCAACCGGACGAAGGCTACGAGTCCGATTTCCTCGAAGCGGATCGGCGTCTCGCTGCGGAGGGGTTCGAGCATTACGAGGTCTCCAACTACGGGCGCCCGGGCCGACGAGCGCGCCACAACTCCGCCTACTGGTCCGGCGTGCCATACGTGGGGCTCGGACCGTCCGCCCACGGGTTCGATGGGCAGGTGCGGCGCTGGAATGCGAGGCACTACGCCGACTGGCGCGACCAGGTTAAGGCCGGCGCCGACCCGCTCGAAGGGTCGGAAGTGCTCACCGCGGAGAACCGCGTGGCCGAGGCCGTGTATCTGGGCATGCGGTCCGATGCCGGGCTTCCGCTGGCGCCCGGCGACCGCGTCGTCGTGGACCGATGGGTCGATGCGGGATGGGCAACGATCGGCCCGGAGGACCGGCTGCGCTGCACCGCGCAGGGCTGGCTTCGCCTGGATGCGCTCGCGGCTGCCTTGACGCATCACCGAAGTCGTTAGCATATTTAGACTTATGGCAATTGCAGACGAGCTCACCCCCCGCGAGCGCCGCGTGCTCGAAGCGGTGATCAAGTCGTATGTCCAGACCGCCGAACCCGCCGGCTCCCGCATGCTCTCCCGCGGCTTCGGCCTTGGCGTGTCCCCGGCCACCATCCGCAACACCATGAGCGACCTCGAGGAGAAGGGGTTTCTCAAGCATCCGCACACCTCCGCCGGCCGGGTGCCCACGGACAAGGCCTACCGGGCGTACGTGGATTCGCTGCTGAACGCCCCCCGGACGATCGTGGTGGCGGAGCGCGACCGGCTGCACGCGGACATCTCGGTGAGCAACTCCACCATCGAAACCATCCTCCGCCGGGCGGCGCAGTCGCTCGGCGTCCTCACGCAGGAGCTCGGCGTCGCCCTTGGACCACGGCTGGATGCCAGTGTCCTGCGATCGCTCGAGCTGGTCCGCGTGGGAGGTGACCGGCTGCTGCTGGTGCTCACACTGGACGGCGGTGTGGTGCGGACGGTGTTCGTCGAGGTGCGCGGCACCGTGGCGGACAACGCCGTGAGCGAGGTGACGCGCGTGCTCAACGAGCGCCTGACGGGGCATACGTTGCGCGAGCTGCGCGCGTCGGTTGGCGACCGGCTCCGCGACTCCGCCACGATGCCCGACGCCGAGGAGCTGCTGAACATCTTCGTGCAGGAGGGGGAGCAGCTGCTCGACGCCGCACTTCCGCTGAGCGAAGGCAGCGTCATCGTGGGGCAGGCCAGCGTGCTGGCGTCGCAACCCGAGTTCGACGGCGCCGCGAACTTGCGGAAGCTCCTGACGCTTACTGAGGAGCCGGCGCGGCTCGCCGATGCGCTCCGTCGGGCGCATGCGGGGGACGAACGGCCCGGCGTGCAGATCACGATCGGCGGCGAGCACGGCGACCCCAATCTCGACCAGTTCACGGTCGTCACGGCCGAGTATCATGCGGGGACGCTGGCCGGCATCATCGGTGTCATCGGGCCGACGCGAATGCCCTACGACAAGGTCATCTCGCTCGTGCAGCATACGTCGCGGCTCCTGTCCGACCTGCTGTAGCCCTTCACTTTTCAGCGTATCACCGCCTCCATGGCTGACTTCTATACCACGCTCGGCGTCGACCGCACCGCGGCCGACGACGACATCAAGAAGGCCTATCGCAAGCTTGCGATGGCCTACCATCCCGACCGGAACGGCGGCGCCAAGGAAGCCGAGGAAAAGTTCAAGGAGATCACCGAGGCGTACGACGTGCTGCGCGATCCGCAGAAGCGCGCCACGTACGATCGGTACGGCGAAGCAGGCCTGCGCAGTGGCGGCGGGGGATTCCACCACGTGGATCTCTCCGAGGCGCTCGGCATCTTCATGCGTGACTTCGGCGGTTTCGGCGGGCTCGACGAGCTGTTCGGCGGCGGGCAGAGCGGCGCGCGCGGTGGCAGCGACATCAAGATCACGATGCCGCTGACACTCCTCGAAGTGGCAACCGGCGTGGAGAAGGAGATCCGCGTCAAGGTGCTCGACAACTGCGAGGTCTGCGCCGGCAGCGGCGCGGAGCCGGGCTCCAAGGCGAAGCAGTGCCAGACGTGCGCGGGCCATGGTGAGGTCCGCCGCGCGCAGCGCTCGTTCTTCGGCCAGTTCGTCGCCGTCACGCCGTGCCCCACCTGCAAGGGCGAGGGGCGGATCGTCGAGACGCCGTGCAAGCGATGCAAGGGCGACGGGCGCACCCGTTCGGAAAAGATGATCAAGGTGTCCGTACCTGCAGGCGTGGCGACCGGTCAGTACATGACCCTGCGCGGCGTGGGCAATGTCGGTGCGCGGAAGGGTGAGCGCGGCGACGTGCACGTCATCTTCGAGGTGGCCGACGACGCGCGCTTCGAGCGCGACGGCGAGGATCTCTACACGGAAGTGCTCCTCACGTATCCCCAGCTGGTGCTCGGTACGGTCGTGCCGGTGCCGACCGCCACGGCGAGCGCGTCGCTCACGGTACCGGCGGCCACGCAGAGCGGGCAGATGTTCCACCTGCGCGGCCGCGGCCTGGCGCGCGTGAACGCCTCGGGCACCGGTGACCTCCATGTGCGCGTGCAGCTGTGGACCCCCGAGAAGCTCAGCGACGAGGAAGAGCGGCTCATCGTGCGCCTCGGCGAGCTGCAGCAGGACGTGCCCGCCGACCGCGGCAAGGGACTCTGGGCGAAGATGAAAGAGGCGCTCGGCGCATGAACTGGCTCGCCGTGCGCGTCCGGCCGGGCGCCGCGCGGGAGAAGGCGATGGCCGCGCTGTTCGAGGTGGGGTCGGAGGGCGTGCACGAAGCCGGCGACGAGCTGGTGACGCACTTTCCCGGCGACACCGACGGCGCGCGGATCCGCGCTGCGGTGCTCGCTGTCGATCCTGGCGCGGACGTCTCCATCTCGCTGATTCCCGCCGTGGACTGGGCGGAGGAATGGAAGAAGGGCGTCGGCGCCCATGAGCTTGGCGTGCTCGCAATCGTGCCGCCGTGGCTTGCCGACGGACGCGACCCGGCGCGCACCGTGATCATCGAGCCGCAGATGGCGTTCGGGACGGGCGAGCACCAGACGACGCGCGGCGTGGTGCGACTACTTCCCGCGGTGATTCGCGCTGGCGATCGCGTGGCGGACGTCGGCAGCGGCAGCGCGGTGCTGGCGATCGCCGCGGCGAAGCTCGGTGCGGCGCACGTCACCGCCATCGAGATCGACCATGACTCCATCGAGAATGCACACGAGAACGTCGCGCGCAATGGCGTCGCCGACCGCATCACGATCTTCGAGGGCGACGCATGCGTGCTGCTGCCACTCGTCGCGCCCGTGCGGGTGGTGCTCGCTAACATCATCTCGTCCGTGCTCACCGCGATGCTGCCGATGATCCGCGACTCGCTCACGCCCGATGGCGAGGCGATCCTGAGCGGCATCCTGCTCGAGGAGCGGGAGATGATGCTCGCCGAGCTGGAGGACGCAGGGTGGATGGTCACGGCGCAGGACGCGGAGGGGCTCTGGTGGAGCGCGAGCATCGCGCGCCAGTAGCGACGTTCCACGCGCCGGGCGCGTGGAGCGATCGGGTGTCACTCGGTGAGGCCGCGGCGCATCATGCCGGCGTGAAGCGTCTCGCGGTGGGCGACGTCGTGCGCCTCTCCGGTGGCGATGGCCGTCGCGCGA
>JBBRZK010000141.1:0-6321 GCA_038236775.1 Gemmatimonadales bacterium
GCGACCGTCGACATGCGCGGCAGGCGGCCCGTCCGCGGTACGGACGCACGGTCGGAACGGAGGCCGGCACACGGATGCACGGTCGGAATCCGTTTGCGCCCCGGAGCTTACGTGGAAGGCTGCACGAGGGAGGGCAAGGATGCGCCTGCTACTTCGTCGGTGGTACGTCGCGGCCGCGTCGCTCGCAGCGGCCGTCGCCTGCGCTGTTCCGGCTCGATTTCTGCGGGCCCTGCTGAGTGGCAGCGTCTCGCGCTCGCGTCGTGAGGTCGCCGCGTGACGGAGCCCGGCACCGCGACGTGAGCGCGGGACGAGACGGGGGTCTGCTCGGAAGTTGAGAAAGCCGGAGGAGGCGAGGATCTTCAAGGTTCTCACACCACCGGAGACCCTCATGAGCCCGAGCATCGGGTTCCCTCCTCCGGATCCGGAAACCTGCCTCGTCACGTCGCGGGTGTCCAGATTCAAGGGAGGGACCCTCATCGACGAGGAGGTTCACGACCTCGAAACCCACGAGAAGCGTCTCTGCGACCCGGATGGATACCGGCCTTGCCGATGTCCGCGGTGCGGACACGGCGTACTCCACGTTCACTGCTATCCGGAGCGACACCCGCGGGGTGAGCTGGGCATGCCGGCCGTCGTTCGGATCGTCCAGTACGTCTGCGCCGCCGCCGGGTGCGGCGCGACATGGCGCATCCTGCCGATGTTCCTCGCCCGGCATCTCTGGCGGGCCTGGAAGACCGTCGAGCGCGTCGTGATTCCGGCGGCGACACCGCCGTCAGCAGCAGCGCCGACGGTCCCCGCGCGCACCGAGCGACGCTGGCGGGGCCGCTTCGCGGCGTCGGCGCGCATGCTCGTCGTGCTGCTCGCCGCGAGCGGCGGCGTGGCGCTCGAAGCGCTCGCGTCGCGCACCGGCCTCGACGCATCGCGCGCCGAGCTCACCGCTGCGCATGCCGATGCCGCCCGCATCACGCCTGGCGCACGCCTCTGCGCGCTCGCGGAGCTGGTGCACCGACTCGAGCGAGGAGTGCGTCTCATGTGATCGCGGCATCCGCCGCGTGCTGGTGGGACAGCGCGGCGCTCGGATCCGATCCCATCGTTTGTGGCCGCTCGCCTCCTTCAGGATGCAGCCATGGACGACGACGTGAGGAGAGCCATCGGCCTCTTTCGGTTCGGCGTGCTCGGCCCGCTCGTCAGCGCGCGCCTCGAGCACGGCGACCGCACCGCCTACTTCGTTGAGGCCGCCGCGCGTCACCACGTGATGCCGCCCGACGGGCGCATCGTCCGCCTCTCGCCGCGCACCATCGAGAGCTGGTTCTACCTCTACAAACAAGGTGGATTCGACGCCCTCGTCCCCGACGCGCGCGCCGACAAGGGCTGCTCGCGCGCCATACGCGCCGAGATCGCCGACCTCGTCCTGCGCGCCAAGAGGGAGAAGCCGCGGCGCTCCGTGCGGCGCATCGTGCGCATGCTCGAGCGCGCCGGCGTCGTGCGTAAGGGCGAGCTCGCGCGCGCCACCGTTCATCGCCTCCTTCTCGCCCAAGGCATCTCCGCCCGCCCCGTCCGCGGTCCCGCCGCCGAGCGCCGGAGCTTCATCGCCGAGCACGCCGGCGATCTCTGGGTCGGCGACGCGATGCATCCCCGCGCGCCCGTCCTCGGCCCGGACGGCAAGCTCCACAAGGTCATCCTCTTCTCGCAGATCGACAACGCCACGCGCTTCATCGTCCACAGCTACCTCGCCATGGTTCCTGGCGAGAGCGCGGTCGCGCAGGAGTACGGCCTCAAGCAGGCCATCCTCAAGTACGGCCTGCCGCGCGCGTACTACGTGGACCGCGGCTCCGCGTACATCGCTCAGTCGCTCCGCGACATCTGCGCCGACCTCGGCATCCACCTCGTGCACGCCGGCGCCGGTGACGCCGAGGCCAAGGGCTCCATCGAGCGATGGCATCGCACCTGGCGCGAGGAGGTCGAGGACGAGCTGCCAGACACTCCGCTCACCCTCGCCGACCTCGCCGCCAAGCACTGGGCGTGGCTCGGCGCCGAGTACCACGCGCGCGTGCACCACACGACGGGCCGCGCGCCGCGCGAGCACCTCCTCGCCGAGACCCGCGAGATCCGCGCCGTCCCGCGCGGCAAGAATCTCGATGAAATCTTCTTGCACCGCGACACCCGCAAGGTGCGCAAGGACGGCACCGTGCGCTGGCGCGGCGGCTACCTCGAGGTCCGCCCGGAGCTCACCGGCCACGTCGAGCTCCGCTTCGATCCCACCGACGAGAGCGCGAAGCCGCGCGTGTTCGTGCGCGGCGAGTTCTTCTGCGACACCGTCCCGCTCGATCGCCTCGCAAACATGCACCGACACCGGCGCCGCGATCTCGGCGAGCCCGAGCCGCTCATCAAGCCCACCGGACTCGACCCGCTCGCACTCATCGAGGACGAGCACTACCGCCGCACCCGCCTCATCGAAGCCGCCCACGACGACGACGACGACGACGACGACGACGACGACACCAAGGAGACCTGACCCATGGCCGACAAGACTCGCCTCGATCTCGCCAGCTATCCGCTCCCGAAGGGCGCCCAAGGAAAGACCTTCTTCGACAAGAGCCCGGGCTACGTCCGCCTTCGTCGCGCCTTCCGGCAGCTCGTCGAAGATCCCGGCCTCGGCGTGCTCACCGCCGAGGCCGGCGTCGGCAAGACCGCCGCTCTCCGCAACCTCTGCGCCGAGCTCCCGCGTCCCGATTACCTCGTCATGTACCTCTGCGACACCACCGTCTCGCCGCTCGATCTCTATCGCTCCCTCGCCGACGAGCTCGGCGTCAGGCCCTCGCATCGCCGTGGCCAGCTCTGGGCCGATCTCAAGAAGGCGCTCGTCCACATGGTCGACGAGCGCGGCTCCGCGCCCGTCGTCGTCCTCGACGAGGCCCAGCACCTCTCGGACGTCTTCCTCCTCGACCTCGCGGGCTTCCTCAACTTCGCCTTCGACAGCCGCGATCTCGTCACCCTCTGGCTCGTCGGCCTACCGCACCTGACGCGCCGTCTTCACATGCAGCAGCACGCCGCGCTTCGCTCGCGCATCGCCGTCGAGATCCACCTCGAGCCGCTCGACCGAGAGGCGTTCGGGGCGGCCGTCGAGCACGGACTCAAGGCCGCCGGAGCCTCGCAGAAGCTCCTCGCTGACCAGGCGATGGAGATGCTCTTCCGCTCCAGTCGCGGCGTCCTTCGCGTCGCGTCCAAGACCTTGCGCGTCGCCATCCGCGTGGCCGCCGAGCGCGGGCAGCCCTTCCTCGACGAGGCCACCGTCCAGACGGCCCTCGACGACATCGGCGGCGCCACATGATGCGACCGCCGGACGACGACGCGCTTCCCGTCGTCCGCGCCGTCGATCTCGATGACGGCGACACGCTCGCGCGCTGGCTCGTCGACACGCTCTGGGCGCGCGCCGCCGTCGGCGTTCTCGGCGGCGCGCCCAAGTGCTGCAAGTCCTGGCTCGCGCTCGATCTCGCCGTCTCCGTCGCCTCGGGCACCGCGTGCCTTGGAGCCTTCGATGTCGACGACCAAGGCCCCGTCCTCCTCTACATGGCCGAGGACGCGGCGGCCGTCGTCAAGGCGAGGCTCTCGGGCATCTGCCGCGCTCGCCAGCTCGACCTCGCGTCCGTTCCCATCCACGTCATCACCGTGCCCGTGCTCCGTCTCGACCGCGGACGCGATCAAGCGCGCCTCCGCGATGCCGTTCGCCGCTGCGCGCCGCGCCTCCTCATCCTCGATCCCTTCGTGCGACTTCATCGCATCGACGAGAACGACGCCGGAGAAGTATCCGCGTTGCTCGGCTATCTCCGCACCTTGCAGCGCCAGCATGACGTCGCCGTCCTCGTTGTGCATCATGCACGCAAAAACGGCGGCGCTGGCGCGCAGGCAGGCCTGTCGCTTCGCGGAAGCGGCGACTTCCACGCCTGGGGCGACTCCAATCTCTACGTCCGCCGGCAGAAGGACGCCCTTCTCCTCACCATCGAGCACCGCGCAGCCGCTGCCCCCGATCCACTACGCCTTCAGCTCGTCGCCGGCGACGATGCCGACGTCCACCTTGCCGTCATCGCCAGCGACACCCCCGCCGAGCACGACGTGCCTCGCGATCTCGATCCCCTCGTGCTCGACGCTCTTGGCCGCGCGGGCACTGCCCTCAGTCGCTCGCAGCTTCGCGTCGAGCTCCGCGTTCGCAACGAGCGCCTCGGCGATGCACTCGTGCGTCTTGTCGCGACCGGCGCCGTCGTTCGTGCCGGCGACCGATGGGCCGTTCCCGTTCCCACCCCTTAAGAGGAAGCGGGAACGGAACGACCTCGGCGACTCGACAATGTTCTCGAGCACGAGGCGCGCCGGCCCTCCCACGGAGCGACGGCCTCGCCGGGCCACGTCATGCTGGCGAGCACCGCCGGCGCGCCTCGGGATCGAGACCCCGAGCCGCCTCCACGCTCCTCGTCACGCCACTCTCGCTGGCGCGGGTGCCGCGACCAGCTTCCCCGAACCGAGCGCGAGACGACCGGCCGCCCAGACTGCGAGTCGGTACAGCGCCTCGGCGCGCTCGACTTGCCACTTCGCGTCGCACATGACGACGAAGTCGTCGGCGTAGCGCACGAGCGTGCCGTACTGCGCACCCTCGCGTTGCCATGCCGCATCGAGCACGTGCAGGTAGATGTTCGCGAGCAAGGGTGAGATCACACCGCCCTGAGGCGTGCCCGCCGTCGGATGACGGACGAGGCCTGCCTCCATCACGCCTGCTTCGAGCCACTTCTTCAGCAGCTTCAAGATCCGACGATCCGAGATGCGCTTCGACACGAGCTTCAGCAGCTTCTCGTGCTCGATGCTCCCAAAGTAGTCGCGGATGTCGGCGTCGAGCACGTGATTGCCGCCCTTCGCGCCACGCTTGCGTAGCGTTTCGAGAGCCATCGTCGCGCTCCGCTTCGGCCGAAAGCCGTACGAGGTCGACTTGAAGTCGGCCTCGAAGACGGGCTCCAGCACCAGCTTCGTCGCCATCTGCACTACCCGGTCTCGCACCGTCGGTATCCCGAGCGGCCGCTTCTTCCCATCGGCCTTCGGGATGTAATGGCGGCGGACCATCTCCGGCCAGTACGTCCCTTCGCGCAGCTCGACGGCGATGCCTTCAAGGAAGACCCCGACGCCGCTCTGCTCGATGTCGGCGACCGTCTGTTTATCGACGCCCGCCGCTCCCTTGTTGCACTTTACACGCTCCCACGCTTCGCCGAGGACGTCACTCCTCGACAGATGATCGTATAGCGCGTGGAAGCGCCGCTCCGGCGACCGCTTGGCCGCTCCACACAGTCGTCGTTGCAGTCGTCGCACTTTGTCGACGGGTTTACGACCGTCGGGGTTGATAGGTCCGCTCGTGGCGGCCATTCCCTCGCGCTTACCTGCTCCTTCGACATGACCACTGCAGGGACCCTTCCCTCCGGTCGCGTTCTTCTGCGCGACCATCGACGGTACAATGATCCCCTCGGGACTCCCGCTCTGCAGCGCTCGATTTCACCTTCGGCTTATACGAGCCACCTTGCCGCGACGACGGCGACAGAGACGGGCCTCTCGTGTTCCGCACTTCTCCTTCAACGCGTGCTGCACTCCCTACCCCGCCAGGATCGTCCGCGCGTTCCGAGACCAGCGCGACCGATGTTGCCTTCGCCGTGACATGAGCGGCTCGGCTCCTGGATTGTTTCTCTTTCGAGGCTGCAAGTTTCACTTCATGTTGCGGCCCGCGTTGTTGCTCCCTCCGCAGAGGCTCTCGACATCCCGCTCGGGACACGCGGATCTCTCCTCGTGCCTGGGATCTGCTACCCGGCGCTTCGGCGCTTACCGGGACGGGATTCTCACCCGCTGGAGAAGCGCAGCTCGATGCAGCTCGTTCGTCCGGTACTCCGGACGAACAGCCTGCCTCTTCGCGACGCACCATGCGTGGAGAATACACGAGTCGCTACTTCGTCACGAAGATGCGCGTCTGGCGCGCCGGGATGGTGACGTTGGGGCCGGTCGCCGGGGCGCCCGTGACGAGCTCGGTGAGCGCGCCCGCGGGGAGCGTGGTGACGCCCTTGTCGCTGTCGCTGCGATTGACCGCGACGTAGACCGTGTCGCCGGTGGTGATGCGGCTGTACGCCCAGACGTCGGCGTTCGACTCGAGGGTGGTGCGCGTCCCGCGGCGGAGGGCGGGGTGCTTGGTGCGGATGTCGCCGAGCTTGGCCACGCGATCCTTGAGGTACTGCTGGTTCGCGCTGAGCGTGCTCCACTGCATGAAGCGCCGGTTGTCCGGATCGCCCGCGCCGGGCA
>JBBRZK010000142.1:0-6293 GCA_038236775.1 Gemmatimonadales bacterium
ACGAGGGCAGGTTGTTCACGTGTTACGCACCCGTTCGCCGGTTGCCCTTGCGGGCCCCCGTGACTTGCATGTGTTAAGCACGCCGCCAGCGTTCGTCCTGAGCCAGGATCAAACTCTCCAAGAGATTTTGATGATTAGCTCTAGTGAATCGAACAGCTGTCTAACGCTGTCGCGTTGACAGCGTATCCGAATCATTTGAATAGTACAGGTTTGTGAACTCGGCTCACCCGGCCCCTGTTAGAACCGACGAGCTAAAACGAGTTCGCCTCGCACATTATGATTCCACTCTCGATTGTCAAACAGCGTCTAATTTCTGTCGCGTCACGAATTCCGTGACAGCCTATAATCATAACCAGTACAGCATCACTGCGTCAAGGCCCGACCCAACACTTTCCATATCCCGCCGGACCCCGCCACCCACAGCCCGCGCACCGCGCCCGGCTGCCTCCACCGCCCGATTCCCCACTGGCAAGACCCATCCGGACGACAAACTGATAAACATCCTGTGGAGCCAAACATTATAGACCGCCTATCGAACGACCGCAAGGGGGATGAACAATTCGTCAAACCAGTCGCCCACACCCTCCCCGAACCGGACCCGGCCCGAGCCCCTGCCCCGCCCCCACGCGTCCAGAGCAGCCGCGTCAACTGCCGAGTTGGCTTCAACCCGATGGAAAACGGGCGATGCCAGTCACCCGGCACCGCCCGCCTCCCCATGCGCCCTCTCGGAATCGAACCGAGAACCTACTGATTAAGAGTCAGTTGCTCTAACCAATTGAGCTAAGGGCGCAACAACGCATTCGTCGAGCTGAGTGGCGCGCCAGGAGGGAATCGAACCCCCGACCCACAGCTTAGAAGGCTGTTGCTCTATCCAACTGAGCTACTGGCGCTTCGTTCGGCACAGGCCGGCCTCCCACACACCAAGAGCGTCCTGCCAGGTCGGGGCGCCCGGATTTGAACCGGGGACCTCCTGCTCCCAAAGCAGGCGCGATACCAGGCTACGCTACGCCCCGCACTCGAGAACCCAAGAATAGCGCGTCGTGCAGCGACGGTCAACTCCCGCCCGCTCACCTGTTTACGACGCGACCGCGGCCTCGCGCGATTCGACCAGCGCCAGCAGGTGCGTGAACGCGCGACCCCGGTGACTGACGCCTTCCTTCTCCGCGATCGTCGCATCCGCCATCGTCCGCCCCAGCTCGTCAACGAGGAACAGGGGGTCGTAGCCGAAACCGTGCGTGCCACGGGGCGACCACGCGATGCGCCCCGGCACTTCACCACGGGCCACGATCTCGACTCGGCCATTCGTCCATGCGGCGGCGCACACGAACCGCGCAGCGCGATCCGGACGACCCGCAAGGCGCGCCAGCAGGAGTTCGTTGTTCTCCGCATCCAGCGCCGAGCCGGACAGGTCCACGCGACCGCTCCATCGCTTGCTGCGCACGCCCGGCTCCCCACCCAGTGCCTCGACGACAAGGCCCGAGTCGTCAGCGACGACGATGCGACCCGGCAGCCACGCAGCGAAGTAACGCGCCTTCGCCATGGCATTCTCCTCGAAGCTGGGATAAGCCTCGATCGCCTCCTCTGCCGCGGCATCCTCCGCGACACCGGCACCGACAAGGTCGATCACGTCCACGCCGCGGGCGGCGAACAGCGCCCGCAATTCCCGCAGCTTCCCGGCATTCCGTGATGCGAGCACCCACGGCTCCGCCACGCCGCCGCCTAGAGGCCCAGCGACGAACGCTGCATCGCGTCGAGCTCCACCAGGCCAGCCGTCGCCAGATCGAGCAGGACGTCGAGCTCGCGGCGATCGAAGGTGCTGTTCTCGCCAGTGCCCTGCACTTCGACGAAACGCCCTTCGCTGCTCATCACCACGTTCATGTCCACGTCCGCGACGACGTCCTCGATGTACTCGAGGTCGAGCCTCGGCTCACCCTTCACGACGCCGACGCTCACGCCGGCCACCCGACGCTTCACGGGACTGCGCTTCACCTTGCCGTGCGCCTCCATCCACGCGAAGGCGTCGCACACCGCAACCGACGCGCCGGTGATGGCGGCGGTACGCGTTCCGCCATCCGCCTGGAGCACGTCGCAGTCGACCTTCAACGTGAATTCCCCCCACGAGAAATCGTCGAGCATCGCGCGAATGCTGCGGCCGATGAGTCGCTGGATCTCCTGCGTGCGACCGCCAAGCTGGCTGCGCTCGCGGTTGGTGCGCGTCTTCGTCGCGCGGGGGAGCATCGCGTACTCGGCCGTGAGCCAGCCGTCTCCGCGGCCGCGACGCCAGCCAGGCACACCGTCCTCGACGCTCACGGTACACAATACCCGCGTCTGGCCGAATGAGACGAGGCACGAGCCCTCCGCATACGAGGCAACGCCACGCTCGAGCGCGATGGGTCGAAGTGCGTGCGCGGAACGGCCGACGCGGACAGGATCAGGATGGTATGAGGCCACGAAGGGTCCGGATGATGTTGGTCGTTGATTGGCCGGGCGTGAGGGGGATGACGCGTACGTCGCCACCCCAGCTCCGGACATCGGTGGCGCCGACGATCGTCGCCTCCGTGTAGTCGCCGCCCTTCACCAGGACATCCGGGCGCAACGCCTGGATGACGGCCAGCGGCGTATCCTCGGCGAACACGACGACACAGTCCACGGCCTCGAACGCGGCGAGCACGTATGCCCGTTCGGCCTCGGTGCGGACGGGTCGCGCCGTCCCCTTGAGCCGCCGCACCGACGCATCGCTGTTCACCGCGACGATCAGCGCGTCACCGCACCGGCGCGCGCCGAGCAGCACGTCCACATGCCCCGGATGCAGCAGGTCGAAGACGCCGTTCGTGAAGACGACTCGTCCGCGCTGCGCGGCGCGCCATCGTTGCGCGCCGGCCAGGTCGTGCACCTTCGCCGCGGGTTCGCGCGGCACCCCGCTCGTCAAAAGATACCTTCGGCGTGCGCATTGAATCGCACCTCCCGCACGTGCAGCGGCAACTCGAGATGCACGTAATACTCCGACTCCATCTCGATATGCCGGCCGTCGCGTTGCAGGGTGACCTCACCCGCCGCCTCGGGCAGGCCGAGGGAGTCAGCGCGTTCGCGCAAGTGGCGGAGGATGACGGCATCGCTGTTGTGCGCCGCGAACTTCACTTCCTGCCGCATGGCGTCCTGGTACTGGTAGAAATCGAAGTACTGCTCCCCCACCCCGACGCCGAAGTAGAAGACGGCGGCGATGATGAGCAGGGTGACGAGACAGCCGAGTGACGTGATGCCGCGACGCGAAATCACCATTGGGACTGCGCTCCCTCGACAATGTCATTGACGATGCGCTTGATCGCGTCGCGCCGGCCGCCGGCTTCGTCCCGCTCGGCGTACTCGCCCTCGGCGCGCAGTCCCTTGCGCTCCCACAACGTCTTGCCGGACGTCAAGTCCACGATCTGCACGTCCAGCGTGATCTGGAGCTTTCGGCGCGACGTCACCGCCTGCGTCGGATTGGAGCTGTAGCCGACGGGCACGTCCACGTCATAGGTGCGCACCACGCCGCGCACCACGGCGTCCGCGCGCGCCACGGGCGCGTCGCGCACGCCGAGGCGCGGCTGCAGTTCCTTGCGCATCGCCTCGAAGAGTTCCTGTTGCAGCTCGGGGGTCGGCGTCTCGTTGTCGAACGGCTGGATGGCCATCGTCCGGATGTTGCCGGGCAGGCCGCCGCCGGCAAAGCCGTAGCCGGGCGGCCGGCACGAGACGACCGCCAGGAAGGCGAGCAGGCTAAAGAATCCAGATGGACGGATCGAACGGAGCGACAAGATCGGTTCGTTGAATGAGAAGCGAGAGGGACCGGCGCGCCGCCTCATTGCGATACTGCACCTTCTGGTCTGCCGACCGCTCCACCCACTCCTGCAGGCGCCCGCCGTCGATACGTTCGAGACGAGTGAGGGTGTCCCCACGGAACGTCGCCCGCCATTGCACTGGTGATCCAATGTCGGCCCGGAGCACGTCGCCGTCAACGCGCACGACGGTATCGCGCTCGGCGGGAACGTCGAAGCGGCCCAGCGCCGCCCAGAGCAGCGCGCGCGGCGGCACGAGACGCCGCACCATGTCCGGCCCGGGAACCTGCAGTGAATCGCCCACCAGGACGGCGGCACCGCCCCCGAAGCCTCCGCCGAGGAAAAAGTCCAGCCGCACGCTGTCCGGGGACGCAATGCGGGCGACGCCGTCGCCCCGCGCGTTGATGTCCCCATCGTGCAGTTCCCACTGGAACACGACCTTGCGACGGCCGTCCGGGAGCGAGCCGTGCGGAAGACGCTGCACCGGCGCAACGCTCCCCGGGAGTGCTGCTATACGCGGTGGAGCGCAGGCGGCAAGGCCGACGAGCAGCGCCATTGCGGCGCTAGTGAACCGTGATGCGAACAATGCGATCTCCCTGGATGATGCGGTCGAGGACGTCGTCGCCATCGACGAGCTGGCCGAAGACCGTGTAGCCGCCGTCGAGGTGCGGCTGCGGCGAGTGGGTGATGAAGAACTGGCTGCCGCCGGTGTTGGGACCGGAGAGGGCCATTCCAAGGGCGCCGCGGTCGTATCGGCGCCGATTGAGCTCGTCCCGAATGGCATACCCCGGTCCGCCGCTTCCGTCGCCACGGGGATCGCCGGCCTGCGCGACGAAGTTGGGCACGACACGGTGAAAGCGCTGACCATCGAAATAGCCTCGTCTGGCGAGCTCAGTGATGTTGTGGACGGTGAGCGGCGCCTCCGCGGCAAAGAGCAACAGCTCGAGCGTGCCGTGCTCGGTGAGGATGCTCAGCCGTGGCGGCGGCGCCAGCGACTCCCGGGCCCTCTCCTCATACCACGCGAGCGGACGCGCCGTGCCCGTACTGTCTCGCCAGCTGGCGAATCGGCCAATGTGCGCAGCAGCGATGCGCTCGAGGGGATCGGCGGGGCGCGCCAGGCTCGAAAGCCGAGCCTCGAGAGAGTCGGGCAGCACCGCGCGTCGGGCAAGCGCCGTGTCGGCCAGGTGCCAGAAGGCGAGTCGCGCATCGTTGTCGCCGTCGAGCAGCGACAGGTGATAGGAGACGAGCGCCGCGGCGAGGTCGTCTGTCGTCGCTCCGCGCGTCAACCCGCCAAGACTCGCCGTGCGCACTCCGACGTCGCTGTCGGCGAGCCGCTCGCGCAGCCCTGCGCGCATGAGCGTCCTTACAGCGGCGCTGTCCGCCAGCGTCGCGTAGGCGACCGCGGCGGCTGCGCGGACGCGAGCGTCGGCATCGCGGCTCCAGGCGTCGAGACGGCGCTCCGCACCGACCGCTGGACCAAGGCCGTCCAGCTCCGCCGCCGCAACCCTGTGCTGCCACTCCGCGCTCGTCCGCCACCCTGCGCCGGTCACGAGATCCACGCCGTGCCTGGCGGCACCCTCCGCGACCGCGCGGCGCACAGCGAACGTGGTGTCGGCGCCGAATGCGGCAATCCATGTCGCTGCGGTGCTGTCCAGGACCGCGTCGAGCGACTGCGCCGCGACAACGCGCACGTTCGCGTCCGGATCACGCAACGCGGACAGGACGGCTGCGCGTTCACCCGCCCCGTAGGACGCCAGGGATCGCACCGTGTTGACCCGGACGCGTGCTTCGTGATCCGCGAGCAGTCCGCGGAGGGTTTCACGCGCGAGCGCAGGGAGCGAATCGCCCGGCATCGACCGCGCAGCGCCGCGCGCAACCTGCTCGCGGACAGACGACCATGCCGAGTGGCGCTGATCAAACAGTGCGCGTAGCGCCGCGAGGCCACGGCCCCGCGCGATGACGTATGCCGCGCGCCATGCCAGCGCGCTGTCCTCGCTGGCGAGCAGCGGGGCGACCGTCGTGGCCGGCACGGGACGCAGGCGAGCGGCAGCGAGAAGCAGTCCGCCGCGCGTTGTCGCCGGCAGGCTGCGGTCCGACAGCCCGGCAACGATGGCGGCCCGGCCGCGTTCGCCGAGCGCGCCGAGGAGCCACGCGGCTTCGCGGCCGCGCGCGATGTCGCCGTGGAGGGCGGCTGCAGCGATGCCGACGGACGCGGTATCCTCGAGCAGGCCAAGCGCAAAGAGCGCATTCGCCGCGACTGCGGAGTCGGCATCGGTCGCGAGCTGACGCAAGACGGGCGCATGCCCGCGCGCGCCGATACGACCCACCGCGAGCGCCGCGGCACCGCGCGTGACCGGATCAGCGCTGCGCAGCAGCGAATCCATGAGCGCGGGTTCGTCGCGGCGCGTGTCCTCGATCCGCAGCAGGCGGGCACGGGCGTCCATCTGTGGCATCACGTGCGTATCCGGCGCCAGGCGGCAG
>JBBRZK010000143.1:0-6279 GCA_038236775.1 Gemmatimonadales bacterium
AAGTCGAAGGCGTACATCGCCGCGATGAAGTCGGACCTGCGCAACCTCGTGACGGCCGAAGAGTCCTTCTTCGCCGACTCGACCAAGTACGTCACGTACGACACCCTGAAGCTGAAGTTCAAGCCGTCCACCGGCGTGGGCGATCCGGTCATCGTGCCGGGCGCGGGCTACTGGTCAGCGACGATCACGCACTCGCAGATCGCCAGCTTCTCCTGCGGCATCGGCGTCAACACGACGAACCCCATCGTGGCCTCGGCCGGCGACGGCGAGCCGGTCTGCAAGTAACGGCCTGAGAGCAGCAGTGTGAAAGCGGCGCGCCGGCAACGGCGCGCTGCTTTTCCTTTGTGCCTGCTCGCTGTCATGGGTGCCCTGCTCGCTGTCGGGGTGCCCTGCTCGCTGTCGTGTGTGCCCTGCTCGCTGTCATCCTGAGCGGAGCGAAGGATCTGCTTTCGCCCTGCAGGAAAGCAGATCCCTCGCTGCGCTCGGGATGACATGTCTCGCGCGCCCGGAAAGCAGATCCCTCGCTGCACTCGGGATGACAAGGGATGGGGTTCGCTGCACTTAACATCCCGCGCCGCGCCCCGTCAGCAGGGTGTGACGCGAGGGCCCCGCGTCGATTCGCACCATCGACCAGAACCCCATCCGGGAGTTGCTCATGTCCAGGCTCAGTACCATCCTCGCCAGCGCTGCCCTCGTCGTCCTCGGCGCCGCGTCACTCTCCGCGCAGGCTGCCACCGACACCGCCCGTCACCGCGAGCTCCGCCAGGACGGCCGCGAAGTCCGCTCGGACCGCCGCGAGCTGAATGGCGACCACAAGGAGGTCGTCGGGGACCGGAAGGAGATCCGCGCCGATCAGCGCGACGTCGCCACTGACCGCACCGATATCCGCAAGGACACGCGCTCCCTCCGCGCTGCCCGGGTTGCGGGCGACACCGCGGCCGTCCGCGCCGCGCGCCGAGACATCCGCAAGGATGACCGCGCCGTCAAGGGCGACGTCCACGACGTCCGCACGGACCGCCGCGACATCCGTCGCGACTCGGTGGATGCCAGCGGCGACCGCCGGGAGCTGCGCCGCGACCGGCGCGACCGGCGGCGCGACAAAAAGACGCCCTGATCGTCAGGTAAATGGAGCGGCCCCGTGCGGATTCGCCCGCACGGGGCCGCGCTCGTTTTGTGACATGTCGGACTTACGAGCGCGGGGGTTGAGTGCGTACTGTACGGTGATGGCTGAAGACGACAGGGATCGCGCAGATTCAGGCCCTCCGGCGCCCGCCCCCGCGGCGCCGGACGCACGCGCCATGCGTGATGCCGAGGCGCGGGCACTGGCCGAAAGTGGCCTCGGCTCCGGTCTCCTCGCCCGCCAGGCACCGCCCGCCGAGGCGGATTCGGTGGCGGTGCTCAAGGTGTGCCCGCACTGCGGCACGGAGTACGAGACGTCGGCCCGCTTCTGCCCAAGCGACGGCACCGCCCTCCGCCCCAAGGGCGCCGATTCACTCATCGGCCGGGTGCTGGCGGACCGCTACCACATCCTCAAGCGCATCGGCGAGGGTGGCATGGGCCGCGTGTACCTCGGCGAGCACGTGAAGATGAACCGGCAGTGCGCCATCAAGGTGATGAGCCCTGCACTCCTGAACGATTCCGAGTCGGCGGCGCGGTTCGCGCGCGAGGCCTCGAATGCGGCGCGCATCATCCATCCGAACGTCGCCGCCGTGTTCGACTACGGCGACAGCGACGGCCTGATCTACCTCGTGATGGAGTTCGTGGACGGCGAGCCGCTCGCGCGCCTGCTCGCGCGCGAGGCACCGCTCGCGCTGGACCGCGCACTCGATCTCGGGAGCCAGATTGCCGACGGCCTCGGGGCCGCGCACGAGCTGGGCATCATCCACCGCGACCTCAAGCCGGACAACATCCTCGTCACGCGCACGCGCGGGCGCGAGATCGCCAAGGTGGTGGACTTCGGCATCGCCAAGGCGGTGCAGGAAGGCGTCGGCGAGAGTCTCACGCGCACGGGACAGGTCATCGGCACCCCCGAGTTCATGAGCCCCGAGCAGCTCCTCGGCGACCCCGTGGACGCACGCAGCGACCTCTACGCACTCGGGTGCATCCTGCACCTCATGCTCACCGGCTCGCCCCCGTTCGACGCCCCCACGCGCGAGATGATGATCAAGCGACGGCTTTCGGAGGAGGCGCCGCACATCCACGACGTGGACGAGGGGATTCCCGACACCGTCGCGCGCATCGTGGAGCGACTGCTCGCCCGCACGCCGGGCGACCGCTACGGGTCCGCCGCGGAGGTGCAGGACGCGCTGGCCGGCACGCACGTGCGACGCGCGGATGCGGTGCGCGCACAGCGGAAGTCGAAGCCCACGCCGCGCAGCGCGCCCACCGTGGCGTTCCTGCATGCGACGCAGGCCACCACCGAGGTCACGGACATCCCGGTCGTCCGCCCAACGCGCCGCGTTCCGCTGATCGTGGGTACGCTGGCAGTGGGGGCGGTGGCCGCCGCATTCGCACTGCGCGGCCGCGCGAGCCCGGCCGAGGCGGAGCGCGTCGCGAATGTCGCCAGGGACAGTGCGTCACGGGCGGCGCTCGCCGTCGCTCGCACCGAGTCGCTTCCCGTGGTCGTGGCGCCCGCGCCGGTGACTGCCACTCCCGAGCCGCTGCCGGTGGATACCGCGGCGGTGAACGCGCTCGCCCGCCAGAAGCGGCAGCGCGACAGCGTGGCGCGCGTGGCCAAACTGGACACGGCGGCCGTGCGCGCGCCGCTCGTGCGCTATGCGCGGGCGATGGAAAGCGGCAACGTCACGATGCTGCACGCGGCGTATCCGGCCATGACGGCGAAGCAGCAGGAGTACTGGGAGCAGACCGTGTTCTCGCGGGCGGAGCGGATCACCGCGACGGTGCGTTACGGAGCGATGCGCATCAAGGGCGACTCGGCGGAGGCGGAATTCCGCCTGTCGCTGAGCGTCGTGCAGAAGGCCACGAGTCAGGTCAACGCGTACACGTTCCGGCAGCGCGCCATCCTGGTGAAGCAGGGCGGCACCTGGACGATCGTTAACGTAGGTGCGGCATAGGGCCGCTGGCCGTCTTGCGGGCGAACCTGGTGCGGAGGTCCGCCGTGACGCTGTCGAGTTGCGCGGCATCGTAGCCGACGTCCCATTCCTCGCCGCGCTGCCAGTTGGCCTCGTCGCGCACCTGGAGGTGGCGCCAGTCGTCGCCGATGAAGCGGGCCGTGATGCGCGTGCGATACCGCAGGTCCGGCACTCCCTCGTGCTGGAGGCTCGCCTGCCAGGCGGTCATGGCGAAGCCGGCGCGCGGGTCCACGACTTCCACCGTGAAGCTGGCGCCAAGGGCTTCGGTAAGGATGCGCATGGCCTGGGGTCGCGACAGGCCTTCGCGCACGTCCACGACGCGGGTGACCTGCGCTTCCGACGTGGAGTGGACGAAGCTGACGGGAGCCGGTGGGGCGCTGCCCTGACCCATGGACGCGCAGCCGGCGAGGGCGGTGACGGAAGCGAGACGAGCGAGACGACGCATGGCGATTCTTGGAGTCGGACGAGGCAGTCGGGGCCTGGTGAAACCGCCGCCGGACTTGCGTTGCGTGCACAACGCGGTCCTTCCTGAGGATCGGAATCCGGCGCGGACAAGTTCAGCACGGACCGGTGCATCCCGTGTCCCTGGCGCCGTCCGGACGTTCGTCGTGAACAGATGCCGCAATTCCGGACTCCAGCGTTCCGGGTCCGTTTACTTCCGTTGCGAGGGCCGAGAGGCGGACACCGGACCTGCGTGCCCGCCTCCGGCCGCTCGTGATCCAGACGGACGAAGGCCCGGTGAGGCAACGGGACGAGAGGGCGAGAGGGCGAGAGGACGAGGGGGCGAGAGGGCGAGAGGCGCAGAAAATGTGCGTCCCGGGCCGGGCGCGGTCGCCGGAGATTGCCGGTGCTGCTGGTCTCGTGATAAACGACGGGTCGGTGAAACACTGCTAAAGCGTTAGCGGCGTGAGACTTGGACTT
Source organism: Gemmatimonadales bacterium (assembly GCA_038236775.1). Taxonomy (GTDB): domain Bacteria; phylum Gemmatimonadota; class Gemmatimonadetes; order Gemmatimonadales; family Gemmatimonadaceae; genus AG11. The sequence goes on from JBBRZK010000143.1 coordinate 4,014, forward strand.
CACGCTCGCGCATTCGGCCGTCCGTGCTCGAGCTCCCTTGCTGGTCAGCCACCTCGCGCGATGGTACTGTGGTCGTCCGAAACGCCCGCTCCTCGGCGTCATGCGCCACCACGCAACGTCCTTTCAGTGTATGTGCGGACTCTATGGCAGGATTGCACGTCGTTCGCTCGACGCGGACGAGTGCGTCCGAAGGACCCGCATGCTCACGCATCGGGGCCCGGACTATTGTGGCTCCCAGGTCATCGGCAACGTCTTCCTGGGCCACGCGCGACTCAGCATCCTCGACCTCTCGGATGCGGGCCGACAGCCGTTCGGTGATGCGGAGGCCACGCTCGTGTTCAACGGCGAGATCTACAACTGGCGCGAGCTGCGGCAGCAGTACCTCGCCGACGTGCCGCTGCGCAGCCACTGCGACACCGAGATCCTCTTTCTCCTCCTGAAGCGCATGGGCAGGGCCTGCCTGCCGCTGCTCGACGGGATGTTCGCGCTCGCCTACTACACGCCCGCCACGCGGCGGATGCTGCTCGCGCGCGACACCACGGGCATCAAGCCGCTGTATCTCGCGACGAGCGACGGGCACGTGGAGTTCTCGTCCGAGATCAAGAACCTCGACTACGTCCCTGACCTGCATCGGCTGAAGGACTACATGGTCTTCAGCCGGATCAACGACGACTCGCTGCCGTTCGCCAACGTGGAGGCGATCGCGGCGGGCAACTGCCTGGAGCTGGACTGCTGCACGGGCGAGTCGATCCAGCATCCGTTTCGCGAGGTCGAATCTCTCGTATGCCAGGCTCGCTACGATCGGTGCGCGGGGAATGGCGACTGCACGGACGAGCTCGACCGGCTGCTGCAGCGCTCGGTCGCGTTGCACGAACAGAGTGATGCGCCGATCGGCTTCCTGTGCAGTGGTGGGCTCGACTCGTCCCTCATCTCGGCCATCAGTGCGCGGCGGCGCGGCAACCTCGCGCTCTATCACGCCGACTTCGAGGGGGAGGGAGGGGAAGGCAAGTTCGCGGACGAAGTCGCCGCACACGTGAAGGCGCCCATCATCCGGACGGTCCTGACGCAGGAGGAATTCTGGCGGCGGTTTCCGCAGATCACCTACGCGCTCGACCTTCCGGTGCAGCAGCCCACCTCTGTGAGCCTTGCCGTGATCGCCGAGCGCGCGCACGAGGACGGGATCAAGGTACTGTTGTCTGGGGAGGGAGCCGACGAGCTGTTCGGCGGGTATGCGTGGCACCAGTACTACCAGAATTCGCTGAGCAACTACTCGAGCCGCTGGAGTCCGACGCGCGTACTGTCGCGTGCGCTGGGCACGTTCCTGCGCTCGAATGAGGGCGCCGACAACTACCTCTACTTCAAGTACGCGTCTCCCCGCTTCCAGCGGCACGCGCACGTCGGCTTCGGCTTCGCTGCGTGGACACTCGCCGAACCGATCCACGGCCTCAGCCTGGTGGGCCAGGACTTCAAGGGCTGGTCACGGTGGCAGGCCGCGCTACGCAGCTACGAGTGGCTCGACAACCGGCGCGAAGCGGACGTCCAGAGCTTCATGCTCGCCAACCTGCGGGTGATGCTCCAGCCGCTGCTGCATCGGCTGGACAGGGTGTTGATGATGAGCGCGATCGAGGGCCGCGTGCCGTTCCTGGAGAACGACCTGTGCGAGTTTGCGCTGAACCTGCCGCTCGAGAAGAAGATCAAGGGCACCGAGACCAAGCGTGCGCTGAAGCGCGTCGCGCTCCGCTACCTGCCGGCCTCGATCGTCAAGCGCCGCAAGATGGGCTTCACGGTACCGTGGCTCACGTACACGAACCGGATGCCGAAGCTGCTGCAGGACGGGTTCGTCTCGGAGTGGACGAAGCTCTCCGCGCGCGACCTCGCCGCGTGGTGCGAGAACGACCGCGACCAGCTGTACAAGCTCATCGCCGCGGAGGTGTGGGGACGCATCTTCGTGCACCGCGAACCGTGGGAATCGATTCACGTGGACATGTGACGCCAGCTCCGCCGAAGTGCTCGAGCACCTCTGCGTGACGGATGAGGCGTACAAGGGCAGCTTCGCCCAGTGCGTGCGCGGCCTCAGGATCGCTGTCATCCTGAGCGCAGCGAAGGATCCGCTTGTCGGCCGGCCCCAAAGCAGATCCTTCGCTTCGCTCAGGATGACAGGGGGGCGGCGCTCAGGATGACAGGGGGGGGGCGATCAGGATGACAGGGGGGGTGCGTGCCGGAGGCCGGGGACGTCGGGGGGGGACGGGGTGGGGGGCCGGCGGCC
>JBBRZK010000144.1:0-6230 GCA_038236775.1 Gemmatimonadales bacterium
ACAAGGAGTCGCTGCGCTCAGGATGACAAGGAGTCGCTGCGCTCAGGATGACAAGGAGTCGCTGCGCTCAGGATGACAAGGAGTCGCTGCGCTCAGGATGACAGGCTCACGCTACATCCCCAGGCTCTTGCGAAGGAACGTCACCGTACGCGGCCACGCGTCGACGATCGCAGCCTGATTGGCGGATTCCGTCGCCTCATCACGCGGCGTCTTCGGATCGTTCTGCGCGCGCGCGAAGCCGTGCTCGGCGCCCTCGTAGTTGCGGCCGTAGTAGCTCTTGCCCATCGCGTGCATGCTCGAGTCGATCGCCGGCATCGAGGCGCCGATGCGCGCGTCCTTCGAGCCGCTCAGCAGCATCATCGGCGCGGAGATCTTCGCCATGGAATCGGCGGCCAGCATGCCGCCGTTCATGTAGGGGAATGCGCCGTAGAACGCCACGCCACCGGAGAAGCCCGCGCCGTTGTTGATGGCGGCGCCCCAGCTGGTCTGTCCACCCCAGCAGAAACCGATCACGGCGTAGTGCGGTGCGCCCGACGGCAGCCCCATCGCATAATTCGCCACCGCCGTGATGCCGCGGTTGCGCTCCGCCATGCTCACGCCCGAGATGAGCTTCCGTGCGGAGTCGCCGGTGAGCTCCACCGTGCTCGCGCCGTCGCGCACGCGCGACAGCAGGTCCGGCGCGACCGCGATGAAGCCGTCGGCCGCCACCTGGTCGGCCACGCCACGCACCCAGGTCTGGAGCCCGAAGATCTCGTGCACCACCACGACGACCGGCGTGTGCGCGTTGCTGGTGGCGGGATAGACGACCCACGCCAGCAGCGAATCCGCGGAGCCCGGCGCCCATGCCACCTTCACCCACTCCGCATGGCGGGGACTCGCGGCCAGCCGAGCGATCGCCGTGTTCGCGCTCGGCGGGAGGCCCGCGGTGCCCTGGCTGCTGACGTCACCCGGCCGCGGCGCGGCAAGGTCCGCCGCCGACATGTGCGACATGTGGTCGTCCACCGTCGCGCTGCGCGCCGGCGGCCGGTGCTGCACCGTGCAGGCGGAAACGACGAGGATGGTGAGGGAACCGGTGCGGAGAATGTGCGGGACCGTCATGTGTCTGTTCGGGCGAGAATGGCGCGATCCGATGCAGGGCGATGGACGCGGGGTCGGCGCAGTGCCTTCCCGCCACGAAACTAGAGGTGCCGCGTCCGTCCGAAAGGGGTGCCGGTGAGCGTCGCCAGCGCGCCAGCGCTGCCGGGTCCGCCTGTTCGAGCGGCACAGTCACGAACGAGCGCGACGGGCCGTACTTTCTCACTTGCCCGTCCGTCGGCCTCGAGACGAACGGCGTTCCTCTTCCCCGATCGACTCCAACAGGATGACAATGCGCGTCGCTTCCACGTTCCTCACTGCCTGCGGACTGCTCGCCACGTTCGCGGTGCCCGCCCTGTCGCAGGGCGTGCCGTCGCTGCCGCCCGCGCACGCCGATACGCTGAACGACCCGGTGCGCATCCTCGCGTCGCGGCTGGACCTCGCGCGCTACAAGGCGACCATCAAGGGACTCACGCAGTTCGGCGACCGGCGGCAGGGCACGGACCGCAACGCGAACGCCGTGACGTGGATCGAGACGCAGCTCAAGAGCTATGGCTGCACCGACGTGCAGCGCATCACCTACGACTATCAGCCCGCTCTCGCGGCCAACCGCACCGCCGACAGCGCATCGCGCGCGGCCGCCGCCGCCGCTCGCGCGATGGCCGTGGCGCTCGGCACCGCGCAGGGCGGCGGACGCATGCGCGGCGTGCGCACGCGCACCGGCGTGAACACGGACTCACTCGCGCAGAACGACCTCGCCATTCGCGCGATCGATGCGCAGCCCACCACGCCCGGCAAGCGGCAGGAAGTGTACTGCACCAAGGTGGGCAGCACGCATCCGGGCGAGATGTACATCGTCGGTGCGCACATGGACGGCCACGGCTGGGGCGAGGCAGCGAACGACGACGGCTCGGGCACCGCGCTGGTGATGGAGCTCGCCCGCATCATGAGCATGCCGGACGTGAAGACCGACCGCTCGATCCGCTTTGCGCTCTGGAACAACGAAGAGACGGGCCTCAACGGCGCACGCGCCTACGTGGCGCAGCGCGAGGCGCTCCAGGGCAAGGAGAGCCCGGCCGGCTCGGGACGCTACCCGGAGCCGAAGTGGCTCGGCATGATCCAGCACGACATGATGCTGTTCGATCACGGCATGCCGAGGCCGGACGGCACGATGAGCCCCGAGCAGCGCCCCGAGGCGGACGTCAACATCGAGTTCCAGTCGAACTCGAAGATGGCCGCCGAGTCGCAGAAGCTCGCCTGGTTCTTCCACGGCGCGAACGAGCGCTACGCCACGGACTATCCCGCCGCCGTGAGCCCGCACATGACGAACACCGACAGCGACCCGTTCAAGGACATCGTGGCGGCGATCAGCCTGCGCGAGAACGAGCGCGGCCGCGACATCGGCGCCGGCTGGGATCCGCAGTGGCACCAGGTGACGGACGTCTACTCCACCTACACGGACAAGGACTTCCGCCTCGGCCTCAACGCCGCGCAGACCACGCTCGGCGCCATCGGGTTGCTCGCCGGCGCGACGGTGATCAGGTAGGCGCGCGCGTCGCGATCGCGATCACGAGATGCGCGTGACCGAGATCGTGTAGACGCGCGTCGTGGTACCATCCTCCGACGTCACCGAGACGTTGATGATCGTCGTGCCCACGCCGATGGCGATGGGGACGGACGACGCGCCCGCGGAAACGGTGCCGCCATTCACGAGCACCGTGGCGGCGTTGCTGGCGGCGCTCGGCGTGATGGTGAGCGACGTCGTCCCGTTGGCCACCGTGGTGGAGTAGCTGATGGTCGCCGCCGTGAAGGCAGGCGACAGGGTGCCCGTCGAGATCGACAGCGCGCGGAGCGACGCATCGTTGGTGAGGCTTCCGCCGGTGGCGACCCGCGCGGTGCGGCTCGTGTCGCAGGCCGAGAGCGACAGCACGCCGAGTGCGGTGATCGCCACGAGGACCAGCGCGACGAGCGCGCGTTTCCACCGTCCCTTCGCCGAGTCCCGCATGCGTGACCTCCGTCGGTTGGTGACTGCACCCATCACGACTATCGCCGGCCGGCCCCGGTCACGCGCCAGATGGTGTTGCCGACATCGTCCGCGACGAGCAGAGCGCCACGTCCATCGATCGCCACGCCGACCGGACGTCCGCGCGCGTCGCCATCGCGGTCCAGGAAGCCCGTGAGCACGTCCGTAGGCGCGCCCACAGGGTGTCCCGCAGCGAACGTGACGAAGATCACCGCGTAGCCGCTGGCCGGACTGCGGTTCCACGACCCGTGCTGTCCCACGAACATCCCGCGCTGGAACGCCGCGGGGAGAAGCGTGTCGCCACTCGCCGACGCGAGACCGAGCGACGCGGTATGCGGGCCGAGTGCGTAGTCGGGCACCGTGGCGCGGGCGACGAGGTCGGGCCGCTGCGGCTTCACGCGCTCGTCCACGTGCGCGCCGAAGTAGCTGTACGGCCATCCGTAGAACGCGCCGTCCTTCACCGCGGTCATGTAGTCGGGGACGATGTCGCTGCCCAACTCGTCGCGCTCGTTCACGGCGACCCACAGCGCGCCGGTCTCCGGCTCCCACGCCATGCCCACGGGATTGCGCAGTCCGGATGCGTACACGCGATGCGCACGCGTGCGCGGATCCACTTCCCACACGGACGCGCGCTCCGCCTCGACGTCGATGCCGTTCTCCGCGGCGTTGCTGTTGGAACCGACCGAGACGTAGAGCTTCGTGCCATCCTTCGACGCGACGACGTTCTTCGTCCAGTGATGGTTGATCGTGCCGGCCGGCAGCGCGACCACCGGCGTGCCGGCCGCGGTGATCGACGTCTGCCCCGCGACGTAGGGGAATCGCACGAGCGCATCGCTGTTCGCGACGTACAGATCGCCGCCCACGAGGACCATGCCGAACGGCGCGTACTGGTTCTCGAGGAACGTCGTGCGCGTCTCCGCCACGCCATCACCGTTACTATCGCGCAGCAGCGTGATGCGATTCGCGCTCGGCACGGCACCGCCGGCCTTCTTCTGGAACATCTTGAAGAAGAAGCCCTTGATGCCCTTTGCGTCATCGGGCCGCTCCGGCGCGTTCGTCTCGGCCACGAGCACGTCGCCGTTGGGGAGCACGTAGAGCCAGCGTGGGTGGTCGAGGTTGCGTGCGAACGCGGCGACGCGAAGGCCGGGTCCAGGAACCGGCGTGTCACCACCCGCCCAGCCGCGCGCGGTGGCGACGTTCACCGTGGGGATGAGTGACTTCTTCGGCGGGGGGAGGACGGGCTGGGGCCCGATGCCCGCCGACACAGGGAGCGTAGCAGAGGGGCCACATCCGATGAGTCCGGCAGCGGCGACGCAAGACAGCAGGTTGCGAACGTTCATGGACGCGAACGAGCGCAAGTATCAGGCGAGAGGACGACGGAGGACGAGAGGACCACAACACCAGTGATGTTTTCCTCTCGTCCCCTCGGCCTCTCGTCCTCCTACGACAGTCCGATCACGTCTCCGTTGGCCGCCAGCGACATTCCTTCCGCTGCGGGCACCTTCGGCAGGCCGGGCATGGTCATGATGTCGCCCGCCTTCGCGACGACGAAGCCAGCCCCCGCCGAGCCGTACACCTCGTTGACCTGGATGCGAAAGCCCTTCGGCTCGCCGAGCCGGGTGGGATCGTCGGAGAGCGAGTACTGCGTCTTGGCGATGCAGACGGGCGTGTCGCCCATGCCGATGGCCGTGAGGTACTCGATGGAGCGCTCGGCCGCCGGCGAGAAGTCGGCACCCAGGCCGCCGTAGACCTTCTGCACGATGGCATCGATCTTCGCGCGGATGGGAAGCGACGTGCAGTACAACGGCTTGAACGCAGCCGTACCTGCGGCGAGGAGCGCGACCACTTCCCGGCCGAGCTCCTCGCCGCCGGCGCCGCCCTTCTCCCACACTTCCGTGAGGATGACCTTCACGCCGAGCATCGCCGCGTAGTCGGCGACCATCTGCAGTTCGGCGTCCGTGTCGTGCAGGATGCGGTTGAGCGCGACGACCACCGGGACGCCGAACTGCTGCACGTTGCGGACATGCAGCGCGAGGTGCGGCAGGCCCAGCGCCAGCGCATCCAGGTTCTCGAGCTTGAGGGACTTCTTGTCCGCGCCGCCCTGCATCTTGAGCGAGCGCACCGTGGCAACGAGCACCGCGGCCTCGGGATTCAATCCGCCGACGCGGCACTTGATGTCGAAGAACTTCTCGGCACCGAGGTCGGAGCCGAAGCCCGCTTCGGTGATGACGACGTCGCCGAGTGCGAGTGCGGACTTCGTGGCGAGGAGCGAGTTGCAGCCGTGCGCGATGTTGCCGAAGGGGCCGGCGTGCACGAATGCGGGTCCGCCTTCGAGGGTCTGCACGAGGTTGGGGCGGATGGCGTCCTTGAGGAGCATGGCCATGGCGCCGTCGGCCTTGATGCCGCGCGCGCGGACCGGCTGTCGGCCGGCGCCCGCGGTGCTGCCGACGATGATGCGCCCGAGTCGCTCCTGGAGGTCCTCGAGGCTGGCCGCGAGCGCGACGATGGCCATGACTTCGCTGGCCGGGATGATGACCCAGCGTTCCTCGCGCACGACGCCGTCGCCGACGCCGCCGAGCCCGATGACGGCGTGGCGCAGCGCGCGGTCGTTCATGTCGATGGTGCGCGGCCAGGTGATGCGACGCGGATCGAGGTTGGTGGGATTACCATGCTGGAGCGAGTTGTCCATCAGCGCGGAGAGGAGACTGTGCGCGCTGGCGATTGCGTGGAAGTCGCCGGTGAAGTGGAGGTTGATGTCCTCCATCGGGATGACCTGCGAATACCCGCCGCCGGCGGCGCCGCCCTTCATGCCGAAGACGGGGCCGAGTGATGGCTCGCGGATGCAGAGGATGGCGTTGGTGCCGATGCGACGGAGGGCCTGGGCGAGCCCCACCGCGACCGTGCTCTTGCCTTCGCCGGCGGGCGTGGGGCTGATGGCGGTGACGAGGACGAGCCGGCCCTTCGGCGGCCGCTGGGAGATCTCGAGCGCGATCTTCGCCTTGTATTTCCCGTATTGGTCGATGTCGTCAGGAGAGAGGCCGATGTCGGCGGCGACGGCGGTGATGGGGCGGGGTGTTGCGGCCTGGGCGATGGCGATATCAGTCGGGAAAGTCATCGGTGCTGAGTGGGTGAC
>JBBRZK010000145.1:0-6020 GCA_038236775.1 Gemmatimonadales bacterium
ACCGCGCGCCGCACCGCCCCGGCCAACTCCCGCATCATCTACGGCGGACAGCAGCAGGGCACCGTGAACGGCCGCTACGACGCCCGCATGGACCCGCGCTCGCCGCAGTATGATCCGCGCTACGACCGCAACTCGACCACGTACGACCCGCGCTACGGCACCGCCAACGGCGGCGTCGTCAACGACCCGCGCTACGGCCGCAACGGTACGGTGAACGGCACCTACGACCCGCGCTACGGCACCAACAGCAATGGCCAGTACGACCCGCGCTACGGCACCAACGGCAATGGCCAGTACGACTCCCGGATGGGCGAGAAGGAGCGCGAGAAGTGGGAGAGGAAGCGCGAGAAGGAGCAGAGGAAGGATCGCAAACATGAAGGCAAGGGCGATCGCGACGACCACGACCGCGACGACCACTAGTCGAACGGTCCGGACGAAAAGAAGGGCGCGGGGAATCTTCCCCGCGCCCTTTTCTCGTCTGCCCTGGCCGGCGTCCGGCGCTCAGCCCCGCGTGGAGTCCGCGGGCGTCGCCAGCTTCTCGGGGGTCTGCGCGTTCTGGAGCCGCGCCATGAACCGCTGCGACTCCGAGATCCGCTCGATCTCGATCGACATCGAATCCACCGCCAGCTCGATCCGCTGCAGCTGGTCGCTCAGCCCCGCGGGCACGGCAGGCACGTCCCCGCGCCGCTCCAGCCGTCGGCCGAACGCCCGCGCCAGCGGCCACCCGATGGCGATCACGGCGACCATCAGGAAGAACGCGATGGAGATGTCCTGCACCCCCGGCGGGATGTCGTGCCGCCCGAACTCGCGGTTCTGGATCGTGAACGCGCCGAAGGGAGGCGTCGGCGGAACCGCCGGCGCAGGGGCGAGCACCGGATCCCCGCCACGGCCAGCGGCGCGCGCTGCCTGACTCGCTTCCCGCGCAGTTTGAACCGCTTGTAGTGCCGCCTGGTTCGCCTCGAGGATGGTCTGCCGGACCTGGTCCCCGATCTCGGTGCCGGACGGCGGTACTGATCTGGCCGGAGCGTTTGACTGCTGTACTCGATGCATGGACGTTGACGTCAGCGTATGCCTGCAGGCGCGCGCGCCGCCCTTTGCGGCGTGCGCCAATGTAGGACGTACGCCGCCGCCCCGCGAGGAGTTACACGACGCGCGCGCCCTCGCGCGCCAGCAGCGCCGCCTTCCGCGCAATGCCCCACCGGTAGCCACCGAGCCCGCCGTCCCCGCGCACCACGCGATGACAGGGGATGAGCACAGCCACGCGGTTGCTCGCGCAGGCCCGCGCCACGGCCCTCGCAGCGGTCGGCCGGCCCAGCTCCGCAGCAATGGCCTGGTACGACCGCGTCACGCCCTCCGGGATGCGCTGGAGCGCCCGCCACACCTGCCACTGGAACGACGTCGCCCTCACATCCACCGGCAGCGCCTCACCCGCCGCTCGGCCCTCCACGTGCGCGACGACGGCATCCACGAGCCGGTCGCTCGCGTCCGCCGAGCGCTCCAGGAGCGCCGCGGGGTATTCCGCGCGCAGCGCGCGCACGAGCGTCGCCTCGTCGTCGCCCAGCGACGCGCTGCAGATGCCGCGCTCCGTGACCGCCACGAGCAGGGTGCCGAGCGACGTGGGCACCGCCGTGTAGTGGATGGTGATGCCCGGTCCGCCGCGCCGGTACGCGCCCGGCGTCATGCCGAGTGCGTCGTCGGCCGCCTCGTAGACGCGCCGCCCGGAGGCGAATCCGGCCTCGTAGGTGGCGCTGCTCACCGTGCGCCCGTTGCGCAGCGCGCTCTTCAGTGTCCCCAGCCGCCGCTGCTCCTGGTACTGCCTTGGCGACAGCCCCACCACGCTGGTGAACGTACGCTGGAGGTGCGCGGCGCTCACGCCGGCCTCGTGTGCCAGCCGCGCCAGCGGCAGGGCCTCGTCCGTGTGCTCGTCGATGTAGCGCTTCGCGCGCTCCACGAGCGCGACGTGGGTGTCGGTGCGGCTCTTCGTCATGGTCTGCATCGGTGGCTCCTCTCCGGGATGGTCGGAAGGTGTCCCGGGGGAGCGTGGTGGGGCTATCCGAATGATGATCGCGATGACGCCTGGATGACAGGGCGGGCTAGCCTGCCGTGGAGCGAAGTGAAGCGGGCTGTCGATGTTCCACCACAGAGGCGCAGGGGGCCGGCCGGGGGTGCCAGGACCACCTGCCGGCTCCCCTGTGGCCCTGTGGTGACCGCCGTTCACGAGCTTGGACCACAGGCCCATCGACGCAATGGAACGAAGAGAGCATGAAGCAGTTTCGTGCAGTCCTCTGTGGCCCTCTGTGTCCTCTGCGGTAATTGCCGTTAGTCAAGAGCTTGAATCACAGAGGACACCGAGGCGCGCAGAGGACTGCGTGTGAACATCAAGGGAAAATGAAGCCGTATCGTGCAGCTCCTCTGTGGCCCTCCGTGTCCTCCGCGGTAATTGCCGTTATGCAAGAGCCTGAACCACAGAGAACACCGAGGCACGCAAAGGACTGCATGAGAGCAGTGAATGGGATGCGCGAGGCGGAGCGCAACATACGCAGCGGCAGATCGTGGACGCCGCCATGCGCGTACATTCCCGGCTTGGGCCGGGCCTGCTCGAGAGAGCGTACGAAGCGTGCCTCGCGCACGAGCTGCGCACGAGAGGCCTTCTCGTGGCACAGCAGATTCAGCTACCCATCGAGTACGACGGCGCACAAATCGCGCTCGGGTACAGGCTCGACCTGCTCATCGACAATGCCGTCGTCGTCGAAGTGAAAGCCGTGGCGAAGACGACCGCCCTGCACGAAGCGCAGCTGCTGTCCTATCTGAAGCTGGGCGGCTACCAGATCGGCCTGCTGATCAACTTCCATGTGCCGCACCTGAAAGACGGCATCACGCGATTCGTGAACGACCTCTAGCCTATCGAGCCGTCAGGCCGCGACCCTCCGCGGTCGACGCGCCCTACGCGTTCTTGACTTCGCTCACCAGCGCCATCAGCGACGTCTTCGCATCGCCGAACAGCATGCTCGTCGCCGGCGCATTGAACAGCGCATTCTCGATCCCCGCGAACCCCGCCGCCATGCCCCGCTTCAGCACGATCACGTGCTTCGCCCGGTCCGCGTCCAGAATCGGCATGCCGTAGATCGGCGACGACGGATCCGAACGCGCCGCCGGATTCACCACATCGTTCGCGCCGATCACCAGCGCGACGTCCGTCTGAGGAAACTCCCCGTTGATCTCGTCCATGTCGTACAGCCGATCATACGGCACATTCGCCTCGGCCAGCAGCACATTCATGTGGCCAGGCATGCGACCCGCCACCGGATGGATCGCGTACTTCACCTCGCCGCCACGCTTCTCGATCAGCTCCGCCAGCTCGCGCACCGTGTGCTGCGCCTGTGCCACCGCCATGCCGTAGCCCGGGATGATGATCACCCGCTGCGCATACGCCAGCTGGAGCGCCGCATCTTCCGCCGAGATCGACCGCACCGGCAGCCCCGAGCCCGCCGTCACCGCGCCCGCCGGCGCGCCGCCGCCGAACGCGCCGAACAGCACATTCGAGAACGACCGGTTCATCGCCTTCGACATCGCGATCGAGAGCAGGAACCCCGACGCACCATCGAGCGAGCCGCAGATGATCAGGATGCTGTTGCCCAGCGCGAAGCCCGTGGCCGCCGCGGCGAGCCCGCAGTACGAGTTGAGCAGCGCCACCACCACCGGCATGTCCGCGCCACCGATGGGAATCACCATCAGGATGCCGAGCACCGCCGCGATGGCGATCATGCCGTACAGCGCCGCGGCATTCGTGGGATGCACGATCACCGTGATCAGCAACCCCACCGCGCCCGCGAACAGCACGGCATTCACCAGGTTCTGCCCCTTGTACGTGATCGGCTGGCTCGGCAGCCACTCCTGCAGCTTGCCGAACGCCATCATCGAGCCCGTCACCGTCAGGGAGCCAAGGAGCATCTCGAAGCCCAGCGCCGTCATGCGCGCCGAGGTGATCGTGCCCTCGCCGCCGTGGAACGCGGTGTAGTACTCGCTCACGCCCACCAGCGTGGCCGCGAGCGCACCGAAGCTGAGCGACATCGCGATTCGCTGCGGCAGCGCGGTCGTCGGCACCCACATGCCCAGCGGGTACCCGATGAGCGTGCCGACCACCAGGCCGGCCATGATCCAGCGGTAGTCGACGATCTCGTTGTTGATGAGCGTGCCGATGACGGCCACCAGCATGCCGAGGGCGGCGTACTGCATCCCGCGGCGCGCGCGGTCCGGGTGCGTCAGGCCGCGCAGTCCGAGGATGAACAGGACCGACGCGACGATGTAGCTGAGCTGCGTGATGGTGTCGCGCATCTAGGCCGTCGGTGCCGGCTTCTTTGGCGTATCCTTGCGGAACATCTTCAGCATGCGGTCGGTGATGAGGAAGCCACCCACCACGTTCGTCATCGCGCACACCACCGCGAGGAAGCCAAGCACCGTCGCTATGGTACCGCGATGCGAGCCGGCGGCCACCATGGAGCCCACGAGCGAGATGCCCGAGATCGCGTTGGTCGCCGACATCAGCGGCGTGTGCAGCAGCGGCGGCACCTTGGTGATGATCATGAAGCCGACGAACGCCGCCAGCAGGAAGATGTAGAGCTCGAGGAAAAGCATGGATGCCGTCAGGAGGGAGTGGCCGTCACGACCCGGCCGTCGCGGACGACGGTCATCGGTCCGGTGATCTCGTCGGCGGCGTCCACCACGAGCGCGCCGTCGTGCGAGAGGTGGGTCACGAGCGCGAGCACGTTCTTGCTGAACATCTGGCTGGCGTGGAACGGCACCGTCGCCGCGATGTTCGCGGGCCCGATGATCGACACGAGTCCCGCCTGGACGGTCTCGCCCGCGCGCGTGAGCTCGCAGTTGCCGCCGGATTCCGCGGCGAGGTCCACGATCACGGCGCCGGGCTTCATCCCTTCCACCATCGCGGCGGTGATGAGCCGAGGCGCGTCGCGCCCTGGGATCTGCGCCGTGGTGACGACGAGGTCCATCTCGCGCAGGTGCGCGGTGAGCGCGTCGCGCGTGCGCTGCGCGTCGTCGTCCGTCTGCACCTTCGCGTAGCCGCCGGACGTCTCCGACGCGGCGGCGACCAGCTCCGCGGCCACGAACGTCGCACCGAGCGAGAGGACCTGCTCGCGCGCGGCGGGGCGCACGTCGAACGCGGAGACAACGCCGCCAAGGCGCCGCGCGGTCGCGATGGCCTGCAGGCCGGCCACGCCGGCGCCGATGATGAACACCTTCGCGGGCGACACCGTCCCCGCGGCCGTGGTGAGCATCGGGAGGAACTTCGGGAGCGCCGCCGCACCCACGAGCACCGCCTTGTAGCCGGCCACCGTGCTCTGCGACGAGAGGACGTCCATCGACTGCGCGCGCGAGATGCGCGGCACCAGCTCGAGCGCGAGCGCCGTGATGCCGCGCTCCGCGAGCAGCGCCAGCAGCTCGGCGTTGCGCGCCGGGTTGAGCAGCGAGAGCAGCGTGACCTCCCGCGGCATCGCGTCCGCCTCGGCGCGCGTGGGCGGCTGCACGCGGCACACGAGCGCCACGCCCCCGTACACGAGGGCGCCGTCGAGGACGACAGCCCCGGCGGCGGCGTAGACAGAATCAGGAAAGCCGGCGCGTTGCCCCGCGCCGGCTTGCACCTGGACCTCGTGGCCGGCCTTCACCAGGCGCGCGACGCTGTCCGGCGTGATGGCGACCCGGAGTTCGCCGGCCGCGCTTTCTAGGGGAACCGCTATTCGCATCGATGGAAGTTCGGCGCGCGGGGGGTGCGCGCGCTAGTGGAGAGTGTCGGCGGCTGCTGAGCCGCCAGAAATACCAAACGCAACTTCCGCGTCATCCTGAACGAAGCCACCCTGTCATCCTGAGCGCAGCCCCCCTGTCATCCTGAGCGACGCCCCCCTGTCATCCTGAGCGACGCCCCCCTGTCATCCTGAGCGACGCCCCCCTGTCATCCTGAGCGACGCCCCCCTGTCATCCTGAGCGAAGCGAAGGATCTGCTTTGG
>JBBRZK010000146.1:0-5916 GCA_038236775.1 Gemmatimonadales bacterium
CCCCCCTGTCATCCCGATCGCCCCCCCTGTCATCCCGATCGCCCCCCCTGTCATCCCGATCGCCCCCCCTGTCATCCCGATCGCCCCCCCTGTCATCCCGAGCAAATGCGAGGGATCTGCTTGTCATGCCGATCGCCGCTCCTGTCATCACAAGAGACCCGACTGTCATCCCGAGCGCCAGCGAAAGATCTGCGTCCCCCCCGCGCCACGACATCACCACGTCGCCCCGGGATGCGACCGCGCGATGATCTGCATCTCCGCCAGCATGTGCCCCAGGTGCTCCGTGTGCGCACCCGTCCGACCACCACGCGAACCCGGCCCACGCGCCACGTCATGCGGCAGCGTGAGCGTCGCGCGATCCATCACGTCGCGCACGAGCCCCTCCCACTGCGCCCTGAGCGCCGAGAGATCCGGCGCGATCCCCGCCTCGAGCATCGCGCGGTCGATGTCATCCGCCGCGAACAGCTCCGGCGTGAACCGCCACAGCGCGTCCACCGCCTTCTGCACGCGCCGATGACTCTCGTCGGTGCCGTCGCCGAGCTTGAGCATCCACTCGCCGCTGTGCCGCACGTGGTACTTCGCTTCCTTGAGCGACTTCGCCGCGATCGCCGCCACCCGCTCGTCCCCGCCGCGCGAGAGCGCATCGAGCAGCACCACCGCATGCACGTCGAACAGGAACTGCCGCGCGATCGTGAACCCGAAGTCGCCCTTCGGCAGCTCCACCATCAGGCAGTTGCGAAAGTCCACCACCTCGCGGAAGTACGCGAGCGCATCCTCGTCGCGCCCCCTGCCCTCCACCTCGCCGGCGAGCCGCAGGAACATCGTCGCCTGGCCGAGGAGGTCAAGCGCGACATTGGAGATCGCAATGTCTTCCTCGAGGATCGGCCCGTGACCGCACCACTCGCTGAGCCGGTGCCCCAGCACGAGACGGTCGTCGCCGAGGCGGAGGAGGTATTCGAAGAGCGCGTGCGGCGCCTGGCGCGGCGCGGGCACCACCGACGGCGACGTCATACGCCGCGCACGCCGCGCGGCACCTTGTAGAACTGCGGATGCCGATACGCCTTGTCCGCACCCGGATCGAAGAACGGCCCACTCTCGCCGGGCGACGAGGCCGTGATGGCGTCCGCCGGCACGACCCACAGCGAGATCACGCCGCCGCGCCGCGCATAGACGTCGCGCGCGTTCTGGAGCGCCTGCTCCGCATCCGTCGCATGCAGCGAGCCCGCATGCTCGTGCGGCGCGCCCTGCGCGCTCTGCGTGAACACCTCCCACAGCGGCCACTGGCTGTCGGCGGGGATGGCCTCCGCCTGCTCCGCCACCAGGGCCTGGTTCGTCACGGTGCTCGCCATCGCTACGCCGCCGCCGACGCCTGCTTCGCGCGCTGTCTCGCGGCGTGCACGCTCGCGGCCTCGCGCACCCACGCGCCCTCGTCGTGCGCCTTGTTGCGCGCCTCGAGCCGCTCGCGGTTGCACGGCCCATTGCCGCGCACCACCTGGTGGAACTCCGCCCAGTCGATCGCGCCGAACTCCCAGTTCTCCGTCGCCTCGTTGTACGTCATGTCGGCGTCCGGCAGCGTCAGGTGCACCGCCGCCGCTTGCGGCACGGTGAGGTTCACGAAGCGCTGGCGCAGTTCGTCATTCGTCTTCCGCTTCACCTTCCAGCGAATCAGCTCCGCCGTATTCGGTGAATCGGTGTCACTCGGCCCGAACATCATGAGCGACGGCCACCACCAGCGGTTCATGGCGTCCTGCACCATCGCGCGCTGCGCCGGCGTACCGTTGGCGAGTGTGGCCACGATCTCGTAGCCCTGACGCTTGTGGAAGTTCTCTTCCTTGCAGACGCGGATCATCGCCCGCGCATACGGGCCGTACGACGCCTTTGCGAGGATCGTCTGGTTCACGATCGCCGCGCCGTCCACGAACCAGCCGATGACGCCGATGTCCGCCCACGACAGCGTGGGATAGTTGAAGATGCTCGAGTACTTGGCGCGTCCGTCGAGCAGCTGCTGCACGAGCTCCGCGCGATCGACGCCGAGCGTCTCGGTGCCGCAGTAGATGTAGAGTCCGTGGCCTGCCTCGTCCTGCACCTTGGCGATGAGCGAGATCTTCCGGCGCAGCGACGGCGCGCGCGTGATCCAGTTCCCCTCGGGCAACATGCCGACGATCTCCGAGTGCGCGTGCTGCGACATCATGCGCACGAGCTGGCGCCGGTATTTCTCGGGCATCCAGTCCTTCGGCTCGATGCTCTCGCCGGCGGCGATGCGCGCCTCGAAGGCGGCGACCTTCGCCGGATCATCGGCGGGCGGAGTGGCGTGGCGGCTCTGCGTCATGGCGACCGGCTCTAAGGAATCACAAGCGGGCTCGGCTTCGCACCGCAGCGGAAAGACAATACAGCACAACGGCTTCCGTCCATGGAATCTACACCGCTCGGCGCGAATCGGACAATCGACGATGCGGGCACCGGCCGTGTATCTTTGGGACATGCTTACCAGGCCCGCCATTCCGGGGACCGCCGTTGCCGGCGGCGATGTCTCCGTGACGATCTCCGATGGAATCGGCACCGTCAGCTTCTCGCACCCGAAGAGCAACTCCCTCCCCGGCGAACTGCTGCAGCGGCTCGCCGACGCCATCACATGGGTGGGCCGGGATCCCGCCGCGCGCGTCATCCTCCTCAGGAGTGAAGGCACGGGTCCGTTCTGCGCCGGCGCGTCGTTCGACGAACTGATCGACATCGCCGACGCGGAGGCCGGCGAGGAATTCTTCAGCGGTTTCGCGCGCGTGATCCTCGCGATGATCCGCGCGCCGAAGTTCGTGCTCGTGCGCGTGCACGGACGCATGGCGGGCGGCGGCGTGGGCATCGCCGCGGCGGGCGACTACACGTATGCGGTGAAGGGCGCGTCCGTGAAGCTCAGCGAGCTGGCCGTGGGCATCGGTCCGTTCGTGGTGGGTCCCGTCATCCGCCGTCGCATCGGCGATGGACCGTTCGCCGCGATGTCGGTGGACGCCGACTGGCGCGACGCCGACTGGGGCGAGCGGCACAGCCTCTATGCGCGGGTCTGTCCGGACGTCGCCTCGATGGATGCGTCGATCAACGCCCTCGCCGGCACGCTGGCGGCGTCGAACTCGGAAGCCATGACGCTCATGAAGGAGGTCTTCTGGGCCGGCACCGAAGAGTGGGACATCCTCCTCGCGGAGCGCGCGCGCATGTCCGGGCGGCTGGTGCTGTCGGAGTTCACGCGCCAGTCCATCGCGAAGTTCAAGGGCCGCTGACAAGCAGGGAGACAAGCAGATCCTTCGCTGTCGCTCAGGATGACAAGGGTGTGTGCTGTCATCCTGAGCGCAGCGAAGGATCTGCTTGTGTGGTGTCATCCTGAGCGCAGCGAAGGATCTGCTTGTGTGGTGTCATCCTGAGCGCAGCGAAGGATCTGCTTGTGTGGTGTCATCCTGAGCGCAGCGAAGGATCTGCTTGTAAAGTCAGCCCCCGCACACCACGCGTACCGCATCCTCGAAGCGCTCCCTGTACCCCGACGCGCGCAAATGCCGCGTCGCCTCGTAGGACGGCGCCTCGAGCTCCCGCGCGGTGGTCATCATGGTGCCGATGTCGAACGGCACCCCCGCCGCGCGCGCGAGGTATTCCTCCACCGCCGTGAGGTATCCCATCATGCCGCCGAGCTCCGTGGGCGCGTAGGCCTTCCGCGCCGCGCGCAGGGCCTCGCTGCCCGCGGCGTGATCGGGCATCACGAGGTTCTCCGAGCCACACACCACGCGCAGCCGCTCGTTCGCCGCGATCAGTTCCACGGCGTGCCCATCCAGCGAGCCACCCGCCGCGTTCACCACCACGGCATCCATCGGCCGCCTGAGGAAGTCGTCCTTCTGCGCGGGCGAGAAGGTGGGAATGCCCAGCGCCGCGATGAGATCGCGGCGCGCCGCATCGGGCTCGAGCACGAACATCGCCGTCCCGGATTCGTGCAACCGCTGCAGCACGTGCATGCCGACGTTGCCGCAGCCGATCAGGCCGACCGTCGCGCGCTCGATCGCCACGTCCATGCCGCGCAGCATGCCGGAGAGCACGTGGAAGTTGCCCTCCCCCGTTGGCTTCGACGTGTCCGCGACGACGCTCCCCTTGAAGCGCGCGTTGAGGTACGCGAGCGAGCCGGTGACGCCGTCGGACATCATGCCGTGGCCGAGATCCTGACCCGTGGTGAGCAGGAACCCGGCGCGCGATTCCACGTCGCGAAAGCAGGCGATGGCGAAGTCGAGCAGCTCGCGGTCGTGCGGCTGTCCCACACGGGCATCCGGCGTGGGGTGCAGCACGCACTTGCCGCCCACGATGCGCCCCGCGCTCTGCCGCGCCAGCGGACCGGAGACACGCAGGATGCGCGACCAGTGGACCTTTTCCTCCATGCCCATCGCAAGCCCGATGGCCTCGCGGTCGCTGTCGAAGCCGGGCGACGCTGTGCGCTCCGGCGGCGCGATGCGAAAGCCACCGAGCGACAGCTTGCCCGAGTCCGGCTCGGCAAAGGTGGCGATACTCAGCCGCCAGCCGTTGGCTGGATGCGCGTACCGGTACACCCACACGCCGTGCTCGCCGTGCTGCGCGAGCTCGGGAAACAGCACGGAGGTGGCGGTCGGTGGCAGTGTCACCGGCTCCGCGACAGGTGCGGCCGTCGTGGACGTCACGACGTCAGCTCGTGGGTGGATTGAAGGCTTCATGTTGTGCATCGACCCAGCTGCGGTGGTAGGACGGGTCCTCGATCTCCAGGGCCTGCTTCGCGACCTGCAGGGGACGGAAGGTATCCATCATCACCGCATACTCGTCGGTGCCCTTCGCGTGCATCGACGCCTCGGCCCGCCCCGGATGCGGCCCGTGAGGAATGCCGTCCGGATGGTGCGTGATGGAGCCGAACTCGATGCCCTTGCGGCTCATGAACTCGCTCGAGGCGTAGTAGATCACCTCGTCCGAATCCACGTTGCTGTGGTTGTAGGGCGCGGGGACCGCCTCGGGATGGAAGTCGAACGGCCGGGGGCAGAACGAGCACACCACGAAGCCGTCGCCCTGGAACGTCTGGTGCACCGGTGGCGGCTGGTGCACGCGGCCCACGATGGGCTCGAAGTCCGCGATGTTGAACGCCCAGGGATAGTACTGGCCGTCCCAGCCCACGACGTCGAGCGGATGGTGGTCGAGCAGCACCTCGTTGTAGCCGTCGTACTGCTTGACGATGATGCGGAACTCGCCCTTCTCGTCGTGCGTCTTCAGCTCGCGCGGCACCCGGATGTCGCGCTCGGAGTACGGCGCGCCCTCGATGAGCTGGCCGAACTCGTTCCGGTAGCGCTTGGGCGGACTGACGTGCCCCTTGCCTTCCATGATGAGCAGTTTCGGCTGGTCACCCGCGGCGTCGAAGCGGTAGCGGTGCATGATGCCCCGGTGGATGACGACGTAGTCTCCCTCGTGGAAGGGCAGGTCGCCGAACTGGGTCTCGAGCGTGCCCTTGCCCTTGGAGACGTACACGATCTCGTCCGCCTGCGCGTTCCGGTAAAAGTGCTCGTCCTCCGTCGTCGGGGCCACGTAGAGCATGGCGACGTCGGCGTTGAACATCAGCGGCACCCGGTCGAGCGTCGGGCTGCCGCCCGCCTGCATGCGCGACGTCCGGAAGTGGCGGTGGCGGAGCGTCTGGTCCGGATCCGCCTCGATCTTCGCCTCGCCCACGCGCTTCACCGACAGCACCGTCGTGGGCGGATGCACGTGGTACAGCAGCGCCGACGTCCCCGTGAATCCCTCGTGGCCCATCAGTTGTTCCGCGTACAGCCCGCCGTCCGGCTTGCGGAAGGCGATGTGTCGCTTCCTGGGGATGGTTCCGAGGGTGTGGTAGAACGGCATCGTTGGTGTGTCTCCTTATGTCATCCTGAGCGCAGCCCC
>JBBRZK010000147.1:0-5864 GCA_038236775.1 Gemmatimonadales bacterium
CTGACGACCGGCTCTGTCCTCGGCGCCGGTGCGAACGTGTACGGCTCGGTGATGCCGCCGAAGGTCGTGGCGCCGTTCTCGTGGGGCGAGGCCGGCGCATTCGCGGATTATCGGCTGGACAAGTTCCTCGATGTGGCCGCGCGCATGATGTCGCGCCGCCACGTCGACCTCACGCCCGCGGCGCGCGCGCAACTGGCCGCGTCGTACGCCGCGCGCTGGCTGCTGCCCGAGTGAAGCTCTGGGTCCTGGGCAGCGGCAGCGCGGGGAATGCGGTGCTGATCGAGTGCTGCGACACACGCGTGCTCGTGGATTGCGGCTTCGGCACGCGCACGCTGGCCGGTCGCCTCAAGACGATCGGCGTGGCACCCGCGTCGATCGAGGCGTGCATCGTGACGCACGAGCACGGGGACCACGTCTGCGGCGCGGCCGCCGGCGCGCGAAAGTGGGGCTGGTCCCTGTATGCGAGTGCGGGCACGTTGGCGGCGTCGCCCGAACTGCTGGAGGCCGGGTGCACGGGGGTCGCGGTGGGTGCAGAGATCGCCCTCACGCGCATGCGCCTGACGACGTACGCCACGCCGCACGATGCGGCGAGCCCGATCGGCGTCCGCGTGACATCCGACTCCACCGGTGCGAACGCGGTGGTGTGCACGGACCTGGGCCATGCGAGCGCCAGCGTGCGCGCGCTGTGCGAGGACGCCGACATCCTCGTGCTCGAGTCGAACCACGACGATGGCATGCTGCGGACTGGCCCGTATCCGGCCTCGGTCCGCGCCCGTATCGCGTCGCGCGTCGGGCACCTGTCCAATCGCGAGAGTGCCGCCCTCGCGCGCGACGTGGTGAGCCGCAACCTCGCGCACGTGGTGCTCGCGCACCTCAGCGAGCGCTGCAATGACCACGGCATGGCGCATACGTCCATGACGGAGGCGTTGCGCCGGACACGGTTTCGCGGCACGACGAGCGTGGCGCTCCAGCATGGGGTGGTGGGACCGTTCCTGCCGCGCGCGAGCCGGACGGACCCGCAGGTGCAGTTCGCGTTTGCCCTCTGAGGCAATCCGTCGACGCGACGTGGCGTGACGCGGCGTGAGCGATGAGGGTGTAAGCGGTGAGTGGTAGGCGATGAGGCTTGAGGGTTGAGGGCGCGTGCAACGAAGGCGAACGAGGGGCGGCGCGGCGCCCGGAATGACAACGGGGACCCGAATCGGGTCCCCGCCGCCACCAGCTGCCGATCGAGCCGGGACTAGTACATCCCGCCCATGCCACCGCCGCCGCCACCCTGCGGTGCGTGGCTCTCCTTCTCCTTCTTCTCGACGATGATCGCTTCCGTCGTCAGCAGCAGCGACGCGATGGACGCGGCGTTCTGCAGGGCGGTGCGGGTCACCTTGGTCGGGTCGATGACGCCAGCCTGCACCAGGTCCTCGTAGGTGTCGGTCAGCGCATTGTAGCCGAACTTGTCGTCCTTGCTCGAGCGAACCTTCTCGAGCACGATGGAGCCTTCGCCACCGGCGTTCTGGACGATCATGCGGAGGGGCTCCTCGATCGCGCGACGGATGATCTCGACGCCGATCTGCTCATCCGTGTCGAGCTTGAGGGTCTTGAGCGCCTTCTGGGCGCGGATGAGTGCGACGCCACCACCGGGGACGATGCCCTCTTCCACGGCCGCACGGGTCGCGTGCAGCGCGTCTTCGACGCGGGCCTTCTTCTCCTTCATCTCGGCTTCGGTCGCGGCGCCGACGTTGATGACGGCAACACCACCGGCGAGCTTGGCCAGGCGCTCCTGCAGCTTCTCCTTGTCGTAGTCGGACGTCGAGGCGTCGACCGCCGCCTTGATCTCCTTGATACGACCCTGGATCTTGGTGTCCTCACCGCCGCCATCGATCAGCGTGGTGTTGTCCTTGTCGACGACGACGCGCTTCGCGCGGCCGAGGTCGGAGACGACGGCGTTCTCCAGCTTGAAGCCGACTTCCTCGGAGATGACCTGTCCACCGGTCAGCACCGCGATGTCCTGCAGCATCGCCTTGCGGCGATCGCCGAAGCCCGGCGCCTTGACCGCGGCGACGCGCAGCGTGCCACGGAGCTTGTTCACGACGAGCGTCGCGAGCGCCTCACCCTCGACGTCCTCCGCGATGATCAGGAGGGGCTTGCCCATCTGGGCCACCTTCTCGAGCACCGGGAGCAGGTCCTTCATCGACGAGATCTTCTTGTCGTGGATGAGGATCAGGCAGTCCTCGAGCGCCGCTTCCATCTTTTCCGGATCGGTGACGAAGTACGGCGAGACGTAGCCGCGGTCGAACTGCATGCCCTCGACCGTCTCGAGCGTCGTGTCGAGGCCCTTGGCCTCTTCGACCGTGATGACGCCATCCTTACCGACCTTCTCCATCGCTTCCGCGATGAGGTCGCCGATTTCCTTGTCGTTGTTCGCGGAGATGGCGCCGACCTGGGCGATCTCCTTCTTGCCGGTGGTCGGGACGCTGATCTTCTTCAGCTCCTCGATGACGGCGATGACAGCCTTGTCGATGCCGCGCTTGATGGCCATCGGGTTGGTGCCGGCCGTGACGTTCTTGAGGCCTTCGCGGAAGATGGCCTGGGCCAGGACGGTCGCCGTCGTGGTACCGTCGCCGGCGTTGTCGGACGTGCGCGTCGCGACTTCCTTGACCATCTGGGCGCCCATGTTCTCGAGGGGATCGGCGAGCTCGATCTCCTTGGCCACCGTGACACCGTCCTTCGTGACCGTCGGCGCGCCGAACTTCTTGTCGATGACGACATTGCGGCCCTTGGGGCCGAGCGTGACCTTGACGGCCTCGGCGAGCTGGTCGACGCCGCGCTTCAGTGCCGCGCGTGCATCAACGTTGAAATACAGTTCCTTGCTAGCCATGAATTGAATCCTCTAGTCGTGGCGAGTGATTACGAGACGACCGCGAGCACATCGGACTCGCGGAGGATCAGGTACTGCTCGTTGTCGAGCGTGATCTCGGTGCCGCTGTACTTGCCGTACAGCACCTTGTCGCCAACCTTGGTCGACATGGGGACGAGCTTGCCGTCCTCGTACTTGCCGGGGCCGGCGGCGATGATCTCGCCCTGCTGCGGCTTCTCCTTCGCGGTGTCGGGGATGTAGAGACCGCCGCGCATCTGCTCGGTGTCTTCCGTCGCCTTCACGACAACCCGGTCGGCCAGGGGCGTGATCTTCACGCCGGCCGCGCTCTTGGTGGCCATAGGTGGTGCGCCTCCGTTTCGATGAAAAGGATATCCAGCTTGCTGCCTAGCACTCGACGATGCGGAGTGCTAACAGACTTTGATGATAGCCTGAATCAGGCGGACAGACAAGGGGTTGGCGTGGCACGTTTCCGCATGAGCTAACTCATTGAAGATTATTGACTTGCCGTGCTCGTCCGCGTGACGGGTGCACACCGGCGCCGCGCTCGTGCAACCACAGCTCACAGGCGTTCAGGAGTCAGCTGCAGCTGCAGCTTTCAGGGGTGCGCGGCGACGGTCCCGGGACCACTGACGCCACACCCTGCAGGCTGCGGCCGCGGCTGCCGCCTGAACGACTGACGGCTGAGCCAGCCCTTGCATGACGCAGTGCGCCGGACCCGCGCTCAGGGACGTGCTGCCACCAGCTCGAACGCCATTGCCAGGCCGTGCAGGGTGAGGAACGGATCCACCTCGTCGAAGGTCGTACAGATCGGCGCGAACAGCTCGGCAAGGCCGCCCGTCGCGATGACCAAGGGGCGTTCCGCGCGCGGCCACTCCGCGAGGATGCGGCGCACGATGCCATCGATGAGCTCCGCGTTGCCGAACATCACACCCGTGCGAATGCAGTCCTCGGTGCGGCGCCCGATCACGTGCGTCGGCACCATCAGCTCGGCGGCGGGCAGCCGCGATGTCCGGCGGAAGAGGGTTTCCGCCGACGTGCGCACGCCGGGCGCGATCACGCCGCCGAGAAACACGCCCTCGCGCGTGATGCAGTCGAACGTGGTGGCGGTGCCGAGGTCCACGACGACGCAGTCGCGCTCATAGCGCCGACTCGACACGAGCGTGTTGATGATACGGTCGGCGCCGACGGTGAGCGGCTCGTCCACGTCCAGCGTGATGGGCAGCGGCGACGTGGCGTCGAAGACCTCGATGCGCTCCGCCGGCAGCCACCGTTCGCACGCTGTCACCAGGTGCGTGGCCATGCCGCGCACCACCGAGGCGATCGCCACGCCGCGCACGCGCGCGAGCGGGACGTCAGCGCCGGCGACGAGCCCGCGCAGCAGTACGCCGAATTCGTCCGACGTGCGCGGCGTATCGGTGATGATCCGCCAGTGACCGCGAAGCGTATCCCCGTCGAAGAGGCCGAGCGTGGTTTCGGAGTTGCCGACGTCGAGGGTCAGGAGCATGTGAGGGGCGCGGCAAAGGTGAGCGAGCCGGAGTGATATGCGGAGGCACGTCCGTCGACGAGAATGAGCAGCTGGCCGGAGGCGTCGATGCCCTGCACCACGCCAGTGCCGGGCGTCTCCGCCACGCGGCCAACGGCGAGGTCGCGCTGCTGCCAGCGTGCGAGCTCACCCTCCGAGAGATGCCGGCTCGAGGCGGCGGCGCGGCGCAGGGCGGGCACGATACGATCGAGCGCGTTGAGGCGCGTCACGCCGGGTCGGAGACCCACGCCAGTCTCGACGTCGGGCGACGCGACGTTGAGTCCGAAGCCGATGGCGACCCACTCCGGCGCGGTTCCACGCCACCGCGTCTCGATCAACACGCCCGCGAGCTTCCGATGGCCGACGTACAGGTCATTCGGCCACTTCACGCGCACGGGTGCTTCGGCGACGTCATCGAGCGCCTCGGCCGCGAAGAGGCCGCATCGCAGCGCCAGCACGTCGAGGCTGCGCGCATCGGCCGGACGCTCGATGAGCGTGAGCCATACGCCGGCGCCAGGCGGGGAGCTCCACGGTCGTCCCTGGCGGCCGCGGCCCGCGGTCTGCTCGTCGGCGAGAATCAGGGTGCCGCTCGGTGCCGTCGCACCGATCGCGTGCGCCACGTCGAGCGTGGAGCCGACGGAGGCGTACGCCTGCACGGCAGCCAGCTGCCAGCGCGCCGCGAGTGCCTCGACCGGCGCGCCGTCGTACGTGCCAGCCGCGCGTGGATCAGCGGAGAAAGACAAGGAAGTACACGACCGCGAGCACGATGCGGTACCATCCGAAGGCAGAGAAGTCGCGCCGCCTGATGTAGCCGAGGAACGACTTGATGGCGAGGATGGCCGTGACGAAGCTGACGACGAACCCGATGGCGAGCACGTCGTAGTGGCCCGCCAGCGCTGCACGGCCCTTCACGAGCTCCAGGCCACTGGCCGCGAGCATCGTGGGGACGGCGAGCATGAACGAGAAGTCGACGATCGTGCGCTTGGATACGCCGATGAGCGATCCGCCGACGATCGTGGCGGCGGAGCGGGAGACACCGGGGATGACGGCGATCGCCTGGAACAGCCCGATCAGAAACGCCTTCCGGTAGGTGACCTCCGAAAAGTCCGTGTCCGTCTCGCTCACGGGCTGGAAGCGCTCGAAGACGATGAGCGCGATGCCGCCGATGAGCAGGGCGGCGAGCACCACGGGAATGTTGCCGAGGAGGTAGCCCTTCACCGCCTTGTACACGGTGAGGCCGATGACGCCGGTGGGAATGACGGCGACGACCAGCTTCTTCAGCACCTCCCAGTTCCAGAAGCGGTTCCAGTAGAGCACCACAACGGATAGAATGGCGCCGAGCTGGATGATGATCTCGAAGCTCTTCACGAACTCCGAGTCGGCGATCCGCAGGATGTGGCTCGCGAGGATCAGGTGCGCCGTCGACGAGACGGGGAGGAACTCGGTGATGCCTTCGACGATGCCGAGGAC
>JBBRZK010000148.1:0-5799 GCA_038236775.1 Gemmatimonadales bacterium
CGCCTCGGCGCTGGCGGCCTGCAGGCAATCAGGCCGACGGCGCTTGCGATGGAGATGAGAGAAGCTCGCGGGAAGAGTGTGGTCCTCACGGTGCACTCACGACCGCTTTTGCCTCGCCCGGCGTGCCGTCCGATCCATCCTGGCCGGCGCGACTGACCGGCGCGCTGCTCTGCGCGGCGTCACCGCCGAGGCCCTTGCTGCCCGCGGTCCCCTTCGTGCCGAGGGTGACCGAGGAGAGG
Source organism: Gemmatimonadales bacterium (assembly GCA_038236775.1). Classification (GTDB taxonomy): domain Bacteria; phylum Gemmatimonadota; class Gemmatimonadetes; order Gemmatimonadales; family Gemmatimonadaceae; genus AG11. Next base: position 240 of record JBBRZK010000148.1, read on the forward strand.
GTAGCTGCGCTTGTCAACCGCCTACCAGTCAGAAATCTCGGATCGATTCCCTGGCGTGAGGTGCCAGATCGCTACCGTTGGCTGACGCCAGACGTCAGAGGCCCGTTCGATGCTTGTTCTGCCTGCGCTGCTCCTCCTGCAGGGCACGACGCGTTACAGCTGGGGCGAGGAGCAGCTACGCGAGCACGACGACGCGGTCGGCGAGGAGCCGGACGGCGTCGTGTCGTTCGCGAGGCGTGACGGCGAAGGTCGCTTCGATTCTGCGCGCCGCGGCGGCGAAGAGCGCCGCCTGTTCGGCGGGGTCGCGTGCCCGTATCACGTGGGCAAGGGAGTCGAGCCAGAAGGTTCGTTCGAGCGGGCTCTGGACGGCGAGAGCGCGGTCCACGCAGTCGCCGACGACGCGCTTGGTGTCGGGACCGGCGGAGACGATGTCGCGCGCGGCGACGAGCGAGGCGAGCATGGTGTCGCGCGCTTCGAGGCGTAGCGCGAAGAGCCTGCGTGCGATGTGCTCTCCCTCGGCCTGCGCGGCGATGTTGCGCACGATGCCGTGGAGGTAGCGCGCGTCGACGCCGTCAGGCAGTGTCTTCGCGAGGCGCTTGCCTTCGAAGATCGCGATGCCGTCGACGATGGCGTCGAAGGGATGACCCGCGATGGCGATGCGGATGTGGCGCTCGGGGTCGAGTAGCCCGAGGCGCGCGAAGTGGGTGTCGAGGAGCAGGAGGACATCGGGGCGGCGTCGGGCCTCGAGCGTGCGTCTGGCGCGCTCTTGACGCTCGGCGGTTTCTCTCAGCTCGCGACGTGCTTTCTCGATCTGCTCGTCGGACGGCGGATCGGAGTAGAGGTCGACACGTGAGCGTCCGCCGCGATCCTTGCGTGGTCGGTGATTGGTGGTGCGCGCCCAGACCTGGACGATGAGGCTGAGGAAGGCGGCGGCGAGTGCGTGCTCGCCGCTGCGCGTGTCGAGGACGAGCTCGGGGAGCACCTGCGAAAAGAGGCCGAAGGCGCCTTCGACATGCGCCTTGTTTTGCGGGCGCTCGGGCGTGGCGCGGATGCGGAGGGTGTCGCCGAGCGCGAGGTCGACCTCGGGCGTGTGATTGGAAGGGCGATTGTCGAGGAGAAGCGCGAGGGGCGCGGCACCGGTGGTGAGGACGCCGTCGTTGAACGCCTCGACGACGGCTGCGGCGTCCTCCTCTCGGCGGACGGAGGCACCAGTGAACGCCCCGGTGTACGCGTCGACGTCGAGCTCGAGGTTGAAGGCGAAGCGTCGGTCATCGACGACGACAGGTACGTGCATGCCGTCGCCGACCCACTGGGCGCCGGGGAAGAAGGTGCGGAACGCGCCGTGCAGCGCGACCTCGTCGGGTCTCCTGCCGCTGCGCCGCGCGGGGCGGCGCAGACCGTGGACCTCGAGGATGCGCGCGACGAGGTCGCGCCCGAACGGCACGCGGAGCTCGCCCTGCACGTGCTCGCAGAATCCGAGGAAGCCGCCCTCCCATCGCGGCCACGCGTCGAGCACGGTCTGCATCTGCGGGCCCTCGGCGTCGGGGCGCGCGGGGGCTGCGGGCTCGGGCTCGGTCGCTTCCGTTGGACTCGCGGGCCTCTGCAGCCAGTCTTTGAGCGTGCCGAGCGGCAACCCCGTGGCGTCGGCGAACGCCTCGATCTCGACCGCCTCGTGCTCGGCGCGCAGGTCGAGCACGAAGCGCCGGAAGGCGTCGGAGTAGTGCTGGCGCGCCCCGCCGCGACGGACGCACCCGGGGTGACCCATGACGTAGCCGAGCACCGCGCGCGTCAGCGCACCGCCTTCGGTCGTCGTCGTCGTCGTCGTCGTCGGCCTCGGCGGGCGGCCCCGCGTCCGCACGAGCGTCGGCAAGAGCTCGACGATCACGTCGAGCAGCTCGTAGGCGGAGCTGCGCGGCGCCTTGGTAGCCGCAAGGATCTCGGCGACGCTCGGCGCGGGCAGAGCGAGCAACCCGCACAGTGCGCGCGCCAGGAGCAAGAGCGCGGTTACGACGACGGGGCAGACGGAGAGCAGTTTTTCGGCTACCGATGGCATGGCCCTTTTCGGTTTCGGTTGGGTTGTCAGCAAACTCCCCATGCCCGAAATCGACGAGGGCCACTTCTCTTTTCGCGCTGCGCTCGTGGGCGCGCGCGCGTTTAGGTCGGCGGGCCGAGCAGCTTCTGACCGAGCAGCCACACCTCCGGCACGCCGCCGCGACTGGTCACCTTGAACAGCTCGAGGCACCGCTCGCGCAGCTCGATGCCGTCGCCGAGCTCGCGGCCCGCCCCCGCCTCGATGCGCGCGAGCACCTCTGCGGCGCGGCCGTAGTAGCGATCCGCGGGCACGAGCAGCCCACCGAGCGCGTGATGCGTGCGCGCGTGGTTGTACCAGTGCATGTGCGTCTCGAGCCGGCGTCGCATCTCCGCGACGTCGTAGAAGCGGTGCGCGTCGAACAGCTCCTTGTGCAGGTTGGCGTTGAACACCTCGACCTTGCCATTCCACTCCTTGTGCTCCGCCACGACCTGGTCGATGCCCATCTCCGTGAGCAGCGCGTTGAAGCGCGAGATCCCGCGCCACGCCCAGAACGCCGAGCCCTTGTCGGTCATCACGCGCTCGGGGCGTCCGTGCTTGTTGGTCGCCTCCTCGAACGTCTGGGTGACCATGTCCGCGCGCTCCGCGTCGTCGACGCCTTGGCCGACGACGTACCGCGAGCAGTCGTCGATCAGGATCAACGTGAACGTCGAGACGCGACCGATGAACCGCTGCACGAAGTCCAGGTGCCACAGGTGGTTGGGCCGCACCGCCTCGTAGTGCCGGTCGTGCTTCTGCCGCACCACCTTCGGCGACCGATACCCCGCATCCTCCATCACGCGGCGTGCCGTGTGCACAGAGACCTTGATGTTTTTGCGGCGAAGCTGATTGACGATCTGGCTCGGCCCGAGGCCCGGATGACTCTTCCACTCCTCGAGGAGCTCGGCGTCCCGCTGCTGCTCGATGTCCTTCGGCGCGGGGCCGCTCGTCGGCGACGGCCCCTCTCCCGCGGCCGCCTTCGTCAACCTGCGCTGCCAGTCGTAGATCGAGAACCGGCTGATGCCGTGCTTCTTCGCCGCCGCCGTCACGCCGTCCTTCGCCGCGTCCTCGAGCACCACCGCCTTCTGCGACGGCGTGTACACCTTCGCTACGCGTGATCGCGGCGTGCGCTTGACGGGCGGGAGCGGCGCTGGCGACGTGCCCGCGCTGTCGGTCGCTTGCTTGACCTCGCTCGGCTCGCTCGGCGGGCTGGCCGGAGGTGGCTTCGCCGCCGCCGACGTGCCCGCCCTGTCAACCACTCGCGCGGCCTCGCTCGGCGACGGCGGGCTATCCGGAGCCGGCTTCGCCGACGACGACTCCCTGGCCGCACGCCTCACCCCGGCGATCGAGGCCCATCGACTCACGCAGCTCTGCGCCACATCGTGCTTCTTTGCCGCTGCATTGATCCCCATCGTCCGCACGTCCGCCAGCACCGCACCGCGCTGCTCCGCCGTGTAGCTCCGCCTCTTGCTCGACTCCATCGCGACCTCCGACCGCCTGCGGTCACGTCCCGGATACGTCCGGGATTTGCGTGCCGAGCACGGATGGTCAGATGGTCGACATCAGCACGTAGCCGATCTGTCGGCTCACCCCGAACTCCCGGCACAACGCCGCGAAGTTCGTCCGGCCATCGCCCGCATACCAGCGCGCTTCCCACTCCAACAAGAACTTCACCCTCTGCTTCACGGCGTCCGTCTCCTTCCAGGGCATGAGTGCCACTCTCAGGGATGTCTCCGGATTGCTCGAACCAAGGTACGCGTTCACGGGATCGTTGGATGAGCCCGGTTCACGCAGCAATTCTGAGCTGAGGGCGCGATTCCAGAGTTCCGGCGGCGGCGATCGGGAGGAGCGATGGGGGCGTTGCGCGGCGCAGGCGTGCCTCACACGCGTCGACGATGAATTGAAGGATTGGGCGGCGCTGAAGGCGGAGCGTTGCGCGGACGGTCAGGATCCTCTCGATGAATCGGCTGCCGCCCTCGGACTTCGTTCCGCCCGAGACCTTCCGGACGATCACACCATGACGGACGGCGCGTTCCGCAGAATTGTTCGTGGGCTCGACGCCCTCGACGCGAACGAAGGTCCAGAGCGCAACCTTCGCCTTGAGTAGCTTGGTGCAGGTGCGCGCAGTCTTGTCGTCCCCTCGCTCGATGCCTTCCGCGAGGAGCGCCTCGACGCGCGCACTCAGCGAACGCATGTACACGCGGAAAGAAGCGCGTAAGAGCGTCCCGTCGCGCACCCGGTGCCACCAGCCGAACATCCGGCCCGTCTCCTCGACGAGCTGCTTGCCGATACGCCCCGATGCACCCGCGCGTTCCGAGATGGCCGTAAAGTCGCGCATGAGGTGGGACCAGCAGAACTGGCGGCAGCGCAGCGGCCAGAAGTTGTAGGCCCCGTGGCGATCGGTGCCGAGGACGCCGAAGACTAGCTCGCCGATGCGCGTCTTGCCGTTGAGCAGGAGCTTGATCGCGCCGTCGGTCGCGCGAGTCTTCTGGATCATGAAGACGATCGCGTGCGTGGTAACCAGCGTCCATAGCCACGCCCTGGCCTTCTTGCCCTTGCCTTCGACCCACGACGTCTCGTCCGCGTTCTTCACCGGCGCGGCCTGCGCGTGCGCCACGATCTCGTCGTACGGCTCGGCCAGCGCCTCGCTCACCTCCCGCTGAGAGTCGACGATCGCCCCCACGGAGATGGGCAAACCGTACAGGTCGAACAGCGCCTCGGCCGCGCCACGCTTGCCCAGCTTGTGGACCCCCATGAGGTAGCCGATCGCCGCGTCCACCGAGGGGCCGAAGATGCGACTCGGCACGCCGACAGGGAGCGGCGCTCTTGTTACGTGCCCGCAGCGCTTGCAGCCGAGGCTGTGCTGCAAGAACTCCGTCACGATGGGCTCCACCTTCGGTAGCTCGAAGAGCTGGTGTCGGTGGGGCTCAGGATCGTCGCCGACGAGTGGCGACGTGCACGCCTCGCATTGCTTCGGTCGCAGGACGACTCGCTTGTTTACCTTCTCCGCCGGCCACGCGGGCCGCTCGTGTTTCGGATGCCCCGGCTGGCCGCCGGCAGCGCGCCCCGTCGGCGTCTTCGTCCGGCGCTCGGCCTTCTCCTTCGGTCCGTCGCTCGACGGCGGCTTCGACGAGTTTCGTGACGACTTCGCCAGCTTCTCCTTCAGCGCAGCGTTCTCCACCTCCAGCGCCGCGACTCGAGCCTCGAACGGCTTCAGCCGCTCAACCTCCGCGGTCAGCCGTGAGACCTGCTCCAACAGCCCCGCGACCAGGGCTTCGAGACTCGCGATGCGATCCGCGGACGACACGCACTGCTCAATGACAGATGTCGAACCGAATGGACAGCCCGAGATCGACGCTCCAACAATATCGATCTCACAAAGTGAGGATCAGCCTACATCGCTCGATCGCGTGAACGCGTACGAACAATTTGTCTTTCACCGAGCGGCGCGACCGGTAATCGACGATGTAGCGGACCGTGTATTCGAGCCAG
>JBBRZK010000149.1:0-5671 GCA_038236775.1 Gemmatimonadales bacterium
CCAGCGCGCCAGCCAGCGCGCCACGATCCACCGCGGATGCGAGTACTCGAGCGCGAGCGCGTCAGTGAGGTCGGCAGGGATGGGCACCGCAAGCAGCTCACGCTCCCGGTCCACGCGCCGGAGCACCGCGTTGGCGAGCTTGCTTGCCCCGATGCCGTGCCGGCGCTTCACGAGCTCCACCGTTTGCGCGATCGCGGCGTAGGCGGGCACGCTGCCCATCGCGAGCAGCTGGTACACGCCGATGCGCAGCAGGTCGGCGACGTCGGCATCGAGGCGCGACGGGCCGCCACTCACCCGGCCGGCGAGCACGGCGTCGATCCAGCTGCGGCGGCGGAGCATGCCGTACACCAGCTCGCGCGTCCAGCGGCGGTCGCGCGGCTCGAGCTGCGCGGTGCGCCGGTCGAAGCTCGAGTCGAGGAGGTCGCCAGCGCGCAGGTCCGTGCAGATCTCGGCGGCGGCAGCACGCGCGTCGGTGACCGCCGCCCGAGGCGCCATCGTGACGGGTCGCGCGTCGGTGGGACGTGTCACCGGCGGCTGCCGTCTCGCTTATCGGACCCCGGCGTCATCATAGGCCGAAAGATAGTCGCGCGCTGCCTGTTCGGCATTTGGCGCATCCCAGATCCCGCGGATCACCGCGATGCCGTGGACGCCGAGGGCCCGCAGTGCGGCCACATGCTCGACCTGCACCCCGCCGATGGCGATCACGGGCACCGAGGTGGAGGCCACCAGCGCCTTGACCCAGCCGAGGCCGGGCAGCGGCCCCGCCTTCGTCGCGGACGCCGCGAGCGGCTGGCCGGCCACGAGCCAGTCCGCGCCTGCGCCCACCGCCGCGCGCGCCTCGTCCATGTCGTGCACGCTCGCGCCGATGGCGAGCAGCGGCGCCACGCGTCGCGCGTCCGACGTGGTGAGGGACCGGCTCGTGAGCTGCGCGCCACGCGCGCCCGACGCGAGGGCCAGGTCCACGCGATCGTTCACGATGAGCCACGCGCCAGTGAGGCCCTGGGCGGCGGCGAGCCCTTCCGCGAGCGACTGGAAGCGCGCACCGGTGGTGCGGCTCGTTCGCAGCTGGAGCGCACCGCGGGCGCCGAGCGTGCGCATCACCGCGCAGGCCTCGTCGATGAACTCGGGACGCGCGACGACCTCGTCGTTCGTGACCACATGCACCACCGGCACGCCGATCATGCGCATCGCGCCCTCGCCGTCGAGGATCATCCGACCCTACGACGCAGGACCGTGATCCGTGTCGAACCGGTCGTTGATGGCGACACCGCGTCCATGCGCCCACGCTGCGGGCGCGAGCCGCTTCTTTCCGGTGGGCTGCACCGCGAGGATGCGCACGGCGCCGGAGCCGCAGGCCACCAGGAGCCCGGCATCATCCACCGCGAGCACGTCGCCGGCGGCATGCGCGAGGCCGCGCGGCGCGATGCGAACGCCGTACAGCTTCACCTCGGCGCCGTGGAGCATCGACCACGCGCCGGGCCGCGGGTCGAACGCGCGAATGTGCCGGCTCACCTCGTACGCGGAGCCGTTCCAGTCCACGCGCGCGGACTCACGCGTCAGCTTGCCGGCGTACGTCGCGCGCGACTCGTCCTGCGGCACGGGCGTCGCCGCACCAAGCTCCATCAGCGCGAGCGCCTCGATGAGCGCGCTCGCCCCGAGCTCGCTCAGCCGCAGGGACAGCTCGAGCGAGGTTTCGTCCTCGAGGATGGGCGTGCGTGCCGTGTGCACGATGGGGCCGGCGTCGAGGGCCGGCACCATCTGCATGATGGTGACGCCGGTCTCGCCGAGTCCCCCGCGGATGGCCGCCTGGATGGGCGCCGCGCCACGCAGCGCGGGCAGCAGCGACGCATGGATGTTGAGCGTGCCGAGCCGCGGCAGGTCGATCACCGCCTTCGGCAGGATGTGGCCGTAGGCGACGACGACGCTCACGTCCGGCGAGAGTGCCGCGATCTCCGCGAGGAACGCGTCGCCGCGCGGCTTCTCCGGCTGCAGCACCGGAATGCCTTCCTCCAGCGCCACGCGCTTCACCGGCGACGCCTGCACGGTCGAGCGGGAGCGGCCCACCGACTTGTCCGGCTGCGTCACCACGCCGACGACGTCGAAGCCCTCACCGATGAGGGCGCGCAGCGGTGCGGTCGCGAACTCGGGTGTCCCCCAGAACAGGACTCTCATCTGTCCTCATCACGAGGCAACAGGGTCACGACACAAGCAGATCCTTCGCTGCGCTCAGGATGACACCGGGTCAATGCTTCCCCTTCACTGCGCTCAGGACGACACCGGGTTAATGCTTCCCCTTCGCTGCGCTCAGGATGACAACTGATCACAGCTCTTCCTCGAGGTGCTCGTGTTCGCCGAGATCGTCCGACGTCTCCAGCGCGACGCGACGAATGTGCCCCGGATAATCGTCGGCCGCGAGCTTCCACTTCGCGAGCGCGGCGGCACGCTTGAGGACGCTGAGATAGTCGAGGAAGAGCTTGCCGTCGAGGTGGTCGATCTCGTGCTGGAGGCAGCGCGCAAGCAGGTCCGCCGCGTCGCGCTCGAAGGCCTTGCCATGCCGGTCGAGCGCGCGCACCGTCACCGTCTTCGGCCGCTCGACGTCCGCATAGATGTCCGGGATCGAGAGGCAGCCTTCCTCGCCCTTCGCCTTGCCCGACGACGACGTCACGACGTCCGGGTTGATGAACACGAGCGGCTCGGCACCGAGGTCGATGACGGTGAGGCGTTCCGTGCGGCCCACCTGCGGCGCCGCGAGGCCAATGCCGCGCGCATGATACATCGTGTCGAACATGTCGTCGATCAGGCGCTGCAGCTCGTCCGAAATCGTCGCGACGGGGGTCGTGGCCTGCCGGAGAATGGGATCCCCGAGCACGCGGATGTCGAGGATGCTCACGGCCGCGAGCTACTCCTTGGTAGCGGGAGCGGTCGTCCCGCCCACGATGCGCACGATGCGACCGCGCTCGACGATCAGCCGCGACTCGGCCGACTTGATCGTGATCTGGTCTTCCATGCTCTTCGCGGTGTCGCCACTGCCCGCTTCCTTGACGTGGATCACTTCCGCCACGATGCCGCCCGCGGTGACGACCTGGTCGCCGCGCTTGATATTGCGCAGCGCTTCCTCGTGCTTCTTCTTCTGCGCCTGCTGCGGCCGGATGAGCAGGAAGTAGAAGATGCCGAAGATGGCGGCGAGCTGGACGAGAAAGGGCGTGAGGCTGCCGCCGGCGCCGCCGAATTGCAGGGCGAGGAGGGCGGGGTGCAGGCCGGAGTACGTCATGCGGGAGTCGTGGCGGTGTTGGAGTGATACCGCTGGAGCCAGGCTGCGCTCCAGGCATCGAAGTCGCCGGCGAGCAGCGCAAGGCGCGCCTCCCGCATCAGCGACACGAGGAAATGTACATTGTGCAGCGAGAGGAGGCGCAGCCCGAGGATCTCGTCCGCCAGGAAGAGGTGCCGGAGGTAGGCCCGCGTGAAGCGCGTGCACGCGGAGCAGTCGCACCCGGGGTCCAGTGGCCGGCGGTCGGTGCGGAACTCCGCGCGCTTGATGTTGAGCCGGCCCACGCACGTGAACACGGCCCCGTTGCGCCCCATGCGCGTGGGCGCCACGCAGTCGAACAGGTCCACGCCGCGGCGCACGCCCTCCACGAGGTCCTCCGGAAAGCCCACGCCCATCAGGTAGCGCGGCCGGTTTGCGGGCAACACTGCGTCGACGTCCTCGAGGATGCGGTACATGTCCGCCTTCGACTCGCCGACCGACAGCCCGCCGATGCCGAACCCCTTCCAGTCGCCCATGTCGCGGATGGCGGTGGCCGCCTCGCGCCGGAGGTCCGCATGGATGCCCCCCTGCACGATGGGAAAGAGCGCCTGCTCGCCACGCCCGTCGATGGGATCGTCCACCACCAGCCGCTCGAACGCCGAACGGCAGCGCGCGAGCCAGCGCAGGCTGCGCTCGCTCGCGTCGCGCGCGGTGGCGGCGTCGCTCTGGCCGGGAATCACGTGGTCGAACTGCATGATGACGTCGGCGCCGAGGTTGCGCTCGATGCGCATCACGCTCTCCGGCGTGAAGCGACGCTTCGACCCATCGATGTGGCTGCGGAAGTCCACGCCATCCTCGTCGATGTCGCGCAGGCCCTCCAGTGAGAACACCTGGAAACCGCCGGAATCCGTGAGGATCGGGCCGCTCCACTGCATGAACTCGTGCAGGCCGCCCAGCTCGCGCACCAGCTCGTCGCCGGGCCGCAGGTGCAGGTGATACGCGTTCGCAAGAATCATCTGCGCATCCATCGCGCGGAGATCCTCGGGGTCGAGCGCCTTCACGCTCGCGAGCGTGCCTACCGCCATGAACGCCGGCGACTGCACGTCACCGTGCGGCGTGGTGAAGGTGGCAGCGCGCGCGGAGCCGGCCGTCGTTTCCAGCGTGAAGTCGAAGCTCACAGGATGGCCATCGCGTCGCCGTACGAGTAGAAGCGGTACCCCTCGGTGATCGCCTCCCGGTACGCGCGCATGGTGAAGTCGTAGCCGGCGAACGCGGCGACGAGCATGATCAGCGTGGAGCGCGGCAGGTGGAAGTTCGTGATGAGGGCATCCACGGCCTGGAGGCGCGCCGGCGGACGCAGGAAGATACGCGTCTCGCCGTCGCCGGCGCCGATCGCGCCGTCGCGCATCGCGCTCTCGAGCGTGCGCACGGTGGTGGTGCCAACGGCCCACACGCGCTTGCCGGCCGCGCGCGTGTCGCGCCATGCCTGCGCGGCGTCCTCCGGAACGGTGAACCGCTCCTCGTGCATCACGTGCGCGGCGGGGTCGTCCGCCTCCACCGGCTTGAACGTGCCGGCGCCCACGTGCAGCACGATCTCCGCGCGACGCATGCCGCGGTCGGCGAGCGCCGAGAGCAGGGCGGGAGTGAAGTGCAGACCTGCCGTCGGCGCGGCGACGGAACCCGCTTCGCGCGCATACACGGTCTGGTACCGGTCCACGTCGGCGGCATCATCGCCGCGCGCGATGTACGGCGGCAGAGGAATGTGGCCGTGCATATCGATTGCCTCCGCGATTCCCATCTCCGCGCGTAACTGCACCACGCGCGTGCGCCGCTCCGTGACGCTCAGGATCTCGGCCGAGAAGCCGGGCGCGAAGTCGACGATGCGGCCCGGCTTGAGCTTCCCGCCGGGCGAGACCATCGCCTCGTAGCGGCCGTCGCCGAGGGGCGAGAGGAGGAAGACTTCTGCCGGCGCGCCCGAGCCGGCGCGTTGTCCGAGAAGGCGCGCCTTCACCACCCGCGATCGGTTCACCACGAGCAGGTCGCCTCGCTCCACGAGCGAGGGCAGGTCCGCGAACCGCCGGTGGGCGATGGTGCCGGCGGCGCGGTCCAGCACCATGAGCCGGCTGGCGTCGCGGTTCGCGAGCGGCGCCTGCGCGATCAGCGCGGGCGGCAGCTCGAAGTCAAAGTCAGTGGTGGAGAAGCCGTGGGGCACGTGCGACGCGCTGTCGGGACGGTGGTGGCAGGACGGGCCGGAAGCTGGGGAAGGGGAAAGGTAGCGCTGCTTCCTGTCATCCTGAGCGAAGCGAAGGATCTGCTTCTTGCCCGTGCGGGAGCAGATCCTTCGCTGCGCTCAGGATGACAAGGGGCTTCGCTGCGCTCAGGGTGACAAAGGCCCGCGCTCAGGATCCAGCCGTTTGCGTCCCG
>JBBRZK010000150.1:0-5637 GCA_038236775.1 Gemmatimonadales bacterium
CGGCCGGCCATCGCCACGTTCTTCCCGTCGCTCCGCAACCCGGTCGTCGTACTCGATTCGGGCGCGAACGTGGACTGCTCCCCCGAGGAGCTGGTCCAGTTCGCGCGCCTCGGCGCGACCTATGCCGAGTGCGTCCTCGGCCGCGCCAATCCCGCGGTAGGCCTCCTCAGCATCGGCGAGGAGCCCGAGAAGGGGAACGCCGTGACAAAGGAGACGCACGTGCTGCTCAAGGCGTCGGGCCTCAACTTCATCGGCAACGTCGAGGGGCGTGACCTGCCCGCGGGCGCCACCGAACACCACGACATCGACGTCGTCGTTTGCGACGGCTTCGTCGGCAACGTGCTGCTCAAGTTCTACGAGGCCATCGCGCCGCTCATGATCGAGACGCTGCGCAACGCCGGTGTGGACGGCGCGCAGCTCGAGGCGGGCCTCAAGCACCTCGACTACTCCGAGCACGGCGGCGCGCCGCTCCTCGGCGTGAAGGGCGTGAGCATCATCGCTCACGGGAAGTCGTCATCGCGCGCCATCAAGAATGCGCTCAAGGCGGCCGCGCAGGCGGTCACGAGCGGCATGAACGAGCGCATCGGCGAACGGCTCGCGACCGCCACCGAGAGCGCGGCGTGAAGCGCCCCGTCGCGTACGTGGCTGGCACGGGGCGCGGCATCCCCACGCGCGTCATGACCAACCACGACTTCGCGGCGCTCGGCCTCGAGACGAACCACGACTGGATCGTGGAGCGCACCGGCATCGTCTCCCGCCACATCGCCGGCGAAGGAGAGACAACGTGTTCGATGGCCGCCACCGCCGCGCGCACCGCCATGGCGCGGGCCGCCGTGCAACCGGGCGAGATCGACGCCATCATCCTCAGCACCGCCACGCCGGACCGGCTGCTGCCGTCCACCGCGGTGGACCTCCAGGCCGAACTCGGTGCCACGCGCGCCGCGGCCTTCGACATGTCCGCCGCCTGCACGGGCTGGATCTACGCGATGACGGTGGCCGAGGGGCTCATGCAGTCCGGCGTGATCGAGACGGCACTTGTCGTGGGCGCCGAGAAGATGAGCTCCATCGTGGACTGGCAGGATCGCACGACGTGCGTTCTTTTCGGCGACGGAGCAGGCGCGGTGGTGCTCAAGCGCAACAAGGCGCAGGCCACGAAGGGGATCCTGAGCGCCTTCCTGCGGAGCGACGGCACGCTCGCGGAACTGCTGTGGCGCCCGAGCGGCGGGGCCTCGGTGCCGTTCAGCCAGGCTGTGCTGGACGACCGCTCCAGCTACGTGCGCATGGCGGGGCGCGAGACCTTCCGCCACGCCGTCCGCTCCATGAGCGAGGCCTGCGACCGCGCGCTCGACGGCGCGCGGCTCCGCGGCGACGACATCGACATCCTCATTCCGCACCAGGCCAACGTCCGCATCATCGAGGCGACGGCCAAGTATGCGAACATCCCCATGGACAAGGTCTACGTGAATGTGGATCGCTACGGCAACACGTCGTCGGCGTCGATCCCCATCGCGCTCGACGAGGCGATCGAGCGCGGACGCGTGCAGGAAGGCACCACGGCGTTGCTCGTCGCGTTCGGCGCGGGCTTCACGTGGGGCTCGATGGTCGTTCGCTTCTAGGCCGATGCGAACAGTCGTTCTCCTGTTCCCCGGGCAGGGCTCCCAGGCGCCGGGCATGGGCCGCGACGTGGCCGAGCGGTTTCCGGCCGCCCGCGATGTGTTCGCGGCGGCCGACGAGGTCGTCGGCGCCCCGCTGAGCCAGCTGTGCTTCGAGGGTCCGGCGGACGAGCTCACCCGCACGCTGAACGCGCAGCCCGCGCTGCTCGCTCATGGCGCCGCGATCTGGGCCGTGGTCCGGGACACCGTGGCCCCGCTGGTCGTGGCGGCGGCGGGCCATTCGCTCGGCGAATTCACCGCCTACCACGCCGCCGATGCCCTCGCGCTGCCGGAAGCGGTGGCGCTCGTGCGCACCCGCGGCACGCTGATGTTCGAGGCGGGCGAGCGGCGGCCCGGCGCGATGGCGGCCATCCTCGGCGACCTTGGCACCGCCATCGAGGCGATCTGTGAGGACGCCGCCGCCGATGGCATCGTCGTGCCGGCCAACTTCAACTCGCCGGGCCAGATCGTGATCAGCGGTGAGGCCGCGGGCGTCGAGCGCGCGATGGTGCTGGCGAAGGCTGCTGGCGCGAAGCGCGCCATCCGGCTCAACGTGAGCGGCGCGTTCCACTCGCCCCTCATGACCGACGCGGCGGCCGGACTCGAGGAGGCGATCGGCATGGCGCACCTGGCCGATCCGCGCTTCCCAGTCTACGCGAACGTCAACGGTCAACCTGTTACCGACGCGGCACTTGCACGACGTCTCCTCGTGGAACAGCTCACGGCGCCAGTGCAGTGGATTCGGGAGATCGAGTCGATGGCGAACGTGCACCCGGACGCTCTCTACGTCGAGATGGGACCGGGTGCGGTGCTGAAGGGGCTCGTGAAGAAGATTGCTCCGGCGCTCAACGTCGTCACCTGCGGCACGGCTGCCGAGGTGGACGCCCTGCTCACGATGGTGACTGCATGAAGATCGACCTCGCCGGGCGCACGGCGCTCGTGACGGGCAGCACGCGCGGCATCGGGCGCGCCATCGCGGAGACACTGACCGCCGCCGGCGCGCGCGTCGCGGTGGTGGGGCGCGACCAGGGCCGGGCCGCCGAGGTCGCGGCTGATATCGGTGGCTCGGCCCAGGGCTTCGGTGCCGATGTGAGCGACCCCGCGTCCGTGGTGGCGCTCGTCGAGGCGGTGGACGCCGCGTTCGGCCAGGTCGACATCCTGGTCAACAACGCCGGGCTCACGCGCGACAACCTCCTCGTCCGCATCAAGGACGACGACTGGGACATGGTGCTCGACACGAACCTGCGTGGCGCATTTGTCGCAATCCGTGCAGCGGCCCGCGGGATGATGAAGCGTCGCTGGGGGCGGATCATCAACATCGCCAGCATCGTCGGCATCACCGGCAACAAGGGGCAGGCCAACTATGCCGCGAGCAAGGCGGGGCTCATCGGCCTCACGAAGTCCGTGGCCAAGGAGCTCGGTTCGCGCAACATCCTCGTGAATGCCGTGGCGCCCGGATTCATCGAGACCGACATGACGGCGGCGATGACACCCGAGGCGCGTGCCGCGCTCTCGGGGCAGATACCGCTCGACCGCCTCGGCAGCCCGCAGGACATCGCCGGCATGGTCGCGTTCCTGGCGTCCGAGCATGCGTCCTACATCACGGGGCAGGTGCTCGTGGTGGACGGCGGCATGGTCATGTGACCAGCAGGTGCAGCAAGTGACAATCCCGCAGAACTTTCGCTAACTTTCCCGCGTTCTTCACCCAACAGGAGCCAGTTCCATGGCCGACAATGCCAAGAAGGTCCGTGACATCATCGAGAAGGAGCTCGGCGTCGAGCGCGACAAGATGACCGACGAAGCGAGTTTCATCGAGGATCTCGGGGCCGACAGCCTCGACATCGTCGAGCTGGTGATGGAATTCGAGAAGGAGTTCAACATCGACATCCCCGACGAAGACGCGGAGAAGCTGCGTACGGTCGGAGATGCCGTCGCCTACCTGAACAGCAAGGTCGGCGCGTAATGCGACGTCGGGTCGTCGTCACTGGTCTTGGTGCCGTAACGCCCGTCGGGAACGACGTGGCGACGACTTGGCGCGCCCTGCAGGACGGGACGTCGGGAGCCGCGCCGATCACGAAGTTCGACGCATCGGCGTTTCCCGTACGCTTCGCCTGCGAGCTGAAGGGCTTCGATCCACTCAAGTCCATGGAGCGGAAGGAGGCGAAGCGCGCGGACCCCTACACGCAGTATGCAATGGCGGCGTCCGTGGAAGCGATGGCCGATGCCGGGCTCACCGCCGGCAGCCATGACATCGACCGCATCGGCGTCATCGTCGGCAGCGGCATCGGGGGACTGAAGAGCTTCGAGGAGCAGCACGATACCTACCGGGAGCGCGGCGCGAGCAAGATCAGTCCGTTCTTCATTCCCATGTTCATCGCCGACATCGCCGCCGGGGTCGTGTCCATGCGCTTCAACGCGCGCGGCCCGAACTACGCGACGGTCTCGGCATGCGCCACGAGCGCGCACGCCATCGGCGACGCGTTCCGCACCATCCAGTACGGCGACGCGGACATCATGATCTGCGGCGGGTCCGAGGCGGCGGTCACGGCCATGTCCATCGGCGGCTTCGCCAACATGACCGCGCTGTCCACGCGCAACGACAGTCCCGAAACGGCCTCGCGCCCCTTCGACAAGGATCGCGACGGGTTCGTCATGGGAGAGGGTGCGGGCATCGTGATCCTCGAGGAACTCGGGCACGCACTGGCGCGCGGCGCGAAAATCTACGGCGAGATGGCCGGCTACCGCGCCACGGGCGACGCCTACCACCTCACGGGGCAGCTGCCGGAGCACGAGGGGCTGCAGCGCGCCATGCGCGGCGCACTCGCGGACGCGGGGCTGAGCGCCGCGGACGTGGACTACGTCAACGCGCACGGCACGTCCACGCCGCTCAACGACTCGAACGAAGCCAAGGCAATTGCCGCGGTATTCGGCGAATCCGCCAAGCGACTCAGCATCTCGTCCACCAAGTCGATGACGGGCCACATGCTCGGCGCCGCGGGTGGCGTGGAGTTCATCGCGGCGACGCTGGCCATGCGCGACCAGGTCATTCCGCCCACGATCAACTACGTCACGCCCGATCCCGAGTGCGGCGACCTGGACTTCACGCCGAATGTCGCGAAGGCGCGCGAGGTCCGCGCGGTGCTCAGCAACAGTGCCGGGTTCGGCGGTCACAACGTGTCGATCGTCGTCAAGCATTTCCAGGAGTAACGTCGTGCCCATCGCCGTCGCGTTCGACCGCGCCCGCATCACCGATCCCGCGCTACGTCCCATCGCCGACAAGGTCATCGCGGGCGAGCGCCTGCGCCCCGCCGACGGCGTCGCCCTCTTCGCCACCGCCGATCTGCTTGGCCTCGGCGCCCTGGCCGATGCGGCGAACCGCGTCCGCAACGGCGACCGCGTGACGTTCGCCGCGAACCAGCACATCAATCCCACCAACGTCTGCATCCTCCGCAAGACCTGCGTGTTCTGCTCGTATGCGCGCCTGCCGAAGGAAGCGGGCGCGTACCGGTATACGATGGAGCAGGTGTGGGAGGAGGCGGCCCGCGTGGACGGCGACATCACCCGCGAGTTCCACATCGTGGGCGGTCTCGACATGCACGCCGGGTTCGCGTACTACGACGAGATGTTCCGCGGCCTCAAGGCCCGGCATCCGCAGGTGCACATCAAGGCGCTCACGGCGGTGGAGATCGCGCACATCGCGCGCATCGACAAGATGTCCGTCCGCGACGTGCTCATCGGGCTCCGCGAAGCGGGACTCGATACCATGCCCGGCGGTGGCGCGGAGGTCTTCAGCCCGGGCGTGCGCGCGACCATCGCCGAGAAGAAGCTCTCCGGCACCGAGTACATCGACGTGCACCGCACGGCCCACGGGCTGGGCATCCGCACCAACTGCACGATGCTCTACGGCCACGTCGAGACGCATGACGACCGCATGCACCACCTCGGCATGCTGCGCGATCTGCAAGACGAGACGGGCGGATTTCTC
>JBBRZK010000151.1:0-5340 GCA_038236775.1 Gemmatimonadales bacterium
GAGAAGCCCGAACTGATCAGCCCCGACAACTGGGAGTCCGACGCGGCCTACATGCAGCGGCCCACTGCCGTGCGTGTCAACCTCGACCTCTTCTACGACTACCGCACGAACGTCGATCTCTACCCGAAGTGGCAGGCTTTCCTGCGCACCAACCAGCCCAAGACGCTGATCTTCTGGGGCCAGACCGACATCTTCTTCACGCCGGCGGGCGGCGACGCGTTCCTGAAGGATCTGCCGAAGGCCGAGATGCATCGGCTCAACGCAGGGCACTTCGCAGTGGAGGACCACCTCGACTACATCGCGGGCCAGATGAAGCGCTTCTATGCAGAGAAGGTGGCGGGCGACAAGAAGATGGCACAGTCCAGCGGCGAGTAGTTGCAGAACACACATTGCGTCATCGCCAACACAACACGACTCAGGGCCACATGATCATCGCCTTCACTTCCTTCACGTTGCCCGAGCCGATCACTCGCGAGGAAGCTCGCAACATCTTCCTGAGCACCGCGCCAAAGTATCGAGGCGTACAAGGTTTGTTTCGCAAGCACTATGTGCTCTCCGAAGACGGGGGAACGGTTGGAGGCGTCTACCTTTGGAATTCGCGGGCGGAGGCGGAGGCGATGTACACAGAATCATGGCGCTCCTTCGTCCGCGAGAAGTACGCCACCGAACCGACCGTCACGTACTTCGAAAGCCCCGTCGTGGTCGACAACGTGGCTCGGCAAATCCTTTCCTACGAATAGAAGGAGCAACGTCAGCGGCGCACTGACGCTCGACCATTCCATCGAGAGGCGTGGCCCGGCAAGCCGGGTCACGCCTCTCATGTCAAACGCCGGGCATCCGCTTCAGCCTCAGAGGGCAGGGCGGTCCGCAAACCCAGGAGCACCGCATGGACACCTCACCCGTAGCGCCGCGGCCGCCGCTGCCGCCATTCACACGCGAGAGCGCTGAGCAGAAGGTCCGCCTGGCGGAGGACGGATGGAACAGCCGAGATCCGGTTCGGGTCTCACTGGCCTATACGGTCGACAGCCGCTGGCGCAATCGCGCTGAGTTTCCTCGGGGGCGAGACAGGATCGTCGAATTCCTGCAGCGCAAGTGGGAACGCGAACTTGACTACCGCCTGATCAAGGAGCTGTGGGCTCACGACGGCAACCGCATTGCCGTTCGCTTTGCCTACGAGTGGCATGACGACACAGGAACCTGGTACCGCTCCTACGGCAATGAGAACTGGGAGTTCGATGCGGACGGGTTCATGGCCTGCCGCCACGCAAGCATCAACGACTTGCTCATCAGCGAGCCCGAGCGCAAGTTCCGGTGGCCGCTGGGACGCCGGCCCGATGATCACCCCGGGCTCGGCGAGCTGGGCCTGTAGCTCCCCATGGAAATCGCATTCGCACACGCCGTGCGCACCGCAGATGACCAGGGAGCCGAATCATGAACTCGCGCGTGGCCCGTTGGCAAAGATCCGCGCGATCAACCTACCCGTCGTACTTCACATTCAAGGCAACGAAGGCCGCGAGAGCTGCATCCCGATCCACCATCGTGCTCCGGGTGTGCGGCCGGGCGTCCATCAGCTGCATGTAGGCGGTCGACCTGGGGATGAACCGGTCCAGCATGTCCTCGCCGAAGATCCTCATGCTTGTCTGCCGGATCATGGAGAAGTGAACGTAGGCAACGCAGTCGGCGGCGGTGAATGCAGGCCCGAAGATGAATGGCGTGAACGACGACAGCCGCGCCACGGCCGCCAGGCCGATGGCCAGCCGCTCCTTCGCTTCCTGCTTGGTTTCCTCGGAGACCGTGCCGCCGAAAAACGATTCCTTGTACAGGCGACGCGCCACCCACTCCGAATTGAGTTCGAGGTGCTGGATCAACTCGCGACACTTGGCGCGCTGGAACACGTCCGCGGGGTACATCGGATTGCCCGGGTAGCGCTCCTCCAGAAACTCGAGGATCGCCTGGGACTCGGACAGGCCCCCTTCCTCCGTCTCGATGAACGGAATCTTGCCGAGCGGCGAGCAGTGCCGGAAGGTCTCCCGCTCCCACGGGTACACGACCCGCTCCTGGAACGGGATGCCTTTCTCCAGCAGGATCAGCTTGAGCTTGTTGTAGTAGTTGCTGACCCCGAAGCCGCACAAGGTAATCATGGACTGGCACCTTCCCGTTACGCAGTCGTGGTGGTTGTCGCTCCTGAGTGTGCACGATCGGGCAAGCGGCGCGCACCGCGGCCCGCGCCCGCTCCTCGGGGGGCACTCGCATCGCGGCCGGCCCGGGAACCCGTGCAGAATCCGTTGCGCCGTGACGCACAGGGGAACATTCTGGACCGCTTGCACCTGATCACTGTCTTCGTAGCGGTCGCAGACGCCAGCGGCTTCGCGGGTGCATCGCGCAAGCTCTGCATTTCGCCGCCTGCGGTCACTCGGGCGATCAACGAGCTCGAGAGTCACCTCGGCGTGCGCCTGCTCACGCGCACCACCCGCATCGTGAGGCTCACGGAAGACGGCGAGCGCTACGCGGACGACTGCCGACGCATCCTGGGCGAGCTGGCGGAGGCCGACGACGCGGTGAGCGGCAAGCATGGTTCGCCGCACGGGCGTCTCACGCTCACCGCGCCGGCGCTCTTCGGGTCGAAGTTCGTCACGCCCATCGTCACCGAATACCTGACGCGTTACCCGAAGGTCACTGCCTCCTGCTGGTTTCTGGACAGGGTGGTGAACATGATGGACGAAGGCGTGGATGTGGCCGTGCGCATCGGCGAATTGCCTGATTCGTCGATGCAGGCAATCTCCGTCGGCCGCGTGCGGCGCGTGATCTGCGCGGCGCCCAGCTACCTGGAGAAGCACGGCATCCCGCAGACGCCCGAGGCCTTGAGCACCCACTGCGTCGTGTCGGCGAGCCCGGTGACGCCGACCGCGGAATGGCGTCTGATGGACAACGGCGAACCGCGCGTGGTCAAGCTGCAGGCCCGCATGATCACCACGACCAACGACGCCGCAATGGCCGCCGCGGTCAGCGGCTTCGGGCTCACGCGCCTGCTCTCGTACCAGGTCGCGGAGCAGTTGCGTGACGGCCAGCTCAAGACGGTGCTCACGGAGTTCGAACCGACGCCGCTGCCGGTCCACCTGGTCCATCGTGAAGGCCGGCATGCCTCGCAGAAGGCGCGCGCGTTTCTCGACCTGGCGCTGGAGCGGCTGCGCGCGAACCCCGCGCTCAACTGAGCGGCCTGCTTGCCGACAGGCGTTCGCGTGAACGCGACGCTTCTCGCTACAGGTCGAGGGTCAGCTCCGGACTCGTGGCGCGAGACACGCAGATGCACATCAGGCCGGCCGCGGAGCGCTCGGCATCGCTGAGCGCCGTGTCGCGGTGCTCGGGCCGGCCCTCCAGGACCTTGACCTGGCAGGTGCCGCAATTGCCCGCACGGCACCCCGACGGCGCCGGTACACCTGCGGCTTCCACGGCGTCCAGGATGGTCTGGTCGGCGGCCACGGCGATGCGCCTGGCGCTTCGGCGAAGCGTCACGGTCACGGGCCGATTCGTCGTCGTGGCGGCGGTGGACGCGAAGCGTTCCGAGCGGACCTGCTCGGCGGGCAGCCCCGCCGCGATCGCAGCGCCATGCACCGCGTCGATCAGGCGGCCAGGCCCGCAGACATAGAACACCGTCCCGGGCGCCGCCCCTTCGATCAGCGTCGACACATCGAGGCGCCGATGTCGGTCCGCCGCGTACACCTGCAGGTCGTCGCCGAGCGTGCGCCGCAGCGCCTCGAGATAGGGCGCCTCGCCCAGCGACCGCACCGCGTAGTGCAGCTGCACGCTGCGCCCGTCGGACCGCAGCTGCTCGGCCATGGCCTTGAGCGGCGTGATGCCGATCCCGCCGGCGATCAGCACGGCCGGGCGATCGTCGTCATGGAGCGCGAAGTCGTTGCCCGGCAGGCCGCAACGCAAGGTCGTGCCCAGTTGAACGTCCGCATGCATGGCAGCCGAGCCCCCGCTCCCATGCTCCTCGCGCAGCACGGCGATCTCGTAGCTGCCGCGACGCGTCGGGTTCGACGCAATGGAATAGCGCCGCGTGCTGGTCACGCCGTTGCGCAATCGCACCGGAACGTCGATGTGCGAGCCCGCAGCGAACGGCGCAAGCTCGGCGCCGTCGACGGCGTGCAGCTCGTAGGAGCGCACCCGGGCGGTGAGCTGGCGAATCCCTTCGACGCGCAGTGCGAGCGGCCCGGCGCCCAGCGCTTGCACCGAAGAGGCCGGTCCAGTTGAAGCCAGCGCCTCGCTCAGGCGCGCGATCACCGCGCGCAACGGTGCGACGCCTTCCTCGATCTCCTCTGTGGTGAAGCGGGGCGTGATGTGCTGCGGGCAGTTCCAGTCGTAGCCTTCGAGGGTGATGACCATCGCGCGCTCGATCCGCGCCGGATAGCCCGGCATCTTCAGGCGGGCCATCAGCGGCGCGTCGTCATGGGCGTCGACCAGGCGTACCCGGCCCAGGATCTTCAGGCGCCGCTGGTTGGCGTAGTCCATCAGGAAGATCGAGACCCGATCGTTGCCGCTCAGGTTGCCCACGCTGATGTATTGCACGTTGCCGCGAAAGTCGGCATATGCGATGGTCTTCGCGTCGAGGACCTTCAGGAACCCGACAGGTCCGCCCCGGTACTGCACGTAGGGCCACCCGGACTCGCCGACGGTCGCCTGGTAGAAGCCGTCGCGCTCGTGAATGAACGCGACCTCGTCCGCCGTCAGCGCGTCCCGTCTGTCGCTCGCCCGATCCAGCGGCGCGTAGACGGAGCGGCTTCCCATGCGGGTCTGTACCGCGCGCACGGCAGGCGTGAACGCGATGTCGGAGTAGGCGCGACCCATTTCACCAGCCTCCCGGATCGACGTTGGGAACGTCGTTGGCGACCGCCAAGGTGCCCGGCTGCGCCTGGGCGGCGTCGAGCATCAACTTGCGTTGACCGTTGGCATGTCGATGATCGACGAAAGAGATTTGACTCATTCACTGCTCCGGGTTCGGTTCAACCGAGTGGCCTCAGCTGCCTCCGAACCAGTTGTATCCCTGGTCTTCCCAGTAGCCCCCTGGATAGGTGTTGGTGACGTAGATGGCCCGGATGTGTTTCGGGTTCTTGTAGCCCAGCTTGGTGGGCATGCGCAGCTTCACCGGGTAGCCGTACTTCGCCGGCAGCGTCTGTCCGTCGTAGGTCAGTGCGAGGGTGGTCTGCGGATGCAGGGCCGTGGCCATGTCGATGCTGGTGTGATAGTCGTCGGCGCACTTGAAGCCGACATACTTCGCGGTCGTGTCGGCGCCCACGCGCTCGAGGAAGTGAGCGAACGGCACGCCGCCCCATTTGCCGA
>JBBRZK010000152.1:0-5329 GCA_038236775.1 Gemmatimonadales bacterium
CGTGATGGGGCAATCGTCCAGGTCGAAGACACCGACGGGATCGTCATACGGATGCAGGCCAGCGACCCAGCGCGTGCCGGCGCGACGGAGGTGCAGCGTCAGCTTGCGCCGATAGCGCCACGGTGCGTCGCTCGGCTCCACAGTCACGTCGCCGACGTCGCGCCGCCCAATGCGGCGCAGCGCATCCGCGATGATCGCACCCTTCGCGCGCAGCTGCGCGTCGTACGAGAGGTGCTGCACCTGGCAGCCGCCACAGCGGTCGGCGGTGTAGTGCACGCACGCTGGCACCACGCGGTCGCCCGACGGAATCACGAGTGACTCCAGTCGCCCGCGCGCGAAGCGCCTGGCCCGCTGCAGGTGGACACGCGCCACGTCGCCGATGGCGGTGCGCGGTACGAACACCACCATGCCGTCCGTCCGACCGACGCCGTCGCCGCCGGCAGCGATGCCGGTGATTTCCAGCTCGGCGACGGGCGCCGTCATCGCAGTCCCTCGAGTCGCGCGGCGCGCTGCCAGGCGCTCGCATCGGGCGTCGTCGCCGAGGTGGGTGTCGAGACGGCGGTGGCACCCGCGGCATTGTCGCGCCTCGGCGCCGAGCGATCACGCGCGGCAAGGAGCGTGGCGGCGATCGCGGCCCGCACGACACCGTCGGCCGGAGGCTCTCGCCCGGTAAGGTCGGCCATGCGACGCTCGAGCCACTGGATCTCGATCGCTCCCGCGCGGAACTCCGCGTCCTCCATCACCCGCAGGTGAAAGTCACGCGACGTATCCACTCCCTCGATCGTGAGCTCGAGCAGTGCGCGATGCATCCGCGCTACCGCTGCGGCGCGATCCGGCGCCCACACGATCAGCTTGGCGAGCATCGGGTCGTAGTGCAGCGTGATCTCGCTGCCGGACTCGATGCCGCTGTCCCACCGCACGCCCGGCCCGCTGGGCACGTGGAGGTAGTGCACCCGCCCCGTGGACGGAAGGAAGTTGTTCGCGGGATCCTCACTCGTGATGCGGCATTCGATGGCCCAGCCGCGCGGCGCAAAGTCGGCCTGCACAAACGGGAGCCGCTCGCCCGACGCGATGCGCAACTGCCACTGCACCAGGTCGACGCCCGTCACGAGCTCGGTGACGGGATGCTCGACCTGGATGCGCGTGTTCATCTCCAGGAAGTAAAAGTCGCCGGACTTGTCGAGGAGGAATTCGCAGGTGCCGGCGTTCACATAGCGGGCAGCAGTTGCCGCGGCCACGGCGGCAGCACCCATGCGCGCGCGCAACGCTGGTGTCACCGCGACACTCGGCGCCTCCTCGATCATCTTCTGGTGGCGGCGCTGCACCGAGCATTCCCGCTCGCCGAGGTGCAGCATGGTGCCGTGCTGGTCGCCGAGCACCTGGATCTCCACGTGGCGCGGGCCGACGATGTACTTCTCCACGTAGACGGCGTCGTCGCCGAAGGCGTTCCGGGCCTCGCGCTGCGCGGAGGCGAGCGCCGCCGCCAATTCGCCGCGCGCGTGCACGACGCGCATGCCCTTCCCGCCCCCGCCGGCGGCCGCCTTGAGCAGCACCGGATAGCCGAAGCGGTCAGCGACCTCCGCGGCCTCGTCCGCGTCTCGCAGCGCGCTCGTGGTACCTGGAACCACGGGTGTGCCGGCGGCGATGGCGAGCGACCGCGCGGCGGTCTTGCTGCCCATGGCGGCGATGGCTTCGGCCGGTGGCCCGATCCAGACGAGGCCTGCGTCGCGCACCGCGCGCGCGAACCACTCCCGCTCCGACAGGAATCCATAGCCGGGATGGATCGCCTCGGCACCCGTCTTCAGCGCGGCCTCGATGATGCGGTCGCCCTTCAGGTAGGACTCGCTCGAGGGCGCGGGGCCGAGGAGGACGGCTTCGTCGGCTTCGCGGACGTGCGGGGCGCGGGCGTCGGCCTCGGAGTAGACGGCCACTGAGCGTACGCCGAGCTCGCGGCAGGCGCGGATGACGCGCAGGGCGATCTCGCCCCGATTGGCGACGAGGACTTTACTGAACATGGACGAGCAGATCCTTCCTTTCGGCTGCGCTCAGGGCCGGCGCTGCGGTCAGGATGATATTAACGAGCATGGAGAAGCAGATCCTTCGCTGCGCTCAGGACGACAGCGGGCGCTGCGGTCAGGATGATATTAGCGAGCATGGAGAAGCAGATCCTTCGCTGCGCTCAGGATGACAGGGGCCGCTGCGCTCAGGATGACAGGGGGCATCACAGCGGGATGTTCCCGTGCTTCTTGGGCGGATTGCGATCGCGCTTGGTGCGCAGCGTCTCGAGCGCATCGATGAGCCGGGGCCGCGTGTCGCGCGGATCGATGATGTCGTCGAGGTAGCCACGCCCGGCGGCGACGTACGGGTGGGCAAACTTCTCACGATACTCGTTGATCTTCGCATCCGTCGCCGCGGTGGGGTCGTCGCTCTCGGCGATCTCCTTGCGGAAGAGGATCTCCACTGCGCCCTTCGGACCCATCACGGCGATCTCCGCGGTGGGCCACGCGAGATTGAGGTCGCCGCGGATGTGCTTGGAGCTCATGACGTCATAGGCGCCGCCGTACGCCTTGCGCGTGATGACGGTGAGCTTGGGCACCGTGGCCTCGCAGTACGCGTAGAGGAGCTTCGCGCCGTGCGTGATGATGCCGTGATGCTCCTGCGCGACACCCGGCAGGAAGCCGGGTACGTCCTCGAGCGTCACGATCGGGATGTTGAAGGCATCGCAGAATCGGATGAACCGCGCGGCCTTCACCGAGGCATTGATGTCGAGTACGCCGGCGAGCATCGCCGGCTGGTTGGCGACGATGCCGACGCTGAACCCACCGAGGTGCGCGTAGCCGCACAGGATGTTCTGCGCGAACTCCTTGTGCACTTCGTAGAACACCCCGTCGTCGACGACGCGCCGGATGACCTCGTGCATGTCGTACGGCTTGTTGGGATTGTCGGGCACGATGTCGAGCAGCGCCTCGTCCCGTCGGTCGCGCGGGTCGGTGCCGCGGCCGCGCGGCGGCTCGTCGAGGTTGTTGGACGGGATGAACCGGAAGAGATCCCGGATCGCCTGGAGGGTCGCCGGCTCGGAATCATGGGCGAAATGCGCGACGCCGCTCGTCGCGGTGTGCGTGTCCGCGCCGCCCAGCTCCTCCATCGTCACGTCCTCGTGCGTCACGGTCTTCACGACGTTGGGGCCGGTGACGAACATGTAGCTCGTCTTCCGCACCATGTAGGTGAAGTCGGTGATGGCGGGGGAATACACTGCGCCGCCGGCACAGGGGCCGAGGATCGCGCTGATCTGCGGCACGACGCCCGAGGCGAGCGTGTTGCGGAGGAATATCTCCGCGTAGCCACCCAGCGAGACGACGCCCTCCTGGATGCGCGCGCCGCCGGAGTCGTTCAGGCCGATCACCGGCGCGCCATTCCGCACGGCGAGGTCCATGACCTTGCAGATCTTCTCGGCAAACGCCTCGCTGAGCGAGCCGCCGAACACAGTGAAGTCCTGCGAGAACACGTAGACCAGGCGCCCCTCGATGCGGCCGTATCCCGTGACGACGCCGTCGCCGTAGTAGAGCTGCTCCTCCAGGCCGAAGTCGTGCGAGCGGTGCACGACGAAGCGGTCGAGCTCCACGAAGCTGCCGTCGTCGAGCAGGAGGTCGAGCCGCTCGCGCGCGGACAGCTTGCCCTTGGCGTGCTGTGCCTTCAGGCGGTCGGCGCCGCCACCGAGCTCGGCGTCCGCGGCGCGGCGCTCGAGGAGGCCGAGTTTGTCTCGCATGGTCATAGGCGGGGAAAGGTAATACCCGTCTGGTCGCGTGCTCCAGCCAGCCGTGGTTGTCTCATCGCTCATGCCCCAGGCCTTGCACCTCCGAGCTCCGACCTTCCCGCTGCCGTCCACTCAGCACTTCCGCCGGATAACCAGGCAACGGCAGGTCGAAGCTTGGAGGCTGAAGTCGCAAGGCGTGAGGCTTGAGGGTTGAGATGAAGGCAAAGGATGCGGACGAACATGGAATGGTGGGGCCGAAGAGCCCCATTCAGCACATTCCTCCAGTACCATGCGCGACTTCAAGAAGCTCACGATCTGGCAACGCTCCCATCGGCTCGCCATCGAAATCCACCATGTTCTCGCTGAGGTGCGCGAGCGAGGGTCAGCAGCGACCAGGAATCAACTGCAGCGGGCCATGGCGTCCATTCCCACCAACATCTCGGAAGGCGCGGGAAAGCGCACAGACCGAGAGTTCGCCCGATATCTGGACATCGCCCTCGGGTCAGCGAAGGAGGCGGAAAACCACTTGGCGTTCTCGCGGGACATGGGGTGGCTGAGCGGTGAGCTGTACGAGAAACTCGATGCGGAGCTTGGGGAGATTCGGAGGATGCTATATGCGTTCGCGCGGACAGTGAGGAATCGCGCGACTCCTGCCTCGCCCGGAGATTGATCTGCGGTCTTGTGGTCTTCTCTCACCCCTCAAGCCTCACGCCTTCCCACTCCTGGCTCCAGCCTCACACCTGCCGTTGGCCTTTGCCCTCACCGTCTGAACCCGCTGCGTGAGCATTTTCTCTCACCCCTCAAGCCTCACGCCTTCCCACTCCTGGCTCCAGCCTCACACCTGCCGTTGACCTTTGCCCTCACCGTCTGAACCCGCTGCGCGAGCGTTTTTTCTCAAACCTCAAGCCTCACGCCTTCCCACTCCTGGCTCCAGCCTCACACCTGCTGTTGGCCCTGTCCCACTTCTGAAGTACTGAGATGACGGCAGGTCGAAGGCTGGAGCCAGGAGTCGCAAGGCGTGAGGCATGAGGGGTGAGGTACCAAAAAGCGATGCGCCCGTCGCGAAGAATCTCGCAACGGGCGCATCTGCTACAACACTACCGCACTTACTCGTCGATCGCGTCGAGCGGGATATCCATCGGGATGTCGATCGCGTCGCCATCCTCGGTGTGGATCTTCGACGGCGTCTCCGGGCGAGGCGGCTGCTCCTCGGGGATGTTTACCACGCTGAGCACGATGCGGCGGTGGATCGGATCGACCTCGAGCACCCGCGTGTCCAGCAGCATGCCCTCGTACACCACGTCCGCCGGGCTGTTGACCGGCTTGCCGTCGAGCGTGAGCTGCGAGATGGGCACGAAGCCCTCGATGTCGTTGCCGATGTCCACGACGACGCCCTTGTCCATCAGGCGGACGACCGTCGAGCGCATCTCCGTGCCGACCGGATAATTCTCACCGATGCGGAGCCACGGATCTTCCTCGGCCTGCTTCAGGCCGAGCGAGATGCGCTTGTTCTCGCTGTCGATGTTCAGGATCACGACGTCGACCGCGTCGCCCTTCTTCACGACTTCCGACGGA
>JBBRZK010000153.1:0-5192 GCA_038236775.1 Gemmatimonadales bacterium
CAGCGCGGGGATGATCCGCAGCCAGCGCACGATGGGCGGGTTCCCGTAGTGGATCTGCCCGATCATCGCGTCGATCACCGGGGGATTCTGCCGGTCGAGCTCCGCGGCGATGGCCCGAAGCCGCTCCTCATCACCCGCGACGTCATCGGGCAGGTTGGCGTTCGGACCGGGCCGTCCGGTGCGATCCGTCACGATGAGCGGCACGCCCTGCTCGCGGATGCTCTTCGACAGGTCGAAGAGCGCCTGTGTGGACTCGCCCTCCGCCGTGTCGACCTGCGCGCGGAAGACGCGCGCATACATCTCGCTCGTGCGCTTTCCCTCGGCCTGGAGGTCGCGGACGACGGCCCGCGTGAACACCACGTACGACGTGAGGAGCAGTGCGAAGAGAACGCCGACGATCAGTTCGGGCAGACCCCGGCGCATCGCCTAGCCCAGCCGATCGGTCCCTACATACCGCTGGAGCGCCTCGGGAATCGCGACGCTGCCATCCGCCTGCTGGTGATGCTCGAGCAGGCAGGCGATGATGCGCGGAAAGGCCAGCCCCGACCCGTTGAGCGTGTGCACGAAGCGCGGCTTGTCACCCTTCGCCGGCCGATAGCGGATGTTCGCGCGCCGCGCCTGGAAGTCGGTGAACGTGCTGCAGGAGCTCACCTCGAGCCACGCGCCGACGCCGGGCGCCCAGACCTCGAGGTCGTACGTTTTCGCGCTGGAGAACCCCGTGTCGCCCGCGGCCAGCAGCGTGACACGATACGGCAGTGCGAGCATCTGCAGGATCGCCTCGGCATGCCCGACCAGCAACTCGAGCTGCGCCTCGGAATCCTCGGGCGCGCAGTAGCGGACGAGCTCCACCTTGTCGAACTGGTGCATGCGGAGGATGCCGCGCGTGTCCTTCCCCGCCGAACCGGCCTCGCGCCGAAAGCACGGCGAGTACGCACAGAAGGACATCGGCAGAGCGCCCGGCTCGATGATCTCGTCGCGATAGAGATTGGTGACGGGGACTTCGGCGGTGGGAATGAGGAAGAGGTCGTCTCCGTCGATCCGATAGGCGTCGTCCTCGAACTTGGGCAGCTGCCCCGTGCCGGTCATGCTGGCGCGGTTCACGAGGATGGGAGGCCACACTTCCTCGTAGCCGTGCGCCGCGACGTGGTGGTCGAGGAAGCAGTTCATGAGGGCGCGCACCAGCCGTGCGCCCGCGGCGCGATACACGACGAATCCGGACCCGCTGATCTTCGCGCCACGCTCGGCGTCGAAGAGGCCCTGCGCTGCGGCGATGTCCCAGTGCGGCTTCACGCCGTCCGACGGGCGGGGCGCGCCCCACGTGCGCACGACGACGTTATGGTTCTCGTCGCCCTCGGGCACGTCGGGCAGCGTCATGTTCGGCACTTCCATCATGATGCCGTCCAGCGTCTGCTCGACCACGCCACGCTCCGACTCGAGTCGCGTGATCTCCTCGCCCAGCGCGCGTCCCTGCGCGATCAGGTCCGCGGCGTCCTCGCCGGCCTTCTTGCGGCGCGCGACTTCCTGCGAGCTGGCGTTGCGCGCCGCCTTGCGCTCCTCGACGGCCTGGATCAGCAGGCGGCGTTCGCGGTCGAGCCCTTCACACCGATCGAGCTGCGGGGCGAGCGCACCAAGCGCGCCGCGCCGACGCATCGCCTCGCGCAGGTCGTCGAGGCGGTCGCGGATCAGCCGTGCATCGTGCATCAGCGCTTCGGCACCGAATCCGGAACGACGCCACGATAGCCACAGTTCGGGTCCACGACACTGCGCAGGTAAATGCGGCGCGCGGTGGCATCGACGCTGTCGACGACGAGCTTCGCATACAGCAGCTGCGACGTCACCACGTTGAAGTTGTAGCTGCTGTAGCAGGCCGTGAGGTCCTGAAGCTCCACGGCGAGCACCGCGCCCGGTAACACTGTGCGCGCGCTGAGCGTGTCGTAGCCCGTGGCCGGCACCTCGGTGATCGACGCAAAGGCG
Source organism: Gemmatimonadales bacterium (assembly GCA_038236775.1). Classification (GTDB taxonomy): domain Bacteria; phylum Gemmatimonadota; class Gemmatimonadetes; order Gemmatimonadales; family Gemmatimonadaceae; genus AG11. The sequence continues at coordinate 1,975 of JBBRZK010000153.1, forward strand.
CCCGAGAGCGGCTGGAGCCCGACTCGCTTGAGCGGGCCGGCGAGGGCGCCGGCGAGGAGTCGCACAGGCATGACCACGACGTGGTTCGAGGCGTCGAGATCAAAGGCGACGTCGAAGCCGAAGGTGGCCGTCGCGTGCGTGGGGCCGGCGAGGAAGCTGAAGGCCGTGGGCACGGTGGCCGAGGCACCCGTGAGCGGAAAGATCGTGGCCGTGGTCAGGCCGCTCGCATAGGTCGCCTTCGCCAGCGTCGGGTCGCCACAGGCGACACCGAAGACAGCCAGGGCGACGAGCGCGGCGCGCACTGGGCGTGTCGGCAGCATAAGATGTCGCGTGATGGATTCGGGTGGTGTTCGTGGAGAATAGGGGTGGACACGACCAAACTCAAGCGATTGTCGTCGCTTGACTTCACCCACCTCACCCTTAAGCTTCGCTGCACTTTCCGATTGGAGCAGGCATGCCGAGCATTCGAGACCTCGTGAGCGCCATCCGGCAACGCGGGGGCGTGGAAGCCGCCGTCGTTCTCGGCCGCGACGGCCTCCTGATCGACAGTCAGGCGGTGCCGGGTCTCGATGCGGAAGACGTCGCAGCGCGCATCCCGGCCATCATCGGACCCGCGGACGAGCTGGGCGCCGCCATGAGCCGCGGCGCGCTCGTCACCGCGGTACTCGAGTACCGGGACGGCCTGGCGGTCGTCTCCGCGCTCACCGCCGATGCCGTGCTGGTCGTGCTCGTACGTCCCGACGCCAACGTCGGTCAACTGCTCTTCGAGCTTCGCCGCAACCGCGAGCACATCGCAGCCCTGGTCTAGTGAACGACGCCGCCAACCTGACGCACGTCCTGGTCGCCGATGACGAGCCGCACATCGGCCGCATCATCAAGATGAAGCTCGAGCAGGGACCCTTCCGGGTCACGCTGGCCTACGACGGCCGCGAGGCGCTGGAGGTGCTGCGCCGCGAGACGGACATCGCGCTCGTGCTGCTCGACCTGATGATGCCGTACCTCAGCGGGCTCGACGTCCTGGCCGAGATGAAGAAGGACGAGCGGCTCAAGACACTGCCGACCATCGTGCTCACCGCCGCCGGCCAGGAGCAGCAGCACCGGATGGCGCTGGAGCTGGGCGTCAGTGAATTCCTCACGAAGCCCTTCAGCCCGAAGCGCCTTTATGCGCGCGCCGCCGAGCTGGCCGGCATCGCCGTGGAGCCCACGGTCGAACCGACATGAGCCGCTGGGCCGTCATCCTGGCGGGCGGCGTCGGTTCGCGCTTCTGGCCCATCAGCACACCCGCGCGACCGAAGCAGCTGCTGCCGCTCGCGACGCAGGAGCCCCTGCTCGCCGACGCGCTCGCACGACTAGCCCCGCTCGTGCCGGCCGAACGGACACTCATCCTCACCAACGCCGGCCTGGTGGACGCCATCGCGGCGCTGGCGCCGTCGATTCCGCGCGAGAACCTCATCGCCGAGCCGCGGCCAGCCGGCACCGCAGCGGCACTCGCCTGGGCAGCGAGCGAGGTGGCGCGGCGCGGCGGTCGTGAGGACGTGATGCTCAGCGTGCACGCGGACTGGTCGGTCGGGGATCCGGACGGGTTCCGCGCGGCACTGTCGCGCGCGGCCGATGCGGCCGAACGCTACGGCGCGCTCGTCACCGTGGGCGTCGTTCCCGTGCGCGCCGATCCCGGATTCGGCTACATCCAGCCCGGCGACGTCGTCGAGGGCGACCTCCGCGCCGTGGCGCGATTCATCGAGAAGCCCGATCGCGCCACGGCCGAGCGGATGGTGCGCGACGGATTCCTGTGGAACTCGGGCATCTTTGTCTGGCGTGCCGGCGACTTCCTCGACGAGCTCGACGCGCATACGCCGGAAGTGGCGCCGCATCTCCGTGCCCACGCGCACTCGCTCGAGGCATTCTTCGCCGCCGTGACGGAACCGATCTCGGTGGACGTCGGTGTGCTCGAGCGGAGCGCGCGCGTGATGATGCTGCCGGGCGACTTCCAGTGGGACGACGTGGGCACGTGGGCCGCGCTGCGACGTGTGCGTCACTGCGATGCCCAGGGCAACGCACTGCTCGGCGACGTGCATGTGCTCGAGGCGACGGGCTGCGTGGTGCACGCGGACGGCGGCGCCGTGGTGCTCTACGGTGTATCCGACCTGGTGGTGGTGTCCCGCGACGGACTCACCCTGGTGACGACCATCGAACGCGCCGCCGACCTGAAGCGGCTGATCGAGTCCCTGCCGTCCCATATCCGCGACCGATCGTGAGCGGCATCTACCTGTACGACGACGCCTGCGCGCGGACCTTCGAGCCGTTCGCGCTCACGCGTCCTGCGGGCGAGATGCGCGCCGGCGCCCTGCTCGTGCGCGCGCGGTGGGCGCGGGCCCTCGGCGCGGAGGTGGTGGCGCACCTCTCGTCGCCGCACCTCGTCGGCTTCGACGAGCCTGGCGCGCCGCCGGTCATCGGCTCCGGCGTGCTGCGGAAAGGAAGCTGGCTGGCCAACGCCCGGTTCGCGCCGGCCCTCGCGTCATTGGGACAGCCGGACGAGGTGATGTCCGGCGACAAGCTGGCAGCCGTGCGGCTGGCGCATGACGTCCCGGTGGATGCGCTGCGCGACGGCACCGCGAACATCGGCTCCTATGCGTACCAGTCCGGCGAGCGCCATGACGTGACGCCGAGCGCCGGCTGGTGGATGAGCGAGGTGTGGGACTACATCGGGCACCTCGTGCCGATGCTCGAGCACGACCTGCCCATCTTGGGCGCCTCCATGACGCGTCCGCTGCCGAAGGGCGCGATAAGCGTGGGGACGCATCCGGTGTTCGTGGAAAACGGTGCGGACGTCGAGGAGGCCGTGTGCTTCGATGTCACGGCGGGTCCCGTGCTCGTGCGGGCGGGCGCTCACGTGCACGCGTTCACGCGGCTCATTGGCCCGCTGTATGTCGGCGCAGACTGCACGGTCAGCGCCGACAAGCTGGCGGCGTCGTCGATCGGCGACGTGTGCAAGGTGCACGGGGAGCTGAGCAACACGATCTTCATCGGCCACGCGAACAAGGGGCACGACGGCTTCGTGGGGCACTCGATCCTCGGCCGCTGGGTGAACCTCGGCGCGGGCACGATCACGAGCAACCTGAAGAACACGTACGGCACCGTGCAGCTGTGGACGCCCGACGGCATCCGCGAGACGGGGCTGCAGTTTCTCGGCACGCTGTTCGGCGATCATGCCAAGACGG
>JBBRZK010000154.1:0-5109 GCA_038236775.1 Gemmatimonadales bacterium
ACGTCGCGTACGATCCCGATCGCGACGAGGTCATCGCGCGCGCGCGCCCTGCCGGCGCCGCCGCCATCGTCTGCATCGGCGAATCCCTGGAGTCGGCACGACGCGCGGCGCTCGTGGCGGCGGCGCATCCGGGCTTCTGCTACCACACCGCAGGCATCCATCCGCACGACGCGGCGGACTTCGACGCGGCGCGTGACCTCGACGGCATCCGCGAACAGGTTCGTGCCGGCGCCGTGGCCATCGGCGAGTGTGGGCTCGACTATCACTACGACACGGCGCCCCGGGAAGCGCAGCGCGCCGCGTTCGGCGCGCAGCTGGCGCTCGCCGCCGAGCTGTCGCGGCCCGTGGTGGTGCACACGCGGGATGCCGAAGACGATACGCACGCCATGATTCGAGACGCCGCAGCGGACGGCGTACGGGGCGTGCTGCACTGCTACACGGGGCGCAGCAGCCTGGCCGAGGAGGCGCTCGCCGCGGGGTGGTACGTGTCGTTCAGCGGCATCGTCACCTTCCGGACGTGGACCGACGATGCCCTCCTGCGCCTCGTGCCGCACAATCGCCTGCTCGTCGAGTCGGACGCTCCCTATCTCGCGCCCGTGCCGCACCGCGGTCGCCGGAACGAGCCGGCGTGGGTCGCGCACACGGTGGAGCGTCTGGCCGCCGTCCGTGAGACCGACGTGTCGGCGCTCGGACCGTGCGTCGTCGACAACGCTCGGCGTCTCTTTGCGCTGGCGTAGCCCTTCGACGCCACGCAGCGCATTATTCGTGGACCCCGACGTTCCGCCGCCACCGTGAGCCGCGTTGTCGCCGCGGCAGGCGCGCCCGGCAGGTCCGGAGCGTACGAAGTTCCACGCGTTGCCAGGAGAATCGCGTTGTCGATCGAAACCGTGCACACCGAGCACGCCCCCGCCGCCATCGGCCCGTACTCGCAGGGCGTGATCGCGAACGGGTTCCTCTTCACCGCCGGACAGATTGCGCTGGATCCCGTGTCGGCGCAGATCGTCCCGGGCGACGTCGTCGCGCAGACACAGCAGGTGTTCCGGAACCTGGCGGCCATCCTGGCCACGGCCGGGGCGAAGTGGACCGACGTCGCGAAGGCCACTGTGTTCCTCATGGACATGAAGGACTTTCCCCGCGTCAACGAAGTGTACGGCGAGGCCATGGGCGACGCGCGGCCGGCGCGCTCCACTGTACAGGTCTCCGGCCTGCCACGCGGCGTGCTCGTCGAGATCGACCTGGTCGTCGCGCTCCCGAACGCGCGATAACGCAGCATCACCCCAACCGACAGCCAATGTCGACGAGCAAGACGCGGGAGGAGCTCTTTCGCCTGACGAGCTTCGCCCGCTGCGCCGGTTGAGCCGCCAAACTGGGTCCGGGTGACCTGGCAGCGGCCCTGAGGGGCGTACCGTCGTACGCCGATCCCCGATTGCTCGTCGGTCGAGAAAGCTTCGACGACGCGGGGATCTTCCTGCTGCGCGACGACCTGGCGCTCGTGCAGACAGTGGACTTCTTCGCGCCCATCGTCGACGATCCCTACGACTTCGGGCAGATCGCCGCCGCCAATGCGCTGTCGGACGTCTTCGCGATGGGCGGCGAGCCGCTCACCGCCCTGGCCATCGTCGGCTTTCCGGTCGGCGCGCTCCCGATGCAGGTGCTTACCGACATCCTGCGCGGCGCACAGGACAAGGTGCGCGAGGCCGGCGCCGTCCTGGCCGGCGGCCACTCCATCATCGACGAGGAGCTCAAGTTCGGCCTCAGCGTCACGGGGCAGGCCGACCCGCGCCGGCTGCTCACCAATGACACCGCCCAGGTTGGCGACTTCCTCGTGCTCACCAAGCCGCTCGGCACGGGACTGCTCGCTACCGCGGCGAAGCTGGACAAGCTCGCGCCCGCGGCGCGCGACGCGCTGTACACCCTGATGCGCTCGCTCAATGCGCACGCGAGTCGCGCGGCGCTGGCCGCAGGCGTGCGTTGCGCCACCGATGTCACGGGCTTCGGCCTGCTGGGCCACGCCTCGCACATCGCGCGGGCCAGTGGCGTGACCCTGCGTATTGCGGGCGCATCGTTGCCCGAGTTGCCCGGCGCGCGCACGCTCTGGATGGATGGAATCCGCACCGGCGGCGCGGAGCGCAATGACGCATTCCTCGCCCCGATCAGCGACTGGACGACCGCACGACCGGCGGACGTTGCCCTCGCCATCGACCCGCAGACCTCGGGCGGGCTGCTCGTCGCCGTCCATCCGGATCGACGGGCCGAGTATCTTTCGGCCGTGCCCGCAGCGGTGGTCGTGGGTCGCGTCGAGGCCCGCGGGAACACCTTGATCGTGCTGGAGTGATAGCAGGGGAGTGGTTGGGGCCTGGTGGCTTCCTTCGTCTTCAAAACGACTGCGAGGCGCATGGCGTCTCGGGTGGGTTCGATTCCCATGCACTCCCGCCATCTCGCACCCTTCTCGAATGTCCGTCCTGGTGATGCTTCCTCCATTCCGACGCACGACCACGCGCGCCACGATGGGATGCGCCGCGCTGGTGGTCCTGCTGTCCGCGGGGCCCGCGGCGGCGCAGCGCACTGACAGCGCACGCGTCGCCGCTCGTGCGCCGAGGGTGGACACCACCACCCAGGTCGCTCCACAGCCGCCGCTCTCGCCGCGTCGCGCGTTTCTCTACTCGCTCGTCGTGCCGGGCTTCGCGCAGTCGCGTCTCGGCCGGCCCACCGCCGGCGCGTTGTTCGTGCTCACCGAGTCGATCGCGATCGCGATGCTGCGGGAGTCGCGCGCCGACTTGCGCGAAGCCCGCCTCTTCCGCCGCGACACGGTCGAGAACATCGGCAATGATCCCGTGTCCGGCGAGCCCGTGCTGCACAACAATGCGTACAACGATGAGCTGATCAGTATCCGGCGAGGGCATGTCGAGGACTGGGTCGCGTTCCTGGTGGCCAACCACCTCTTCGCCGGCGCGGACGCCTACGTGGCGGCGCACCTCTGGGACCTGCCGACCCAGGTGCAGGTGTCGCAGACGACATCCGGTACCATCATCGCCGCACGGTTCCGCTGGTGACGGCCACACGCGACCGGAACGCACCCATCGGCGTCTTCGATTCCGGACTGGGTGGACTCACTGTCGCGCATGCCATCATGCGCCAGCTGCCGGGTGAGAGCCTCGTCTACTTCGGCGACACGGCGCGTGTGCCCTACGGGCCCAAGTCCCCGGAGACGGTGCGCCGCTACAGCCACGAGATCGCGGCCTTCCTCATCGGCGAGGGCGTCAAGGCCATCGTCGTCGCGTGCAACACCGCCACGGCCCACGCCCTCCCGATGCTCGAGTCGGAGCTCGAGGTCCCGGTCATCGGCGTCGTCGGACCCGGCGCGCGCGCCGCCGTTCGCGCCACGACCACGGGCCACATCGGCGTGATCGGAACCGCGGGGACCATCAAGTCGGGCGCCTACGTCCGCGCCATTCACGCCGAATCGCCCGACGCGAACGTGACGGCGCTGCCGTGTCCGCTGTTCGTCCCGCTCGTGGAAGAAGGGTGGACCGACAGCGAGGCGACGCGCCTCATCGCGGCCGAATACCTGGCGCCCCTCCGGCAGCAGGTGGACACGCTCGTGCTGGGCTGCACGCACTATCCCCTGCTCAAGCGCGTCATCGGGGAGACCATCGGTCGTCCCGTGCGCCTCATCGACAGCGCCGAGGAGACCGCGGCAGACACGCGACGGCTGCTCGAGGAGCACGACCTCCTGAGTCCCGCCGCGTCGGGCACGTACCGCTTCATTGCCTCGGATGACCCGCAGCAGTTCCTGGCGCTAGGGCAGCGCTTCTTTGGCGACGCGCTCGACCACGTCGAGGTCCACACCTTCGGCTGAGCCGTTCCACTCGCGCAAGGCGATGCGGCCCGGCGTCACGACGAGGTACGTGGGTGCATCCAGCCAGCTGCCGGCATTCGCATACACGCCGCCGCCAGTCATCCGCTCGAGCGTAGCGACGTGCGAATGTCCGAAGAGGACCAGTTCGCGCGAAGGATTCGACGCGAGCCGGTGCTCCGCCACGGCGCGGAGACCGCGACCCGCGTCGCGCGGCACATAGCTGCGGCTCGTCCGCGAGCTGCCCATCGCGAGCCGCGACGCGAAGTCGGGATGTAGCACGCTGCCGAACGCGCGGATGGCGAGCGGATTGCGCAGGACGCGACGCAGCATCCGATAGCCGCGATCCTCCCTCTCGCGCAGGCCGTCGCCGTGCTCGATGGTCGCGCGCCATCCGCCGATCTCCACGTCCAGCGGTCCGAAGCGGAAGTCCACGCCTGCCTCGCGGAGGACGTCGCCGCCCCAGCAGTCGTGATTGCCCGCGATCATCGTCGTCGGCAGGCCGGCATCGCGCAGGTCCATCAGCGCGGCCAGTGCACGCACCCCGCTCCGCGGCACCACGCGCTTCCACTCGAACCAGAACTCGAAGAGGTCGCCGTTGATGAGGAGGGAACCGGCCCGGCCCGGCAGGCTGCGCAGGAATGCCAGCAGCGCGCGCTCGACCGACTCGGGCGCGTGGCCAAGGTGCACGTCCGAGATCACGTAGCAGGGCGGGGGGAGCACGGAAGGATTCTACACGGCCGACACGACCTTTACAAACAACCGGAGGCCGGGCAACCTTCGCCAGCGCGAACCTCCTTCCCGAAATTCCCATGAGCCGCACGCACACGACCGACCTCCGGGTCCGTTACGCTGAAACAGATCGCATGGGGGTCGTGTACTACGCCAACTACCTGGTATGGTGCGAGGTCGGCCGCATCGAGTTGCTCCGCGCGCTGGGCCGCAGCTACGCGGCCCTCGAGGCAGACGGCATCGGCCTCGCCGTCTCGGAGGCGCGCGTGCGCTACCTCTCACCCGCCCGGTTCGACGACGTCGTGCGGGTGGAGACGACCCTCATGTCGGTCCGCTCGCGCGCCATCACCTTCGACTACGTGATCTCCGATGCGGTGTCCGGTACCAGGGTTGCCACCGCGCACACTGCGCTCGTCTCGATCGACACCGCAGGTCGGCTCGCGGCCATTCCGCTGGAGTTTCGCGCTGCGCTGGAGGCGGTACTGTAGCGTCGCGTGCATTGGCGCCATGGGCTGCCGCCT
>JBBRZK010000155.1:0-5092 GCA_038236775.1 Gemmatimonadales bacterium
AGCCAATCGCGTGCGATGCGACCCGGTTCGTCGACCGCGCCGAACGCGTAGAGGCTGCGCTCGAGGGCCGCCTCCGAGGCGACGTAGGCCGCGACGCAGAAGGTCAGGACCGGTCCCTTCGGTCCGACGAAGCCCAAGGCGCGCATCGCGCACGTCAGCTTCTTCGCGTTGCCGGGTGGCCCCGGGGGATACGTCCCCCGGGGCTCCCACAGATCCGGACGTGCGCGACTCGCGCATCCGGCTCGTCGGAACGTGGCTTCGCTACGTGCCGTACCGGTGGACGATGCGCGGCGCCGGGAGCGGGAACCGCTCGATCAGCGCGAGCATCTTCGGCCAGTCGACGTACCCGGCATTGGAGCGGCGTGAGAGCCACTTCTGCCAGGCGCGTCGCGTCTCGCGGTGGAAGCGGTCGAGGGCACGGAAGTTCGACGAGACGCCGAAGTATCCGTAGTGCCCGCGTAGCTTCGCCGCGAGTTGTTGCTGCTGCACGCGCAGCGGGTCGTGCCGATGTTCGCGGCACCACTCGCGCACTCGGTGTAGCGCGCGGCTGAGGCGCGACTTCGCCGTGCGCTGCTTCACGATGGGCGCGCCCCGCCGGGAGAGGCCCCAGTGGTGCGTGAAGCCGAGGAAGTCGAACGTCCCTGGGGCGACCGGGTTGCCCCGGTCGCGCCGTCGGAAGTCGAAGAGCCTCGTCTTGTCGGGATGCAGCGACAGACCGTGCTTGCCGAATCGCTTCGGCAGCACGTCGAAGACCCGCCTCGCGTCGTCCTCTCGCGAGAAGACCACGACGAAGTCGTCCGCATAGCGCACGAGCTTCGCGCGGCCCTTGAGCCGCGGGAGCACGTCGCGATGCAGCCACTCGTCGAGCACCTCGTGGAGGTAGACGTTGGCGAGCAGAGGGGAGATGACCCCGCCTTGCGGCGTGCCGGCCGCGGGGAGCGTCAGCGCGCCCCGCTCCATCACGCCCGCGTTCAGCCACTTACCGATGACGCGCAACAGCACGCCGTCACGTACCCTGCGGCGCACGATCTCGCGCAGGCATCCATGGTCGAGGGTGTCGAAGAATTTCCTGATGTCGACCTCCAGGACCCAACCCCCGCCCACCGGCATCGTCGCGTCCCGCACCGCTTCGAGCGCCTGATGCGCCGAGCGGCGTGGGCGGAAGCCGTACGAGCAGTCCAGGAAGTCCTGCTCGTAGATGGCCTCCAGCAGCATCGTGACCGCGCGCTGCAGCACCTTGTCCTCGAAGGTGGGGATGCCGATGGGGCGCGTCTGCGACCCATCGCCCTTCGGGATGTGCACACGCCGGACGGGGGGCGCCCGGTAAACGCCGGACTTGAAGCGCGCGAGCAGCGACTGAAGGTTGCCCTCCAGGTTCGCGGCGTACGCGTGGCTCGTCTGTCCGTCGATGCCGGTCGCTCCGTCCTTGCGCGTGCGGCGGTATGCCTCGCGCAGCCAGTCGATGTCGATGTAGTGGGCGAGCGTCGTGAACGCCCGCTCGGGATGACGCTTCGCCGCTTCCGCTATCCGTTGAAGTTTCGTCGAGACGGTTGGTGAGCACTGGGTCTCTCCCATCTTCCCCTCCTACGGTTCCACGCTCCGGTGCCGCTCTTTGCTCGGCCGGGTCCCTCGGGAAGGTTCCCCGACGTCGTCGCTCGTACTGCGGCACTCCGACTTCTCGCGCCCCGACGTCGCTCGCTTCTCGCTGCACGACGTCGTTCCAGCTCGCGCTGAAGGCCACGAGACCTCCCAGGTTCCTGGGCAACCCCTGTGCACGTGCGCCGGTGCTTAGACCCCGGTGGAGGGTGATGGTCGGGACCCCGGGCTGCGCCCTGCGTGTTTGACCACCACCTGTCGCCTTCCGCGTCGTTCACCGCGTCGGCCTCCACTCACTTGCGGCTCTCGGGGCTCGATACCGCCGCCCACGCACCCGCTGTCTACGCTTCGCAGCCACGGTCACCCGTTACTTCTGCACGGCCACGCAAGACTCGCTTCCGGCTGACGGTCCCCGTCGTGCCGGTCGGGACTCTCACCCGCGGGTCGCGATAGAAAGTTTCACGCTGCTACATCGCGATTCTCTTTCTCCAAGCTTTGCCTGGCGCAAGAACGAAGCCGCTTCGCGGCGGTGGTGCGCACCCGCGGCGTGATCGCCGGTCCCGCGCACATGGACGTCTGACGCGAGCTGTTCCCTGCACTTCCCTGCACCTCGGTCCCTTGTTGCCATCATCTCTGCGCGCGCGGCGCAGAAAGGTGTCCCCTCGATTCCGGCGGCAATTTGCCCTGCCGCCGGAACCAAGGAGGACACCATGACGTGGCAATCTCGTATGAAAGGCGATCTCGAGACCGGCGGCTACGCTCTCGGCACGCGCAAGGCGTACGTCGCGGCGGCGACGCGGTTGGTCGACCGCTCCCGGCGACCGCCGGAGCAGCTCGGGCAGAAGGAGATCCGGGCGTACTTCGACGCGGCGCGCCGCAAGAGGCGGAGCGCCTCGTGGCTCAAGGTGGAGATGGCGGGGGTGCGGTTCCTCTTCGGGGTCACGCTCGCCCGCCCCGAGGAGGTCGCGTGGATGCGGTGGCCCCGGCAGCCCTCGCCGTTGCCGGTGGTGCTCAGCGGCCGGGAGATCGTGACGTTGCTCGGCGCGATCAGCGGGCCGCTCTACCGCGCCGTCGCGATGACGATGTACGGCGCGGGGTTGCGGATCAGCGAGGCGTGTATGCTCCAGGTCGGCGACGTCGACGCCGACCGCGGGCTCTTGCACGTGCGGCGCGGCAAGGGCGGGCGCCCACGCTTCGTGATGCTGGGCCAACGGCTACTCGTCGCCCTGCGCGAGTACTGGGCGGCGAATCGACCGCCCAAGCCGTACCTCTTCCCCGGTCCAGATCCCCGTGAGCCGATCGAGCCGCGCTCGGTGCGGGCAGCGATCAAGGCTGCCGTCACAACGAGCGGACTGACCAAGCGGATCACGCCGCACGTGCTCCGGCACTCCTTCGCCACGCACCTGCTGGAGAGCGGCACGGACGTGCGCGTGATCCAGCGGCTGCTCGGGCATCGGTCGATCCGCACGACGATGATGTACACGCAGGTCAGCCGCGCCCACCTGGCCAGGACCAAGAGTCCGCTCGACGTACTGCTCTCGCCGGAGGGGCAGAAGCTCGCGTAGCGGGTCGCATCGTTGTCGCATGCGGCGCTCCGTTCGCCGCGACGGCCGACCCTGGAGCTTGCGGACATCGTCCGCGAGCACGGCGAGGCATTTCGGCGAATACACCTGCTGACGCCCGAGCAGGCGGCGGTGCTGCGCGACATCGTGCGCTGCCGCACCGCCGCCCTGGGCGGGCATCTCGAACTCTGCGAGGGCTGCGGGTACGAGCACCCGGTCTACAACTCGTGTCGCAACCGGCACTGCCCGAAGTGCCAGTGCCTCGCGGCCGAGAAGTGGATCATGGCGCGCGAGGCCCGCGTCCTTCCGACCCGCCACTTCCACGTCGTCTTCACGCTCCCTGCCGAGCTTCGTCGGCTCGCGCGCTACAGGCCGACCCTCGTCTTCGACATGCTCTTCGCCGCGTCCGCGGCGACGCTGCAAGAGCTCGCGCGCGACGAGCGCCACCTCGGCGCCGAGCTCGCAATCACCTCGGTGCTGCACACCTGGACGCGCGACCTGCGCTTCCATCCGCACGTCCATTGCATCGTCACCGGCGGCGGCCTCTCGCTCGACGGCGCGCGCTGGATGAAGTCGCGCAAGGACTTCCTCTTTCCGGTGCAGATCCTCGGCACGATCTTCCGCGGCAAGATGCTCGACGGGCTCCGCCGTGCGCACGCCCGTGGCGACCTCGACGGCTTTGACGACTTCGAGGATCCCGAGGGCTTCGATCGGCTGATGCAGAAGCTCGCGAGCCACAAGCGCTGGAACGTCTACGCGAAGAAGACCTTCCGACACGCCGAGCACGTCTTCGCCTACCTCGGGCGCTACACGCACCGTGTCGGCATCGCCAACAGCCGCCTGATCTCGCTCGTCGACGGGCAAGTGACCTTCCGCACCAAGGACAGCAAGACCGTCACGCTCGCCGCCGAGGACTTCCTCGCGCGCTTCGTCGCCCACGTGCTGCCTCGCGGCTTCGTGAAGATCCGACACTATGGCCTGCTCGCGGCAGGCAACGTCAACGGCAAGCTCGTGCGCGCCCGCGAGCTGCTTGAAGAGAAGACGGCGCGCGTCGCGAAAAGCGCTACCGCTGCGCCTGCGCCCACTTGGGCGGAGCGCCTCCACGAGCTCACGGGGCGCGATGTCCGTCGCTGTCCACGCTGCGGCGCGCCGTTGCGCTCGCTGCCGCTGCCCGACCAGCGCGAGCTCGCCAGGGCGCCACCGTGATCGCCGACGCGCGCCCGGTGACATACGCCACCTGCGAGCCGACGCGGGCGGGCGGAGCTTTGCCCGACGGGTCGACGCGCTGCTCGGACGATACGAGCATCCCCGCGACGACCGAGGGCGAACGTCCGCGCGACGACGTCTCGCGCGCCGCCGACGTCGCGCGGTCTCGTACGATCCGCCGCCGTCCTGCGCGAAGGCCACGTGGCCCGACCCCTCTTTGCCCATAGCGCCGCGGGGCCAGTCCACGCCGCGCACGCCGCGAAACGGCTTCCTTCAACACGTCGATTCCGCGGCGGCATGATCACGCCGCGCGGGCCGGTCGCGCCGTCGCGTGCCGCCGCGCAATCGCCTCACTGTTATTGGAGAGTGCCGTGGTTGTGGCGCCGTGGAATGTCTGGTCGGTAGCGCCCGCCCACGTTCGCCTGTGAAGTCGCGCGTAGGGAACCGAAGGAGCGTCACGTGGACTGGCGAGCACATCATGCGGCAACGCCGATGCTTCGGCGCAGCGCCATCGCAGCGCAGCATCGCGTGCCAGGCATCTTGCTTGCGCCGATCGCGATGCTCTTCGTGGCGTGCACGACCGGCGGACCAGGGGCGCCGGACGATGCCGCCGATGCGGACGAAGACGCGGAGGTCGGTGGCGAGACCAGCACCGACGCACGTGACGCCGCCGACGGGACGACGGACGCGGAGACTTCGTCCGACGTGGCCTCGTCCGAGGTCGACGG
>JBBRZK010000156.1:0-4919 GCA_038236775.1 Gemmatimonadales bacterium
GGCACTGGCGTACAGCAGTATTCATTCATTTCGTCATGCCGCTACATCATGCCTGAACTCCCGGAAGTCGAAGCCGCCGCGCGATTCCTTCGTGCGCAGATCGTGGGTCGTACGCTGCGCAGCGTTGCGTTCCTGCACCCATCACTGGCGCGTGATTCAGCGCTGCGCGTGACCGCGCTGATCGGCCGTCGTGTCGCAGGAGTCACGCGGGTCGCAAAGTGGCAGGAAGTGCAATTCGCGGACGGTGCGGTCCTCGTCGTGCACTTCCGCATGACGGGCGACTGGGCTGTCACCGCGCGTCCCGTCGCGCCCCGGCACGCGCGCGTGCACTTCGCATTCAACGGTGCACGACACCTCTGGCTCATCGATCCGCGCGTGTTGTCTCGCGTGCAGATGCGCGAGGTTCACGAGTCGATCAGCACCCCGGTGGTCGGCCCGGATGCGCTCGACCCTGCACTCGACGCCGCCACCCTGCGCGCTCGGCTGGGAGTGCGACGCGCGCCGATCAAGCAGGTGCTCCTCGATCAGTCGGTGATCGCCGGCATCGGCAACATCTACGCAGCGGAGGCGCTCTGGTACGCACGCATCAATCCGGAAACGCCGGCACGGCAGCTGTCCCTCACGCGCGTGTCTCGACTGCTCGACGGCGTGCGCTGGACGATGGGACTCGCGTTCGAGCAGATGGGTCGTCACCAGTACGGTACCGCGACAGATCGCTTCTCCGTCTATGACCGAGAAGGTGAGCCGTGCCCCCGCTGCGGTGTGCCGATCGCCCGCATCACGCAGGGGCAGCGCTCGACGTATTGGTGCCGCCGCTGTCAGCGCGCCTGACCTTGCGCAGCGACGGCACACGTCAGCTGGCCGGCCGACGTCGTCGCGTCAGGACAGCGCCTGCAGAATCGCGCCCTTCAGATAGCTGGTCTCCGGCACCGTCAGTAACACGGGATGATCGACCGGCTGCAGCGTCAGCTGGCGTATCGCCATGTCACGGCCGGACTCGGCCGCCGCATGCTCGAGAATCTCGAGGAATTCCGGCACATGCACGTGATGACTGCAGCTTGCCGTGAACATCGTGCCGCCCGGTGTCAGCAGTTGCATGGCGAGGCGATTGATGTCGGCGTAGCCACGCATTGCGTGCGGCACTGACGAGCGATTCTTGGCGAAGGCCGGCGGATCGACCACGATCGTGTCGAAGCGGTCGCCGTTGGCCTTGGCTTCTCGCAGATACTCGAAGACGTCGGCGACGACCGGCGTGACGTTGTTGAAGCCGTTCAGTGCCGCATTCTCGGTGGCCCGTGCGAGCGCCGGCGCTGACGAATCCACGGCGGTGACGTGTTCTGCATTGCGCGCGAGGTGCAGTGCGAAGGAGCCGTGATAGCTGAACAGATCAAGCGCGCGACCGCGTGTGAGCGCGCCGATCAGCACGCGATTGTCACGCTGATCGAGGAAGGCACCGGTCTTTTGTCCGGTGCGCAGTGCCGCGAGGTAGTGCACGCCGTGCTCGGTGACGCGAATCGTGTCGGGCACCTCGCCGGCGAGCACTTCGACGCTGCGTTCGAGGCCTTCGCGAGTGCGCACGGCGGGATCGTTGCGCGCGAGCATCCCGCGCGGTGCCACGAGCGCTTGCAATGCGGTGACGATGTGCGTGCGCTGCGTCTCGAGGCCGGCGCTGAGCAGCTGCAGCACGAGGTAGTCGTCGTAGCGATCGACGACGAGGCTGGGCAGGAAATCGCCTTCGCCGTGCACGAGTCGATACGCGGTGGTCTGTCCGATCAGCGAAGCGCGGCGCGCGATGGCGCGCTCGAGCGCGCGGTGCCACCACGCGCCATCGATGACGACATCGGGATCCGCGTCGAGGCGGCGGATCGTGATTTCGGACGACGGGCTGAAGAGTGCGGTGCCGAGTTTGCGTCCACCGGGGCCGCGCACATCGACGAGTCCGGCGTCGACGCGTGGCGCGGTGGCGATATCGCTGCGGAAGACCCAGGGGTGTCCGCGCAGCAGGCGTTCGGCGCCGCGGGCGCCGAGGGTGGCGATCGGGAGTTTGGTCGGGTGCGGAGTCATGTGCAGGGGAGCCTAGCGGGCTGAGTGTCAGCTCGCGAGCGCTGGCCCCTTGACCCTGATTTCGACTCGACTACTTTCTTCAGACTCCCCGGGACAATGACCCGGGACGTTGCACGGAAAGGCGAAAGCATGGACGCGCAGCGGACGTTGTTTGACAATGGAAAGAGTGTGGAGATCGTGGGAAGTGAATCCCATCGTTGACTGGGCACGGCAACGTGTCTATCGCGATGAAGTGATTGCAGTGTGCATGAATGCGCATGCACGGCTTGACCGGTACGGGAGGTCAAGCGAGAGATGGCATGTGGGGGATGCCTGGGCACAGAGAGGCGATGAAGGCCGTGGTAAGCTGCGATAAGCTCGGGGGAGTGGCACACACGCGGTGATCCCGAGATGGCCGAATGGGGCAACCCGGCGGGGCGCGAGTCCCGTCATCCACGCAAGTGGAAGCGAACCCTGGGAACTGAAACATCTCAGTACCGGGAGGAAGAGAAATCAACCGAGATGCCCTGAGTAGTGGCGAGCGAAAGGGGCGGAGCCTAAACCGGTGTGTTTACATGCCGGGGTTATAGGACCTACGGACGCGTTGGACGAAAGCAGCTGAACTCCCTTGGAACGGGGGGCCGCAGACGGTGAGAGCCCGGTAGGCGAAGCTGAGGTGTCTGACGTAGTAGAGTTCCTGAGTACGGCGGGACGCGAGAAATCCCGTCGGAAGTTGGGGGGACCACCCTCCAAGGCTAAAGACTCCTCTGTGACCGATAGTGGACGAGTACCGTGAGGGACAGGTGAAAAGCACCCCAGTGCGGGGAGTGAAAGAGATCCTGAAACCACATGCCAACAAGCGGTCGGAGGCTGGCGTTGGGGCAACCTGGCGTACGGCTGACGGCGTGCCTTTTGCATTATGATCCGGCGAGTTACGCCTCAGGCGCGAGGTTAAGTGGCTGAGCCACGGAACCAGAGCGAACGCGAGTCCTGCAGAGGGCGACGAGAGTGCCTGGGGGTAGACCCGAAGCCAGGGCGATCTATCCATGAGCAGGGTGAAGCGTCGGTAACACGACGTGGAGGCCCGCACCGGTATGGGTTGAAAACCGTTCGGATGACTTGTGGATAGGGGTGAAAGGCCAATCAAGCCTGGAGATAGCTGGTTCTCCCAGAAATCTATTTAGGTAGAGCCTCAGTGCATGTTCCTGGGAGGTAGAGCGACTGGATGGGCGCGGGCCGGCGACGCTGGTACCAACCCCAACCAAACTCCGAATGCCCATGGAATGGACGCTGGGAGGCAGTCTGCGAGCGATAATGTTCGTAGGCGAGAGGGAAAGAACCCAGAGCCACAGCTAAGGCCCCGAAGTGGCCGCTGAGTATAGCGAAGGATGTGTCGCTGCCGTGACAACCAGGAGGTTGGCTTAGAAGCAGCCATTCCTTTAAAGAGTGCGTAATAGCTCACTGGTCCAGCGGAGATGCGCCGAGAATGGTCGGGATTAAGCGGCCCGCCGAAGCTTGGCCTTTATGCATTGCATAAGGGGTAGGGGAGCGTTCTCATCTGCGGTGAAGCGGTCGTGGAAACGAGCCGTGGAGCGATGAGAAGTGAGGATGCCGGAATGAGTACGCGCAAATGCGGGTGAGAACCCCGCACACCGGAAACCCAAGGGTTCCAGCGCCATGGCAATCAGCGCTGGGTGAGGCGGATCCTAAGGCGAGGCCCCAGAGGCGTAGCTGATGGCAAACGGGTCAAGATTCCCGTCCGTCTCGTAGTTCGTTGAAGCCATCCGGGACCCAGGAACAACATGCCCGAGACCTTGTGGATTGGTCTTGTAACGGCGTAGGCGCAAGCCGAGACCGGATGCCAAGAATTCCAGCGATGGAGTTCAAGGGGTGTCGCGTCGACTGGCAAGAAAAGCGGGTGGGGGAGAGCTACGAGGCTCCGTACCGTAAACCGACACAGGTGGGTAAGGCGAGTAGCCTCAGGTGAACGAGTGAAACGTGGTCAAGGAACTCGGCATAATGATCCCGTAACTTCGGAAGAAGGGATGCCTTATTTGGTCAGGTGTACAACCGAAGCCAGATGAGGCCGCAGAGAATCGGCTCAAGCGACTGTTTAGCAAAAACACAGGTGCGTGCCAAGCCGCATAAGGCGCCGTATACGCACTGACGCCTGCCCGGTGCCGGAAGGTTAAGGGGAGAGGTTAGCCGCAAGGCGACGCCTTGAGCCGAAGCCCCGGTAAACGGCGGCCGTAACTATAACGGTCCTAAGGTAGCGAAATTCCTTGTCGGGTAAGTTCCGACCTGCACGAATGGCGTAACGACTTGAGCACTGTCTCGACCACGTGCTCGGCGAAATTGCAGTCTCGGTGAGGATTCCGAGTCCCCGCGACAGGACAAAAAGACCCTATGCACCTTTACTGTAGCTTGTCATTGGACGGTGCACTTCACTGTGTAGCATAGGTGGGAGCCGATGAGCCCGGGGCGCTAGCTCTGGGGGAGGCACCAGTGAAATACCACCCTGGGTGGTGTGCTGTCCTCACTACGCAAGGCAAACCCTTGCTAGGACCGTGGCAGGTGGGCAGTTTGACTGGGGCGGTCGCCTCCGAAAAGGTAACGGAGGCGCGCGCATGGTTGGCTCAGCGCGGTCGGTACTCGCGCTTATAGAGTGTAACAGCAGAAGCCAGCCTGACGGTGAGACCGACGGGTCGAACCGGGACGAAAGTCGGCTGTAGTGATCCGGTAGCCCGGTGTGGATCGGCTATCGCGCAACGGATAAAAGGTACGCTAGGGATAACAGGCTTATCGCGCCCGAGAGTTCACATCGACGGCGCGGTTTGGCACCTCGATGTCGGCTTATCACATCCTGGGGCTGGAGA
>JBBRZK010000157.1:0-4862 GCA_038236775.1 Gemmatimonadales bacterium
GTGCGGCGTGCGCATCAGTTGCCAATGCGGCGCGAGTGCCGGTCCGTGGAAGTCGTCGCGCACCGTGAAGTTGCCGCTCGTCGGCACGGCGGGCGCGGGCTGCAGCGGCAGCGTGGGCCGGCGGTGCACGTACGGAATCGTCGCGTCGCCCGCGAGGATCGTGGGCCATCCGTTCGCCCAGGAGACGGGGAGCAGGAAGGTCTCGCGCCCGGTGTTGTATTCGCGGTCGGTGTAGTCGCGCGTGGCGAGAAAGACGGCCCACCACTCCCCATTCTGCGTCTCGACGAAGTCGGCGTGGCCCGCGGTGCCGATGGCGTCGGGTCGTTTCGGATCGAGATGGCGCTGGGTGAGGATCGGGTTGCCTGGGAAAGGCTCGTATGGCCCCCACACCGACGCGCTGCGGAACACGACCTCTGAATGCTGGTCCGCCGTTCCGCCTTCCGCGCAGATGAGGTAGTACGTGCCATTGCGACGGAAGATGTGCGGCGCCTCGATCCAGATGGGATGCTGCGCGAGGTCCACTCCGCCATTCACGATGACTTTACGCTCGCCCACCATCTTTTGCGCGGCGACGTCGAACTCCTGGAGCCAGATCGCGCGGTGGCCCCCGTACAGCGGCGTGCCCTCCGGCGGCCCGTTGCTCACGACGTAGCCCTGGCCGTCATCGTCGAAGAAGAACGACGGGTCGATGCCGTCGATGCCCTTGAGCCACACCGGGTCCGACCACGGACCGGCCGGATTCTTCGCCGTGACGTAGAAGTTGCCGCCGCGGTCGACGAGCGTGGTGATCATGTAGAACGTGCCGGCGTGATACCGGATCGCCGGCGCGAAGATGCCGCGCGACACGCCGGCACTGTCGAGATCGATCTGCGACGGCCGGTTGAGCACGTTGCCGATCTGCGTCCAGTGGACGAGGTCGCGGCTGTGGAAGATCGGCACGCCGGGGAAATACGCGAAGCTCGAGACGACGAGATAGTAGTCGTCGCCGACGCGCACCATGCTCGGATCGGGGTAGAAGCCGGCGAGGATGGGGTTGTGGTATTCGTCAGCGCCAGCCGGATGGTTCGTGTAGACGGAGTCGTGGCCTTCGTACTGAAACCAGTCGAAGTGCGGGTCTGCCGCGGCACGTTCGGCATCCGTGCGCTGGTGCATATCGCAGGCAGCGAGCACCGGCAGAACGAGCAAGGACAACAGGCGGTGCACGTTCACTTCAGGCGCGACGCCGCAACGCTGTCACGGAACCGGCGGTATGGCTCCTCGTACGCGTGATGCGCGCCCGGCTCCGGATGCTCATGCAGCGCGCGCGTGAGCGTGGCGCGCGCGGCGCTCGCCAGGTCCGGGAACGCGCCGGCACCGACGGCCGCCAGCAGTGCCGCTCCGTATGCAGGACCCTCCTCACGATTCACCGTGCTCACCGGAAGCCCGAACACGTCGGCCTGGAGTCGCCGCACAAACGCGCTCTTCGCGCCGCCACCGGTGAGCAACACGTGACTCGGCGACAACCCGAGCTCCTGCAGGATCGTGAGCGAATCGCGCAGCGCGAAGCACACGCCCTCGAGTACGGCGCGGGTCATGTGCGCCCGCGTGTGCGCGAGGCTGAGGCCGAGGAAGGCGCCGCGCGCGGCGGCATCGCGGTGCGGCGTGCGCTCGCCCTGGAGGTACGGCAGGAACGTGACGCCCCCTGCTCCCGGCCGCACACTCGCCGCTTCGTCGTCGAGCAGCGCGGCGGCCGTGCTGGAGTCGGTGAGCTCGCGCGCCAGTTGGTCCTTGTACCACATGAACGCGCCGCCTGCCGAGAGCACCACGCCCATCATGTACCACGCGCCGGGCGCCACGTGACAGAACGTGTGCGCGCGCAGCAGCGGATCCACGCGCGGCTCGGCCATTGGCGCGAGCACCGTGCCGGAGGTCCCCCAACTCGACACCGCGTCACCCGGCGTGATGGCGCCGACGCCCGCCGCACCACACGCATTGTCAGCGCCGCCACCCACCACCGGCGTGCCCGCCGCGAGCGTCGTCACCAGCGCCGCCTCCGGAGTGACGTGACCGAGCACCTCGGCGGAGCCGCCGACGGTGGGCACGATGGACTTCGAGACGCCCACCGCCGCGAGGATCTCGTCGCTCCAGCGCAGGTGTGTGGTGTCGTACATCAGCGTGGCCGACGCATCCGATGGATCGGTCGCGAGCTCGCCGGTGAGGCGATAGCGGATGTAGTCCTTGGGCAGCAGCACCGTCGCGAGGCGCGCGTACGCGTCCGGCTCGTGCGTGCGCAGCCACAGGATCTTCGGCAGCGTGAATCCCTCGAGCGCCGGGTTACACGCGAGGTCGCGCAGCCGCGCCTCGCCACCAACGCGCTCCGTGATCTCCGCGCACTCGGCCGTGGTGCGTCCGTCGCACCAGAGCAGCGCGGGGCGGATCACTGCGCCGGCGCGATCGAGGAACACCGACGAATGCATCTGGCCCGACACACCAATCGCGGCGATGGGCGAGTTTGGGCGCGCGCGACGCACGGCGTGAATCGACGCGAGGGTCGCGTCCCACCACGCCGCCGGGTCCTGCTCTGCCCATCCCGGCTGCGGCGTCGAGAGCGAGAGCGGCGTCGTGGCCTGGGCGGTCACTTCGCCGCTCGCGGACACGAGGATCGCCTTCACGCCGCTCGTCCCGACATCGATGCCGAGAAAGACCGGCTCGGCCACGTCAGCGCACTCCGAGCAGGATCTCGATGGTGAGCTGGTCGAGCCGTTCGTACGCGTAGCCCTTCGCGCGCATTGCCTCGAGGTCGAACGCCTCGTCCTTGATCTTCTGCGCATCGTGCAGGTAGCTGATCCGCTTGCCGGGCGCCGCGCCGCGCACGGCGAGCGCGGCGAGCAGCTGCGTGATCTCCTTGTCGGCGTGGAACGCGGCGACCTTCTCCTTGAGGATGAGGTAGGTGCGCATGCTGCCCGTCGCGAAATCCCACACGCCGGCTTCGTCCTCGGTGCGGTAGGCGTGGCTGTCGAAGTGCTTCATGCCGGCGTAGCCGGACTCCTCGAGCAACTTCACGAGGAAGAACGCCTGCTTCACGTCCTCGCTGCCGAAGCGATGGTCCTGGTCGTAGCGGCCGGGCTTCTGCGCATTGAGGTCGATATGGAAGAGCTTCCCGGCCTCGATCGCCTGCGCGACGCCGTGGGCGAAGTCGAGGCCCGCCATGGTGTCGTGCGCGATCTCGGGGTTGACGCCCACCATGTCCGGATGGTCGAGCGTGTAGATGAATGCGAGCGCGTGGCCGATGGTGGGCAGGAAGATGTCGCCACGCGGCTCGTTCGGCTTGGGCTCGATCGCGAACTTGTAGTTGTAGTCCTGCGCGATGTTGTACTCGCAGAGGAAATTGATCGCGTCGCGGAACCACTTCATCGCTTCGCGGGCGTCCTTCGCGGCGTTGGTCTCGACACCTTCGCGGCCGCCCCAGAAGACGTACGTCTCAGCATCGAATTCCTTGCCGAGGTCCATCGAGCGCATTGTCTTCTGCAGCGCGTGGCGGCGGACGGCGGCGTCGTTGCTCGTGAAGGCACCGTCGCGGAAGACGGGATCGCCGAAGAGGTTGGTGGTGGCCATGGGGACCTTCACGCCACTCTCCTTCAGCGCCGCCTTGAAGTCGCGGACGATCTTCTCGCGCTCGGCGGTGGTGGCATCGCGCGGGATGAGGTCGTTGTCGTGGAAGTTCACGCCGTACGCGCCAAGCTCGCCCAGCTTCTGGACGATGCGCACCGGTGAGATCACGGGGCGCACGGCTTCGCCGAAGGGATCGCGGCCCGGATTCCCGACGGTCCAGAGGCCGAAGGTGAACTTGTGCTCGGGCTTCGGCGTGTACGCGTCCTGCGTGGATGTCCTGGTCATGAGCGGGCTCAGGGAATGGCGTTGCAGCGGTGCGCCGGCTGCACGGACCATGGACGTGGTGGCGCGCCCGGTTCTGGGGCAATTTTGTGCGTCGGACGACCATAATGCGTCCGCGGTGGGAGCGCGAGGGGCTTCTTTCAGCGCTCAATGTTGCGCTGGTCCATGCGGCGAGCGGGTGCTGCGGCAGCTCATTCCAAATTTGGAATGAGCCTCTCACACGATAGGAGGACGCGTCGCATACCCGGCACGAGCATCGCAAGCCATCCGTCTGTCACTCGAGTCAGTCATATGTCACCGCGTATGCTTGCCATCACGGCGACTCATGCCACATGTGGAATGAGTCTCACGAGGGGCGGTGCCAATCTCCGACTGCTGCGGGCTCGCCCTCGTTCAAACCAGATGAGCCCCGCCAACGCGATTCGACGCCGGTGCAGATGACGCCTCAACGCTGAGGAGTTGCACGTCCGCGGCGAACCTCGACGTCAGGGCTCGTCGCGTTCGATCTTCGCCACGCGCCGCGCATGCCGCCCACCCGCGAACGGCGTATCGAGCCACGCCTTGAGGATGGCGCGCCCTTCCTCCTCGCCGACGAACCGCGCCGGCAGCACGAGCACGTTCGCATCGTTGTGCTCGCGCGCGAGCGCCGCAATCTCCGGCGTCCACGCGACCGCCGCGCGCACGTGCGGATAACGGTTCGCCGTGTACGACATGCCGAGTCCCGTGCCGCACAGCAGCACGCCGCGCGCGTTCTCGCCATCGGACACGCGCTTGGCGAGCGGATGCGCAAAGTCGGCGTAGTCGATGCTCGCGTCGGACCCTGGCCCGAGGTCCTCGACGGCGTAGCCGAGCGACTTCAGTTCCGCTTCGAGCTTTTCCTTCAGCTCGAAACCGGCGTGGTCACTGGCGATGAGGATGGTGTCTTTGGACATGATGCGGAAAAGAGAAGGAGGACTATTTGTTCGGCCACTGCGGCCAGGTCCGCACCA
>JBBRZK010000158.1:0-4584 GCA_038236775.1 Gemmatimonadales bacterium
CGTGGTAGTCCAGCGTCGTGCGCGCCCGCGGCCGAACGACTGTGCCTTCCCCGACGCCGCCAGTGCATCGAGTGCGCGCTGCACCGTCCGCTGGCTCGCGCCGAGGGCGAGCGCGAGCGCCGAGCTTGCCCATGCCTCGCCGTCGGCCAAGAGGGCGAGCACGGCGCCGTGCTCATCGTCCACAGGCTGCGCGAGCACGACGACCTCACGCGCGACACGCGGCTCCAGTATGAAGCCGCGCGTCGTGGCGGTGACGTCTGCGAGTGGGCGCAGCTCCTTGCGAAGGCGTACGATCTCGACGCGGAGGCGCGCGCGATGCGAGTCGTCCACGGACCGGGCGCCGAAGGCGTTCGCGAGCAGCACTTCGCGCGGCACGTCGTGCGGCCACGCCTCCGCCAGCGTGCGTGCGAGGGCGAAGAGCACCGGGCGCGTGACGAGCGACACCACGCTGCCGAGCTCGATCACGACCCCGCGACACGCATCGACGACGAGGGCGTTCGATGCAAGCAGCACCTCGACGTCCTCGAGCAGGAGGAGTTGCTCCTGGCCGTCCACCGTGCGCCGCGCCGCGGGCGTGCGAAGCGCGAGCGATGCTGCTGCGACCTCTGCCTCGAGTGCAGGAATACCTGACTGCCGCGCCGCTCGCGCGGCGCGCACCAGCGCGTCGTGGAAGGCTGCGGCGCGGATGCGTCGCATGGCGATGCCCGCGACGACCAGCTCATGCACCGTGCGCAGCGCCGGCGGCAGTAACGCGGGATCGCGCTCGGCGATCATGCGGCTCGCGTCATCCAGGCGGCCGATGAGCAGGAGGCGGCGAATCTCGAGATAGCGTGCGTGCGCGGCGTTTACCGGATCGCCGTGTTCTTCCAGTGTGGCGCGCGCGGCGTCGAGCGCCTTCGGCGGCCAGCCGAGGTCGCGCGAGGCGAACGCGATCTCGGCCTCGGCGACGATGCAGCGGGCCCGGGCGACGATCTCCTTCGGCCCGAAGGCGCGTGCGGCGCGGCGCACGAGGTATCGCGCCGTAGTGAGGTCGCCGAGCTGCGCCATGGCCATCCCGCGCAGTGCAAGTGCTGGCGCATCGTCGCGCAGCGCGACGCGCTTCAATGCGCCGAGCGGGTCGCCGGCAGCGAGCGCGCGTGCCGCCGCAGTGATCAGTGAGTCCATCGCAATCCCGTCACACTTGTAACTCCCATCCCGTCCGAGCGAGGCGATAATGTAGCGCGTCACCAGCGACCACCCGGTCGCACACACACACTGAGGCGAGGCAAGGAGCAATTCAATGACGACGCACATCACGGGAACGCGCGACGAGTGGCTGGCACAGCGACTGGACCTGCTCGCGGCGGAGAAGGAGCTGACACGCCAGAGTGACGAGCTCGCGCAGCGGCGGCAGTCGCTGCCATGGGGGGTTAACAGATAAGCCCGGCGGGACTTCACCCCCCATTGGTCTTCCCCCGAGAATGTAGACAGGTGGTTTACGCTGCTTTCGTGGTCGCCTGCTCCGAAGCGAGCTGCTGTTCGTAATCAACAGGACTCAGATACCCCAAGCTCGAGTGCCGTCGCTGTTGATTGTACCATACCTCGATGTACTCGAAGACCGCCGTGCGCGCCTCATCGCGGGTGTGCCAGTGGGCGTGATCGGCGAGTTCCCGCTTGAGCGTCGCAAAGAAGCTCTCCGCGACCGCATTATCCCAACAATCCCCGACGCCGCTCATGCTGCACGCCATCGAATGGTCGGTCAGCAGTGCCTGAAAGTCGCCCGCCGCGTATTGGCTCCCGCGGTCCGAGTGGTACAACCCGCCAGGCGCCGGCCGGCGGCTTGTCAGCGCCATCGTGAGCGCGTCGCGCGTTAACTCGCCCGCCAGCGTGTGCCGCATCGCCCAGCCGATCACGCGCCGCGACGCGAGATCGAGCACGACGGCCAGGTACAACCAGCCGTCGCGCGTGGTGAGATACGTGATATCACCGACCCACACCTGATTCAGCACGTCGGTGGGGGCAACGTCGAACTGGCGATCAAGCGTATTCGGCGCAATCGGATGCGCATGGTGCGAGTCCGTCGTTACACGAAACCCGCGCCGAGGCCGCACGCGGATCCCGTCCGCCTGCATCAGGCGCGCGATCCGGTTCACACTCGTCGTCTGGCCAAGGGCCGCGAGTTCCACGTGCACCCGCGGGCTGCCGTAGGTGCCGCGGCTCCACTCGTGCACCATCGCGATGTCCAGGGTGAGCTGCATGTTCGCATCCGCCCGGGCGCTCGGGGGGCGGTTGACCCACGCGTAGTAGCCGGCCTTCGATACCTCGAGCACTCGACACATCGTGGTGATGTGAAACTCGGCGGCGTGGGCCCCGATGAAGGCGAACTTCATCGGGGGCGCTTGGCAAAGAAGGCCGTCGCTTTTCCCAGGATGTCGCGTTCCTCCCGGAGCACCGCATTCTCGCGGCGCAGGTGGCGGATCTCTTCATCCTGACTGGTGAGCTTCCCGTGCTCCGGGAACACGTCGGTGCCGCGGTGCGCCGCCCGCGTCGTGGCTTGGCGGGTCCATTGCCGGAGCAGGTCCGGTCCGATCCCGAGCTCGCGGGCGACCGCGCTCACCGACCGGTCGCCGAGCACGGCGAGCCGTACGGCCTCCAGCTTAAACTCTGGGGTGAACGACCGGCGGATGCGTTCCCCACCGCTGTGTTGCGTTTGCGCGTTCTGCTTCCTGCGTCTTGCCGTCATGTGACACCTCGCCCTGAACATAGCAGAGGTATGTTGGTGTCTACGAAATCGGGGGAACTTCAAATTGATGGCGGACGTGAGCGGCACCTATTCCACCTTTGCGCGCGGACTGGACGGGCTCTGGGGCATGTACCAGTGGCTCGACCGTGCACCGCTTGGCCGCAACGAGCAGGGCGTATGGTGGCGGCATCACGATCGCTACCCCACCGCGTGAGCGGAATCGTGGCAGTCGTGATGCTACCGCCGCTGGTGCCCGCGCTGCCACACGTCCGTGATGAGCCGAGCCGCGCGGAGCGCCCTGCTTCCGGGCGAAGCACAGGATGTGCATATCGATGCCGCACGCGTCGGTCGCGCCGGCCCATACATCTCCTTCAGGTCGCTAGCGAATCCGTACACGGAGCACCCATGATCGAGCACATGGAGGACCGATGTCCAAGGACCAGCAAGATCCGATTCCGTACGACCCACCGCGTGACCGCACCGAAAAGGGCAGTCACAAGGGCGCCCAGCAGCACGCCGAGGGAATGCAGGGCCCGAAGACCCGGGCCAAGCTGCTGGAGCAACTGCACGGCGGCGAGACGGAGCAACCGACGTCGAAGGGAGATCACCTCCACGACTCGTCCGGCGGCAACCGCCTGTTCGAACAGCGTGAACAGCATGACGAGGCGGAGAAGAACAGCGAGAAGAACCGTCTCGAACGGGACATCGAGGAGCACGACCACAATCGGGACAACTTCCAGGTGCAGGGCGGATCGGCCTCCTCGCGCGCCGAGCGACGCGATCACATCAACCCGACGCAGCCGGACGCGCCGACCCCGGGTGGGAAGATGCCGACGCATCCAAAGCGCGTGCCCGGGATTGGCGGATCCTGAGCCTCCGGCTCCGCTCGGTGCGTGCGGGGGTCGTGGTCGAATGAACCGCACGTCCCGCGCTGACCGAGGCGCACCGCCGTGATCCGACCCTTGCGCGCCAGATGGGCCCGATGGCGTTCGAGCCTGTGGTTCGTGCCGGCATTGATGGTTCTCGCGGCGTTCCTGGGCGCCGTGGGGATGATTCAACTCTCGGCGTTCGTTCCGCGCGACCTGCTCATGCGGTTCCCGCGGCTGTTTGGTGCGGATGCGCAGAGCTCGCGGAGCATGCTGTCGACGATCGCCGGCTCGATGGCGACGATCGTCGGCGTCACGTTCTCCATCACGGTCGTCGCCGTGACGCAGGCGTCGAGTCAGTACACGTCGCGCATCCTGCGAAACTTCCTGAGCGATCGACCGAGCCAACTCGTGCTCGGGATGCTCACGGGCACGTTCGTCTACTGTCTCGTGCTCATTCGCACGATTCGCGGCGACACCGACCTCCTGTTCATTCCGGGACTCGGCGTGCTCGGCGCGTTCGCGCTCGCGATCCTCTCCATCAGCTGCCTCGTCTACTTCATCCATCATATCGCGGAGTCGCTCCAGGCATCGCAGATATTGGCACGCGTCCGTCGCGAAACGATCGCCACCATCGATCGGCTCTATCCGGATCTCCTGACCGACGCTCCGGCGGAAGCTCCTATCGCCCCGACCGCGGTGACGTGGCACTGGACGAATGCGCCGGAGTCGGGCTACCTGCAAGGCGTCGACGGCGACGCGCTGGTGGCATGGGCGTGTCGGCACAACGCCGTCGTGCGCGTGGCATGCAGCGTCGGCGAGTTCGTCGTCGAGGGCACCCCGTTACTGGGGACCGCACTGCGCGAAACGGAGTCCGTTCGCAGTGCGGCGGAGACGCCGTCACCAGAAGCCGATATCGCGCTTGCCGGAGCGTGCACCATCGGCGCGTATCGCACCATCGACGAGGATGCCTCGTTCGGCATCCAGCAGGTCGTC
>JBBRZK010000159.1:0-4472 GCA_038236775.1 Gemmatimonadales bacterium
ACTAGGTCTGTGACCGTGTGGATGGTTTGTATTTGAACTTCTTCCGGGCGGCTTTCCGGGTAAAGGTCCAGTTGATGCGCGTCTTGCGGCGATTGGCGCGGCGGTTCCACGCTTGGATGCGTTGGGACAGGGCCGGTCTGGTGGAAATCCGCTCAGTCCCGAGAGCTTGGCGGGCGATCAGACTCAGTTCGATCTCGGCCTGATTGAGCCAGCTCCCATGCTTGGGGGTGTAGTGGATCGTTAGTCGACGCCACAGCTGGTGTGCGCGCCGCTTGCCGAAGACGGGTACGAGGGACTTCTCGGTATGGATGTTCAGATTGTCGAGCACCAGGTGAATCGTTCGGGCCGCGGGATAGGCCGCGATCAGAGACGCGATGGCCAGGGCGAACTCGCGCCCCGAGCGGGTTGGCGTCACGCGATTGAGGTGCCGCCCCGCGTGGGGTTCGACGATGGCAAAGATGTTGGCCGTCCCGCACCGGCGATATTCGTTGTCGCGCTTCGCCACGTGGCCGGGGCGAGCCGGACGCGGCGGGCGCACGTCGGCGTGCAGCGCCACGGGCTTTTCGTCCCAGCAGATCACGGGTTCCCGCGGATCGTACGGCCGCTCATACAGCGCCAGCACGTCCTCCATCCGCGCGATGTACTCGGGGGTGAGCTCGGCGATGCACCACATTTTTTTCCCGCCACGGCTTCAGGTCGTGGCTCTCGAGCAATACCCGGATCGTCTCGCGTCCCACCTGAGGGACCAACTTGCGTTTGAGCACCTCGTCCGTGATGAGACGGACCGTCCAGCGCGCCGCGCCGTCGGGAGGCGTGCTGCAGACCATTGCGATGATCCGTTGCTTCTCCGACGGGCTGAGGACTTGAGCCGCCCCCGGTCGCGGGCGCTCAAAGAGCGCGACGTCCACGCCGCCGTGCCGATACCGCGCCGCGATCTTGTGGACCCCCGCCGGCGTCAGGCGGACCAGCCTCGCGACCTGCGGGGCACTGAGGCCCTGATCCAGCTGCAACAACGCCATCACGCGCGTCGTGACCCGGACCTGTTGCAGCCCCTTTTTCAGCATGCTTTCCAGGCGCGCCCGATCCGCAGCGCGCAACCGAAACGGCAGAGGTGGACGTCCCATACCCCTTGGACGCTCCGCCCCGCTGCTGCGTCACTTACTTCATATACTCTTCACGCGGTCTGAGACCTAGGCTGCCTTTTTCGTTTCCGCGTCCTATTTCGCCGCGGTGAAGAGCGTACTGCGTGCCGTGTAATGCCGCTTCTCGCCGCCGAGCATGCGGAGCATCAGGGTGCGGACGCCGTTGCCCACCGCCGACGCGGCCGTCCCGCTCTTCGCGCCGCGCAGCCAGAGCTCGAGCTGGTCCAGGTCGCTCACCGAGAGCGCCTCGATGTCCATCGCCAGTGAGTAGTAGTAGCGGCTGCCGGTCCGCTCGGGGCTGAGCGTGGTGCGTGCGGGCCGCTCGATCACCGACTGCGCCGTGGCCAGCGTCGCGAAGCTGCCGAGATCCTCGGGCTGGCCCGCCTGGCGGCGCACCACGCGATAGCGCTGCGCCGATGGATCGTATTGGACGATCACGTCCCACTCGACCCGTCCCTCGAGGTCGTCGAACAGGCCGCCCGTGCGCCACAGCTCGAGACGAAAGTGCAGCGAGGCCGGGAAGCCGCTCCGCACCAGGTCCCTGATGTCCGGATCCGCAAAGAGATTCGTGGCGCCCACGATCGCACCCGCCATTGCTCCCGACGGGGGCACGATCTCGAGGGTCGGACGCCGTTGCGCCGCGGCGGGATGCGCCGCGATGAGGATCCCGAGCAAGAGCGCACACGCGCGTCCGGACATGGGCATCGGCTAGAAGCGGTGCCGGACGCGGAGGAAGAAGTTCAGCGGCTCCGCCGGTTCCGAAAGTGCCTTCGCCACGTACAGGCCGAACTGGTCGAAATCGAGTCCGCCACCGATGTCGGTGCGGTACGTCGAGAGGGGCGGCAGCTCGGTGCGATGGTAGTTCAACACGCTGCCCGGCGCGTTCACGAGCCATCCGCGTCCCGCGTCCGCAAAGAACACCCACGCGCCATCGGCACGGAATCGCGTGCGTCGAACACCGGCATGAGCGTCGCTCGCGGACAGGCGGATGTCGCTGCGGTACTCGAGCTGTGCGAGCGCGATGCGATCGCACTGTGCGGGACGACCGGGCACCGACGCGCCGGTGGCGCACGTGCCCACGTCCGTGCCGCCGCTGGAGCGGAAGTCGAAGCCGGGGACGGTGCCCGGTCCGTCGATCGACAACCGGCGCTCCACGGGCAGCGCGTCGCCGCTCAGCCATCCGCCAAGCACGAGCCGCAGGTTGAGCGACGACGGCGGCGACACGCGGTTGTAGCGACGCAGGTCCAGGAAGCCGCGCTGGTAACGCGTCGGTCCGGACAGCGCGGTGCGGACGCCGGTGGACGTCGGCGCGAGGTCGTCGATGGTGCCCGTGCCGCGCTCGTAATCCGCCAGCACGAACCAGCCCGCCCACGGGTTGAAGTCATCGTTCCGCGTGTCGATGCGGAGCGTGAGGTTCGCGACGTGAAAGCGTCCCGCGTCCACGGCGGGATTCGGCCGCCACGCCAGGTCGTTCTTGAAGATGGTGAACGGATCGTGCGCGTCGCGCGATCGCCAGCGCTCGTCGCCGTAGCTCAGCGTCAGGTCCGCGTTGTCCGTCGCGCGAAGTGCCGCGTGGATCTGGCCGCCGTGGCGCCCGTAATAGTCGCGATAGTCGCGATGGAAGATGAACGACGCGAGCCCCACTTCCACGTCGCTGAGCTGCCACTGCTCGATCCCGTCCACCACGTCGAACAGCCGGCCGCCGAGCGTGACGCCGTACTGGCGCCCCACGCGGATTTCGCCGTGCACGTCGTGCCCCACGTCCGCCGCCGCGCCCGAGAAGCTGCTCGCGGTGCGCAGGATCGCCGTCGCGTCGAAGCGCAGGTGTCCCCACCCCTGGTCGCGGTAGAGCACGGGACCCACCCGAATGGGGAGCCCTTCCACGCGGTTGAAGACGCCAGCGTTGGCGATGTCGAGCCGGTTGAAGTTGCGCCTCCCTCGACGCTCGAAACGGCGCCACCACTGGTCGTCGGCCCCCTCGTCCGTCGCTGCGGCGACGAGTTGGTCGCCCACCAGCGTGAATCGCAGCGGCGGATGATAGACGCGGATCTCCCCGCCGATCGACGCGCGCTCCACGCCATCCACCTCGCCGCCCACCACCAGGAGGTCGCCGTCGATGCGCGCGCCGCGCCGCAGGAGCACGTCGGCATTGATCGCGAGCACCCGCCCCGTCACGTGGCCCGAGATCACCACGGGGCCGTGCAGCACCGCGACGTCACCGACCACGGTGCGGCCGCTGTCCACCGACACCGAGTCCATCGCGCGGAGCGCGACCGTCGCGTTGAACAGCGCCACGGCTTCACGAGCCACGTCGCGCGGCAGCGCCGCAGGTAGCTGGAGCGTGTCGCCGCCCTGCGCGACGGCTGGCGCAGCAGCGCCAGCGAGCAGCCACAGCGCCGCTACGGCGCGGAGCATGACGCGAAGACATTCCGGTCGCGGATTCATTCGTCGCCCACGGCGATGCCGAGCCGACGCATGCGGCGATAGAGGTTCGCGCGATCCGTCTTCAGGCGCCGCGCCGCATCCGTGACGTTGCCCGATGCGGACGAAAGGGCGCGCACGATGAGGAGTCGCTCGTGCGCATCCAGCGTGTCGGTGAGCGAGTGATCGAGCCCGGATGCATCGGGCAGCGGCTCCTCCGCACGTCGCGGCGCGCCCGCCATCGAGAGCACGGCGAGCACGTGACGCTCGTCCACGTCGCCGCCGGCATGCAGGATCGCGAACCGCTCCACGATGTTCGCGAGCTCACGGATGTTGCCCGGCCATCGGTGTCCGCCGAGCACGGCGAGCGCCGCCGGCGTCCACTTGGGCGCGCGCCGCCCCGTGCGCGCATGATGCATCGCGGAGAAATGCGCCACGAGCGCGGGGATGTCATCGGGACGCTCGTGCAGCGGCGGCACGTCGATGGGGATCACGTTCAGGCGGAAGAACAGGTCTTCCCGGAACGATCCGTCGTCCACCGCGCGCGCGAGGTCGCGGTTCGTCGCGCTCACGATGCGGACGTCCACGTGGATGGGCTTCGCGCCGCCGACGCGCTCGATCTCGCGCGCCTCGATCGCGCGCAGCAGCTTCGCCTGCGCCTCCAGTCCCAGGTCGCCTACCTCGTCGAGGAACAGCGTCCCGGTGTGGGCGAGCTCGAACCGGCCGATGCGCCGGTCCGTGGCGCCGGTGAACGCGCCCTTCTCGTGGCCGAACATCTCGCTCTCCACGAGGTCGCGCGGGATCGCGGCGCAGTTCACGCGCACGAACGGCCGGTCGCGACGCGCGCTGCCGAAGTGGATGGCGGCCGCGACGAGCTCCTTGCCCGTGCCCGACTCCCCGGTGACGAGC
>JBBRZK010000160.1:0-4460 GCA_038236775.1 Gemmatimonadales bacterium
CGTGGTCGAGTTGCGGTCGTAGCGCGGATCATACTGCGGCGAGCGCGGGTCCATGCGGGCGTCGTAGCGGCCGTTCACGGTGCCCTGCTGCTGTCCGCCGTAGATGATGCGGGAGTTGGCCGGGGCGGTGCGGCGCGCGGTGGCGCAGTCAGTGACGCGCGGCTGACGGCCGGGTGGCACGCCATCGATCCAGACGCGGCACATGCCGGCCTGGGGCATCTGGCCAGGCGGAACGTTCGCCCTGTTTCCCTGGGCGCCGGCTGCGGTGGCCGCGAGCGCCATGGCGCTGGAAGCAAGAAGAGCGAAACGAAGTCTGAACATGGGAACCTCCCTCGGGTGTGCCGCAGGGGAAGCGCGGCGGTGATGCTGGTGCTCTGCACACGGTACAGAGGCATGTTTGGCACCACGGGGGAGTGGGTGAGTCAAGTCGTTGATGGAAGGCGAGTTGAGGGTCTTTGTGAGCCCGGTCACAGGGGCGTTTTCGTCCGCAACTGGCTACAAACGACTGCCTCTGGAGGGACACATTCCACGCGGCAGCGAGCTGTGCCGCCGTCGCTCCTACAGCGGCGCAGACGGCCACATCCGGACCGGGCTTCCCACCGCACGTCGTCGACATCTCCATCGCGTTCTCCGTCGCGTGCGCGGTGATGGTCATCGGCTGGCCAATCACACGCGCATTCGGGAAGCGGCTCGAGCGGCGCAGTGATGTCCCGCAGGTCAACGCGGGGACCTTGCAGCAGTTGCACCGTATCGAGCAGGCGGTCGAGGCCATGGCCATCGAGGTCGAGTGGATCTCCGAGTCGCAGCGCTTCCTCGCGAAGCTCCTGAACGCACAACCACCGAGCCCCTTCTGAGGGCGCCAAGAAGAGGGGCGGGCGCTGCAATGGCTTTGCGCACCCGTGATATCTTTCAGTCTCGTATTTTCCCCTCGACTACCAGCATGCCTCGCGCGCTCATCACCGGAATCACGGGTCAGGACGGCTCATACCTCGCGGAGCTGCTTCTTTCGAAGGGGTACGAAGTCCACGGCATCATTCGCCGGTCCTCGTCGTTCAACACCGCCCGCCTCGATCACCTGTACGAAGACCCACACGAGCGCGGCATCCGGCTCGTGCTGCACCACGGCGACCTGGCGGATGGCGGCACGATCCGGCGGATCATCAACTTGATCGCGCCCGATGAGCTCTACCACCTGGGCGCCCAGAGCCACGTGCGCGTCTCGTTCGACGAGCCGGAATACACCGCGGACGTCGTCGGGCTCGGCACGCTCCGCGTGCTGGAGGCCATTCGCGATTACGAGCAGACGAAGGGCCGCCAGATCCGCGTGTACCAGGCCGGCAGCTCCGAGATGTTCGGTGCCGCACCGGCGCCGCAGAACGAGAATACGGCGTTCTACCCGAGAAGTCCGTATGCCGTGAGCAAGGTGGCGGCGCACTGGTTCGCGATCAACTATCGCGAGGCATACCGCCTCTTCGTGTCGAACGGCATCCTCTTCAACCACGAGAGTCCGCGGCGCGGCGAGACCTTCGTCACGCGCAAGGTCACGCGCGCCGTCGGTCGCATCAAGGCGGGCCTGCAGGACAAGGTGTTCCTTGGCAACCTGGAGGCTCGGCGCGACTGGGGATTTGCGGGGGATTATGTGGAGGCCATGTGGCGGATCCTCCAGGCACCCCAGCCCGGCGATTTCGTCATTGCCACGGGCGAGACCCACACCGTGCGGGAGTTCGTCCAGAAGGCATTCGCCTGCGTGGGGCTCGATTGGGAGCAGCATGTGACGTACGATCCTCGCTATGACCGGCCCACCGAAGTCGACGTACTGCTCGGCGATGCCTCAAAGGCACGAGAGCAGCTCGGCTGGCAGCCGAAGGTGGGCTTCGATGAGCTAGTGCACATGATGGTGGAGAGCGATGTCGCACTCGCGGAGGATGAACGTGCAGCAAAACGATAAGATTTTCGTTGCGGGACACCGCGGTCTCGTCGGTTCTGCCATCGTGCGCCGGCTGCACGCGCTCGGATTCACGAACCTCCTGCTACGCACCCGCAGCGAGCTCGATCTTCAGGACGCCGGCGCCGTGCGCGCGCTCTTCGAGGCCGAACGTCCGCAGCATGTCTTCATGGCCGCTGCGCGCGTGGGCGGCATCATGGCCAACAGCACGCTGCCGGCTGACTTCATTCGCGAGAACCTGCTCGTGCAGATCGCGGTGATCGAGGCCGCACACGCGTCCGACGTCGACAAGCTGCTCTTTCTCGGCAGTTCGTGTATCTATCCGCGCGCGGCGAAGCAGCCTATCCGCGAGGAGTACCTGCTGTCAGGCCCGCTGGAGCCCACCAACGAGGCCTACGCGGTCGCGAAGATCGCGGGCATCGTGATGTGCCAGAGCTACAACCGGCAGCACGGGACGCGGTACCTGAGCGTGATGCCGACCAACCTGTATGGCGAAGGCGACAACTTTGCTCGCACGCAAAGCCATGTGATGCCCGCCCTCATCCGGCGCTTTCACGACGCGAAGGTGGCTGGCAACACGGAGGTCGTGGTGTGGGGCTCGGGTACGCCGCGGCGCGAGTTCCTCCATGTGGACGACATGGCCGATGCGAGCATTCATGTCATGCAGGTGTGGGGGGAGCCGGGCGCGGATGGCGCGATCGTGGGTGGGGACAACGCGGTCAACGAGATCGTCAACATCGGCTATGGCGAGGACATCGCCATCGGCGAGCTGGCGGGGCTGGTTCGCGAGGTCGTAAGGTTCGAGGGAGAGCTGGTGTTCGATCGTACGAAGCCGGACGGCATGCCGCGGAAGCTGCTGGATTCGGGGCGGCTGCATGCCACGGGGTGGAAGCCTCGGGTAGAAATCCGTGAGGGAGTGGCGCGGACGTATGCGTGGTTCCTGGAGCACCATGCGGAGGCGCGATTGTAGCGCTTCTGCGGACCTCGCGATCAGTCGTTGGCGAGCGCTTGTTGCCAGTTGCGTGTGCCATGAGCGCGATCGTGCACCTCGATAGATGCGCGACGAGCATTCTCGCTGAACTCGCGAATGAGTGCCGGGTTGTTTTTAAGCCGCCAGATCGCCGCGACGACCCCCGGACCGTCGCCTTCGTCTACGACTACTCCGCAGCGCGTATCGCGGACAACGCTGGCGACATCGCTGCGTTCGGCTCCAATGAAGATCATGGGGCGACCGCTGGCGAGAATGCCGTACGTCTTGCTTGGCACGACAGTGCCAATGACACGTGTGTCCTCCGTCACGATCGACACTGACGCTGCCGAGAGGGAGTAGGCCAGCTCTTCGCGCGCAACGTATCCGAGAAACCTTACGTTGCGAAGCCCCTCCGCTTCTGCCTTCAAGTGCGGAAGGCGATGTCCTCCGCCGACGAACAGGAACACGATATCCTCTTCATGCTTCAGCTCACGCGCGGCGTAGATCAATGCGTCGAATCGGTGCGCGCGTCCGGCATTCCCAGAGTAGAGCACGACGAACTTTCCCTTGAGCGCATGCTGGTCCACAAACGGGTTGCGGTCAGGCTCGATGGGGGTGATGGCACTTGAATCGGACCAGTTCTGAACCACCCGCGTTCGCTCCTGTCGCGCACCTGCCTGCTGAACCAAGGCTGCCATCTGAGCGCCCAGGGTGACAACAATGTCGACACGGGCGTTGAGCCAGCGCGAGAATGCGAGCGTCGTGCGATAGAGAAGACTGCTGGGCTGCATCACACCCAGCGCAGCAGCGACTTGTGGGAAGAGGTCCTGCACCCAGTAAACGACGGTACCTCGCTTCAAGCGGCCAACGAGCAGGGCGACGCTGATGATGAACGGTGGGTCGGTCAGGCCGACATACACGTCGTGTCTGGGGCGCGAAAGGGCGCGCACCGCGGCGCCGACAAAGTACGTCACGTAGTCCATCAGTCGCCCGAGCGTCCGTTCACGTCCGAACCGCGTACCCCCGACACGAACGATTTCAACGCCGTTATGAACTTCCCTGCGCACTATCGGCGCCGCGTCGTTGCCATATCCCGATGCGCTCGTGACGACCGTCACCTTCCAACCGCTCGCGGAGAGATCTTCGGCCAGGTCCGTCAGCATCTGCCCGGTCGCGGCCACGTCAGGCCAGTAGAAGCGGTTCAGAAAAAGGATCGAGCGGCGCATGTTCGTACCACCCGCGGTGGGTCGCATATCGTTTCAGTCCTCGGATTGCGCACGCGATGAACACGGAGGCTAATTTCTGAAGCTTCCGGCGAATAGTTTAGTCAACCTCATATGGTCGCATTTCTTGTACATGCTCGGCATCAACGCCTACACGATGACCGTATCAGCTGTGCTTCTGGGGTGAGTCCCAGGTCTAGTTGAAATTCAGGTGGTGCCGCGGTACTAGAGTGTGAATCCGACCAAGGATCTCCACTCATTCCCGAGGACACCACCCATGCCAAGAGTACGACGGAAGCAGACGAAGAACCAGCACCAGGCC
>JBBRZK010000161.1:0-4422 GCA_038236775.1 Gemmatimonadales bacterium
ATGCTCCAGGTCGGCGAGGAGGTCGCCCACGTCCTCGACGCCGCAGCTCAGGCGGATGAGGCCCTCGGTGATGCCGAGTGCGGCGCGCCGCTCGGGCTCGACACTGGCGTGCGTCATGGAGGCGGGGTGGCTGATGAGACTCTCGACGCCGCCGAGCGACTCGGCGAGCGAGAAGAGGCGACAGCGGCTCAGGACCTGGTTCGCGCGGTCCTTGCTGCCAAGCTCGACCGAGATCATGCCGCCAAAGCCGGACATCTGGCTGCAGGCGAGCGCGTGCTGCGGATGCGACGGCAGGCCGGGATAGATGACCTTGTCCTCGCCGAGCCGCTCGGCGAGCCACGCGGCGATCTGCCGGCCGTTCTCGTCGTGCCGCGGCATTCGGAGGTGCAGCGTCTTTGTACCGCGCAGCGCCAGCCACGCGTCGAAGGGGCCAGGCACGGCGCCGGCCGCATTCAGGATGAACTGGAGGCGCGTAGCGAGGTCGTCGTCGTTCAGGATCGCGATGCCGCCGATCATGTCCGAGTGCCCGTTCAGGTACTTCGTCGTGGAGTGGTAGATGATGTCCGCGCCGAAGTCGAAGGGGCGCTGGAAGAACGGCGACGCGAAGGTGTTGTCCACCAGCAGCAGCGCGCCGTGCGAATGGGCGACCTCGGCCGCCGCGCGCAGGTCGCAGATGCGCATGAGCGGATTCGTCGGCGTCTCCACGAAGACGAGCTTCGTCGCGGGCGTCATGGCGTCCGCGATGCGCTGCGGATCGCGCGTATCGACCCACGAGAAGGTGAGGCCGTAGTTGCCGAGCAGCTTGTCGAAGAGGCGGAAGACACCGCCGTACAGGTTCTCGCCGCAGACGATGTGATCGCCCGCGCGGAAGAGCTTCATGATGGAATCGACGCAGCCCATGCCGGAACTGAACGCGAAGCCGTGGCGTCCGCCCTCGAGTGCGGCGACGTTGCGCTCGAGCGCCTCGCGCGTGGGGTTCTTGCCACGGGCGTACTCGTAGCCCTTATTCTGGCCGAGCCCCTCCTGTACGTACGTGGACGTGAGGTAGACTGGCGTCATGATGGCGCCCGCGAGGGGCTCCGGCCGTTGGCCGGCATGAATGGCGCGGGTTGCAAAGGCCGCTGTGAGGTCGTCCTCGTAGACGCGCGTCATGCCGATACTGCTCCGTGTCGAGTCATGCGGGGCAAGATAGCGGCTGGGGCGGAAGGCGGCGAGGAAGGTCCCTCGGCGTTCCGGAACACTGGATCGAGCGCGATCAATGAATGTCTGAGCTCACTGCCGCACCGTACTGCCTCATCGTCGATGACGAGCCGCGCCTGCGCCAGGTGCTGGTGCACCTGATGCGCAATGACGGCTTCAGCTGCCTCGAGGCGGGCAACGGCGAGGAAGCGCTTGCGCACCTGGAACGCCAGGCGGTGACGCTCGTGATGAGCGACCTCCGCATGCCGAAGATGGATGGGCTCGAGTTGCTGCGCCGCATCCGCGGCCGCTGGCCGGACACCGCCGTGGTGATGATCACCGCCGTGGCGGACGTCGAGGTGGCCGTGAGCTGCCTGGCGATCGGGGCCATGGACTACCTCACCAAGCCGTTCCACCTCGAGGAGGTGCGCGCGCGCGTGGCGCAGGCGCTGGAGAAGCGCCGGCTGGTGATGGAGAACCGCGGCTACCAGGAGAGCCTGCAGGAGAAGGTCGCGGTACAGGCACGCCGGCTCGAGGAGCTGTTCCTGGCGAGCATCCAGTCGCTGGCCGAGGCGCTGGAAGTGAAGGATCCGTACACGCGCGGCCACTCCATCCGCGTGAGCCACTAGTCCGTCGCGATCGCGCAGGAGCTCGGGCTCGAGGGCGAGCTGCTGCGGCAGATCGAGCTCGGCGGGCACGTGCACGACATCGGCAAGATCGGCGTGCGCGAGGATGTGCTGAACAAGCCGGGCAAGCTCACGGACGCGGAGTACGAGCACATCATGACGCACCCGGTGGTGGGGTGGCGCATCCTCGCGCCGCTGCTCGGCGAGACGCCCGTGGCGCTGAACATCGTGCGCTCGCATCACGAGCGATACGATGGCCGCGGCGTGCCGGACCGGCTCACGGGCGAGCACATCCCGTTCGAGGCGCGCATCGCGGCGGTCGCCGATTCGTTCGACGCGATGACAAGCGACCGGCCCTACCGGCCGGACGGCATGACGCTCGCGGCGGCGGTGGCGGAGCTGGTGCGGTGCAGCGGCACGCAGTTCGACCCGCAGATCGTGACCGCGACCGTGGCGGCGGTGGACGGCGGACGGCTTTCGCTGGTGCCGCGCGTGCCGTCCTTCCTCGCCGCCTCCACTTAACTGTCGGGGACGATCTCGACCACGCCCGGCTGCTTGTAGACACTGAGCCGCTGCGCGCACCACTGTCGCACGACGTCCTCCGTGACGGCGCCGCGCACGCGCATGAGGATGTCATTCTCCTTTGCCGCCTCGGGAATCGCGCGCACGTCGACTCCCGTTACGCCCGGCAGCGCGCCGACGACGCGCTCAAGCTCGCGCGGATAGACGTTGAAGCCGTTGCGCGTGAACATGGGCTTGAGCAGGCCCAGAAAGCGCACCGATCCGTCGGCGTCGCGCACGCCTTCGTCTCCGGTGCAGAGCCAGTCGCCCCGGTGCGGCAGTCCCGCACGTCCGCCGAGGTAGCCGCGCGAGACGTTCGGGCCACGGATGCAGATCTCGCCGGGTGTGCCGTCGGGCAGTGGTGCGGCGGCGGGCATCACGCCGTTGGCTGCGTCATCGTAGCGCGCGGGCGGAAAGATGCCGACGTCCACGCCGGGAAATGCGGTGCCCATCGTGCCCCGGACGTTGGGCCGGTCCGGCCGATTGACGAGGCAGACGGGTGATGCCTCCGTGAGTCCGTAGCCCCCACGAAGCTCGATGCCGGTGACGTCGGCCCACCGGTCCTGCAGGTCGATGGGCAGCACCGCGCCGCCGCAGATGCAGAGGCGAAGGGCGCTACCGCGCAGGTCCACGCCGCGGCGCTCCACCGCGGACAGCAGCGCACGGAACACCGCCGGCACGCCGACGACCTGCGTCACGCCGCTGGCGAGCAGCTCGGCGGCCTTCAGGGGGTTGAAGCGCTCCATCGTGGACACGCGTCCGCCCACGATCAGCGGGGCGCTCATGGTCACGGTGAGGCCGAACAGGTGCGCGAACGGCAGCAGCGCGAGGACGTGCTCGTCGGCGGTGTCCGACAGCGCGGTGATGGTGGCGTGCACGTTGGCGAGCAGGTTCGCATGCGAGAGCACGGCGCCCAGCGGCGTGCCGCGCATGGCCGAGGTGTAGACGACGGCCGCCTCCTCGTCGCGGCCGGGCACGTCGCGCTCGCCCTCGAGCGACAACCCGTGGTGCGATCCGAGGTCCACGATTCGCGCCGCGCCGCCGGCGATCACCGTGGCCCCGCGCGGGGCGTCGTCGAGCAGCACGGTGACGATTCCATCGGGCAGCCGTGACGCGAACGCTGTCGTGGTGAAGATCGCGCCCACATTGGCATCGGTGCACTGGAACGCGATCTCCGCGGGCGCGGCGAGGGGATTGATCAGCACGGCCCCGCGTCCATCGCTCGCGGCGAGCGCGGTGAGGAACGTGGGGGACGTTGGCAGGAGGACCGCCGAGCGGCGACCGCTCAAGGCGCGCACGAGGGGAGCGCTGCGCTGGAGCAGCGTGAGGCCCGCCGCGACGAGCTGTTGCGCCTCGAATGCCTCGCCGGCCGCCGAGCTGGCGACGCCAATGCGGCCACCGCCCGCGGCGACCGCGAGTGGAAGGAGGGCGAGTGGATTGCTCACGCGCGGGAAGGCCGCTGGCGAAAAGCAGATCCTTCCCTTCGGCTACGCTCCCTTCGACTCCGCTCAGGGCAGGCAGGGCAGGCGCTGCGCTCAGGATGACAAGGGCGCGCCGGGCGGAGACGCAGCACTCAGATCTCGAAGCGGCGCAGCGACGCCTTGAGCCGCTCCGCCACGTTGGCGAGCAGCTGGCTGGACGACGCGACCGCGACCATCGCCGAGGTCTGTTCCTGGACGACGGCGCTCACTTCCTGCGCCGTGGCGGCATTCATCTCGGCGGCGGCTGCCAGCGCTTCGATCTCGCGCGCGAGCGACTCGGCCTCGCCGCGCTGGGCGCCCGCGGCCTCCACGATGCGGTCCACCGCCGCGCGTGCGCTCACGATCTCCCGGTCGATCTGCGTGAGCGCGTCAGCCGACGCGCGAATGACCGACTCGCCCGTGCTCACGCGGTCACTCGCCTGGAGGATCTGCTCTTCCGTGCGCACCGCACTGGCGCGGATCTCGGCGGCGAGGCGCCGGATCTGCTCGAGCGCGCGTGCGCTCTCCGCGGCGAGCTTGCGCACTTCGTCGGCCACGACGGCGAAGCCCTTGCCATGCTCTCCTGCTCGCGAGGC
>JBBRZK010000162.1:0-4403 GCA_038236775.1 Gemmatimonadales bacterium
CCGCAGGGCCTCGCGCGCGAGCTCGCCTATGCGGGCGATCGCCTGGGCGCGGACCGTGCGCTCGCGACCGGGTTCGTCAACGCCGTGTTGCCCGATGCCCAGGCGCTGCTTGGCCACGCGCGCAAGCTGGCCGGGGCGATCGCGGCGAACTCGCCGCTCGCCATCGCCGCGAGCAAGATCGCGCTGAACCACGCGCGCGACCACGCGACCGCCGACGCCCTGCAGCAGATGACGCTGCTGCAGAGCGCGGTGTTCGACGTCGAGGAGATGGCGCGGGCGATCGCGGCCTGGAAGGCGCAGCAGCCGGCGGCGTTCGATCCGCTGGCCCCCATCGGCGCCGCCTGAGCAGTGGGCATGGCCCCACCGCCTGCCGGCTATTCCGGGACGCCGCTCGCCCGCAAGCTGGGCATCGTGGCAGGCAGCCATGTCGTGGTGCGACAGGCGCCCGACGGCTATCGGGCCTGGCTCGAGCCGCTGACCGCGGATATCGTCTTCGAGTCGACGGTGACTGCGGCGACCGACCTGGTGCACGTCTTCGTCGACCGGCGCGAGGATCTGCGGCGTGCGCTCGCGGAGTTGCGACCGCTGCTGCGCGCCGACGCGATACTGTGGGTGTCGTGGCCGAAGAAGGCATCGCGAGTGCCGACGGACGTCACGGAGGACGTCATCCGCGAACTGGCCTTGCCGCTGGGCTTCGTGGACGTGAAGGTCTGCGCCGTGAGCGAGGTCTGGTCAGGGCTCAGGCTCGTCATCCGGAAGTCGCTGCGCGCCTGAACTTCCGCGTGTTCCCGGTGCCCGGGCGGTTCGCCAGGCATGTGGAGGATCCTGCGCCGCTCGATGTGTTGCGGGGATGCCGCGCGAGCAAGCTTGCGCGGCTGACGCGAATTGCCCTGCGGCGCAGGCTGACGCAGTATTCGCATTGGTTCCAACAACCCGAAACGAAAGATGGACATGACCAACAACATTCGCGCCCTGATCGCCTGCAGCCTGCTCGGCGCGGCCGCCCTGACCTACGCCGCCGAAGGCGCCAGCGCCCCGGCGAGCGCCGCCAGCGCCGTCAAGCGTGCCGCGCACGCGGTCGCCCACGTCGCCTCGGAAGCCGCCACCGGCACCGCCCATGCCGCCAGGCGCGCCGGCCATGCGGTCGCGCAC
The DNA here is from genome assembly GCA_038236775.1 of Gemmatimonadales bacterium. GTDB lineage: Bacteria > Gemmatimonadota > Gemmatimonadetes > Gemmatimonadales > Gemmatimonadaceae > AG11. The sequence continues at coordinate 1,153 of JBBRZK010000162.1, forward strand.
GGCGCGTCGGAAGCCGCGACGGGCACCGAGCACGTCGCCTCGGAGGCCGCGACCGGCACGGCCCGCGCCGCGCATCACGCCGCCAGCAGCGTCAAGCACGCCGCGCACAGGGCCGCATCGGCAGCGTCCGAATAAGGCACCGCGGGAGGGCGGCGACCGGTGCGCCGGCTGCCGCCTCCCCGACAATGCCGGCATGCGCGCCCCCGACCGCCTTGCCGTCCTCGTCTGCGCCGCGCTCGCCGCGGCCACGCCGATGCTGGCCGGCACGCTGGCGTGGCGATACGTCGACGAGTGGCAGCAGACCGGCGCGCTTTTCTACGCGCTCTACTGGCCCAGCGTCGCGATCGAGCAGTTGCCGGATGCCGCGCGCAGGGCGTTCACGATGTCCGCATTGCCCACCGTGCTGCTGTACTTCGCCGGCTACCTGCTGGTGTTCCAGGCCGTCCGCGCCGCGGTGGCGCGAGGGGTCGGGCGCGGAAAGCGTCCGCGAGCGTGAGAATGCGTCACCGCCGCCGTGGCCTCATGCGCTGCCCGCGCATGGGGCGCGACCGAGCTCGAAAGGATCCCGCGCAAATGCACGCCACAGCCGCCGATGTCGTCCGACGCTTCTGGGAGCTGATGGCGAGCAACGATTTCGAGTCCGTCGGAGCCGTCCTGGCCGATGACTTCGTCCTCGAATGGCCGCAATCTGGCGAGCGGATCCACGGGCGCCGCAACTTCGCGCGCACGAACGCCGAGTACCCTGCGCGTGGCCGCTGGATCTTCACGGTCCACCGCGTGGTCGGCAATGCCTGCGAAGTCGTCACGGATGTCGGCGTCACCGACGGCGTGCAGGCGGCGCGCGCCATCTCCTTCTTCACGGTCGAGGGCGGCAAGGTCGCCCGCCTGCTCGAATTCTGGCCCGATCCCTTCGTTGCCCCGTCGAACCGGGCGCACCTGGTCGAGGCCATGCCGTGATCGCGTCCGTCATCCGGGTTCGTGCCGAACACCCTGCCTGCGACGACGCGCAGGCCTTGATGAACGAGTTGTCCGCTACCCTGGCCGCCATCACGGGCGCCAGTGGCCGCGCCTCGTTCGAACCGGCCGACGTGGTCGGAGATCGTGCCTGCTTTGCGGTCGCGCGCGACGCGCGCGGGCGGGCGCTGGGGTGCGGCGCGTTGCGCCCGATGGACGCGTCGGTCGCCGAGATCAAGCGCATGTTCGCCCGCGTCGGCACCGCCGGCGTCGGCAGCGCCGTGCTGAGCTTCCTGGAGGTCGAGGGGGCGCGGCTCGGCTATGCGGCGCTGCGGCTCGAGACGCGGCTCGTCAACGAGCGCGCGGTGGCGTTCTACGAACACCGCGGTTACGTGCGCATCGCCAACTACGGCAAGTACGCCCGCAATGCCGAGGCGGCCTGCTTCGAGAAGGCGATCGGCGTGGCGCCGCCGCCTGCCGCCGGCCACTCCATGGACGCGACTTGACGGTGCGGGCGCGCGGAAGGCGTCGACGCGCGGCTTGCCCGGATCAGGTTTCGTGCGCGACCTGTCGCCGCACAAGGGCTATGCGTGCGCGTGTCGCGTGGTCACGGGCCGCTGCAGCTGTTCGACGCTGGGCCGTCGCGCGTGCGAACCCGTGAGCGAAAGCATCGAACCCGCGCCGCGCGGCGCGGCGGCTCCGTGACCCGATCGATCCCCCTCCGAGGGGATACCGCGCCATTCGCGCAAGCCCTAGGATGCGCGACGGTGTCGAACGACGACACTCATCCACGAACCAATGGCGCGAGGGGCTCCCATGAAGATCCAGGAATCGGTCGAAGTCTGTGTGACGAAGAAATACGTTGACTTCAACGGCATGGCCACGCGCTCCGAAATGTGGTGGTTCGTCCTGTTCGTCGTCGTCGTCAACGCGCTCCTGAACATCGTCAGCCACTCGCTCGCGGGGCTGTTCTCGCTCGGCATGCTGTTGCCCGAACTCGCGGTCGGCGCGCGCCGGTTGCACGACACCGGGCGCAGCGGCTGGTGGCAATTGCTCTGGCTCGTTCCGGTCGTCGGCTGGATCGTCCTCGTCATCTTCATGACGCAGGAAGGCAAGACGCCGACGACGCCCACCTGAGCCGCTCGTATTCGACGCCAGGCTGACGACGCGTCGACGCGACGGGCCGGCAAGCCTGTTCTCCGAAGCGCTTCAGCTGCGCTGGAACTTGAACACGGCCACGCTCGCCAGCAGGTTGGGCAGGCGCCGCACGACGTGGCCGGACTGCAGGCCGAAGGACTCGATCACGTCGAGGCCGTTCTTGCGCGCCAGCACTTCGAAATCGGCGTGCGTCGTCACGCGGATATTCGGCGTGTCGTACCACTCGTAGGGCAGCGCGCGCGTCACGGGCATGCGGCCCATCGCGACGTGCAGCCGATTCGGCCAGTGCGCGAAGTTCGGGAAGCTGACGATGCCGATGCGGCCCACGCGCGCCGTCTCGCGCAGCATCTTCTCGGTATTGCGCAGGTGCTGCAGGGTGTCGAGTTGCAGCACGACGTCGAAGCTGCGGTCGTCGAACAGCGCCAGCCCCTCCTCGAGGTTCAGCTGGATCACGTTGACGCCGCGCTGCGTGCTCGCCAGCACGTTCGCGTCATCGAGCTCGATGCCGTAGCCGCTGCAGCCGCGGTGCTGGCGCAGGTGGGCGAGCAGCTCGCCGGTGCCGCATCCGAGATCGAGCACGCGCGAGCCCGGCGGCACGAGGTCGGCGATGATTTCCAGGTCGCGCCGTTCACTCATGGACGTTCTCCGCGCGTCCGGCGCAAGCGAGGCTCGTGTTCATACCGAGACCCTCACGCCGTGCACCTGTTCCCGCGGCGCGCCGATCTCCTGCGCGATGCGCGCGAAGTAGGCCCGCATCATGCCGTGATAGCGCGGATCCTCGAGCAGGAACGCGTCGTGGCCGTGCGGCGCGTCGATCTCGGCGTACGAGACTTCGATGCGGTTGTCGACAAGCGCCTTGACGATCTCGCGCGAGCGTTGCGGCGCGAAGCGCCAGTCGGTCGTGAAGCTGACGACCAGGAAGCGGCACGCCCTGGCGATCTCGAACGCGGCGGACAGGTCGCCGCCGTGCTCGTGCGCCGGATCGAAATAGTCGAGGGCGCGGGTGATGAGCAGGTAGGTGTTCGCGTCGAAGTACTCGCTGAACTTGTCGCCCTGGTGGCGCAGGTAGCTTTCGATCTCGAACTCGATTTCTTGCGTGCTGTAGGCGAGGCCGGCGCCGTTCTTCGTCTCGCGGCCGA
>JBBRZK010000163.1:0-4263 GCA_038236775.1 Gemmatimonadales bacterium
GCCAGGTGCGCGTGGCTGTCGATGAACGTGATCACGGACGCACGAACCGCCGCGCGAGGCGGCGGTTCGAAAAAGCCTGACTGCTGACGCCGGAACGTGCCGGTGCCAGCCGCATCACCGGCACGGTCACACGACCGTTCAGCGAGTGCGCGCCGCGACCGGCGGCCGCGTGGCAGCCGGCTTCACGGGCGCTACCGGCGCGGTGCGCGCGGGTGACTTCTCGTTGCCGCGGGCACGAGGCCAGCGGCGCTCGATCCACAGCAGCGTGGGTCCGGCAATGTAGACGGAGCTGAACGTGCCAGTAACGATACCGAAGAGCATGATCCATGAGAACGGCCGGATCACCTCGCCCGCGAACAGCAGCAGCGACAGGGTGGCCGCCGCCACCGTCACGTGTGTCAGCACGGACCGTGGCAGCGTCTCGTTGATGGACCGGTTGAGCACGTCCCACAGGGGCTCCGGGCGTGCCTTTTTCAGGTTCTCGCGCACGCGATCGAAGATGATGATCGTGTCGTTGAGCGAGTAGCCGATGACCGTGAGGAGCGCGGCCACGACGGTGAGCGAGACCTCGAGGCGCATGATGGCCAGGAACGCCAGCGTGCTGAGGAGATCGTGCGCCGTCGCGAGGACGGCCGCGACGCCGAATCGCCACTCGAAGCGGAACGCGAGGTACAGCAGCGTGACGAACAGCGAGATCACGATGGCGATGACCGCGTCGCGACTCAGCTCGTCGCCGACACGTGCGCCCACGATCTCCGTGCGCACGACCTTGGGTTCCGTGGGGCCGAACTTCGTGTGCAGGGCTGCCTCGATGTCACGCGCCGTCTTCTCGACGCTCGAGCCGGCATCGTGGCCGGCCGCGCGGATGGTGAATTCGCGCGGCGAGCCGAACGGCTGGATTTCCGAACCGGGATACCCCGCCGCATCGACGGTGGCACGGATGTCCGCCGGGTTGGGCACCTGCGCGTACTGCAGCTGCATCAGGGTGCCGCCCGTGAACTCGATGCTCTGGTTGAGTGCCGTGCCGTACCGGGTCTTGTGGACGCCCAGGAAGACGAACCCGGCGATGATGAACACCGCCGTGATGCCCACGGCGATGCGCCAGGGCTTGATGAAGTCGTAGTGGGTGCCGTGAAGGATACGCAGCATGATTGGACTCTAGATGCTCAGTGTCTGGGCGCCGCGCGAGCGGTTCAGCCACAGGAGGAAGAAGGTCTTCACGACGAAGATGGACGTGACCATCGACGCGACGATACCGGCGATGAGCGTGACGGCGAATCCCTTGACCGGACCCGTGCCGTACTGGTACAGCACCGCCGCCGTGAGGATCGTCGAGACGTTGGAGTCGATGATGGCACTCATGGCGTGACGGAATCCCTCGTCGATCGCGGTTCGCACCGTCTTGCCACGGTCGAGCTCCTCCCTGATGCGCTCGAAGATCAGCACGTTCGCATCCACCGCGATGCCGATGGAGAGCACGAAGCCAGCGAGGCCGGGCAGCGTGAGCACGGCGTCGAAGCTGGCGAGCGTGGCGAGCGTGTAGAGCACGTACAGCGCGAGTCCCGCGACGGCCAGCATCCCGGAGAACCGGTAGTAACCCATCATGATCACGACGACCAGCACGATCGCGATCGTACCGGCAGTCATGGCCTTGTTGATCGAGTCCTGCCCGAGGCTCGGTCCGATGTTGCGGACCTCGGCAACCTTGAGCGGCACGGGCAGCGCCCCCGCCTTGAGCACCAGGGAGAGGTCCTGCGCGGACTGCAGGTCGCGTCCCTGCCCCATGGTGATCTGGCCGCGGGTGCCGATCGCCCCATTGATGATCGGCGGACGTCCCATGACCACGTTGTCCAGCACGATGGCCATGTAATCCTTGATGTGCTTGGCCGTCTCGCGCTGGAAGCGGCGGCCACCTTCGTTGCTCAGCTGGAACTCGACCACCGTACCCTCCGGCGTCGTGTTCGGTTTCGCGTCCGTCAGCGACTCGCCCGTGATGATCGGCCGCTCATCCACCAGGTAGAGATACCCGTACGTCTTGTTCTGGATGATGACGGAATCGCTGCCGAAGCGCGCGACCTTGCCGGGGGGCATGGCCGACTGCACGTCCGGCGAGTCGAGGAACGTCTTGAGCGCATCCTTGTTGTTCCGCTCGACGAGGAACTCGCCGGGAAACTGGCCGGCGAGGATCATCTTGGAGATCACGCCGCCCGTTACGCCCGGCAGGACGGCGCTGTCCGCCCTGGCCTTCGCCGTGTCGGCCTTCGCACCGGCGACCGTCTTCGTCGAGTCCGTGCCGGCCGTGAGCAACCCGTTCAGCCCCGCATTGGGTGTCGCCGTCGTCCCGCTCGCGGCGGACGTCGTGCCGAATCCCTTCGCCTTCGCGATGGCGTCGAGGCGGGGCAGCACCTTCTCGAACGCATTCGTCTTGTCGGTGATCTGGAACGCGAGGAAGGCCTGGTCCTGCACCATCCGGATGGCACGCTCGCGATCGTCGACGCCCGGAATGTCGATGATGATGCGGTCGTTGCCGGCCTTCTGGATCACCGTCTCCGACACGCCCATGCCCTCGATACGCGTGCGAACGACCTTCAACGCGCGATCGATCGCCTCGCTCTTGTTGGCCACCGCGCCCTTGGACTCGTCCACCTCGAGCGCCAGGTGCATGCCGCCGGAGAGATCGAGTCCCTTTCTCAGCGGCACCCGACGCTGCACCGTGTCGAAGAATGTCCCATCGGGACGGCGCTGGCGGGTCTTCACGTCGCGCGGAAACAGCGCGTAGACGGAGAGAAGGACGAGGACGCCAATGGTGACGAGGCGCCACTTCAGGTTGGACATGCGACTACGGGGTGGAGGGAGGAAAGTGCATGGAGCCTTTCAACGTACCCGGCTCGGCAGGGAGCGTCAACGCACGGCGTGCGGCTGACTCGTCGAGGGCAAGCTGCTGCTTGAGGGCGTCAACACCGTCGAAGCGGCGGGTCTCGCGCAAGCGAGCGACGAATGCCACCTGTACCACGTCACCATAAAAATCGCTTGTGATGTCGAACAAGTGTGCCTCGATCGTCCGCTGTGCATCATCGAAGGTGGGGCGCCCACCGAGGTTCATCATGCCGCCGAAACGGCCGCGAGGCGTCTCGACCCGCACCGCGTACACGCCATCAGGCGGAAGGAGCTTGCGCGACGACTCGGGCTGCACGTTGACCGTCGGAAAGCCGAGCCCGCGCCCACGCGCCTCGCCGGCCACCACCCTGCCCACTACCGAGTAGGCACGGCCGAGACCGGCCTCCGCAGCGCCAAGGTCACCCGACAGCACTGCCTGGCGGATACCCGTGCTGCTCACGGGCGTTCCGTCAGCGGATTCCACGGGCGCGACGACGTCCACTGCAAAGCCCCGGTCCGCGCCGAGGGAGCGCAGCGCATCCACGTCGCCGGCGCGACCACGGCCGAAGCCGTGGTCGTGCCCGATCAGGAGCTCGGTCATGCGGAAGCGCGCGCGCAGGATCTCGTCGACGAAATCGGCGGCAGACTGGTCGGCCAGCGCACGCGTGAATGGCAGCACGGCGACGTATTCCAGGCCGCTGGCGGCAATGGCCGCCAGCTTCTCGGACCGCGACGTGAGCAGCTTCGGCGCCTTCTCCGGCTTCAGGACGTCGAGCGGATGTGGTTCGAAGGTCAGCAGCAGGCTGGTGCGTCCGGTCGAACGGGCACGCGCCGCGAGCCTGGCGAGTACGTCGAGATGGCCCCGATGCACGCCATCGAACGTGCCCACCGTCACGACCGTCTCGGCGACGTGCGGCGGGAGCGATGCGTCGCTCGGGTCCAGGAGCATCGGATTCACCCGACCTTCCGCATCACGACGCGCGGCTGCCAGGAGGCGCCGTCCGCTTCCGCGAACGCGACGAGGGCACCACTGCGCTCGTCCACGAGGGCAGCGGCGTCGGCATCGGCGTTCCGCGCGACCGTCATGCCCCGCAGCACGCGCTCTGCGTCGTCGCCCGTGAGCGTGACGCGCAGGATGGTCGGCAGGGCGTCGAGCGCGGGACGCAGGACAGCCCTGCCTTCGCGCAGCGCTTCCAGCGAGACCGCGTCTGCCACGTGAAAGGGCCCGCTGCGCTCGCGACGCAGTTCGGCGAGGTGCGCCGCGCTGCCGGTGAGCCGGCCAAGGTCCCTCGCAAGCGCACGAATGTAGGTGCCGCCGCCGCAGGCGATGGTAGCATGCAGCCGCGAGCCGTCGCGACGGACGTCCCGCCACCCGAACACTTCCAC
>JBBRZK010000164.1:0-4181 GCA_038236775.1 Gemmatimonadales bacterium
ATCCTCAAGCTCCCGATCGACACGCGCTACGGCCTCCAGCCGTACCAGGCCTCCGAACTCGGCTTCTTCCTGTTCGACGACGTGAAGAAGGTGCGCGCCGCGTCGAAGATCATGATGGCGCTCTACCAGGCGTTCATGAAGAGCGATGCGTCGCTCGCGGAGATCAACCCGCTCGTCGTCACGCCGTCGGGCGAGGTGCTCGCGCTGGACGCGAAGATCTCCGTGGATGACAACGCGCTCGACCGCCACCCGGACCTGGCCGCGCTGCGCGACGAGACCGCCGAGGAGCCGAGCGAGGTGGATGCGCGCAACTCGAGCCTCACCTTCATCAAGCTCGAGGGCGACGTCGGCTGCGTCGTGAACGGCGCGGGCCTCGCGATGGCCACGATGGACCTCGTGAAATACTACGGCGGCGAGCCCGCGAACTTCCTCGACATCGGCGGCTCGTCGAACCCCGAGAAGGTCGTGAACGCGCTTCGCATCATCACCGCGGACCCGAGCGTAAAGGTCATCCTGTTCAACATCTTCGGCGGCATCACCCGCACGGACGACGTCGCCAACGGCATCGTGACGGCGACGAAGGCCAACCCGCTCAAGATCCCCATCGTCATCCGCCTCACCGGCACCAACGAAGAGATTGCCATGAAGATCCTGACGGACAACGGATTCAGCGCGTCGTCCGACATGGACGAGGCGGTGCAGAAGGCCGTCGCGCTCGCGAAGGGAGGACAGGCCGCGTGAGCATCTTCATCGACAACGCCACCACGCTCATCGTGCAGGGAATCACCGGCCGCGACGGCGGGTTCCACACGAAGCAGATGATGGAATACGGCACGAAGGTCGTCGGCGGCGTGACGCCGGGGAAGGGCGGCCAGAAGTTCGAGGGCACGGTGCCGGTGTTCAACACCGTGCACGAGGCCGTGAAGACCACCGGCGCGAACACGAGCGTGATCTACGTGCCGCCGATGTACGCCGCCGACGCGATGATGGAAGCCGCGGACGCCGGCATCAAGTTCATCGTGTGCATCACGGAAGGCGTGCCGGTGCTCGACATGACGCGCGTCTATCCGTTCGTGAAGGAGAAGGGCGCGCGGCTGCTCGGCCCGAACTGCCCGGGGCTGATCACGCCGGGCGAGAGCAAGGTCGGCATCATTCCCGGTCGCATCTGTACGCCGGGCAACATCGGCGTCGTGAGCCGCTCGGGCACGCTCACGTACGAGGTCGTGTACCAGCTCACGCGCGCCGGCTTGGGGCAGAGCACCTGCGTCGGCATCGGCGGCGACCCGATCAACGGTACCAACTTCATCGACTGCCTCGCGGCATTCGAGAAGGACCCGAAGACGAAGGCCGTCGCGATGATGGGCGAGATCGGCGGCACCGACGAGCAGGAGGCGGCGGAGTTCGTCGCGAAGCACATGAAGAAGCCGGTGGTCGGCTTCATTGCGGGCCAGACCGCGCCACCGGGACGCCGCATGGGACACGCGGGCGCGATCATCTCGGGTTCGGCAGGCACTGCCGCCGAGAAGCTCGAGGCGTTCGAGAAGGCCGGCATGGGCATCGCCCGGCGGCCCATCGAGTTCGTCGCGGAGCTTCGCGCCCGCATGTGAGTGACGTAACGTGAGGCTGCGCGATTTCCTCGCGCCCGAGCGCACCGTGGTGCCGCTCGCGGCGCGGACGCTCCGGGAGGCTTCGGCCGAGCTCCTGGAGCGGCTCGTGCCGGCGCATGGCGTCATCGACGGCGTCACGCTCGCGGGACGCGTGCGCGGTGCGCGGCCCGAGGACGTCGTCGCCATGGGCGACCGGGCGTTCCTGCTGCACTATCGCACGAACGCGGTCGGGCAGCTGCTCGTCGCGGTGGGCGTGGCGCCGGAGCCGCTGTGCTTCCGTACCGTCGACGACGAGGAGCGGTGTGCGCGTATCGTGCTGCTCATCGTCACGCCGCCGCGCCACGCGGCACGCTACCTCCAGGTCGTAGGGGCGTTCGCGCGTCTCCTGCGCAAGCCCGACGTCCTCGCGGCCATTCACGCCGCGCCGGATGCCGCGGCTCTCGTGGAACTGGAGAGCTTCACGAGCTACCAGTTCCCCGAGCAGCTGACAGTGCGCGACGTGATGAGCCACGAACCGCTCACGGTGCGGGCCGACTCGCCCCTGGGAGACGTGGCGCGCACGCTGGTGCGCACCGGGCTCGGTGCGCTGCCCGTGGTGGACGAGGACGAGCGGGTCCTCGGCATGGTGAGCGAGCGGGAAGTCATCCGGCACCTGCTCACCGTGCAAGCCTTCACCGGGCCCGACGCCCGGGTCGCAGCGCCGGTGGGCATGGGGTCGCGGACGGTGCGGGACATCATGAACCGGCAGGTGCTGTGCGTGGCGCCGGGTCAGGCGCTGGCCGAGGTGGCCTCGCTGATGAGCAACAAGGAGGTGGACCGCGTGCCCGTGGTCCGCGAAGGTCGCCTCGTCGGGTTTCTCACGCGCGGCGACATCGTTCGTAAATTGATTGGATCCTGACCGGGGACGTCGTCCTCGGCCCATTTCACCGAGCAGACTCAGATGGCTGGCAACTATACCCTCACGATCGTGAAGCCGGACGCCTTCGGCGCCGGCAAGGCCGGAAAGATCATCGCCCTCCTCGAGGAGAAGGGCTTCTCCATCATGGCGTCGCGCGTGCTGCGCATGACGAAGGAACAAGCGGGGCAGTTCTACGAGGTGCACCGCGAGCGCCCGTTCTACGGCGAGCTCGTGGAGTTCATGACCTCCGGCGCCTGCATGCCGCTCATCCTCAGGAAAGCGGACGCGGTCACCGGCCTGCGTGACGCCATCGGCGCCACCGATCCGGCCGAGGCGGCCGCCGGCACGGTACGCAAGTTGTACGCGGAGTCGAAGGGCCGGAACGCGATTCACGCCTCGGACTCGGACGAGAATGCCGCGCGCGAGGCGCGTTTCTTCTTCCCCGAATGCGACTGGGTGCGCTAGTCGGTCGCGCGTGGCGGCCTGGGCCGTCCGCACCGATGGGGCGGCGTGTCGCCGCGCCGTCTGGCGGACGGCTAACTCTTCGCGCCGTGCGGACTTGTATAGACGCCCCGCGCCGAGTAAGTTTGGTGGCTATGCTGTCCTTTGACATTCGGTCGCTCACCGAGCACGCCGTCGCCGTCGACGCTAACCTGTCGCCGGACGATCCGGTGTGGCTCGAGGGAGATCCGAGGCCATTGGCGCCCATTGAAGTTCGCGGACGCCTGTCGTCAGCGGGGCCGGGCCGGTTCTACTGGCACGGCACCATCGAGGGAGATGTCTCGCTTCCGTGCAGTCGCTGCCTGAGCGACACGGAGGCACACATGTCGGACGAAGCGCACCTCATCTTCGCGGAAGCGGGGACGGAGGGCGTCGAGGACGATCCCGATGTATTCCTGCTCGACGACCGGTCCGCGGAGCTCGACTTGCGGCCGGCCGTGCGCGAGCAGTGGTTGTTGCATGTTCCAGGCTACGCGTTGTGCCGTGACGACTGCAAGGGGCTGTGCCAGACGTGCGGGGCCGAGTTGAACCTCGGGCTCTGCGAGCACGTCGGGCAGAGCTGAGTCGCCCGTTTCCTATCCCTTTCCGACCAGAGCAATGGCCGTCCCGAAGCGCAGAACCAGCAAGCGAAAGAAGCGCGCCCGCAACACGCACAAGACCGCGCCCGCAATCGCGATCCAGAAGTGCCCCCGGTGCCAGGCGATGAAGCGCCCACATCACGTGTGCGCCGAGTGCGGGTATTATGCGGGTGAGCAGCGAGTCGCGGCCAAGGAAGCCTGACCTTGGCGCGGATCGCGTTGGACGCCATGGGGGGCGACTTTGCTCCCCAGGCGACCGTAGCTGGCGCGCTGCTCGCGCTCGCCGAGCTCGATCCCGCTCACAGCATTCAACTCGTTGGCCAGACCACCGTCGTGGAAGCGCAACTGCGCGACCTGCTCGACGGTGAGCTGTGCGCGTCGGCCATCTACCGCGATCGCCTGTCGGTCGTCGAGGCGCCCGACATCGTCGAGATGACGGACAAGCCCAGCGCCGTCGTGCGCGGAAAACCGAACAGCTCCATGGCCGTCGGCCTGCGCATGCAGCAGGATGGCGAGTCCGACGCGTTCGTCTCCGCGGGAAGCACCGGCGCCCAGATGGCCATGTCCATGGTCCTGTTGAGGCTGCACGCCGGCCTC
>JBBRZK010000165.1:0-4158 GCA_038236775.1 Gemmatimonadales bacterium
ATGCGTTGACGTATGCCGCCTATTTTCTACAGGCGGGCATGACGTTTACTCCATCAACACGAACGTTCTCGTGGACTCCTGCAGTTGGCACAGTTGGGAAGACATATTACGTCAAATTCATAGTCACAACAGCGAGTGGCGGAACGGACGTGATTCTGGATGCGCTGACGGTACATGCCTGTTGCGCGGCAGCTTCGCGATACGCAGCTTCCGCTACGGCGATAGCCCGCGTGGGCCCTAATCCAACGTCAGGCAGCTTCGAACTCGCAACGACGTTTGTCCCAAGGGTAATCGCTACGATGTCCATTTCGACCTTACAGGCCGACGGGTAGCCGCGGTGCGCGGACCTGCAGGGACCCGCCTGGTTTGGCAGGGGAAGGGCGCATCAGGCAGCAGGGTGCCGCCAGGCATTTATCTCTACCGACTCGATCTTGGAAAGCAGCACGAGATCGGACGTGTCGTACTATTGCAATGAACCGTGCGCTCTTGATGTTGGCGTCTGTATTGGCGGCGGGGCTCGTTATGCCCGCCTCCGGGCTCGCCTTGAGCGTTAGGCCCTCAGTCGGGCAAACGTGTCCTACTGTAGTCGCAGTGGGCATTGACACGTCGCTTGCGAACAGCAGTGCTGGGGACATACTCGGAGAGTCTGTCGGCCAGACCTTCTTTGCGTCGGACACACTCATTCGTTCTTTGACAGTGTGGAGAGTTGTCCAGCAAGAGACACTCTATACTGGCATCGACCCCTACATCGTCGAGACAGACTCGGCCGGAATACCGCTCTCGACATCGGTCATCCAACATGGCCCGGTGATGCATGTGTTTTATGGCGATGGCGTCCACCCAGTTGAGTTCAAGTGGGAGTTCGACCCGCCCGTAGCCTTGCCCCGCCGTGGCCTGTACGCCTTCTTTCTTCAAGTTCCGATGGACGAGTGTCCGTCCTATTTTGATGTATTAGGCCGCGATGGTGTTACCGACGCATATACGGATGGACACGTGTGGCTCTCGAGAAGGACTGTCGCGTGTACCCTACGCTTTAATCCCGATCCATTTCCAAATGCAGACCTCGTATTTACTATCGAGTTTTGCCACGATGTGAGCACGCCGGTCCGAAGCTCGACTTGGGGTCAACTCAAAGTGATATACCGATAACCGGGTTTATCGAGTGAGTGCTAACCTTCGTTGAAAGAAGACGGCTCCAAGTAGGATGCACCGGTTCACTGGCGAGTGGATCGACGCATCACCAACAAGGAGCCTTCGATGAGCAAGGTACTCGGCAAGCGCTCGGAGCGAAAGCATGAAGTGCGTGACGATGCGGCGGTGCGGCTGGCGGTGGCGAATCTGGACGCGCGGATCGAGATGATCCAGGCGCTGATTCCGCTCGGCCTCGACGCCGTACACGAGACGTTGAAGCAAGCGGTGACGGAGCTGGCCGGCAGGCGCTACCAGCGCGGCCCGACCGATCGGCGCTACTACCGCTGGGGCTCGGAGCGCGGCTCGGTCTACCTGGCGGACCAGAAACTGGCGGTGCAGGTGCCGCGGGTGCGCGATCGCCATGCGGACCGGGAAGTGCGCCTGGAGGCCTACGATCGGCTGCGGCAGCCCCGGGATGGCGACGCGCAGTTGATGGGACGCGTGTTGCGTGGGATCGGCTGTCGCAACTACGAGGAGACCGCGGCGTTGGTGCCCGAGGTGTTCGGCCTGTCGGCCTCGAGCGTGTCGCGGCGGTTCAAGCGTGCAAGCGCGGCGAAGCTGCAGGCGCTCATGGAGCGCGACCTGTCGGGGCACGATCTGGTGGCGCTGTTCATGGACGGCAAGAGTTTCGGCGACGACGAGATGGTGATCGCGATCGGCGTGACGCTGACCGGGATCAAGGTGGTGCTGGGGATGGTGCAGACGGCGAGCGAGAACACCAGGGTGTGCCGCGAGTTCCTGCAGTCGCTCGTGGACCGCGGCCTGAAGTTCGAACAGGGCCTGCTGTGCGTGCTCGACGGGGCGAAGGGGTTCCACGTCGCCGTGCGCGAGGTGTTCGGGTCCGCGACGCTGATTCAACGTTGTCGCTGGCACAAGCGCGAGAACGTGCTGGCGTATCTGTCCGAGGCGCGCCGTCCGGCGATGCGGCGGAAGCTGCAGGCGGCGTACGAGCAGCCGACCTATGAGAAGGCGAAGGCACGGCTGAAGCGCGTGCACGGCGAGTTGGTGCTGCAGAACCAGTCGGCGGCGCGCAGCCTGGACGAGGGACTCGAGGAGACGCTGACGTTGCATCGTCTTGGGCTCGCCGAGGAGCTGCGCCTGTCGTTCGCGACCACCAACGTGATCGAGTCCATCCAAGCCCACATCGGTCGGCTCACCGATCATGTGGATCATTACCGGAACAGCGAGCAGAAGCTGCGGTGGATCGGGACCGCGCTGCTCGAGATCGAACCACGACTGCGACGCGTGCGCGGGATGAAGCACCTGCCCGCGCTGCGCGCGGCACTTCAGCGAGAGCTGGGCATCACGAAGCGTCAGGCTGCAGCCTGATGAATCGAGCCGTCATGTTTCAACGAAGAATGGCATTGACTCCCCTGGTTCATCCATGGCTCTTCTTCTTGCCAGAAGGAGGAGTCAGAGGGATGAACCAGGAGCAGGATCATCTTGTCGCGGCCTATCTCGGGTTGCAAGGGTTCGAAGTGGTAGCGGTGACATACGAGCCGAATCCGCGGCGTGGGCGGGTGAAAGTGGTGCGGGTTGAGCGGCGCGCCGGCCAGTACGAGTGCCCGGACTGCGGGCGGCGGCACGCGAGCGGGTTGTTCGCCGAACCGGAATCGATCCGGCTGCGAGACTGCTCGATCGGAGACGCCGAGACGTACCTGGAGGTGCGACCCATGCGGATCGCGTGTTGCGGCGGTACGCGGGTGGAGCGCTTGCCGTTCGCGATGCCGGGGGTCCGGATGACGCGGCGGTTCTTCGAGCGGCTGGCGGCGCTGTGTACGCGACTGCCGGTGAGCGCCGTGGCGCGGATGGCGAACCTGTCATGGGCGACGGTGGCGAAGGTCGACGGTCGCGCCATCGAGCTGGCGCTTGGGGATCGCACCGCCGCGCTGGCCGACCTGCGCTGGATCGGCGTCGACGAGGTGTCGCGTACGGGCGGGCACGTGTACTTCACGATCGTGACCAACCTGAAGACGGGTCGCGTGGTCTGGATCGGCGACGGCAAGGGGCGCCGTGGCCTGCTGGCGTTCCTGCGGGCACTCGGGCCGCGTGGACGACGTCGGATCCGTGGCGCCGTCAGCGATCTGGGCTACCAGAAGGTGATCGCGGCGCGACTGCCGGGCGCGGTGCACATCCTCGATCGCTTCCACATCGTGCAGTGGCTCAACGAGGCGTTGAACCAACTGCGCCGGCGGCTGTTCTCGGCGGCGCCGCGCGACGAGGTGGGACGAGCGATGAAGGTGAAGAAGTGGCTGCTGCTCTCGGCGCGCGAGAACCTCGAACACAAGGACAAGCTACTCCTGAACGAGTTGATGGCGCTCAACCAGCCGCTCTACCAGGGCTACCTGCTCAAGGAGCAACTGCGCGCGATCCTGCGCCATCCGTGGAAGTACCTCGGTGTGATGCGCTCCCGGCTGCACGACTGGATCGTGGCCACGCTGGGCAGCGGCCTGGCGGAGCTCGCACGCGTCGCGCACCGGATCGCGAACCATCTCGACGCCGTCATCGCCGGCCACGAGCACGACGTGCCGTTGGGACTGGCCGAGGCCACCAACAGCCAGATCGCGGCGCTGCGCTTCCAGGCGAGAGGCTATCGCGACCCCGAGTACTTCAAGCTGAAGATCCTCCAGCGCTGCGGGCTACGCCACAACCCGTGGGCGAGGATCGTGCTGTGAGGCGCCACGGCTCACACGGAAATCTGAGAGGAGCCTGAATTTACAGCGATTGGCTCGCATTCTGTGCCCGATTCAGGTACTCTTATCAGTGATTCTCCCAATGCCACGCAGAATTTCAGCTTTGCTGTGAGCGCGTCAGATCCTGAGAGCGATGCGTTGACGTATGCCGCCTATTTTCTACAGGCGGGCATGACGTTTACTCCATCAACACGAACGTTCTCGTGGACTCCTGCAGTTGGCACAGTTGGGAAGACATATTACGTCAAATTCATAGTCACAACAGCGAGTGGCG
>JBBRZK010000166.1:0-4157 GCA_038236775.1 Gemmatimonadales bacterium
CTCGCCCTCTCGCCCTCTCGCCCTCTCGTCCTCTCGCCCTCTCGTCCTCTCGTCCTCTCGTCCTCTCGTCCTCTCGTCCCCCTTTACATCCGCCCCTCCCCGGGCTAAGTTCCACGGCTCAACCACTTTGCCTCGCTTAGGACAGTCCAGGAACATGGCTTTCGACAACGCCCCGACGCTCGAGAAGTACAAGACGCACGAGACCGACACCGGCTCCGCTCGCGTCCAGGTTGCCCTCCTCTCGGATCGCATCAATTACCTCACCGAGCACTTCCGGGCCCACAAGAAGGACCATCACGGCCGCCGCGGGCTGCTGAAGATGGTCGGAACGCGTCGCCGCCTGCTGAACTACATGAAGCGGACCGACATCGACGGCTATCGCTCGATCGTTCAGGAACTCGGACTGCGGTACTAGGCTGACACGAATGCACACGCGCGGACGCTTCATTGCGGACCGCGCGTTTTGCATGTCACCACGCACCAATCTCAGCACCACCTCATGACGCGCGTGTCGGCAATAGGGCCGGCCGCATCGAAGAGAGAGACGAAAGGACACACACATGCAACGCATTGAAAAGACGTTCGCAGGACGCAAGCTGGTCATCGAGACCGGCCGCATGGCCAAGCAGGCCGCCGGCTCCTGCCTGATCACCTACGGCGAGACGATGGTCCTCGCGACCGTCACGGTGAGCGACAACAAGAGCCCGCTCCCGTTCTTCCCGCTCACCGTCGAGTACAAGGAAAAGACCTACGCGGCCGGCAAGATCCCCGGCGGCTTCATCAAGCGTGAGGGCCGCCCGACGGACGGCGAGATCCTGAGCTGCCGGATCATCGACCGCTCCATCCGCCCGCTCTTCCCGGAAGGCTTCCAGAACGAAGTCCAGGTCTTCTGCTACGTCATCAGCGCGGACCAGGAGAACAAGGCCGACGTCCTCGCACTCGTCGCGACGTCGTACGCGCTCAACGCCAGCCGCACCCCGTTCGCCGAGCCGCTCGCCGGCGTGCGCGTGGGCCGCGTGCAGGGCAACTGGGTGCTCAACCCGACGTTCCAGCAGCTCGAGTACAGCGACATGGAGCTCGTCGTCGCCGGCACTCAGGACTCCATCATGATGGTCGAGGGCGGCGCCCTCGAGGTGAGTGAGGAGGATGTCGTCGAGGCGATCACTGTCGCGCACGCCGGCATCAAGGAGCTCATCGGCTACCAGAACGAGCTGCTCAAGGCCGCCGACAAGACCGAGAAGCTCAAGTGGGACAAGCCTGCCACCACCGAAGGACTCCTCGACAAGGTGAAGGCCGCTGCCGACGAGAAGATCGCCGCCGCGCTCAACCAGAAGGACAAGCAGACGCGCGTGCAGGCCGTCGAGCTCGTGAAGAAGGAAATCGCCGAGTCGTTCGCGGCCGACCTGCCGGACAACGTCAAGGAGATCAAGAACATCCTCGGCGACCTCGAATACAACGCGCTGCGCTCGCAGGTCCTCACGACGAAGAAGCGCGTCGATGGTCGTGCGACGAACGAAGTGCGCCCCATCTCGATCGATTCGGGCCTCCTCCCGCGCGCGCACGGCTCGGCGCTCTTCACGCGCGGCCAGACGCAGGCGCTCGTCGCCGTGACGCTCGGCACCGCGAACGACGTCCAGCGGCTCGACACCATCGACTCGCCCAGCGAGACGACGAAGTCGTTCATGCTGCACTACAACTTCCCGCCCTTCTCCACGGGTGAAGTCCGCCCGATGCGCGGCACCTCGCGCCGCGAGATCGGCCATGGCAACCTGGCCGAGCGTGCGCTGCAGGGCGTGCTGCCCGACTTCGCGGATTTCCCGTACACGCTGCGCATCGTCTCCGAGATCCTCGAGTCCAACGGCTCGAGCTCCATGGCGACGGTCTGCGGCGGCTCGCTCGCGATGATGGACGCCGGCGTCCCGATCCGCGGCGCCGTCGCGGGTGTCGCGATGGGCCTGATCAAGGAAGGGAAGAAGTACGCGATCCTCACGGACATCCTCGGCACCGAGGATCACCTCGGTGACATGGACTTCAAGGTGGCGGGCACCGAGAACGGCATCACGTCGATCCAGATGGACATCAAGGTCGAGGGCCTCGACCTCCAGATCATGAAGGAAGCGCTGGCCCAGGCCAGGGAAGGCCGCCTGCACATCCTCGGCGAGATGAACAAGGCGCTCGCGACACCGCGCGAGGAACTGAGCGCGTACGCGCCGCGGATCGTCACCATGATGATCAATCCCGAAAAGATCGGCGACCTGATCGGACCGAAGGGCAAGACCATCCGCGGCATCCAGGACGAGACGGGCGCGGAACTGTCCGTCGACGACACGGGTCTGGTCACCATCGCCGCCGTGGGCGGCGAGGCGATGCAGCGCGCACGGCAGATGGTGCAGGCGATCACGGCGGAGCCGGAGATCGGCGCCACGTACGAAGGCACCGTCAAGACGACCACCGCGTTCGGCGCGTTCGTCGAGATCATGCCGGGCACGGAAGGCCTGGTGCACATCTCCGAGCTCAAGTGGGGCCGCACGGACAAGACGGAGGACGTCGTCAACAAGGGAGACCGCGTCACCGTCAAGCTGCTCGACCGTGACGAGCGCGGCCGGCTGCGCCTCTCGATCAAGGCACTGCAGGAGCGTCCCGAGGGGATGCCGGAAGAGGAAGCCCGCCCGCCGCGTCCGGAGGGTGACCGTCCGCCGCGCGAAGATCGGCCGCGCAGCGGTGGCGGTGGAGGCCGC
Source organism: Gemmatimonadales bacterium (assembly GCA_038236775.1). GTDB lineage: Bacteria > Gemmatimonadota > Gemmatimonadetes > Gemmatimonadales > Gemmatimonadaceae > AG11. The sequence goes on from JBBRZK010000166.1 coordinate 2,739, forward strand.
GGCCGCCGCTAGTGGGCTCCGGTGACACGCCGGCGGACGCGTTCCGCCGGACCGTGCTCCCCAATGGACTGACCGTACTTTCGGAGCGAATGCCGGGGGTGCGGTCGGTCGCGTTCGGGGCATGGGTTCGCGCCGCGTCGCTCCACGAACCGCGGGACAAGATGGGTGTGTCGCACCTGCTCGAGCACATGGTGTTCAAGGGGACCGCGAAGCGCACGGCCAAGCAGATCGCCCTCGAGCTCGAAGCGCTCGGTGGGTCGCTCGACGCGTACACGTCGCGGGAACACACGGTGTACCAGGCACGCGTGCTCGACGAGCACCTCGACATCGCCGCGGATGTCATCGGCGATTTCGTGTTCCGTCCCCTGCTGCGCAAGAAGGACCTCGAGCTGGAGCGGAAGGTGGTGCTCGAGGAGATCGCGATGGTGGAGGACACACCGGACGACCTCGTCTACGAGCTGCACAACGAGGCCCTGTGGGGTCCGCACCCGTACGGGTACTCGATCCTCGGCACGCGGGACTCCGTATCCGCCCTGCGCGTCGCCGACCTCGAGTCGCTGCACGCGCGCGCCTACCATCCGTCGCAGCTCATCGTGGCTGCGTCCGGCAACGTGACGCACGACGCGCTGCTCGCGTCGCTCGAGCGCACGGGATGGACCGCGGAGCGTCCCGGCGATGCCTCGCGCCTCGTGGTGCCGGCGCCCGTGGCGCTGGCGCCGTCGCGCCGGCACGTGCAGCGCGACGGCGCGCAGACGCACATCGTGGTGGGAAGCGCCACGGTGGCGCATCACGACCCACGGCGGCACGCACTCGTGTTGCTCAGCGTCCTGCTCGGCGGCGGCATGAGCTCGCGCCTGTTCCAGCGCGTGCGCGAGGAGCTCGGTCTCGCGTATGCGGTGTACACGTTCCAGTCGTTTCACCTCGACACGGGCATGCACGGCGTCTATGTGGGCACCGGGCCGGAGACGGCGCGTCAGGCGCTCGACGCCATCGATGCCGAGCTCGCCGCGGTGGCGGCGCACGGTCTGCCGGCGGAGGAGCTCGCGATGGGCAAGAGCCAGCTCAAGGGGCAGATCACGCTGTCGCTCGAGAGCGTGAGCGCACGCATGTATCGCTGCGCCGGCGTCGAGCTGTACGGGGAGCCCTACCGCACGCTCGACGAAATGCTCGCGCTCGTCGATGCGGTGACGGTGGAGCAGGTGGCCGACGTCGCGCGCGACTTCTTCGGACCCGACCGTCAGACAGTTGTATCTTTGGGCCCGGGCGACGAATTTTAGTACTCTGGCATCCTGAGCGAAACAGCCTGTCATCCTGAGCGAAACAGCCTGTCATCCTGAGCGAAACAGCCTGTCATCCTGAGCGAAACAGCCTGTCATCCTGAGCGAAACAGCCTGTCATCCTGAGCGAAACAGCCTGTCA
>JBBRZK010000167.1:0-4126 GCA_038236775.1 Gemmatimonadales bacterium
AACGGCTATGCGGCGGTCATCCAGATCGTGGACAACGAGGGCGGCGCGGATACCTACCGCGTGACGGCGTACTGGACGGCCTCGGGCGATCCGCGCTTCGGGCGCGGGAACCGTGGCATGGACCGCGGCAACCGCGGCATGGACCGCGACGACCGCCGCAACGGCAAGGATGGGGACGACCGCCGCAACGGCAAGGACGGGGACGACCGCCGCAACGGCGAAGACCGTGACGATCGCCGCAACGGCATGGACAACCGGGTGGGCCGCGACAACGCGCCGCTGCTGCAATGGAGCGGCGAAGTGGATGATGTAATCCAGCTGGTGTGGCGCAATGGCGCCGTGCGCGTGGAGCAGGGCTCCGGCGCGTCGCCGCGTGGCGTTCGGTCGACCGTCTCGGGGGCGATGCGCAACGACCTTCCCGGGCAGATCACGCTCAACGTGCGCGATGGCCGCGGTCGGGTGGAAGTCATCCAGCAGCCGACGGCGGCGAACCGCTACACGGGCATCATCCGCATCAGCGATCCGCAGTCGGGCTACGGGCGCTACAGCTTCGACGCGACCTGGCGCTAGCGAACGCGCGGTTCGGCGGCGGGCGCCAGCTTGACGGAGTCTCCACCGCGCAGCCAACATGCGGGAGTGGCTCCCTCCCGCATGACATGACCAACCCCATCCTGCCGTCCGACGTCCTCGTGCCGAGCCGCGCGCGGGAGGCGCTCGTGGTGCGCACGCGCTTCGTGCAGCCGACGCTGCGGCGGCACATCATCGCGCGCCCGCGCGTCGAGGCGATCGTGTCGCGGGCGGTGGACTATCCACTCACGGTCGTGAAGGCGGAGCCCGGGTACGGGAAAACCACAGCTGTCGCATCGTGGCTGGCCACGTCGGACCACGCGCAGGTGTGGTACAACGTGGGCGACACCGAAGCGGACCCACACGTCTTCCTGCTGCACCTCATCCAGGCGCTGCGCAGTGCAGGGGAGGGCATCGGCACGCGGGCGCTCGAGCTGCTGGAGCAGGGTGACCGCGCGCCGCGGCTCTGGGACTCGACAGTGGATGCGCTGAGCAACGATCTGCCCGATGGCCTGACGCGAACGACCGTGCTGGTGCTGGACGACTACGACCGGGTGAACAGCTCGGAGGTGAACGCCATCATCGGCCGACTCGTGGAGAGCCTGCCGCCACTGATGCACCTGGTGATCACGGCGCGGCGGATGCCGAGCTTTCGCGGCCGCGCGCGCTGGCGTGCGTCGGGGGAGATGCTGGAGGTCTCGCGCGCCGACCTCGCGTTCACGACGGACGAAGTGGCGCGGTTGCTCGAGCGGCGCCGCGACCAGCCCCCGTCGCTCGACGTGGCCACGGCCGTTGCCGCGGAAACGGAGGGATGGCCAATCGCGCTGCAGATGCTGAGCGACAGCCTCGGCGCATCGCACGGCGACGCACTGGACAGCCTGCTCCAGCGCATACCGGGACCATCGGACCTCCTCTTCGACTACTTGGCCGAGGAGGTGTTCCTCCGCCAGAGTCCCGAGGTACGACGCTTTCTCGGCGAGACGGCGCTGCTGCGTCGCCTCGACGCCGAAACGTGCGACCGGGTGCTCGTCCGCGAAGGATCGAGCGACATGCTGCGATTCCTCGAGGACAGCTCGCTGTTCGTCAGCACGCACGGAAGCTTCCGCTACCACAATCTCTTCCGCGATGTCCTGATGCGGCGCTCCGACGTGTCGGCGGAGCGGCGCACGGAGCTGCACCGGAACGCGGCCGCATTCCATCTTGGCCGCGGCGACGACGAGGAAGCGGTGCACCACCTGCTCGCGGCGCACGACCACGCTGGTGCGGCGGAGGTCGTCGCGCGCATTGCGGAAGCGATGGCGGCCAGTGGCCGGCACCAGACGATCCGCGTGTGGCTGGACCAGCTGCCGCAGGCGGTGATTGCGCAGTCGCCGGACCTGCTCTTCGCGCTGGCGGAGACGTCGCGCATCAGCTGCCGCTATGCCGAGGCGATCTCCGCGTACGTGACGGCGCGCCAGCAGTACCAGGCGCGTGGGGATCGTGCCGGCGAGCGCAAGGCGCTGCTTGGTCACGCCCTGCTCTTCCTCGACACCGTGCAACCCGCGCGTGCGGAGCCGCTGCTGCACGAGGCGCTGCGCATGAGCTGGGGTGACAAGCGCGCGCGGCAGGGCATGTACCTCCTGTTGGCGGAGAACCGTCTCATTTCGGGCGACCTCCGTCGTGCGGAGCGACTCTTCCGCGCGATGGAGTGGGCGATGCATCGCGACCGGGCACCGGTGCTGAACCCGCGCGTCTACGTGCGCCAGGGTCGATTCACCGAGGCGCGCGAGGGCATCGAGGCCAACTTGCGCAGCGAGCTCGATACCGATGCGCGGGCACGTCCTCCGCGCTCCCACCGCGAGGCGGCGGCGCTGCTCGCGGGGACGAGCAGCATGGTGGGCGCGTCGGATGATGCACGCCAGCATGCCACGGCGTCGCTCGAGATCGGCCAGTTGCTCGGGTCGCCCGTGGTGGAATGCATCTCCCTGGGACGGCTGGGGCTCGCGTGGCTGACCGGGCACGATCACGACACGGTCCGCGCGATGAGCTACTGCACGGATGCGCTGCGCATGGCGGAGCGCATCGGCGTGTCGCGATTCAAGGTGGAGCCGCTGCTGGGCATGACCATCGCGCACGGCATCGATGGCGCGGTGGAGCAGGCGGAGGCCGCGGGTCGCGAGGCACTGGCCATCCTGACGGAAACCGGCGACCAGTATGTGCGCGGCGTCGTCTGCGTCGCACTCGGCGCGGCCCTCACGAACGCGGGTCGCGCATCCGCCGAGGAGTGGCTGCTGACGGCGGGCCGGCAGGCGGAGGAATGCGGTGATCGCTTCGTGATGTGCGTGTCCTCACTCTGGCTCGCGATCCACTATGCGAAGGGGGGCCAGGGCACGCCCGAGGAGGCCGCGGATGGCGTGTACCTGTTCTGCTCACCGGAATCGAACTACATCTCCGGTCAGGTGGTGACCGTGGGCGGTGGGATCACCTTTTGAGCCGCCGGTGGGCGGGCGCCGCTACACTGCTCGCGCTCGGCGCCATCGCGTGCGGGCGCGTTCACTCCACTCCAGCGCGAATGTCGCAGACGATGCGGTCGACGTACGGCGATGAACGAGGCACGCGAGCCTTCGTGCTGTTCACGCCTTCGCACATGCCGGCCGCCGTCGAGGATCGCGCGCTCGTCGTGATGCTGCACGGTTGCACACAGACTGCAGACGACATGGCGGCCGGCACGCGCATGAACGCGGCGGGTGAGGCGGGACGGTTCCTCGTGCTGTACCCGGAACAGAGCGCGACGGCGCACGCCCAGAACTGCTGGAACTGGTACGCGCCGCAGCAGTACCAGCGCGGAATGGGTGAGGCGGCGTTGCTCGCCGGCCTGATCGACTCCGTCGCGCGCGCGGAGGGCGTGAATGCGAGCCGAGTGTCGCTGGTGGGGATATCTGCGGGCGGAGCGATGGCGGCGAACCTGATGGTCGCGTATCCCGAGCGTTATGCGGCGCTCGCCGTGCACTCGGGCGTACCGGCGCTTGCGGCCGCAGACGTGGTCAGTGCGCTGGGCGCAATGCGGCAGGGTGCCGCGGATGGAAATGCGCTTGGCGCTCGCGCCCTGGCCGCGATGGGGTCGCGCGCGAGGGCGGTGTCGGTGATCGTGCTGCACGGCGCCGACGACAAGGTGGTGTCGCCCGCCAACCTGCAGGCGACCGTGCAGCAGTGGAACGTCGTGAATGCGGGCGCCGCGCCGGTGGAATCAGTGCTGCTCGAAGGCGTGGGACACGGGTGGAGCGGTGGGTCGGCGGAGGGAACGTACACCGCACCCAACGGCCCCGATGCGACGACGCACATCGTGACGTTCTTCCGGCGAGTGGGGGCGATACCACCAGCGTGAGCGCGCGAGCCGGCGACGACATCCCGGTGGCTCGAGGCGGTGAACGCGAGTGCCGGGGAGGGGAAAGCAGATCCTTCGCTTCGCTCAGGATGACAAAAGCGGATCCTTCGCTTCGCTCAGGATGACAAAAGCGGATCCTTCGCTTCGCTCAGGATGACAAAAGCGGATCCTTCGCTTCGCTCAGGATGACAAAAG
>JBBRZK010000168.1:0-4013 GCA_038236775.1 Gemmatimonadales bacterium
CTAGGTACGCACGCCTGGCTGCTCCTTCGTGAGGAGGATTCTCACGGCAACTCGATACAGTACGCCTACCACAACGACACCTCTGCGCAGCGCTCTGACAAGAAGACCGCTCAGACGATGCCAATCCTCGCGCGCGTGGAGTGGGGCTCGAACGGCTGCGTACCGAGCTCCTCGGCGCCTTTCGCGGTCGCGACGACGCTGGATTCGGTAGCCCAGGCAGGGCCGTTGAATCTGCTCGAGGGCAATACCGTCCTCCAGCATCGACTCAGTGTTGACGATCGCGCTGATCCGTAGGAATCCGATCGTGACGTTGGAAGCGGGCGGACAGTCACGCCGCAGCCGCAAGCGCCACGCGGTGTCGTGACGCTTGCGGGCCGCGGAGGAAGGGTCAGAAAGGCAAGAGGTTGTCGCGTTCCTGCGCGAGGAGGAGCGCGAGCTTGTATCGGTTGAGGCAGGCGGCGACGGCGCGCGCGGTGTCGATGAGGTCGAGCGCAGCGCGGAGCTCGGGGTAGTCGTCGTGGTTGTCGAGGTCGTGGATCTCAGGATAGACGGCGGCGAGCGCGAGGACCGCCGTGTCGGCGGCGACCTCGAGGACAGCGAGTGCCGCGAGCTCAGGAGCGACCCAGAGCTGTTGGACAGAGGGGCGCGTCATCGGCGGGCGCCCTTCTTCTTCACGCCGGCGCGCAGCTTCGCTCTGCGCGCCGTGGAGGGGGTACCGTCGGCGGACGCGAGCGGCCGCTGTCTCCAGGAGTCGCCGTCGATGTCGAGGGTGTGGCAGTGCTGGGTGAAGCGGTCGACGAGCGCGACGACGCATGCGGCACCGGGAAAGACGGTTCCCCACTCCTTGAAGGCGAGATTGGTCGAGATGATCGTGCTGGCGCGCTCGTGGCGCCGACTGATGATGCTGTAGAGGAGATCTCCGGAGCGCGCGTCGCACGGCAAGTATCCGAGCTCGTCGAGGATGAGCACGTCCGGCGAGGTGTAGCGTCTCATGCGCCGCTCGACCGCCGGAAGCGACTCTTGCTTGAGGAGGTCGGCGAGCGCGGCGTTGACGGTGGAGAAGCAGACCGACCTTCCGGTCTCGAGCGCGCGTTGACCGAGGTTCTGGGCGAGGGTGCTCTTGCCGACGCCGCTCGGCCCGCGAAGAAGGACGTTCTCCCCGCGTGCGGTGAAGCCGAGCGACAGGAGCTGCTCGTAGCGAGCACGGTCGATGACGCGCGGGAAGCTCCAGTCGAACTGATCGAGCGGCTTCATCGCGCCGAGCGTTGCCTTCTTCGTCCTCGACGCGAGGTTCCTGGCGTCGCGTTCGCGGCGCTCGAGCAGGACGATCTGCTCGACGACCTGGGCCGGCGAGAGCCGGCCCTTGGTCGCGTGAGCGAGCAGCGCGAGGAGCGCCTCGCGCGATGCGCACACGCCGATGCCGCGAAGTCCGTCCGCGATGTCGATGGTCATGTTGCGCTCCGGGGGCGGTCGTACTGGCCGAGGTCGTGAGGGGTGACGTCGCAGTCGGGCACGTGCGCGCCGAGCTCGAGGGCGACGGGCATCGGCGCGCCCGCGGCGCGGCGTGCTTGCTCGCAGCGGAGCGCGAGCGCGCCGGGATCGTGGAGGCCGCACGCGAGGACGTCGGCGACCGCCTTCGCGAGCACCTCGGCGCCGTAGAGCTCGAGGAGCTTTCCTGTGCGTGCGGTCATGAGCCCGACGTTGCGACCAACGTCGACCCATCGCGTGTAGAGCACATCTATCCCGGCGACCTGTGCGAGCAAGCGGTCGCGCATCTTCGGGATACGTCCTGCACGCTTCTGCTCGAGAAGCTCGCGCCGATGCTCGGGCTCTTCGACGCGCTGGTGCTTGCCCCAGCTTCGCTCGTGCCTGGCGACGACCTCCGCGCCGTCGAGGATGCGTACCTCACGGTCGCTCGCGACGAGCGTGACCGTTTCTCGCGCGTAGCGCGGCGGCACCGAGTAGAGATTCGTCCCGAAGCGGACGAAGGCGGTCGTATCGACGCTTGCGGGCGCCACGAGGTCGGTCTCCGGCAGGGAGGCCGGCAGCGCGAGAAGCCGCTCCTTCTCCTCGGCGAAGACCTCGGCGACGGTGCGATCGCGGAAGCGAGGATGAGGTCGCACGTCGGCGATGTCGCGGATGAAGTCGAGCAATTGTCGGTTGCCGTCTTCGATGCTCGTGATGGTGCGTGCGGCGAAGAAGCGGTCATGGAGGTAGCGGTTGGCGCGTTCGACACCGCCCTTGTCCGTGGGCCGTCGTGGCCGGCAGAGCCGCGGCTGGACGCGGAGCGCACCGGCGATCTCGAGCAGGCCCGGGTGGTAGCGCACGGCGTCGCCGTGGCGCGCGAGAACGACCGTCTTCGGGTTGTCGAAGAGCCATTGCCGCGTCACGCCGTCGAAGAACCTTGCCGCGCGCACGAGCGAGCGGCGGAGAGACTCGACGGTCAGATCGAAGACGAGCTCGGCCCACATCGCGCGCGAGTAGGCGAGCACCATGACGAAGACCCAGAGCGGACGCGTACCGCCAGTGACGGCGAGCGAGCCCACGTGAGCCCAGTCGACCTGCGCCTGCTCTCCGATGAGGCGCTCGGCCCGGAGGTACACCTCGCCGCGCGGAACGGGCCGCACCTCCGCCACATGACGGCGCAAGATCGCGATGCCGCCGTCGTAACCGCGCATGCGGATCATGTCGAAGAGGCGGGTCGCACGAAGGCGAGGGTGGGCCTTGAGCGTCTCGTCGATGAATGGCTCGTACGGATCGACCAGGCTCGGCCTCGGCGCGAGGACGAGTGGGCGTTCGGCACCGCGATCGAGCGCGCGGTCGACGACGTCGGCGTGCACGCCGAGCTCGGCGACGATCGTTCCCCGCTTCCACTTCTCGACGTCGTGAAGGCGCCGGATCTCGTGCTCCTTGGCGACGTCGATCGTCATGACGCCACCCCCACGAGGGAGCGCTGGCGCAGATCACCGAAGTGGTAGAAGCCTTGGAGGCGGCGACCTCGTCGAGGGTGGACGGGGAACGCGACCTCGAGGTCGTTGCGCACGGTCTTCGTTCCGAAGCGGCGGTCGTCGGTCGTCCGGGTCAAGAATGAAGAGACCGGGGCGGCGACACACGACGCAACAGACGGCGCCTGCGTGCGCCGCATCGGCAGTGCCGTGATGGCGCGCAGGGGATGGGCAGCCGTAGGGCCCAAGAATGCCCGCGCCGCACCGCGTCTCCCCGCTCTCACGAGGAGCCGCGTCACGCGCGGTAGAGGCTGCATCGTCACTGAGAATCGTTGCATCGTCCGTGCTTTCCGCGTCGCCGGCATGCGCCTCCATCGCGGAGGCGGACGCGTCGTCGCGCACGCACGACATGGGCTCGGCGGCCAAGTTGTCGGAACGGGTATCCGTCACGGGCGTGATCCCGGCGCGGATTCGATCGCGATGTGAGCGCATCGCGTCACGATGGTCGAGCCGTCCTTCCGGGCTCGCCTGATGCCGCGCGTTCGCCGACCGGCGGGCATCACGGTGGCACCCTTCGCTGCCGTAGATCTGCCCGCGATAGTCGTGCTCGCAGACGTAGAAGAGCACCGCGCACCCCGCGCAACGAACCGCGATCAAAACGCCGACGGACTCCACGCGCGGACCTCAATGCCCGCACTCAAGAAGTTGCCCCGCGTGCCCGCTCTCGGGCACCTTCGCCCGGTCTGCGTCCACGCGCGACACGAAGGCTCAGGGCACTACACCTGGGCCTTCATCTATTTCGCGGTCATCGATCGCTACGAGACGCCGTGACTCGTCGCCACTTCTCGGCGGCCGACTGCCCGATGTGCCGATTTCTCCGGATCTCGGCGCTCGTCAACACCCACCCGCCTGGCCCGAAGTGGCCCGACTACGTGTGGGTAAAATTCCCTGCGGACGGGGCGCCTGCCGGTGGGCTGGCTTATTGCGCTCGCTCCCCGGAGGGCGAAAGAAACCTAGAGCGCAAGGTTCGTCCCGCCTCAGCAACCTCGGCAACGGCGCTCCCGCTCC
>JBBRZK010000169.1:0-3942 GCA_038236775.1 Gemmatimonadales bacterium
ACACCCGTTCCCATCCCGAACACGGTCGTTAAGCCCTACAGCGCCGATGGTACTCCGTCCGAGAGGACGCGGGAGAGTAGGCCATCGCCGGCACCCCGTCGAAACGCCCCATGCGGCTCACGCTGCATGGGGCGTTTCGTCGTACACCGTGCCAGTTCTCGGAGCACCCCCGCGCCCACGACCCGTTAACGTACAGCCATGCCCAGAGCCGGAATCGTCACCGTCGTCGGAAAGCCGAACGCCGGCAAGTCTACCCTCCTCAACCGCGTCATGGGGGAGAAGCTCGCCATCGTGAGCGAAAAGCCGCAGTCGACGCGCGACCGCGTCGTGGGCATCCGCACCGAAGGCGAGGTGCAGATGATCATCCTCGACACGCCAGGCCTGCTCAATCCGCGCTACGAGTTGCAGCGCGCGATGCGCGGCACCGCACTGCGCGCCCTCAAGGATGCCGACCTCATCGTGTATCTCGCGGACGCGACGGAACGGACACCGCCCTCCCTCCTCGAGGCCGCCGAGCTGCACGAGGCGCCGAAGGCGCCCGTGTGGACGGTGCTCAACAAGTCGGACGCCATTCGCCCGGTCGAACGCGAGGAGCTGGCGGAAGCACTGCCCGACGCCCGCTTCATCTCCGCGCTCACGGGCGACGGGGTCGACGCCCTGTTCGAGGAGCTCGGCACGCAGCTGCCTGAAAGTCCCTTCCTCTATCCTGACGACGAGATCAGCACCGCCTCCGTGCGCTTCTTCGTGTCCGAGCTGGTGCGCGAGACCGCGCTCGAGCAGCTCGATGAAGAGGTGCCGTACAGCCTCGCCTGCGAGGTGGAGGAGTTCCGCGAGGCACAGACGCCGATATACATTCGGACAGTCCTCTATGTCGAGCGCGAAAGCCAGAAGCGGATCCTCATCGGCGCAGGCGGCCAGCGCATCCGGGACATCGGACGGTCGGCGCGCCTGAAGGTCGAGGCGTTCGTCGGTGCGGCCGTGTATCTCGACCTGTGGGTGAAAGTGCTTCCCAACTGGCGAAAGAGCGACATCGCCATTCGCCGCTTTGGCTACCGCCTCCACGACGACCCCTCGGCATGACCCTCTCCCCGCAACTCCTCGCGATCCTCGTCTGCCCGAAGTGCAAGGGACCGCTCGAGTATCGAGCGTCGGAGCCGGCGCTTGCGTGCCACACCTGCCAGCTCCGCTATCCGATTCGGGACGACATCCCGATCATGCTCATCGACGAGGCGCAGCCGCTCTGACGGGAACGTCATGCAGATGACCGGGTCTCCCGCCCGCCGGCTCGACGCGCCACGCCGCGCCACTGTCGTCGCCGCGGCTGACGGCAGGGAAGCGTGCGGTCACGTCCGCGCATGAAGCTTCTCTCGCTGCTCCTGCTGTTCGTCCCGGCGGCGATCATCGCCGAATATGGGCACGCCGCGCCCATGGTGGTGTTCGCCTTGAGCGCGCTCGGCATCGTGCCGCTCTCCGGCTTCCTGGGAAAGGCCACCGAGGAACTAGCGACCCACACGGGTCCCACGCTGGGCGGCCTGCTGAACGCCACGCTGGGCAACCTCGCGGAACTGATCATCGCGATCTTTGCGCTGCGTGCCGGGCTCGTGGACCTGGTGAAGGCGTCGATCACGGGGTCCATCCTTGGCAACCTGCTGCTGGTGCTCGGCGCCGCGCAGCTCGCCGGCGGACTCCGACACAAGGTGCAGCGATTCAGCGTGGCGCTGGCGGGGCTCAGCATTTCGCTGCTCGTCGTCGCCGTGATCGGCCTTGTGATCCCGGCCGTGTTTCTCGCGACGCACCCGGATCCGACGCACCTGATGACGCGGAAGGTTTCCGTCGGCGTCGCCGGCCTGCTCATAACGGGCTACGTCCTGTCCCTCGTCTATTCGATGGGGACGCACCGCGCGGTGTTCGGCGAGGGCGCCGACGTCGCGAGCGAGGCGCATGGCGCCGACCAGGCGGCGCAGTGGTCCGTGCAGCGATCGGTGGGCACCCTCCTCGGCTCGGCTGCCTTCGTCGGCTGGCTGTCGGAGATTCTCGTCGGCTCGACCGAAGCGGCGATCCATGGGGTCGGGCTGTCTGAAGTCTTCGTCGGCATCATTGTCGTGCCGATCATCGGCAATGCGGCCGAGCACAGCTCGGCGGTCATGATGGCGCTGAAGAACCGGATGGACCTGGCGGTGTCGATCGCCATGGGCTCGAGCGCGCAGGTGGCCCTGCTCATCGCGCCCGTGCTGGTGTTCGTCGGCCTGGCCCTTGGACAACCGATGGACCTCGCCTTCAATGCCTTCGAGGTCGTGGCCGTGGCGCTCGCCGTGGCCGTGGCCACCAGCGTAGTGCGGGACGCGGAGTCACACTGGCTGGAAGGCGCCTTCCTGCTGCTGGTGTACGGGATGCTGGGCGTCGCATTTTACTTTTTCTGAGGGCGTCACGGGCGCGAACGCAACGCAACTCACAGTGGCATCGCGGTTTGACTTCACTCTGAGCGAACCGTATCTTGCCCCTCCACCTCGGTCGGACGCACGATTGGTCAAGATCAGCGCCATCCTCTTCTCCCCGGACGACGCCCCCTCGCCAGCCGTGCTCACCGGTTGGCTCGCGAGGCAGGCGGACGCCGTGCTCACCATCAGCGACATCGACGAGCTGATGGCGATCTGCCTGCGCGGGCGTCCGCGGGTCGTCGCGTTCGATGCCCGCTCCTGCCCGGAGGCAGTCTACGCGGCGTGTCGGCGCCTGAAGCACGACTCCTATACGGGCGTCATTCCCACCGTGATCCTCTGCGCCGACGGGGACACGGCATTTGCCGCCGCGTTCGATGCCGGTGCCGATGAAGTCGTCGTGGAGAGCATCGCCACGAGCCAGAAGCTGATCCGGCTCGACGCCCTGTTGCGCCGGTCGGACCGGGATCTCGTCGTGCATCCGTCCACCCGACTACCGGGTGCGGTGGAGATCGAGGCGGCGGTGGCGGTGCGGATCGCGTCGGAGGTGGGCTTTGCCATGTGCTACGCCGATCTCGACCATTTCAAGGAATTCAACGATCGCTATTCCTACTACGATGGCGATCGCGTCATCCGGATTCTCGCCAAGATCCTGCACGACGTGGTGAAGGGCGTCTGCGGCGAGGACGGGTTCGTCGGTCACATCGGCGGCGACGACTTCATCTTCGTGATCCCGTCGCTCGCCATTGCGGAGGTGTGCGAGGAGATCGTCTTCATCTTCGACCAGCTCATCCCATTACAATATTCCGAGCAGGACCGGCGGGCGGGCTATTTCTTCGGCAAGGATCGCCGCGGACAGCTGCACCGCGTCCCCCTCATGACCGTGTCGATCGGCGTCGTGACGAACGAGCGCCGGCACTTCACGCACGCGGCTCAAGTCAGTGAACTCGCAACGGAAATGAAGAGCTACGCCAAGACGCTCGAAGGATCGGTCTACTCGGTCGACCGCCGTACTGACAGCCAGCCCGCCGGCGTGACCCGCATCTCGGGGCCCATGATGGCCGTCCGCGCAGGAGATATGCTATGAACGTGACGTGCCCGGAATGCCACTCGGTGTTCCGCGTCGATCCGGCGAAGATTCCCGGCGCCAGCGTCCGCGCCCGCTGCTCCGTCTGCGGCGGCGTGATCGTGATCGCAGCCGGCGACGATGCGCGCACCGACTTCGTGCGTGGGACGCCGTCGTCGCGCGCGTCAGTGGGGGCAGCGACGCCGACGCCGTCGTCCACGCGCGCTGCGACACCGAGTGCGCCCGCGCCGCAGATGCCCGCGATGGGGACACCGCGCGCACCAGCAGCGGTGCAGGCCCCCCCGGCGCCACCTCCGAGCGCGCCACCGCGTCCAACTCCAGCGGTTCCGGCGCCCGTCCTGACGGAACCCGATCGCGCGATGGCGCCGCCGCCGGTTGGTCGTCCCGTGCAGCCGACGCCGCTCGCACCAGAGCGCATGG
>JBBRZK010000170.1:0-3728 GCA_038236775.1 Gemmatimonadales bacterium
CCATGTGCGACTCACCCATGTCGCCCTCGATCTCGGCCTTCGGCACGAGCGCGGCGACGGAGTCGATCACGACGATGTCCACGGCCCCAGAGCGCACGAGGATCTCGCAGATCTCCAGCGCCTGCTCGCCCGTATCCGGCTGCGAGATCAGCAGCGCCTCGACGTCCACGCCCAGCTTGCGCGCATACTCCGTGTCGAGCGCATGCTCCGCATCGATGAACGCGGCGACGCCGCCCATCCGCTGCGCATTGGCGACGACGTGCAGGCAGAGGGTCGTCTTGCCGCTCGATTCCGGACCGTAGATCTCCGTCACGCGGCCGCGCGGAATGCCACCCACGCCGATGGCCGCATCGAGATTGATGGCACCCGTCGGCACTGCCTCGACGCGCACCTTCTCCTTCGCGTCCATGCGCATGATCGAACCCTTGCCGCAGCTCTTCTCGATCTGCGCGATCGCGAGGCTGAGCGCCTTCTTCTTGTCTTCCGCTATCGTGGACACGGCCATTCTGTGCAAAGCCTCTCGATTGTCGTGGATTCCTTTGGCCCACGCGGGCATAAGCGTACCGGAAAAGCAGCGTCTCCGATACCCGAATAGAATACGAAGACCGACACCCGAAATCAAGCCGAAAGGTGGAGACGGAATGCGTCCGCCACATGGCGCACCCGAACGCGATCTCCGCAGACGAGCACACCGACCACGTCGAATCGGTAGGCCTCGTCCTGGCGGCCGTGCCTGGCGATCCAGACGCGGGCTGAGCGACCTAACTCCTTCTGTTTCCTCCAGTTGACCGCTTCAACCGGGTCCCCGAAGGTATCGCCCCGCCGCGCCTTGACCTCCACGAACGCCACTACCCCCTCGTTCTCGACCACGAGATCGATGTCGCGGTGGCCGCTCCGGAACCGGCGCTGCATCACCCGCCAGCCCCGCTGCCGAAGCCAGCGCTCCGCGACACGCTCCCCGAACTCACCCAGTGCCTGCGTGGCCGCTGACATGGGCGCATCCTACACGTCGCCAGTCCGGGGTCGTCACCCTTCGCGCGCCGGCCACATCGCGCCAGCGCACCCCGGAAATAAAGAGCGACCGGCGGTTGCCGGTCGCTTCGTGAGACGCCCGCCGAGCGCAGGAATTCTACGGAGTCGACAGCACGGCGGTGAGCACACCCTCCGGCACCTGCTGTTCGGTGCGCACCACGCGCGCGCCGGACCGCGCCACCCAGAAGCGCGCCTCGGATGCGCCCCAGCGCATCGCGACACGCCACGCATCGATGCTCACGCCGCCAGGCATCACGAGGGAGTCCGCCGCATCGACCATCAGGTCAGCGGGAACGATGCGCGGCGTCGGCGCCGCCACGAACAACAGCGATGCGGCGACGTGATACCCTTCCTGCAACGGCAGCAGCTCGAGCACGCGTTCCAGCATGCCCATGGTGACGAGCACGTTGGCCGGGATGGCGAGCGAGAACGATGACTGCCCCTGATAGCCGAGGACGGCGCCGAACACCGAGTCGCGCGTGAACGAGGCGCCGAGTTGCGCACGACCAATCGTCGCGGTCCATCGTTCCGGCGCGAGATCCGCGCGGGAGACGTACAGCGAGTCCGTGGTCGGAAGCACGGTGCCTTGCCGCGAATCGACGACGAGCCAGCTGGGCGTCCCGCCCAGGGATGCCTCAGCGACGTCCACGGTGCGGGTGCCGAGGGCGACGGTGTCGCCCGCAGGTCGAACGAGCGTGAGCGCGTACGTCACCGCGCCGGGACGCAGCAGCGCGCCGTTCGGGCGCGTGAACGACGGCAGGCTGTCCACAGGTGCCGTGGTGAGAGGGGAAGGCGTCACAGCGGTCTGCGCACGCGAGACCGACGCCGCGCCGAGGACCAGCACGATTCCCCTGAGCATGCACGTCGCCCGAATACCAGCGACGCGGGCAAGAGGACGGCGTAGTCCTCTCGCCCTCTCGCCCTCTCGCCCTCTCGTCCTCATCATACCAGCGACGCTGGCAAGCGGACGCGTAGTCCGCTCGCCCTCTCGTCCTCTCGTCCTCACTCGCGGGTGCCGCAGATGCGGTCCAGATCCTCAAGCCCGACACGAACCTCGCGGCCTTTCGGGCCGCTCCTGGGATCGAGCACGCCGGCGTCCGCGAGCTGGTCGATCACGCGCGCCGCGCGGCCGTAGCCGATGCCCAGCCGACGCTGGAGCAGCGAGGTCGAGCCACTCTGATTCTGGATGCACAGCTCTGCCGCCTCGCGGAACAGTGGATCGCGTGCGCCGTCCGGCACGCCACCCTCTTCCCCGCCGCCCTCCAGCGCCGCGCGCGCTTCGGCCTCGCGGGTGCGGACGGTCTCCAGGATGTCCGGCTCGTCCGGCGTCATCTCCGCTTCGTACACGAGCCCCGCCTCCGCGAGCGCCGCGCGGCGACGATCGCGCTGCGCCTCGTACCAGCCCATCAGCTTCTCCGTCTCCTCGCTCGAGAGGTAGGCGCCCTGGAGACGGCTCGCCTCACTCTTGCCGGGCGGGATGAACAGCATGTCGCCATTGCCCAGCAGCATCTCGGCGCCGGCGCCGTCGATGATGGTGCGGCTGTCGATCTGGCTCGCCACGCGGAACGCGATGCGGCTGGGAAAGTTCGCCTTGATGAGGCCCGTGATGACGTTCACCGACGGGCGCTGCGTGGCGAGGATGAGGTGGATGCCGATGGCGCGCGCCTTCTGCGCGAGCATCGCGATGGGCGTCTCCACTTCACCCTGCACCGTCATCATGAGGTCCGCCATCTCGTCGATGACGACGACGATGTACGGCAGGATCGGCCCGCGGTAGACGCTGTCCTCGAAGGCGACGTCCTTGCGGCGCGGCGTTTTCAGCGGCGTCTCGTTCCGCACGCGCAGGTTGAAGTCCTGGATGTTGCGGCAGCCGTTCGCGGCGAGCAGCTCGTACCGTTCCTGCATCTCCATCACGGCCCACTTGAGCACCGCGGCCGCGTCGCGGTTGTCCGTGATGACCTTGTGGCGCAGGTGCGGCAGCGTGTTGTACACCGACAGCTCGACCATCTTCGGGTCGACCATCAGGAAGCGGAGTGTCTTCGGCGTGTGCCGGTACACGAGGCTCGTGATGATCGTGTTCACGCACACCGACTTGCCCGAGCCCGTCGCGCCGGCGATGAGCAGGTGCGGCATCTTCGCGAGGTCCGCGATCACCGGCTTGCCCTCGAGGTCCTTGCCGAGGACGATGGGCAGCGCCGCGCGCGCGCCCTGGAACTCGGGATGCTCCAGCAACTCGCGGAAGCCGACCATCTCCGGCGTGGGGTTGGGCACTTCCACGCCCACGGCGCCGCGTCCCGGAATGGGTGCGACGATGCGGATGGAGGCCGCACGCATGGCGAGCGCGAGGTCATTCGAGAGGATCGCGATCTGGCGGACCTTCACCCCTGACGCGGGCTCGATCTCGTACTGCGTGACCGTGGGGCCCGTGGTCCTGTTCACGAGCTTCCCTTCCACCTTGAACGTGCGCAGCGCGTCCATGAGCTTCGCGCCCATGGCGTCGAGCTCGCGCTTGCCCGTCTCCGCGTTGCGGGTCGGCGCATACGTGAGCAGGTCGGTTGGCGGCAGCTCGTCGGCGCTCGGCTCGGGCTTCTCCGTGGCATCGATCGCGGCGGCGATCCGCTCGTCGCGGCCGGGTGGTGCCGGCGGCGCGTCGTCGCCCTTCTTCTTCTTGCCGCGGCGCTTTGCCGCTTCCTCGA
>JBBRZK010000171.1:0-3382 GCA_038236775.1 Gemmatimonadales bacterium
TACCTGACGGCGGAACGAAGATCTACACCGGCAAGGAGGACGTGCTCGATGCGATCCTCACCGGCGTGCTGCAGCGCAAGCTCGTCAAGTACGCCTACCAGGGCGCAAAAGGACGCGTGAAGCGCGGCTACCTCGCGCCGTACGCCGTGGTGCTGCACAAGAACGGGCTCTACTGTCTCGGCGCCACACTCCGCGACCCCGCCGACGTAGACGCGCTTGCTGATCGCGGCTTCACGGTCTTCGCTGCCGAACGATTTACCGAAGCTGACCACGTACGGCGCGCGCACTTCACGGTACCGGCAACCTTCAAGCTCTCCTCCGTCATGCACAACGCGTTCGATGCGCACGTCAGCAAACCCGACGTCGAGCACCATGTCATGATCGGTTTCACGAAAGAACGAGCGACCTACGCGCGTGCGCGGCTCTGGCACAAGAACCAGCAGATCGAAGAACGGCCGGACGGCTCGATCGTCATTCGGTTCACGACCTCGAGTCTGGTCGCTGTGGTCTCGTGGGTTCTCAGCTGGGGCCCGCACGCCACCGCGCTCGAACCACGGGCGCTTGTCGCCGCGATCGTTTCCGACATGGATGCGGCGCGTTCAAAGTATCTCCGCTGACGTTAAGGGAGACGATGCGGTCACCAGGATGGACCGACGGCGCTTCAAGAGCCGGTCAGCTCCAAGATCTTGCTGCGGCGATCGAGATCAAGAACGCGCCGACTATGAACGGAGGGGAGGCGATCAAGTACGCGCGAAGGGGGGGCTTCACTCATTCTCGTGCTGGAGTCTCGCGCCAGCGGTGTCGTGGATCCACGAGTGGGGCCCGCACGCGAAGGTCATCGAGCCGCTGGAGCTCCGACAGGAGGTCACCCGCGAGCTCCGCGGCGCGCTGGCGCAGTACGACTCGGAATGATCGCGGTCGCGAGCCACTTGTCCCCTCGTCTTCCCTTCGGTGGTGACGTCGTCGTCCGACTGCGGACATGATCGCATCGACCGGCGAGTCGTCGACCGGCTGACGTGGTAGCCGGCGTCCGAGATGCGGACGCGCACGGTCGTAAGTCGGCGGCGCGTGGCGGGCGCAGCGCGGCGCGGATCTTTCAGAGCGCCCGCGCGTGCTCGCGGGAGGTGTCTACGAACGCACCGCTGGCGCGGCCGGACAGCCGCTCGGCGGCTACCAACGACGCACGCCAGAGCGCACGGTGTTGCACGAGCTCGTGGCGCAGCACGCGCAGACGATGTTGGCGGAGCTGCGGGACGCCGATGGCCGCGGCCTGCCGCGCTACGTCGAGCGCGAGCTCGCCGAGTACCTGCGGTGCGGCGTGCTGGCCCACGGCTTCGCGCGCGTCCGCTGTCAGGTGTGCGGCGACGAGCTCGTGGTCGCGTTCTCGTGCAAGCGGCGCGGGATCTGCCCGTCGTGCACGGCGCGTCGGATGGCGGACACCGCCGCGCACCTGGTCGATCACGTGCTGCCGCGCGCGCCGTATCGGCAGTGGGTGTTCACGCTGCCCAAGCCGCTGCGGCTGGTGCTCGCGCGCGATCCGGCGTGGGCGAGCTGGGCCGGCAACCTCGCGGTGCGCGCGATCGGCGCGTGGCAGCGCCGCGGTGCGCGCGCCCGCGGCAGGCGCGCGCCGTTGACCGGCGCGATCACGTTCGTGCAGCGGTTCGGCGGGCTGGTGAACTTGAACGTCCACTTCCACCTGGTGGTGCCCGACGGCGTGTTCGTCACCGACGGCGACGGCCTGCGGTTCGAGCTGCACCCGGTGCCGACCAACGCCCAGGTGCTCGCGATCCTCGATCGGATCGTCCGCCGGGTCGAGCGCCGGCTCGCCGCCGAGGCGCGCGCCGACGATGAGGTCGACGTCGCGCCCGACGTGCTCGCCCAAGTCCAGGCCGAAGCGGCGACGACGTGGCGGTCGCCGTCGGATGGCAAGCCGGCGGTCCGCGGCGCCGAGCGCCTCCGCGCGTGGCACGCGGGCTTCTCGCTGCACGCCGGCGTCGTGATCGCCGAGCACGATCGCGCTGCGCTCGAGCGGCTGTGCCGGTACGGTGCGCGGCCGGCGTTCGCGCAGGACCGGCTGGCCTGGACGGACGACGGTCGCGTGTCGTATCGGCTCAAGCGCCCGTGGCCCGATGGCCGCACCGAGCTCGTGCTCGCGCCGGTCGCGTTCCTGCGCCGGCTGTGCGGCATCATCCCGCCACCACGCCGGCACCTGGTCCGCTACGCGGGCGTGTTCGCGCCGGCCAGCGCGCAGCGCCGCAAGCTGCGCGCGCTCGTGCCCGCCGTCGCCGCCGAAACCGCACACTGCGAGTCCGCGACTCCGCGTCCGAGCCGGCTGCCGTGGGCAGAGCTGCTGCGTCGCGTGTTCGCCGACGACGTGCTGCAATGCCCGTGCGGCGGGCGACGCAGCGTCATCGCCGTCGTCGCCAACCCTGCCATCGCGCGCGTGCTGCTCGGCGTACTCGGGATCCGGTCCGCGCCGGCGATGTTCGCGCCCGCGCGCGCCCCGCCACAGACCGAGCTCGCTTGGGACGACACGCCGTAGCTGCGAATCCGTCGGCCACCCCATCGGCGCGGACACGTGCGTCCGCAGGTCGGTGCAACGTTGGCTGGCTTACAGCTCATCGCCGCTCGCCGAGCGATCTCCGTGGTTCACGCCCGCGATCGTTGCGGGCACCGCGACCACAAACAGCTCTTGAATGTCCTCGGCGCACGGGCGGGCATTGGACGAACGCGCAGACCGGATCGGTGATGAACGCCGGCACGGCCGTGGGCACGAACGCGCACAGCATCACGATCACGAGCTCGACGCTGCAAGGCTTGTAATCCATGCGCGGGCGCATAGTCGAGCGCAGCAAGATGTTCGAAGACAAATCGCCTTCCGGACCGACCTAGCTGCGGCGAAGATCGCCGCATGAGTTGGGGATACTTCGCGAAGCTGACGTTCGAGTTGTCGTCGTCAGCTTGGACGCGTGTGCGTGCGACCAAGTTGCCAGCGGGTACGTGGCCGCGATCGACGGTGGCGGACTACTTCGTGCCGGCCGAGTGGGGCGAGGACACGGTCGAGGAGCTACTGGAGCGACCGTGGCGTGCGTCCGGCGACCCGAGCGTGCTCGGCGTGTCGAAGACGAAGGCTGACGGCAAGGTGATCATCAGCCTGTTCGCGAGCGTCGATCGCGGTCAGGATCTCATCTACGAAGTCGGGTGCCTCCCGCGCGCGCTCGACGTCGTGGCGAAGGCCGGTGGCAGCGGCACGCTCGATGTCGTGAATGATGGATCTACGGATGCGCCGAGCTGGGGATGGCGGAGCGCGGGCGGCAAGCTGCGAATGAACGTGATGTCGGATCGTCGCGAAGCGGAGTTGCTCGGCGCATCCGTAGATCCA
>JBBRZK010000172.1:0-3306 GCA_038236775.1 Gemmatimonadales bacterium
GGTCAGCAAACACCCTCTCCGGGGGAGAGGCACAGCGAATCCGGCTGGCGACGCAGATCGGCTCCTCACTGATGGGCGTGCTCTACATCCTCGACGAGCCAAGCATTGGACTCCACCAGCGCGACAACGCACGTCTCCTCGGCACCCTCGAGCAGCTGCGCGACCTGGGCAACACGGTCATCGTCGTCGAGCACGACGAGGAAACGATGCGCGCCGCGGACCATGTCATCGACATGGGGCCCGGCGCTGGCAAGCACGGCGGCGAGGTGATCGCCGAGGGCACCGTGGAGCAGATCATCCGCAACCCGCGCTCGATCACGGGCAAGTACCTCAGCGGCGAAGTCGAGATCCCGGTGCCCGCGGAGCGCCGCCAGCCGGATGCGAAGAAGACCATCCGCATCCAGAACGCGCGCGAGCACAACCTGCGCAACGTGAGCGCGGAAATCCCGCTCGGCCTGTTCGTCGCCGTCACGGGCGTGTCGGGCTCGGGAAAGAGCACGCTCATCGAGGACATCCTGCACCGCACGCTGGCGCGCCATTTCTACCGCGCGCGCGTGATCCCGGGGCTGCACGACCGCATCACGGGGCTCGAGCACATCGACAAGGTCATCGACATCGACCAGAGCCCCATCGGCCGCACGCCGCGTTCCAATCCGGCCACGTACACCGGCCTCTTCACCCCCATTCGCGAGCTGTTCGCCGAGCTGCCCGAGGCGAAGATCCGCGGTTACGGGCCCGGGCGCTTCTCGTTCAACGTGAAGGGCGGCCGCTGCGAGGCCTGTCAGGGCGACGGCCTCGTGAAGATCGAGATGCACTTCCTGCCCGACGTCTACGTCCCGTGCGAGGTCTGCAAGGGCAGGCGGTACAATCGCGAGACGCTCGAGGTCCGCTTCCGCGGCCAGAGCATCGCGGACGTGCTCGAGATGACGGTGGAGGACGCGGCGGCGTTCTTCGAGAACCAGCCGCGCGTGCGGCAGAAGCTCGAGACGATGAACGACGTTGGCCTCGGCTACATCCATCTCGGCCAGAGTGCGACGACACTGTCCGGTGGCGAGGCGCAGCGCATCAAGCTCGCGACCGAACTCTCGAAGCGCGATACAGGCCGCACGCTCTATATCCTCGACGAGCCCACCACGGGCCTGCACTTCGAGGACGTGCGCGTGCTGCTCACGGTGCTGCACCGTCTCGTCGATCGCGGTAACACGGTGCTGGTCATCGAGCACAACCTCGACGTCATCAAGACCGCGGACTGGATCATCGACCTTGGCCCGGAAGGTGGCACGCGCGGCGGCACCATCGTGGCCGCCGGCACGCCGGAGGATGTCGCGAAGAACGACGCGTCACACACCGGCCATTATCTGAAGGGGTTGCTGAAGAGGCCCACTCGTCGACGCAAGGCCGGTTAGTTCGTGTCATCCTGAGCGAAGCGAAGGATCTGCTTTCTTGTCATCCTGAGCGAAGCGAAGGGTCTGCTTTCTTGTCATCCTGAGCGCAGCAAGGGATCTGCTTTCTTGTCATCCTGAGCGCAGCGAAGGATCTGCTTTCTTGTCATCCTGAGCGCAGCGAAGGATCTGCTTCCAGCAGTTCTCGTCCTCTCGTCCTCTCGTCCTCTCGTCCTCTCGTTTTGGTCTCCCTCCTCGACATCATCGGCCCCGTCATGGTCGGCCCGTCGTCCTCGCACACCGCGGGAGCGTGCCGGCTCGGCCTGCTCGCCCGCGGGCTCGTGGGAGGCACGCCCGACCGCGCGCGCATGGAGTTGCACGGATCCTTCGCCCGCACCGGTGAGGGACACGGTACCGACAAGGCCATCGTCGGCGGCCTGATGGGCTTTCGCCCCGACGATGAACGCCTCCGCACCGCGCTCGAGATCGCGGAGCACGACGGGCTCGACTACCGGTTCGGGAAGACCACGCTCTCCGACGAGGCGCATCCGAACAGCGTGCGCATCACGCTGGAGCGCGGCGACCGGAGCGCCGTGATGACCGGCGCCTCCCTCGGCGCCGGGCGCGTGGTCGTCACCGAGATCGACGGGTATCCGGTGGAAGTCACGGGCAACAGCCACACGATCGTGCTCATCGCCGAGGACGTGAAGGGATCCGTGGCGCGCATCGCGACGCTGTTGTCCGATGCGTCCATCAACATCGCGACGCTGCGCCTCACGCGGAAATCCCGCGGCGGCGACGCCTTCATGGTGATCGAGACTGACCACGAGCCGGACGAAAGCGTGCGGGACGAGATCCGCAGACTCTCGTGGGTGCGCTGGGCCTTCCGCCTCGACAAGGTGAGTGCCTGATGTACAAGTCGCTTGGTGATGCGATCCGCGATGCGGAAGCCCAGGGGATTCCGCTCGCGCGCCTCGCCCTCGAGACGGAGGCATCCGACCAGGATCGCACTGTGGAGGACATTCGCGCTGCGTTGCTGCGGGCGCTGAACGTCATGCGCGGTGCCGTCACCCAGGGCATGACCGGCGACCTCCATTCGGCGTCGGGACTCGTCGGCGGTGACGCGGCGAAGCTCCGCACGGGACCCGCCGGTCCCCTTGCCGGCACTCCGTTTCGTGACATCCTTGCGCGCGCGCTGGCCGTGCAGGAGGTCAATGCCGCGATGGGCGTGATCGTCGCCGCGCCCACGGCGGGCGGCGCCGGTGTGCTGCCCGCGGTGCTCACCGGACTCGCCGCCGCACGGGCGATCGACGATGAGGCGGTGGTGAGCGCACTCGCCGTGGCCGGCCTCATCGGCGCCGTGATTGCCGAACGCGCCTCTCTCTCCGGCGCCGAGGGCGGCTGTCAGGCCGAGACGGGCTCCGCCGCCGCGATGGCCGCGGGCGCCGCGACCGAGATGCTGGGCGGCACGCCGGCCCAGGTCGGCCACGCCACCGCCCTCGCCATGCAGGGCACGCTCGGCCTCGTGTGTGATCCGCTCGGTGGCCTCGTGGAGCTTCCCTGCGTCTTTCGAAATGCGACCGGCGCCGCCATCGCCCTTGCCGGCATCGAGCTCGCACTGGCCGGCGTGGAGTTCAGGATTCCCGTCGACGAAGTGATCGACGTCATGGGCGAGATCGGGCGCACCATGGACGTGCGCTATCGCGAGACCGCCGGCGGCGGGCTCGCGGCGTCGCCCACCGGCCGGCGCCTGGCGAAGGAACGCCTCGTCCAGATCAAGACCCGCTAGTGTAGTGTCGCACAAATAGCGTGCATAATATGGTGGACGGTATTATCTTGTGGTCCATGCCACTGCCCATTCGAACGATCGCGTTGCATCGTGGGGACCGCCGCCGATTGGAGCAGCTGGTCCGGTCGCGCACGA
>JBBRZK010000173.1:0-3304 GCA_038236775.1 Gemmatimonadales bacterium
ACACCGTGGTGCGTCCGTCGATTGCGTGCGTCTCCACGAGCCGCGCGCCGCAGCGCAGGCATGGCTCGCCGCCGCGACCGTACACGGCGAGCGAGCGCTCGAAGTCGCCCTTGCCGCCCGTGGCGTCGCGGTAGTCGCGGAACGACGTGCCGCGCGCAGCGATGGATTCCGTGAGCACGGACGTGATGCCGGCATGGAGCGCACTGACGTCCGCGTCGCCGAGGTCGCGCGCGCGGCGCGACGGATCGACCCGCGCGCGCCAGCAGGCCTCGTTCGCGTAGATGTTGCCCAGCCCCACCACGATCCGCTGATCCATGAGCACCTTCTTCACTGCCTGCGACGACCCCCGAACAAGTCCCGATAGATGGGCCACAGTGAACGCCGGGTCAAGAGGCTCGACGCCGAGGGCGGTCGCGTATTCCCCGAAGCGCGTGCCGAACATCAGGGAGACGGTGCCGAGACGACGGATGTCGCGGTAGTGGAGATCTCGGCCGTCGTCGAGCGCAAAGTGGAGCGTCGAATAGGGCGCTTCACTCGCGGGCAGCGGCCCGCGCGACAGCAGCAGCGCACCCGTGAAGCGCGGTTGCACGACGAGGTGATCGCCGGAAGAGAGATCGAGGACTACGAGCTTGGCGCGCCGCCAGCACCGCCGGATCACCGTGCCCGTGACGCGGGCGATCAGCTCGTCTGCAGCGACCTCGCGGAGCACGTCGTCCCGCCGCACCACGACACCGATGATCGTCCGGTCACGAACCTCGCGATCCAGGTCGCGAGCGATCGTCTCAGTTTCCGGCAGCTCTGGCATGCGCCGTCCGCGCCTCGCGCGCGATCTCCCGCCAGCCGATGTCGGAGCGCATCTGCATGCCCTCGAAACTCACGCGGTGTGCGAACGCGAGGCTGCGCTGCTGCGCGGACGCCACCGTGTCGCCGACGGCGCTCACTGCGAGCACGCGTCCGCCGGCCGTGACGAGTCGCCCGTCGGCATCGCGCGCGGTGCCGGCGTGAAACACGTGGACACCCGGTTCGGGCGGCGGCATCGTGATGGGATCACCCGTCCTCGGCGCATCGGGGTACCCCGCCGCGGCGAGCACCGTGGTGACGCACGCGACCTGCGCGCGCAGGTTCAGGCGCGGCAGCGGTGCGCCGAGTGCGACGGCCATGAGGAGGTCCAGCAGGCGGACGTCGCTGGGGAGCGCCGGCATGAGCGCCTGCGTCTCCGGATCGCCGAAGCGGCAGTTGAACTCGACCACCTTCGGACCGTCGCGCGTCATCATCATGCCGGCATAGAGCAGCCCGGTGAACGGCCGACCGCGCGACGCGAGCCCGCGCAGCGTGCGCTCCACGATGGACTGAAGCCCCGTGCCGATATCGCTGACGGGACGGTCGGGCCGCATGCCGACGGTAACGGGCAGGTACGCGCCCATGCCGCCGGTGTTGGGTCCCTCATCTGCATCGAGCAACCGCTTGTGGTCCTGAAGACCGGGCAGGAGCACGACGGCCGCGCCATCCGTGATGGCGAAGAGGGATACTTCTTCGCCTTCCATGAACTCCTCGATGAGCACTTCCGCGCCCGCGGCGCCGAACCGGCTGCCGTCGAGCATGTCCTCGATGGCGCGATCGGCCTCCTCGAGCGATGCGCAGACGATGACGCCCTTGCCCGCGGCAAGGCCCGAGGCCTTCACGACGAGCGGCGCACCAAAACGCCGCGCGGCCGCCCTCGCGGACGAGACCTCCGTGTGTACCTCGGCGCGCGCCGTGGGTATGCCGTCCTCGAACATCAGCTGCTTGGCGAATGCCTTGGACGTCTCGATCTCGGCCGCCGCTCTTGTGGGACCGAAGATGGGCAGGCCGGCGGCCCGAAAGCGATCGACGATGCCGGCGGCGAGCGGCGCCTCTGGACCAACGATCGTGAAGTCCACGGCGCTCTCACGCGCCAGGCGCTCGAGATCCGCGAGGGCCGTGGCCTGCACGGGCACGCACTGCGCGAGCGTCGCGATGCCGGGATTGCCTGGGGCGGCGATCAGCTCGAGCCGCGGATCTTCCTGCTTGAGGCGCCAGGCGAGCGCATGCTCGCGGCCGCCGGACCCGATGAGAAGGACACGCATGGGCTGGAAAACTAACCATCGGACAGTGCGCGCCGGCGGGTGGGGCGCCGGCGAACACTGACCGAGTCCCAGCCGCTACGCGGCCGGTGGCGTTGGCCCCTCGGGAGGCGGCGTGTCGTCTCGGCCGCGGAAGGCATCGGTGAAAGCCGTGCGTGCGCGGTCGAACGCGTCGCCGACGCTCGACATGCCCGCGTTGGCGCGCCCCGAGTAGTAGCGCGCGGCGTCGGACAGGTCGTCGCCGAGTCCCTGCCGCTTCTCACCGCGACGGGCGTAGCCGCCGGCGACGATGGCGTCGTAGTCTCCACTCGTGCGCCAACGCTCGAGCTCCGCGGCGCGCACCGTGTTGAACGGGTGCTCGCGGAACGCCGAGTTGAACATCTTGAGGATCTTGTCCCAGGTGTCGCCGCCGGATTCGTACGTGGACGCCTGCGCCATGAAGGCATCGATGCTGGTGGTGTCGCCGTAGTCGCGGCCGCCGGCGAGGCGCATGAACGTGCCCTGCGCGACGGTGCGGTCCTGGATGGCGAGCAGCGCGGCGCGGTCGCTCGAGAATTCACTCTTGCGGTGCCACTCGAGCAGGGCGAGCTGAAAGGGCAGGAGCGCGAGGCCCACGGGCAGGAGCGCGAGCGAGCCCACGGTGACGAGGACCATCGCGATGGTGCGATAGGTCATGTGGTCGCTCATGATGTGGCCCAGCTCGTGGGCGAGCAGGAACCGCCGCTCGTCGTCGCTCTCGAGCAACTCGAGCGCGCCGGAGGTCATGACGATGAAGGGATCGTCGAACCCGATGGCGTAGGCGTTCACCTGCGGCGACTGCGTGACGTACAGGTCGGGACGCCTTGGCCAGTCGAGCGTGGTGAGGACGTCCGTGAGAAGCGCATCGAGCTTCGGCCGCTGCACCGGGTTCACCTGCACGGCGTTCGCGAGGAAGATCTGGCGAACGCGCCGCTCGGTGAGGAAGGTGGCCACCGGCCGCACGATCTCGTCGAACCCCGGGATCGCCCGGAGGGTATTGAGCGCGGCGCGATCGGCGGGATGCTCCCACGCCTGCCTCGAGATCTGGGGAAGCGGGGTCGGCATGGCTGGCTCCTGGACGCGGGTTATCCGGGTCCTACGGGCGCCGTGCCGCGAAAGTGTCAGCGCGCGCGCCCCGCGATGCTCTGTGCCTCACACCACGTGGAAGGCATGCTCCAGGTCGG
>JBBRZK010000174.1:0-3268 GCA_038236775.1 Gemmatimonadales bacterium
AGTGCCGGCACCATCATCATGCGTCTCATTTCGATTCCTCAAGTCGGTCGAGGTAGTCAACCAGCGCATGCGCCCCGGCAAGATAGCCGGCCAGCACCTGCTGTACCTCGCGCTCCGGAAGCGGTTCGCTCCCGCGAAGATGACGAACGACGCGCGCGAAGGACGCGCCATCGATCCCCGTGCGTGCCGCGACCGCCGCGGTCAGCCGCTCGTAGTCCGTGGGCGGCGACTCGCCATGATATCGCAGCAGGGCGCGGAAGATCACCATGAAGGTCGAAAGACTTCCCGCCAGGAGCTCGACGAGCCGCTTCTTCTCGCCCCCTGCCGCGAGAATCCCCTGCCGCAGCTGCAGCAGCTTTCCCATCGCCTCGTGCTCGAGCTGCAATCTGAGATCGCGCGGTTTGACGTCGATGCCATCGAACGGCGGCGTGCCGTAGAGTACGCGGTGCCGCTCGAGCACGTCCGCGTACTCCATCGGAAAGACGTCGCTCGACGAACGCCACTCCGCCGACGTCAGCGTGAGCGGCGGCGGATTCCCGGCCTCTCCCCACGCGCGCGCGATCGCAGCCTCGAGCTCGAGCTCCGCGAGCCCGAGCTCGCGCACGATCACGAGCACGTTGAAGTCCGAGCGCTTCGGAATGTGCTCCCCCGCCGCCGCGGAGCCGTAGAGCACCACCGCCTCGAGCCCGTCACCGAAAGCCTTCTGTAGCTGCGCCACCAACTCGTCCAGCGTCATCTTCGCCATGTCATCTCACCAGCTGGAGCCGCCACCACCACCACCGAACCCGCCACCACCACCAAAGCCGCCAAACCCTCCGCCACCGCCTCCGCCGAAGCTACTCCCGCCGCTGCTCCACCCACCGCGACCTCCGCCACTCGCGAACAAAATCGGAATGCAGCCGCTACATCCGCTTCCCCGCTTGTACCGCGCAGCGTTCGTGATGATGAACAACGCAATTGATGCGAGAAGGAAGAAGAAAAAGGGCGGAATCGAGTGCGACCGCTGCCGCTCGACGTCCACCGGGCCGCTAGTCGCGACGAGCGTCGTATCGAGCGAAAAATTATATTCGCCCGCGAAGCGCTGCGCGACCTGGTCCGTGATCTGCGCGATCCCTTCGCCGTAGTTCTTCGCGCGGAACGCATCCGTCGCGTCGCGGCACATCTGCCCCGACGTCGCATCCGTAATGAACCCCTCGGCGCCGTAGCCCACTCCCACGTAGCACTGCCCGCGACCGGACGACGCGGTCTCCTTCGGCTGCACGAGGATGATGACGCCCGTGTTGCGCGACGTATCTCCCGGCTTGCCGAATTTCCCTACCTTCCACTGCCGTCCAATCTGCAGCGCGACATCCGACGGAGCCGCGTCGCCGATGTCCGCGATCGTGACGACGACGATTTCGCCGCCCGACTTCTCGCGCACATCGTCGATGACCGCCTGAATGTGCTGCGTCTGCTCGGCGGCGATCACGCCGGCGAAATCGTTCACGTAGCCGCGCGGCTCGGGAAGCTTTACCGAGGTTTGCAGCAGGAGCAGGGCTCCGATAGCTTGCAGCGCCTTATGCCACACCGTCAGCCAATTCTCCTTGCGACTGGTCGCGTGCTCCTCGTGATCGCGCTCTGCGCCACCGCCTGCCGCGGCGAGCGTGGGCGCGCCGCACAGGTGGATACTAGCACTGGGAGAACGGGTGGGCGAGTGCAGGCACGACCGCTCGCGGCTCCCGCGAATTCGGCACTCGCTGCCGCAACGGCCGCGCTCGACTCGCTCGACCGGCAATTCGCGGGAGCACGCGCGTCACTCGACAGCGAAGTCGTCGTGCTCCGCGATGCGAACCGGCTCGACTCCGCGTACGCCGCGCGCTACGCCGCCTTCGAGCACCGCCGCGCCGCCGCAGGCGCGCTGCGCGCGGCACGCGATCGCGCGCGCCGCGTGCGCGACTCCCTCGCCGCGCTCAACGCGCACCCGCAGGCTGACAAGCACTGATCACGCGCCCGCGACGATGCGGGACGTGCCTTCCCCTCCTCCACGAAATCAGCATCGACATCGCCATCAACAAGGCATTCACGTCACGCGCCTTCGACGTCGATACGAAGACGCTCGCGACGCTGTCGCAGCCCGACGATGACTTCTTCGGAATTCAGGATTCCAACCACGGCCGAGTGATGATCTTCGCCGGCGGCATCCCGATCAAGAAGGATGGCAAGGTCGTGTGCGCGATCGGCGTGAGCGACGGCAAGGGGAGGCAGGACCAGGCGGTCGCCGAGGCTGGGGCTGCGGCGTACTTGGCTAGTCGTGCGGGGCGGGCGGCAAGGCGAGTAGTAAAATCGAACTACGATCACAGATAAAGTCGAAAAAAGCACGGATCGAACCCGACGCGGCGCGAATGACAGTCCGCGGGCCAGCTTCGATCCGTGCATTTTTGGTTTTCATCCGTGATCGTAGTGGCAGGTCAGCCCCTGCCGTTCGCCAGCCGCCAGCCGCTACCGGCTGAACGAGAAGGAGAAGCTGTACGTCCCGCCGCCGTGATCAGAGCTCGGAAACTTCCACCCCGAGATCCGCTGCTTGATGCATGACTCCGCCTCGGCCGCACCCGGCCCCGACCACGTGCGCTTGGTGATGTCCACGCCGGTCACCGAGCCTTCGCTCGTGAGCGTCACGGCCACCGCAACCGATCCCGCCAGCGAGGGATTCGTCTTGAGCCCGTACTCCGAGTAGCAGAACTGCAGCTGCGAGTTCCGCCCGCGCACGTAGTCGCCGAGGTCGGACACGTTGCGCCCGGGGCCGCCGATATTCTCCGCGTGGATCACGCTCGGCGGCGCGACCTTCACCGTCGCGAAGCCGACGCCCCCGCCACCACCGACGCCTCCAATGCCGCTCCCGGAGCCTGTGCCGCCCAGCCCCTCACCGAGCCCGCCGCGCCCCGGCGTGCGTGAGCTCTGTCCCCCGGCGCCATAGCCGATCACGGCCTTCCCCTGCGCGCCAGGCGCCGAGCCCGTACCCGTCGCCACCGAGGTGCCGCGCAGCGCGTTCGACACGTCGCCGACCATGCCGCCGGTGTTGTTCGACGAGCCGCCGCCAAACGCGTCGTTGATCGCACGCGTGTCGTTCTTCGGTGGCCCGCCCTTCCCACCGCCAGGGTTTTTCGCCGGCGCAGCCGCCGTCTTCGGCGCGCCTCCGGTGCTCGCCACGGCCGCGACAGGCGCCGGCGTCGGAACAGGTATGTCCTCCGCCTTCACCTCGATGTTCACCGGCTCCTCTTCCTTGAGCAGG
>JBBRZK010000175.1:0-3235 GCA_038236775.1 Gemmatimonadales bacterium
AAATAGTTGGGCAGGTTAAAAGTAGGGAACCCAGCGGAACTGTGACGGTCCACCGCCCACGGATGCGGGAAGGAGATGGATCGATGAAAAATTCGAAGTTCAGCGAAGAATGCGGATTTCGGCTGAAGTCGATCACCCATTTCGGGCGAAGCCGATCACCTGTTTCGCTCGAAGCCGATCACGCGTTTCGGTCCAAGCCGATCACCTGTTTCGGTCGAAGCCGATCAGGGTGATGACGTAGGGCGCAGACGCTCACCGCGGGCGCTACTCCTCCGGGACTTCCATCCGGAGCGAGGCAGTGCCAGCAGAGCGACTTTCCATGCGACAGGTGTTCGAGGCCTTCCGCCTCGCGTTCGAGCAGGGCCGGAGCCAGCGCGAGATTGCCCGCGCGCTCGGGCTCTCCCAGAGCACCGTGAACGACTATCTCCGTCGGTTCCGCGGGACGGGGCTGCCGTGGCCTATCCCGCCTGCGCTCGACAAGGCGGCGGTCGAAGCCCGGCTGTTCACGACCGATGTCCCGGCGGCACGGGGCCGGGCGGTGCCCGACTGGGCGACACTCCACGCCGAGCTCAAGCAGAAAGGGGTGACCCTCCAGCTCCTCTGGATCGAGTACAAGCGCGCGACGCCGGACGGCTACCAGTACACTCAGTTTTGCCAGCACTACCGCACCTGGGCCGACACGCTGGAGCCCGCGCTGCGGCAGGTCCATGTCGCGGGCGAGAAAGCCTTCGTCGACTACGCCGGGCTGACGATGCCGGTGCACGATCTCGCCACCGACAGCGTGCGTGAGGCGCAGATCTTTGTCGGCGCGCTCGGCGCGAGCCATCTGATTTTCGCCGAGCCGACGTGGACGCAAACGCTGCCGGATTGGATCGGCTCGCACGTGCGCATGGTCGACTACTTCGGCGGGGTGACGGCGCTGATCGTCCCCGACAATCTCAAGTCGGGCGTGACGTCGCCGTGCTACTACGAGCCCATCGTGCACGCGACGTATCAGGATTTCGCGACGCACTACGGCACCGCGATCCTGCCGGCGCGCGTCAAGCATCCGCGCGACAAGGCGAAGGTCGAGACTGCGGTGCAAATCGTCGAGCGCGAGATCCTCGCGCCGCTGCGGCACGACGTCTTTCACTCGCTGGCCGAGCTGGCGCACGCCATCGCGTATGCGCTGGAGCGTGTGAATACGCGCCCCTTCCAGAAACTCGCCGGCAGTCGTCGCAGTGTCTTCGAGGCCACCGAACGCGCGACACTGCGTCCACTGCCGATCACACGCTATGAGCTCTGCGAGTGGCGCACAGCGAAGGTCAACATCGACTATCACATCTCGGTCGATGGCCATTGTTACAGTGTGCCGTATCGTCTCACCGGCGCAACGGTGACGGTGCGACTCACCGCATCGATGGTGGAGATCCTGCATCGCGACAGCCGCGTCGCGGTGCATGCACGCAGTACGCTCAAAGGGCGATTCACCACCGAGCCAAGTCATCGGTCCAAGGCGCATGATCGCCACGTCGAGTGGACGCCGTCGCGCCTGATCGCGTGGGGCACCAGCATCGGACCGGCGACGGCGCAGCTCGTCGAAGGACTGCTCGCACGCTACGCACATCCCGAGCAGAGCTATCGCACCTGTCTCGGGCTCTTCGCGCTCAAGAAGCGCTACGACGCCGTGCGCCTCGAAGCCGCCTGCCGTCGCGCGTGCGACGCCGGCACGATCAGCTATCGCTCCGTGAAATCGATCCTCGCGACCGGCCTCGACTCGCAACCACTCGATGACGTCGCCCCGACGACGCATCTCCCGACCACGCATGCGTATGTCCGCGGCGCGGCCTACTACGACACGCCCGACGTGTCGCTCACCCTCTGTCCCGATTCGGTATGCTGATCGAACAAACGCTCACCACCCTGCACGCGCTCAAGCTCCTCGGCATGGCCACCGCCCTCGACGAACAACGCGGCCACCCCGATCTCGCCGCACTGTCGTTTGACGAACGCCTCGCGCTACTGCTCGAGCGCGAACAATCGGTGCGCCACGACCGACGCCTCACGCGATTGCTGCAACTCGCGCGGCTGCGCTACACCAGCGCGTGCATCGAAGACGTCAATTTTCGCACGAAGCGTGGCCTCGAGAAATCGCGCCTACTGCAACTCGCCGGTGGGGACTGGATCCGCCAACACCAGACGCTGCTCCTTGTCGGCCCGACGGGCACCGGCAAGTCCTGGCTCGCGTGTGCCCTCGGCCACATGGCGTGTCGGCAGGGGCACTCCGTGCGCTATGTGCGACTGCCGCGACTCCTCAGCGAAGACCTCGTGCACGCCCGCGCCGATGGCTCCTACGGGAAGCTGATGCTGACGCTCGCGAAGACCGATCTCCTGATCCTGGACGACTGGGGCCTCGCGCCCCTCGGCGACCGCGAACGGCGCGATCTCCTCGAACTCATCGAAGATCGCGTCGGGCGACGGGCCACGCTGATCACCAGTCAGCTGCCCGTCGAACACTGGCACACGAGCATCGGCGACCCCACGTTTGGCGATGCCATCCTCGACCGGCTGGTCCACCACGCCCACCGGATCACCCTGACCGGCGGCTCCCTCCGCCGCCTCGCCACACCCGATCTCACCGACTCCACTGCTGACTAACCCCGCGTCTGTGGCCCTACGTCACCCCTGATCGACATCGACCGAACCCGGTGATCGACATGGAGCGAAACGACTGATCGACTTGGGCCGAAACAGGTGATCGGAATCACCGAAATACGCATGCCGATACGCCGGATCCAGCGCCATGGCGACGGCGGGCGTGAGGGCAGGCAGCGGAACGTCGGGCTTCGGCACCCATTACAGTCGATTGCGGTCGCACGTATTCAAATTTGGGGTGAAGTCTCCCGTTGAATTCCGCAAGGGCTTGACAGGTTACGGGCAAGCTGATCCTTTGGGGTATGCGGTTTTGGGGTGACATAGCTCCCAATCACCCGCCCGCCACTGCGCCAGCCCGCGCGCCGTCCCTCGTCTCTGTGAGCGCCATGCCGCCCGCACCCGTCGTGCCCTTCGCCGTCGCCTCAGCGCGCAAGAGCGTCGTGTTGGCGTTCATCCTCGCCGCGCTTTTCGGACCGTTCGGTCTGTTCTACTCCTCGGTGCTGGGCGGGATCGTCATGCTGGTGCTCTCCGGCGCCGGTGCCGTCCTGACGTTCGGCCTCGCCCTCCTCGTCTCTTGGCCCGTGTGCGCGCTGTGGGCCGT
>JBBRZK010000176.1:0-3108 GCA_038236775.1 Gemmatimonadales bacterium
ACGAGCGCACGGCGAACGAGGCGTTGGCATCGCTCGCGGACAGGCGCGCGAATTCCGCGCGCACGGCCGCCTCGAGGTCGGGTGGGAACGACGCATCGCCGATCCAGGCGCGGATCTCGCCGCCGGCCTCGGCCAGCGCGCGCACGTCATCCGTGTCGAGCGACTTGAGGCGCTTCTCGATGCGCTCTGTCAGGCCGCCGAACTTGAGGAATTCGCGGAAGGCGTGCGCAGTGGTCGCGAAACCTCCGGGAACGCGCACGCCGGAGGCGGCCAACTGGCTGATCATCTCGCCGAGGCTGGCGTTCTTGCCGCCTACGACCTCGACATCGGTCATCCTGAGTTGTTCGAACGGCACGACCAGACTCGTCGCCAGCGTGGGGTTGGACATGGAAAAGCTCCTTGATGATGAAAAACCTGGAGCTGCCCGACGCATTCCCGGCCACGCGCTTCGACGCATTCTTGTTCTGGTTGTCGGTGGAAGCGGGCCATGGGAAATGTCGCGTGCAGAAAGATTTAGGACTCGGTTGTCCGGGATTCTACGGACGATCTGCCTATCATCGGGTAGGACATTCGCCCTAACCTGAGTGCAAACATGCCCAATCGGACCGTATTCTTCGTCTCGGACGGCACTGGCATCACTGCCGAAACCTTCGGCAATTCGATCCTGGCCCAGTTCGCCGCCCGCCCCCGCAAGGTGCGCCGGCCCTTCATCGACACGGTCGAGAAGGCCCTCGGCGTGGTCGAGGAGATCAATCACACCGCGAAGGCGGAAGGCAAGAAGCCCATCGTCTTCATCACGATGGCGGAAGAGAACGTGCGCCGCGTCCTGACCGACACCGGCTGTGCCGGCGTCGTGATGGACATGTTCCGCACCTTCGTGGAACCGCTCGAGGACGAGTTCGGCATGAAGTCGAACCATCGGGTCGGCCGCTTCTCGGACGCGGCCAAGAGCGAGGAATACAACGAGCGGATCGAGGCGATCAACTTCTCGCTCGCGCACGACGACGGGCAGTCCTCGCGCAACCTGGCCTCTGCCGACGTGATCCTGGTGGGCGTCAGCCGCTGCGGCAAGACGCCCACCACGCTCTACCTCGCGATGCAGCACGGCATCAAGGCCGCGAACTATCCGCTGATCCCGGAAGATTTCGAGCGCGGCCACCTGCCCTCCTCGCTCGCCCCCTTCAAGAGCAAGTGCTTCGGCCTCACCATCGACCCCGACCGCCTCACGCAGATCCGCAACGAGCGGCGCCCGGCGAGCAAGTACGCGTCGCTGGACAACTGCCGCTACGAGGTGCGCGAGGCGGAGGCGATGATGAAGCGCGAAAGCATCGCGTGGCTGTCGTCGACGCACAAGTCGATCGAGGAGATCGCGGCGACCATCCTGCGCGACATCCGGCCGGACAAGCTCATCTACTGAAACCGCGGCTCATCGTCCGCGCCCTGCATGCCGCTGCCGGCGTAGGCGGCGGGAACGCTCGCGCGATGGGGGAGCACCGCCCGCCACGCGGCGCCGACGGGGCGGAGGCGAGGTTCAGGGATGCGTGACCATGAAGTGGAAGCCCGTCTGCGCGCCGAGCTTGCCGTGCAGCGAGTAGGCATTGCCGTCCGCGCCCAGCGTGTAGGTCTCGATGGAGAAGCGGCCGTCGACGATGATGCCGTTGAACAGGTTGGACGTCATGTCGGCGTAATACTTGCCGCCGCCCATCGGCACCAGCTGCGTGCCATCGACGAGAAAATACTGGCTTTGCGCGCCGGCGACAGGCACGACCATGGCCATGCGGAAGCTGGCGATATCCGTTTCCTGGTCGGGCGTGAACTGCACCTCGGCGCGTGCGCCCAGGATCGTCTGGCCGGTCAGCACGATGAAGTTGCCGTCCTTGTCGGTGTAGCCCATCGCGCGGTAATCGAGCGAACCGTTGACGGCGTGGTACCAGGCTTCGACGGGCTTGGCGGCGAACGCGGATTGCGCGCCAGCGAGGGTGACGACGGCGAGCGCGCCGACGGCGAACTTCTTCAGGGAGGACGAGAGCATGGAAGATCCTGGATCGAATGAGCGGAGGACGTACGGCACGCGACGCCTGCGATGCGGCGCCCACTGGTTGCCGGGCGGTGAATCCGCAGTCTAGGGAGGAATCGCCGCGCGCGAACCTACCCAGTAGGGTCACTGCGCCCGCACTCCATCGTGGATGCCGAGGGCCCGGCAACGCTCGCGGCCTGCCCGGAGCCGACTACCGCGTCGCCGACCCGCGCGGCCGCGACGATTCGTACAGGCACATCGCCGCCGCCGCCGCCACGTTGAGCGACTCCTCGCCGCCCGGCTGCGCGATGCGCACGCGCAGCGTGCAGGCGGCGGCGACGGCGTCGCTCATGCCCTGGCCTTCGTGCCCGAAGACCCAGGCGAGCGGATCGGGCAGGACGGTCTCGTGCAGCCACTGCGCGTCGTGCAGGTGAGTGCCGACGACCGTGACGCCGATCTTGCCGACGTCGGCGATCGCGGCGCCCTCGACCAGCCTCAACCCGAAGTGCGCCCCCATGCCGGCGCGCAGCACCTTGGGCGACCACAGCGCCACCGTCCCCTTCAGCGCGATCACCTGGACAAAGCCCATCGCCGCGGTGCTGCGCAGGATGCTGCCCACGTTGCCCGGATCCTGCAGGCGATCGAGCACCACCGTGCGCGCCCCCGCCAGCGGCGCGACGTCGCCCGGGGTGTCGATGAGGAAGCCGATCGGCGCCGGAGACTCGAGACCGCTCAGCTCGCGCATGAGCGCGTCGGGCACGCACACGACCTCGGGGGCGCTGCGCGCCAGCGCGTTGAGCTGCGTGTCGGCCCAGGCGGTTTCGGTGACGACCGCGCGCAGCGGCAGGCGGCCGCGCGCCAGCAGGGCCCGGCACAGGTGATCGCCTTCGAGCCAGGCGCGGCCGATCTTGCGGTAGGCGGCGGGATCGACCAGCAGGCGGCGCAAGTCCTTGAACAGGTCGTTGTGGCGCGAACTGACCGCGCGGACGATGGTCATTCGGATTCGCGGCAGCCGCGGCGCAGCGCCGCGATGCGCACCGGCTCGAACGAACGTCGATGCCAGGCGCACGGGCCGTGCGCCTCGAGTGCCG
>JBBRZK010000177.1:0-3089 GCA_038236775.1 Gemmatimonadales bacterium
AGATCCGGGACATGGACAAGAAGCTCAACATCCCGGACCTCAACCGCGAGGGCACCGTGCAGTACGGGATGCAGAGCTTCGACCAGTCGCTCATGGGGTGGTACTCGCAGGGCATCATTTCCTACGAGAGCGCCGTGTTCTTCGCCACGAGCCCGAGCGAGTTCGCCCTGCGCGTGCAGGGCGTCGCCGGCACGAGCGACACGAGCTGGTCCAGCTTCGAAGCGCCCCCCGCCACCTGATTCCGACGGCATGTTCAAGAAAGTCCTGATCGCAAACCGCGGCGAGATTGCGCTCCGGGTCATTCGCGCCTGTCGCGAGCTCGGCGTGCAGACCGTGGCCGTGTACTCCGAGGCGGACCGCGAGTCCCTGCACGTTCGCTTCGCCGACGACGACGTCTGCATCGGGCCCGCGCCCGCGCGCGACTCGTACCTCCAGATCCCGCGCCTCATCGCCGCCGCGGAGATCACGGGGGCGGACGCCATCCATCCGGGCTACGGCTTCCTGGCCGAGAACGCGGAGTTCGCGGAGATCGTGACGGCGAGCAACATCGCCTTCATCGGCCCCACCGCGGACCAGATCCGCGTGATGGGCGACAAGGCGGCGGCCCGCAAGGCGATGACGGCAGTGGGCGTGCCGATCGTTCCCGGTACGCCCGGCCCGGTGGAAGACGTGGACGAGGCGCTCGGCTACGCGAAGGACATGGGCTTTCCCGTGATCATCAAGGCGGCGGCGGGCGGCGGCGGCAAGGGCATGCGCGTCGCCAGGGACGCCGAGGAGTTCGAGCGCTCGTTCCAGCTCGCGCGCAGCGAGGCGCTGTCCGCATTCGGCAACGGCGACGTGTACGTCGAGAAGTACCTCCAGCGGCCGCGCCACATCGAATTCCAGATCATGGGCGACAAGTTCGGCCACGTGATCCACCTCGGCGAGCGCGACTGCTCCGTGCAGCGGCGGCACCAGAAGCTCATCGAGGAGAGCCCGAGCCCGGCCATGACGGTAGACCTGCGGAAGCGCATGGGCGACGCCGCCGTCGCGGGTGCGAAGGCGATCGACTACGTCGGCGCCGGCACCGTCGAGATGCTGCTCGACGAGGACGGCTCGTTCTACTTCATGGAGATGAACACGCGCATCCAGGTGGAGCATCCCGTCACGGAGATGATCACTGGTGTGGACCTCGTGAAGGAGCAGATCCGCGTCGCGGCAGGCGAGCCGCTCAGCGTGCGCGAGCTGCCGCCGCTGCGCGGGCACGTCATCGAGTGCCGTGTGAACGCCGAGGATCCCAACCGCAACTTCCAGCCGTCGCCCGGGCGCATCGTGTCGTACCATCCGCCGGGTGGCAACGGCGTGCGCATCGACTCGCACGTCTATGCGGGCTACACGGTGCCGCCATACTACGATTCCATGATCGCGAAGGTCATCTGCCAGGGGCGCGACCGCGCCGAGGCGCTGGCGAAGATGCAGCTCGCGCTGGAGACATTCATCATCGAGGGCCCCACGACGACCATCCCGTTCCTTGCGCGCGTCATGCAGAATCCGCGGTTCAAGAGCGGGGACGTGGATACGAAATTCCTCGACCTCGAGCCGGACCTGATGAAGGAACCGGGCTAGCGTGCGCATCGACGTGTTGTTCGGCGTGCAGCAGCTCACGCCGCAGGATGTGCAGGGTCGGGTGGTCGCCGTCATCGATGTCCTCCGCGCGTCCACGACCATCGCCGTGGCGCTGAGCAATGGTGCGCGGGCCATCATCCCGATGGAGAGCCCCGACGACGCCGTGACGCGCTCGAAGCAGTTCGAGCGCGGTGCGGTGCGCCTCGCCGGCGAGCGCCGCATGCTCAAGATGGACGGCTTCGACCTCGGCAACTCGCCCGTGGAGCACACGCGGGAAGCGGTGGAGGGGAAGACGGTGCTGCTCTCCACCACGAACGGAACGAAGGCGCTGCTCGCCGTGCAGGGCGCGCGTGACGTCGTGGTGGCGTCGTACGTCAACCTCACGGCGGTAAGCGCGATGCTGCGCACGGCCCTGCGGGGCGGCGCGGACATCACGCTCGTCTGCGCGGGACAGGACCGGCAGTTCGCGCTGGAGGATGCGGCCTGCGCAGGTCGATATGTCCACGCCGTCTCCAAGCGGGTCAACGGCCTGGACCTGAACGACGCGGCGTTCGCCGCGTCGCTGATCGACAAGAAGTTCGGCGATAACCTGATGCGGCTCTTCAACACCGCGGCGCATGGCCGGGCCCTGGCCGCCGCGGGATTCGGTGACGACCTCGCTGCCTGCGCGGCAGTGGACTCCTTTCCGGTCGTCCCGATCTACCAAGACCGCCAGATCACCATGCTGGGGCCCGATCGCGAGCGGTAACCCCCGTGGGTAGCACAGGTCTCAAGCGCGAGCTCGGTGGCATCGCGCTGCTCCTCTTCGCCGTGTTCCTCGCCGGTGCCCTCGCCGCGCTCGGCCTCGCCGAGCTGCGCACGGGCGTCGACGTCCGGGGAAATGTCGGCTGGCTCGGCTACTGGCTGGCGCGGCCCCTCGTCGCCTTTGTCGGATGGCCGGCTGCCGTGCTCACGCCGGCCGTGCCGGCCGTGCACGCGCTTCGCCTGTTCGGCCGGCTCGAGTCGGATGCCGATCGCTCGTGGATGATCTTCTTCGCGGGAGTCGTCGCACTCCTGCCCATCGCGGTGGCGCTCGTGGTGGGATCGCCGCCGGCAGGCGAGATCTCGGGTGCCGCAGGCCTCTGGGGCGGCTTCGTCGCCTTCTACTGGCGCCAGTTCCTCGGCGGGTTCGGTGCGTGGGTGGTCGTCGCGCTCGCGGCGAGCGTGCTCACGGCCGTCACACTGCGCTGGAATCCCATCCGCATGCTCGTGGGGCAGCGCGCAGCCGTCGTGCCGCCGGTCATCGAGGCGGTGGCGGAGGAGGAGCCGTACGCGCCGCCGAAGCGCCGTCGCAAGAAGGCCGATGCGGAGCCCCTCGCGCTCGCCCTCGAAGGATCGCCGGACGAATTCGCCTCGATCGAAGGCGACCCGCTCGCTGCGATGCAGGCGTCGGCCTCCGCTGCCGCGGACGCGAAGGAGGACGCCGCCATCGAGGAAGCGGCAAA
>JBBRZK010000178.1:0-2848 GCA_038236775.1 Gemmatimonadales bacterium
CCAGGAGCGGCTCGACGTGCACCACGCCGGTGTCACGCTCTTCATTGACCGGGCCGACGTGCCTGCCACCAACAACGCGACCGAGCGCGACATCCGCGCCTACGCGCGGCACCGCGCCATGACCGGCGGAGCCCGGTCGCCAGGAGGCAGTGCGACCACCGCGCACTGGCTCAGCATCACGCAGACGCGCCGAAAGAACGACCTGCCGCTCCGAGGCTTCGTCACGAATCTCTACACGAGTCACCTGCACGGAAAGCCTCCCCCCTCCGTCTTTGTCAATTAGGCGACGGGCGCCTGGAGCGACGAAGTCGACCCGCTGACGGCGCCCGATCCAGGGCCGCTAAGCAGATACGGTTGTTCAGCCAAGCAACGGCGTCAAACCACGTGACCCAAGTAACCGGACACCCCGGATCGAGACACCCGTTCTTGTCGCTCGGATTGTCCGTGCACATCGACACCCACTCTGCCTGGGTCAGCTCCGTTGCTCCGATCTCGAATGCGTGAGTCAGAGTCACCTGCACCTGATCTTGATCGAACGGTCCTCGTCCAAACTCGGTCAGCGGAGCGCCTATCAGAAACGTCCCGCGCGGAATGCTCCGCATCGCGCCAAGAAGCGGCTTCACGACGCACGGCGCGCCACCGTCGCCCAGCGATGCCTCCGTTCGATCGGACCCCGCGTCGGTGGCCGCGTCGCCGGAGACCGGACCCCCGTCGCTCGTGGATGCCGGATCGACGCACGTGCATTGGCTCCCTAGGCACACGCCCATGACCAAGACGGGAAAACAGAACCAGTATCCGTTCACGGGTGAGTCCATGTGTTCCATGCCGCACTGTGTGCGCGCGATCATGCGATCGACAGTCGAAAGTTCTTTCCATGAGATCGCTGCGCGGGCATTCAGTGAGTCGTGGCGCGCGACTGGAGAGACGAGCGAATTGATGAGTTGGAGCGGCAGGTCGCAGAACGCGACGTTGTAATCGCCCGGCTGACGGCGCAGGTGGAGGCGCTGCTCGCGCGGGTGACGAAGCTGGAAGAGCAGGCGCGCCGTTCGTCGCGCAATTCATCGCAGCCCCCGTCGAGCGATGCGCCTGGTGCGCCACCGCCGCGCAAGAAGCCGGCGAGCGGGCGACGTCCCGGCGGGCAGGAGGGACACGAGAAGCAGGCGCGTCCGCTGGTCCCTCTCGACAAGGTCGACAAGGTCGTCGTGCTGCGGCCGAAGCGTTGCCGTGGGTGCAGCGGGGCGCTGGTCGGCGCGGATCCCGCGCCGCACCGCCATCAAGTGTTCGAGCTGCCGCGCATTGTGCCCATCGTCACGGAGTACGAGGTGCACTCGCTCAACTGCGCCTGCGGCACCCGCACGACCGCTACGCTGCCGAGCGGTGTCCCGACGGGCGCCTTCGGTCCGAGCGTCGTGGCGATGGCGGCCACGCTGATGGGGGTCTATCGCCTGAGCAAGCGCGCCGTGCCTGAGTTGATGCGCGACGTGTTCGGGCTGAGCATGTCGGTGGGGGCGGTTGTCGGTTGCCAGCGCATCGCAAGCAAGGCCCTTGCGGCGCCCGTCGAGGAGGCGAAGGCCTTCGTGGTCGAAGCGGCCGTCAAACACGCCGACGAAACCGGCTGGCGCGAGGCGCGTCGAAGGGCCTGGCTCTGGACCGTGGTGACCGCGACGGTCACCGTCTTCATGGTGCAGACGCGGCGCACCGCAGACGCGGCCCGCGCGATCCTCGGCAGAGCCAACGGAGTCCTCGTCAGTGATCGGCACGGGGCCTACAACTGGTGGCCGGTCGCGAAGCATCAATTCTGCTGGGCGCACCTGATACGCGACTTCGTCAAGATCGCCGAGCGCCGCTGCGACTCCGAGCGCATCGGCAACGCCCTGCTCGCCGAGACCGAGCGAATGTTCTTGTGGTGGCACCGCGTGCGCGACGGCACCCTCGCGCGCTCCACCTTCCGGGTCTACATGCGCTCGGTCCAGCGCCGCGTCGAGGCGCTGCTGGCCGAGGGCGCCGCCGTGCCTCATTTCAAGACCGCCCGGACGTGCGCGAAGCTGCTCAAACGCGCCGACGCGCTCTGGACCTTCCTCTACATCGAGGGCGTCGAGCCGACGAACAACACCGCCGAGCGCGCCGTTCGCCACGGCGTCCTGTGTCGCAAAACAAGCTACGGCACACATTCCGAAGAGGGGAGTCGCTTCATCGAACGCATTCTGTCCGTCCATGCGACCCTCCGTCAGCAGCAGCGCAACGTTCTTCACTTCATCTACGACGCCTGCCGAGCTGCGCTCGACGGGACGCCACCGCCCTCGCTACTGCCCGCCGCCGGCCCCAACGTCAGCACGTCACGCTCCGATCAAGTCGCTGCGTAGGCCGTGAACGGATACAAAGGGGCTTCTTCAATGAAACTAGTTCTCGGCTCGCTGATCGCGTGCGTCGCTGTATTCGGTTGCTCGTCGGATGGGACCAAACCTTCCGATATGGATGGCGGTCTCGACGCGAATTCGCCGGACGCAAACACCGTGGATGCAAACCAGACCGACGGTGGGGATAGCGGTGTCCCCGGCAGCAGCTTCGAGAGCGCAATTCCCGTGCAGGTGAGCAAGGGTCAAGCGGCGGCCACTGGAGATCTTGGCCCGCCTGACTCCGCACGAGTCTACTTCAAAATGACGGGGAAGAAGGGCGAACGGCTGCGTATTGCTGCGCCGGCGACACCGGACCATACGTCGTTCACGCCTGGCTATGTGGACACTGTTCTTACTATGTTCGACAGTCAACGAAACGTCTTGGCCGAGAACAACGATCCGATCGACCTGTCGTCGACCGACGCCTTGCTATTCACGGTATTGCCCGCGGA
>JBBRZK010000179.1:0-2815 GCA_038236775.1 Gemmatimonadales bacterium
CCGGTGAAGCGATCTCGGTCGTTCGTGATGGACCGCTGGGAGAGGCCATACAGCGGGTTGTTCAGGTTGCCGGACTGCGGCGGCTGCTTGATGATGGCGTTGTACGGCGTGCCGTCCTTGTTCGGCGCCAGCAGGTCGATATTGGGCTCGAGGAACCGGAGGCCGAAAAAGATGCCGGTGTCCTCGCCCTGGTCCGCGTGCGACCGGCCATAGAACGCGCCCGTGGACAAGTCGATCTTGTCGCTCAGCGCCTGATCCAGGTTCAGGCGGAAGTTCTGCCGTGAGAATCCCGACAGCAGGTTGAGCACACCGCCGTCCTTGGTGTTCTGGAACGACGCGTTGAAGTTGTTCTCTCCCCGGCGCTGTCCGAACGAGGCGTAATTCGTGATGTAACTGCCGTCATGGAAGACCTGCCCGAGCTGGTCGTACGTCTTCAGGTACGAGTTGTCGGAGATCTGGTCGGCCTTGAGTACCCGGTTGCCGTTCGCGTCGCGATCGAAGTCGCCGTTCGGCAGGACCTTGTAGGCGTGGGACAGGTTGCCGGGCACGGTGCGCGGCAGCGTATTGCGCCCGAACTCGTTGCGCACGGTGAAGGAGCTCTGGCCCTCGGCGAGGCTCGCGCCGCGCTTGGTGAAGATCTGCACCACGCCGTTGGCGGCATCGGAGCCATAAAGCGAGCTGGCCGCGGCGCCCTTGATCACCTCGACGCGCTCGATGTCCTCCGACGCAATGTCCGCCAGCGACAGGCGGGTAATGGTGCCATCGACAATGATGAGCGGGTCAGTCCTGCCGGAGATGCTGGCGGGCGACCGCAGGCGGATGGCAGGTGCCGCGCCCGGCTGGCCAGACGCGGTCACGACGCTGGCGCCGGCGATCTTGCCGCTCAGGCTCGCGAGTGGCGACGTGCCCGGTGCGTCCTTCAGTGCCGTCGCATCGACGACTGCCACCGAGAATGCCGTGTTCTTCTGCGAGGTCGCGCCGCTGACACCCGTCACCACGATCTGCTCGAGGTTCAGGATGTCCTTCTCGAGGTCGAAATCCTTGTCCACCCGGCCGACTGTGAGGATGAGGGGCAGTCGCTTGGGCTTGTGGCCGATGTAGCGCGCCACGAGATCGACCGAGCGGCCGCTCGCCCGCGCCACATCCACCGTGAAGTTGTAGTGGCCGTCAACGGAGGTGATGGCACCGACGCCGAGGGTGGGAATGCCGACGCTCGCGCCGCCGAGCGGCCTGCCTTCCGAGGTGACCTTGCCGGAGAAGACCGCATTCTGTGCGCGGGCAGGAGCGGCACACAGGAACACCGCCGCGGCTACCGCGAACGTTCGAACGGACCAACGGATCAACACGCCATCCCTTTGCATTGACTGACCTCCCTGTGGGGTAGGGGGTAATGAACCACAACTTCGGAATGACGGATGCAACCTGACGCACGAGGGACCCTGGGTCCTTGCGCTGCCGTTGATATCCGTGATCCTTATTTGGGTGGAAACTGTTGCTATCGTATGGAATCGCTGCGGACACCGCAAGCCCGATGATGATCCCGCTTGCGACGCAGACCACGCCAGCATGCCTTCGGTCACCAGAAACGGAGCGTCACGATGATTGCCCGTGTCGACCAGCTCCTCGCGCTCCTCGCCATTGCCGCGCCGACCGTCGCACGCGTCGCGCAGGCGCAGCACGGCCGCGCGCAGCTCTCGGGGATGGTGGTGGACGTGACCTCGAAAGCCGGCGTGCCGGATGCCGACATCATTCAAGTGGACGGCGGCCGCACCGTGGTGAGCGACTCGCTTGGACGGTTCGCCTTTCCCGACCTGCCGTCGGGGATCATCCGCCTCCTGGTGCGCGGGCGGGGCTTTCCCGCCGCGCGTGTCACGCTCGCACTGGCGAAGGATGAGTCGATGTCGCGCGTGATCGAGCTGGACTCCACGTCCGCCGGGCGCGCCGCGGCGCAGTCCCTTCCGTCCGTCGCCATCGTAGCACCCCGACCGCCAATGCCGAGGTACGTGGACTTCGAGCGCCGCCGCCTGACCGGGCGTGGACAGTATCTCGTAAGCGAGGACCTCGAGAGGGGAGGCTTCTCGACGCTCCAGGACGCCATGCGCGGCCTGCGCGGTGTGAACCTCGACTGCGGCGGCGGCAGCGGCTGCAACATCCGCATGGCCAGGGCCCCCATGCGGTGCCTGCCGGAGTACGTCGTGGATGAGCGCGTGGACAACTCCTT
This sequence comes from Gemmatimonadales bacterium, assembly GCA_038236775.1. Lineage (GTDB taxonomy): Bacteria > Gemmatimonadota > Gemmatimonadetes > Gemmatimonadales > Gemmatimonadaceae > AG11. The sequence goes on from JBBRZK010000179.1 coordinate 2,222, forward strand.
TGGCCCGAGCACGCCCATCCGCGACATCGAGGGGATCGAGGTGTACACGGGGCCGAGCGACGTGCCGGGAGAGTTCGCGGGACGTACCGCTGGCTGCGGCGTCGTGGTCATCTGGACGCGCTCCGGCCCGTCGCGCTCGAAGCCATAGCCGCCGAAGCCATGTCCCGCATCCTGTCATCCACATTCGCTGCACTGCTTTTCGCGGTCGCGTGCGACGCGTCGAAGCCCGAGCCGCCGGAGCGGACATTCCGCTCCGTCATCGCCGAGCGGATGCGAGCGGATGCGCGTCCCGACTCCTTCACCCCGGCCGCCGATGCGGGACGCATCCTCGGCGCCGCATCGGCGCGCGTGTGGGTGGTGGCGGTCGGCGACTATCAGTGCAGCGACTGCAAGGCGTGGAACGATGAGGTCCTGCCGGCGATCAGGACGGACTACGTGGACAAGGGCATGATCCGCGTCGCGTTCCTCAACAAGCCCGCCGACACGCACCTGAACGCCGTACCCGCCGCGGTTTCCGCCGCGTGCGCATCCGCCGAGGGCAGGTTCTGGGAAACGTCCACGCGCATCTTCGCGACGCAGGAGCAGTGGAGCCGC
>JBBRZK010000180.1:0-2772 GCA_038236775.1 Gemmatimonadales bacterium
CATCCTCGGGGAGATGCTCAACGGCCTCGCGAAGTAACTGCTTGGCACCAAATGACATATGCAACTCGGCGCAATAAGTGGTCTCCGGAATATAGCGTCGCGCGAGCCTTTCCGTCACACCGAGGCGTGTTGCTGCCGAACGCCCAAGTTCAGCGGCGGGCGAGTCCAATAGAGGCGAGCGAAGCGAGCAATCATTGAATCGCCCAACTGCAGCAACGGCTCCTCTGAAAGTCAATAGCTGTTAGGCGCAGCGTGAGCCGATGGCTGTTCACACAGCCACATGACACTGCTCTCCAACCCCAGCACCCGCCAATATCTGACAGCTCCTTCTTCACCATTGCCATCGAGAGCGACACGAAGTCGTCTTCAAGCGCCTCTACGTCTGGGAAAGACACGAGCCTGTATCCGAAGGAGGTGGCCCATTCGCGTTACCGGGGGAATGACGCGATCCTGCTACGCCATCGCACCCATGCGTTGCACCGGGCGCACCTCCGACCGTTGAGCGTTCACATGCTGCTGGAGCCACTCGTCGTAGGTCCAGCCCTGCATCATCATCCAATACAAATAGCAACAGAGCTTCCGCGCCGCGGCCGCCTGGGCCTTGGGCTTCCCTTTCGCCTTCAACAGATGGCGATAGTAGGTGCCGACGGGACCCGGCGCCAGCTTCAGCGTGACAACGATCTCGACGAGGATCCATTTGAGCCAGCGATTACTCGCTTTGCCCAAGCCGCCGTGGGCGGTCTTGCCGCCCGAGCTGCGCGTGGTGGGCACGAGACCGGCATAGGCCGCGAGCTCATGGCTCGAGTGGAAGCGGCTGGTCGCGCCAATCTCTGCTTGGAGAAACAGGGCGCCGAAGACACCGACGGCGGGCATGCTCGTCAATTGCTTCACCATGGGATTCCCCTTCGCCGCCTTCTTCACGTCCGCATCCAGCCCCGCGATTTCCACGGTCAAGGAGTCGTGGAGCGTGAGCAGGCGCTGCGTTTGTGCACGCAAGACCGTGGAGAGCGGGGCCGCGGCGAGCCAGACGCGTCCACCCTTCTCAGACAGATCAGATCCGGGCGCGACAAGATTCTCGGCCATGAGATGTCCGTGAATGCGATTCTTGAGACGGGTCCGCTCAGCTCGCGGGTGTCAGAGTCCGGCAGCCCGATCGCGGGAAACAGGTTCACGCGGAGCAGCTCGACGCGCGAGGTTGAACCCGTGCGTGCGATCTGAACGGAGGGCGATGGTCCGACGTGTGGCGCCGAGGTGCGATGTGCGAGCACGCTCGACGGCGTCATGCGGGCCGGGCAGGACGCAGGACCGGCATCCCCGAATATAGAATGAGCCAGCTCCCGACGCATCTGCTTCTTGCCGTACTCCCGCGAGGGGGAAACCGGCGCATATCAGCAGGATCAACCGTCGATGCTGCCTCGGGCCCACGTCGTACCATGCCTCATCATGCACTACCGGTAAACTGATGCACTTGACACCAGCCCAGTCATATCAACGCCCAAGCTCTGCTGCAAGGAATCAAACAAAGGCAAGCGAAGCGAGCTTCCAAAGATTCCTCGTCAGCTTCAGCGCACGTTATGTTGCAGCCCCGCTGATCTCGACCAATGCTTCGCCCGCGCGCAGGAGCGCGTCAACATGCGACCACGCGTGCGAAGAAACGCGTTCGACGTATTGCCGCATGTAAGTCAGATGACTTGGGACGGCGGGCCGAACCGCTCCAAGAGTTGGATGAAGTCGCTGTCTTTGGTGAGGACGACAGCGCCGGCAGCCTTGGCAGCGGCGAAAATGCTTGGATCATCAGCGTCCAGGAGCCCGAGTTCACGAATCGGGATCGCGTTGACGCCGCACGCCGTCACCATCCAACCCGCGAGTGAAGGCGAGAGCTGTGCGTCAAGCCAAATCGTGAGTGACGCGCCGGCCACCCCGGCGCCAATACGGCGAGAATCGGATGATCGAGCCGGCGACTCGCGAACCGAAGGCAGGCAGTGACATTCGCCGGCTCAAGATCGGGAAGCTCCTCAACGACCCGATCCGGTGTGAGCCCTGTCGCCAGGAGATCGAGCACGTCGATCACGCGAATGCGCATCCCGCGGACGCAGGGTCGCCCTCCGCACTGCTGCGGATTGACGGTGATACGATCCATGAGTTCAACAGGCAGCCGCCGGACCTCCCGCTCCAGGCGCCGCACCTCGGCCGCGTCACTGGGCAGCTGGCCATGCCCCGGGAACACGTCCGTCGAACGTGCCCCGTGCCGTGCGGTGATCTGCCGCGCCCAGGCGCGCAGCAAGTCCGGCGTGACGTCCAATTCCCGGGCGACCTGCGTGAGGGGAACGCCCGCCGCGCGTCGTTCGGTCGCGCGCTGCACCGCCTCCAGCTTGAACTCCGCACTGAACGTGCGGCGCGCTCGCACCACCCCCTGCTTCCGTTGTGCCATTGAACACCTCCACCCCAAGAACCTAACCGGGGCTATGTTGGTGTCCGTCAGCGCGAGTCAACTCCATCCTCAGTTCGCCCGACTGCTGCAACGCACGTTGAACTCAATCCGCCTGCGGCGGATAGCACTGCCTGCGGCGATGGAGCGGCGGTGCCGTGATTGAAAGTAACGTGGTTGTGCCTGATCCTCTCTCTCCCCCGTGTCAGAGAGGATCGCATGACCCGATTACGCCAGCGCATGATGGACGACCTCCGGCTCCGCGGCTACGCCGAGCGTACCGTGGAGGCCTACGTCTCCGCCGTGCACCAACTCGCCCAGTACTACCACACCTCGCCCGACCA
>JBBRZK010000181.1:0-2737 GCA_038236775.1 Gemmatimonadales bacterium
ATGCTCAAAGCTCCGGGTCACGGCGCCTCGACGCAAGCCGACCCGATCCTCTCGCCCACACGCCAGACCTCGCAGACGGTGCACCAGGCAACGCCCACACCGGATCGAGCGTGAGCTCGGTGTGGACGGAATGGCGACGCTCTACCTCAACGAGGATCTGAAGCACAAACGCAAGGTCGCGGTGAAGGTGCGCAAGCCGGAGCCGCCGCCGTGCTGGGCGCTGAGCGTTTTCTACAGGAGATCACGACCACCGCGGCGCTGCAGGATCCGCACATCCTGCCGCTGTTCGCCTCTGGAGAAGCAGGCGGATTCCTTTATTGCATGATGTCGTTCGTCGACGGCGAGACGCTGCGCCAAAGCTGGGGCGCGAGCGGCAGCTCACGATTGACGAAGCAGTGCTCATCACCCGAGCGATCATTCGCCCAATCTCGATCCCAAACAAACTGGCAATCCATTTGTGAAAATATCGTGCGTGATCGTGAAACGTTATAGTTCAACGATATACTTACGGCCGTGGTCGACCAGGAGCGGCATCGTGGAGCCGCAATGCGGCAGAACGGCTTTCGTTATGCCCGCGTGCACGAGCCCGTCACTAGCGTGAGTTTCCCGCGTAATGAGCCACAGAACGGCGAAGTCGTTAGTGGGCCTGCAGATGCGAGTGGGGCGGTGTATATACTACCGCGACGTCGAGATGCCTAAGGCGTCGATGAGGCGTGTGTGGAGCGGGGCGAGGATCTCGAGTTGGTGCGTGCGTTTCCGCCGTCCATGCCCGGTCGGTCGCGCGACGGTCACGCGTCGGATGGTGGCGAGGTCATCGAACAAGGTATCGACGCTCCCCACGTAGCCGGCGTCGCGCGCGGCCGTCAGGTGCACGAGCGTGGCAAGCAGGTACGCGACCACGCAGAGGAAGGCGTGGACGTGGAGCTTCTGATCCGTCCAGTGATACTGCGGGCGGAGCGCGAGGCGCAGCGGATCCTTGAGTGTACGGAACACGCCTTCGACCACCGCTTGCCCGCGGTAGGCGCCAATGATGTCCGCCGTGCTCCATGCGTGCTGGTCGGTCATGAGCACGAGCCGCCCCAACCACTCGCGCTCGAGGCGATCGAGCGCGGCGCGGTCCACCGTGTACGTGAGCCGCAGGGTGCGTCCCGCCCCGGTGAAGTCGACGTCCACGAGCTCGCGCAGGTGCTGCCCGCGGAGCCGCTCGGCGACCTGGGCCTCGAGCGTGGCGCGCGCGCGCCGCACGTTGCCGCGCGCGAGCGTGGCCTGCAGCTGGTCCAGCCACCGCCCCGCCGTGGCGAGGTGCTGCTCCACGCCGCGGCGCTGCCCCTGCTGCAAGCGCGGCGATACGAGCACGACGAGCGTGCGCTCCGCACCCCACACGAATCGCCGGGCCCGATAGACCTGCACGGTTTCGTCGGGACGGAGCGCGAGTGGCGTGAGCTGGGGGGTGGCCTCGGCGATCAGCGCGCGCTGACTCGCCGCCGTGAGGGCGGCCACATAATGGAACGGCAGGGCATCGACCGTGGCCTGGGTGTGTTTGGCGACGTTCCCCTTATCATAGACGACCGTGATCCCCTCCAGCCCGCCGCCGAGCGCGACGAAGCGCTCGCGCAACTGTGGCAGCACGTCAGCGAACACGCGCACATCGGGGCGCGCGCCGCCGTAGACCTGATGGAAGAGCGGAATCGCCGGTTCGCCCACGCGCCCGCGCGTGCAGCAGAGGGCCACGCCCACTTGCCGGAGGTCGTGGCGCTTCTGCTTGTTGTGGCCGCGGGCGGGGAGCGTGGCCCGCGCATTGGTGGTGGCGAGAAAGGTGAAGAAGTTGGTGGCGTCGTAGAGGACGGTGTCCAGCGGGAGCGCGAAGTGGGCGAGCACGCGGGCGACGAGCGCGGTCTCGATCGCGGCCAACGCCGCGACGGGCACGCGGTGCATCTGATCCCAGAAGTGCTGGCTGGTGAGCCGCGTGACGTCGACCTGCGCGAGGTCGCCGAGCGTCGTCGTCGCCGCCCACGGGGCGAAGCCGCGCTTGCTGGTCGCGTGGCACGCGCGGCCCACGGCGGCGAGCGTGAGCGACTGCCCCACGGTCAGGCCATCATGCTGCGCGGGGCCGGTGCCCGTCGGTAAGTGCGCATCGATGAGCGCCGCGAGGTCGAGTGTCTGCGTGAGCTGCCAGACGGCGGCGACGGGACCATGCGCGTGGGACGCGAGGGTGAGGTGTTCGGCCTGCGCGAGGGCCTGGAGCGCGTCGTCCGCGCGGCCGAGGTGCCGGAGGACGCGCAACTTGGGGCGTCGGGTGACGGGATCGCGGAAGGACTCGACGATCCGGATGTAGCGGTGCCCTTTGGCGGTGACGATCTGGTAGCTCGCCATGGTGTTGTATATACCCTCGACTCCGGCGTCGCGCAAGCCGCGCAATCTGCGCACCCTAGGGCGAGCTATTCATCGGTGGCCGCGGGGTCCACCCAAGACAGACTGGCGATCACGAGTTGTATATACCGCCACAACTCACCTCGACAACGCACGGCGCCAGAGGGAAAACCGCCCCACTGGCGCCGCAGATTCCACCAACAAAACCGCTATCGCGGGAAACTCACGCTAGAGGCAGCACGTCCGAATGAGGCATCGTTCGTGGAGGAAGCGGTCTCCGCGTCGTACGGGCTCGATGAGGGGAACGACAGTAGTACGTGGTTGATCCGATTCCTCGACTCTCACCCCATCCTCAGGTTCGGCGTGG
>JBBRZK010000182.1:0-2457 GCA_038236775.1 Gemmatimonadales bacterium
GCCAGCGAGCTGGAGGCAGACGTGAGCGTGGCGAGTACCCCGTAGTAGATGTCCTTCTGGGCATCGTACTTCGGCGTCAGCGACCCACCGGCGTCGCCGGCAAGCGCCTCGCTGTAGGGAATGTCGCCCCACAGGTCGGTCATCTTCTGGAAGAGCCACGACTGCATGATCTTCGCGGGGCCCCACGTGTTCGGCTGCTTTGCCGAGTCCGCCATAACGATGATCTTGCGGTAGTCCTCGAGCGGGCCCGCGTACTGGCCGGCGAACAGGTTGTCGACCGTGGTGTTGCGGATGTGGCCGCGATCCTCGTCGATGTACTGGATCTGCGCCATCTGCTGCGCCCAGAGCTCCGTCATGGAGTTCTGGACGCCGGCACCGCCCCACGTCTGCAGCGTGGACACCGTGGCGCTCGTGAACAGCGTCGCCGCCGGGGCGCTCGTCGGGCTGTTCGGGTTCTGGTTCAGGGCCGTCAGGTCCGTCTTGCACGCCGTCGCGGAGACGGCAGCAAGGCAGACGAGACCGACCGAAAGTCGCGTATATCGCATCGTGGGGGAGGTCAGTTTGGTCATGGGGTCACCGACAGGTTGATGCCGAACGAGCGGGTCGACGGCATAGCGCCCATGTCATACCCCTGCGCGCCGTTTCCGGCATTCGAGGCATTCTCAGGATCGTAGTTCGGGAAATCCGTCCAGGTCAGCAGGTTGCGGCCGACGAAGGACAGGTTCATCTGCGCCAGGTTGGCGCGGGCCGCGATGCGCGCCGGCACGTCCCAGCTCAGGCGGACTTCACGCAGCTTGACGAAGCCCGTGTTGAACACACCGGCCTCGGCCACGGGGTACAGGTTGTGACCATAGTCTTCCGCGGTCACGACGGTCGTGTTCGGCTGGCCCGTCGCCTTGTCGATGCCGTCGACCACGAGACCCGGCTTGTCCCAGTCGACTTCACGCCCCTTGAGGGTGGACGACAGGATGCCCGCGTACATGCCCCACCAGTTGCCGATGGAGAAGTTCTGGCCACCGCGGCGGATGTCGAGCAGGGTGTTCAGCGTCCACGCCTTGAAACGTAGCTCGTTGGCCCAGCCGCCCGTCCAGTCCGGGTTCACGTTGCCGAGGATCTGGAGCTTGCTGGAGCCGGTGCCCACCGGCAGGCCGCCCACCGTGAGCAGCTTGCCCGAGACCGAGTCACGCTGCCACGCCTGGCCCCACAGCACGCCGTACGGCTCTCCGACGCGCGCCTGGATCTTGGAACCCCACTGGCCCGCGATGTCCAGCGAGGATTGCGACGGTCCGAGCTCGTCCACCTTGTTGCGGTTCTTCAGGTAGTTGAACGTCGAGCTCCAGGAGAACCCGTTGCGGCTGGTGAACGGCCGCGCCGTGACGCTCGCCTCGAAGCCCTTGTTCGTGATCTGGCCGGCGTTGATGACCGTGCTCGTGAAGCCCGTGGCCGGAGCGACCGTGAGGTTGATGATCTGGTCGCGGGTCACCTTGTTGTAGATCGTCCCGTCGAAGGTCAGGCGATCATCGAGTAGCGCGAACTCCACGCCGCCTTCCTGGCCCGTCGTGCGCTCCGGCTTCAGGTTCGGGTTCGCCGATGCATTCTGCAGCGTGTACTGCGGCAGGCCGCCGTACTTGTTCGCGAGCCCAAGGTAGGTCGTCTGGAGCTTGTACGGGTCGGCATCCGAACCGACGCGCGTCCAGCTGCCGCGCAGCTTCATGTACGTCAGCATGCCGTTGCTCGTCATCGCCGGGAATAGGTCGGAGAGAAGCAGCGAGCCGCTGACGGACGGATAGAAGTACGAGGCGTTCTCCTTCGGCAGCGTGGAGGACCAGTCGTTCCGGCCCGTCGCCTCGATGGTGAGCACCCGGTTGAACGTGGCGACCGCCGACCCGTAGGCCGAGTTGACCGCGGAGTGGAATTCGTCGTTCGCGATCGTCGGCGCAATGCCGGCGTTCGACAGGTTGTAGATGCCCGGGACGAGGATGCCGGCCGTATTGTACGCCTCGCGGTAACGGTCATTACGGCGGCGGTTGCCGCCGAAGTTGGCCGTCACGTCGAGGTGCGACCAGTTCTGCTTGGCCGTGAGCAGGCCCTCGAAATTCGCCTCGCGCGCGCGGTCGTTGCCGTGCGTGAAGCCGCCGTTGTAGGACGCGCTGGCGTTGTCGATGTTGCCCGCCGCGAAATCCTGCTCCGACGTGAACCGGTAGGAATCCACACCGGACCGGACGAGGCCCGTCAGCCACGGCGCGAAGTCATACGTCGCGTTGCCCTGGGCAATGACGCGATCGCGGGAATCCTGCGCGGGGTTATCGTAGTACTGCCAGTACGGGTTGCGGTGGTAGTTGTCGTTCCAGTTGAACAGCGAGCCGTCGGCGAAGCCGTAGGGGCTGTTCGTGTTGAAGTAGTGATCCTTCAGCGCCGCCACGTCCACCTGGCGGCCGAACCACGTGAACGTCATGA
>JBBRZK010000183.1:0-2435 GCA_038236775.1 Gemmatimonadales bacterium
CCACGCTGCCGCCGTGCGCGAGGATGGTCTGTCGCACGATGGCGAGACCGAGACCGGTTCCGCCGGGTTTGGTCGTCACGTACGGCTCCCAGATGCGTCCGAGCGCGTCGGCTGGAATTCCGGCGCCGGTATCGTGCACCGCGATGCGGATCGACGGCACCGGGTGTTCGACTGTGTGTGCGGAGACGGTGATCGTGCCATCGGGACCCGCGGCGTCGGCAGCATTGAGCAGAATGTTGCTGACCGCGCGCGCCAGTGGATCGTGGTGTCCTTCGACGAACGGCAGCGAGTCGGGCAGTTCGAGCACGACCGTGGTGGTTGGTGGCAGCGCCGAGCGCGTCGCGTAGCGCAGCAGCTCTGCAATGTCGATGTCGGCCACGGGTCCGTCCGGCAAACGGCCGAACTGCGCAAAGCTCTTCGCCAGCGTGTCGAGGCGCTGGGTCTCGATTTCGAGCACGTCGATCGTATCCTGCAATTCCGGCGCGGCGCTTTTGCGCAGGCGCGACACGGCAAAGCGGATCGGGGTCAGCGGATTCTTCAGCTCATGCGCGACGCGGCGCGCGGTTTCGCGGAATGCGCCGAGCCGGGCCGCCTCGGTCGCGGCCGTTCGTCCCGCATCGAGTTGCATGGCCATGGTTCGCATCCGGGATCGAAGCACATCGAACTCAGGCGCACCGCGACTCGGTGGCCCTTCCGGCAGCGCATCCGCGCGTGCGATGCGTTCCGTCCACTCCACGACTTCATCCAGCGGCCGACTGAGCTGCCGGCTGAAGTGTCCTGCCACACGTCCTGCCACGAGCGCCAGCACCAGAAAGAGCACCGCCACCACCACCAGTACCGGCCGGATCACGCGTGGCGCGAGGTACTCCAACCGCTTGGCCTGATCCAGCGAGGCCTGCAACTCCGCTTCATGCGCGTTCAGCGCCGCCGCCGCCTCGGGACTGCCTGCGGATTGCCGAGCCGTGCTGAGCGCTCGGCTACCCGTTTCCGCGACCCGCGACCACGCTCCGCCGGATGCCATGAACGGCAACACCTGATTTGCCGCCACCAGGCCGACCGTGGTCAGCGCCGCGGCGGGCAGGACGGCAAACGCCATCAGGACGAGCAACAGGCGAGTGCGGAACCCGAGACGGGACACTGGGGCGGAGTACGAGCCGAAGGTGGGTGAGGTTTCGCGGATTCTAGTGGGCGATGGGCTGGCGACGTGGGGTAGCCCGGTCGAACGGGAGCGAACCCGGGCGTCCGACGGCGGCGGAACTTGGTCAACCCCTTGCCTGCGCTGCCGTTGCGTCGCGACCTCGTTAGTTTATCCAGTGCACTTCCGCTGTCGCGGACTCCGGCCGGCCTTGCCCTCAGCATCTGGGGCGGGGCGCCGGGGAGAGCGACCGCGCAGCCGCCGGCACTTCGCCGTTGCGGCGCGTGCCTACCAGCTTCTCCACATCCCCAGTTACATGAACGGACGCACGTCGCGCCCGCACGCACCCCGAGGGCCCATCGCCCCGGTGCATCGCGGGCCGCAGGCCAGCAGCATTTCCGCTGCCGCCTCCCCCAACTACTCACAATTCAATCAGGCGCCGAACGCCGCCCTGCTCATCGACTTCGACAACGTCACGATGGGCATCCGGTCCGACCTGCAGACGGAGCTCAAGAACCTCCTCTCGTCGGACATCATCAAAGGCAAGGTCGCCGTCCAGCGCGCCTACGCCGACTGGCGCCGCTACCCGCAGTACGTCGTACCGCTGGCCGAGTCGAGCATCGACATGATCATGGCGCCGGCGTACGGCAGCTCGAAGAAGAACGCGACCGACATCCGCCTCGCGATCGACGCCGTCGAACTGATGTTCACGCGCCCCGAGATCGGCACCTTCATTCTGCTCAGCGGCGACTCCGACTTCTCGAGCATGGTGATGAAGCTCAAGGAGTACGGTAAGTACGTCATCGGCGTCGGCATCCGCGAAAGCTCCAGCGACCTGCTGGTGATGAATTGCGACGAATACTACAGCTACAACGCCCTCGCCGGCCTGGTCAAGACCAGCGACGAAGAGGCGGTGAAGCACGATCCGTGGGAGCTCGTCACCGAGTCGCTCGCGCGCATGGTGCGCAATGGCGACGTCATGCGTGCCGATCGCCTGAAGCAGGTGATGCAGGACATCGACAACGGCTTCGACGAGAAGGATCTCGGCATGTCGAAGTTCTCGAAGTTCGTGCAGGAAGCGGCGCAGAAAGGCCTGCTCACCCTCACGCGTCTCGAGAACGGACAGTTCGAGATCGCGCCTCCGGGTGCGAAGGCCGGCAGCACGCCCGTGATCGCGACGGCCGATGTGGCCGGTGCGCTAGACGAAGCCGCCGAGAAGGAAGACGGTGAAGAGCGCGGCAGCCGCCGTCGTCGCGGCCGTGGTCGCGGTCGTGGTGGACGCGATCGTGAGCCGCGCGAA
>JBBRZK010000184.1:0-2357 GCA_038236775.1 Gemmatimonadales bacterium
CGCTTCCGAAGCCCGGCCATCTGCACCAAGCGTCGTTAGGCGCCGGGGGGAACGAGTGCCTCAGGCGCCAACGCGCAACTCCGTGGAACGCGATTCGGACGTCTCGCGCCGGAAGAGCACCGCCAGAATCAACAGGACGAGTGAAGCTGTGGTGAGGAGGGTGCGCGCCAAATGGAACTGCCGCCAACTCGCGACGATTTCAGGCCAGTTCGCTGGTGGCGACGCGGGACTCCACGTCAGGATACTCTCGTTGAGCGGCACGTTTCCGATGGCAGTGAGGACGGCTCCGGTGACCGCACACACAGACGCCGCGAGGAGCAAGTAGAACCGCGGGCGCTCCCGGCGCTCCAGCACGGCCGATACGACTGTGGCGATCAAACCGGTGGCGGCGAGCGCCGGTAACGCAATCGTGAGTGCCCGAATCGAGTGTTGGATTTTCTCGATGAAGAAGGCGGGCGCGATGCCGGCCGGATTGTTATCGAGCCAGACCACCAGGGACGCGCCCGAGATCAGAGCGATGAAGAAGAGTGCGGTGAAGAGTGTGCATCCTCGCAACATTTAGTTCTCCTCAAGCGGACCTGCCGCTCGTGCGCCTAACGCCAGCTTCTGCTGCGAGCGGTCATATCATCGCGAGCGCAGCGAACTTCCTTGGCCCGCTCGACAGCAGCAAGCATCGTTAGGCCGGCGTACGTTGCGTCAGAATCGCCCGCCGCGCAATGCGATGGTGACGGTGCGCGCGCCCGTCGGCGGGATGCTGGGCGCTCCACGGCCGGGGAGCGCACATGGCCCACGCGACGCCAGCGGCCCTCGGCGTCTACAGGCCCCGACGCCCCCAGGCGTCGCCGCTGTTTCGGTTGGTGTCGGATCATCTCCACCGGCTGCAGACGGTCTACGACGAGCGCTTCGCGCGCGCGTACGGCCCGTGGCGCCCCGTCGTCGCGGAGGTCGCCGATAAGTTCCTGGCGTGCGGCATCCTCGAGCACGGGTTCGCGCGCATTCGCTGTGACGACTGTGCCCACGAATACCTGCTCGCGTTCTCGTGCAAGTGCCGCTACTTCTGCCCGAGCTGTCACGCGAAGCGACTCGCCATCTGGACGCAGTGGCTGGACACGACGCTGCTCGCGCCCGTGCCGCATCGGCAAGTCGTCCTCACCATCCCGAAGCGGCTCCGCGCCTACTGTCTGTATCGTCGCCGTCTGCTCGGCGAAATCGCCCGCGTCGCCGCCCGCACGGTCACCGCCGCGATCCGTACGCTCACCGGCGAGCGGGACCTCGCCGTGGGGATCGTCGCCTGCCTGCAAACGCACGGCTCGCGCGCGAACTGGCATCCGCACCTCCATCTCCTGGTTACCGACGGCGGGTTCCGGCCCGACGGGACGTTCGTGTCGTGGCCGGTCCATGACACGGCACGGGTCACCGAGGCGTTTCGCCGCGCCGTGCTCCGGTTGTTCGTGCGGCTGGACCTGTTCGACGAGGACCAGGCCGCCGGCATGCTGACGTGGCCCCACTCGGGATTCCACGTCCACACCGCCGTCTGGATCCCGGCGGACGATCGGGCCTTCGCCACCCGACTCGCGCGGTACTGCGCGCGGAATCCCGTCGCCCTGGAACGGCTGACCTACGACCGGACGGCGAAGGCGGTGACCTACCGCTCCGACAAGTCGGAGGGCCCGACGGCGGGTACCGAGACCGCCGACCCGCTCGAGTTTCTCGCCCGGGTGTTGGTGCACATCCCGGACAAGGGCCACGTGACCACGCGGTACTATGGCTGGTACGCCAACCGCCCCCGCGGGATGCGGGGCAAGGCGGCGACCGCTGCGGCGGCGGTGCCGCCCGCGATCGTTTCCGCGCCGCGACTCGCGCCCACCGAGGCCACCCGCCGGTGGGCGGCCCTCCTCCAGCAGATCTTCGAGGTTGACCCCCTCGCGTGTCCGACGTGCCGCGGGCCCATGCGGATCATCGCGTTCATCACCCAGCCGTCGGTGATCGACCAGATCCTGACGCACCTCCGCACCCGCGCCACTACCGTGGCGCCCGGCGGCGCGCGGAGTCCCCCATCGACGCGGGCACCGGCGACTCGGGGCGCGTCACGATCGGCGCCGTCACCCCCGGCCGCCCAGCACGCGCGCTGACGGCCCCACGCTCCCCCCGGCTCAAGAGTCGGGGACGCGCGGGGTGCGCGGCGGCCCCACCCGGGCGTCGCATCGGTCCCCACTCGCCCCGTGCCCCCGCCAGAACACGGGACCGGACGGTCCGCGAGGCGCGCCGGCGCGCCCAAGCCTGCCCAGCCGCCCGCCCGCCGGTCCTCGCGCGGCGAGGGACCACGCCGTATACTCGACCGACCCCGATTGAATTTC
>JBBRZK010000185.1:0-2101 GCA_038236775.1 Gemmatimonadales bacterium
AGCAGAACTGGGTCAACGCCGGCACCGGCGGCTGCAAGCTGTCGTACTAACGCGCGGCCGAGCCCTCGCGGCTCGGCATCCACACGTTAGCGCAAACTGAACGGGCGACACCTCGCGGTGTCGCCCGTTCCTTGTTCATCGATGCTGGCGGCGCTAGCCCGGATTTCTCACGAGACTATTGAATAACGGCTGTCCCGAGTGGTATAAGGCGTTTGTCGAGAACGACCTACATACCAACCCGGAGACAGCCGTTATGCAGACAGAGTGTACGGCGGAGACGTTGCCGTTTCAAGAGGTGGCGGGCCGCGCGGTGGTGGGGCGGTTTGACGGCGGGACGCTGACCTCGGACGGGGGCGCGCTGCTGTTGCGCGAGGTCGAGCGGGCCACCGGGATCCTCACGCAGTTCGCCGACTGCTTTCAGGACCATCGCGATCCCACCCGCGTGACGCACTCCGTGGCGGCGTTGGTGCGGCAGCGCATTTACGCGCTGGCATTAGGCTACGAAGATCTGAACGATCACGACGCGCTGCGCCACGACCCGCTCTTCGCGGTGCTGGCGGAGGCGACGGACCTCACCGCGCCGGTCGCCGGCAAGAGCACGCTCAACCGGCTGGAGCTGAGTGCGGCCACGGTCGGGGACGCGGAGCGCTACAAGAAGATTGTGGTGGACCATGCCGCCGTCGATCGGCTGCTGGTCGACGTGTTTGTGCAGGCGCATCCGACCCCGCCGGCCGAGGTCGTGCTCGACCTCGATGCCACCGATGATCCGGTGCACGGCAATCAGGAAGGGCGGTTCTTCCACGGCTACTACGGCCACTACTGCTACTTGCCGCTGTACATCATGGCGGGCGAGCACCTGCTGTGTGCCCGGCTGCGGATGGCGAATATTGACGCCAGCACCGGCGCGTTGGAGGAAGTTCAGCGGATCGTGGCGGTGCTGCGCGCCGTGTGGCCGGCGGTCCGGATCACGCTGCGGGCAGACTCCGGCTTTTGTCGGGATGCGCTGATGACCTGGGGTGAGGCCAATGACGTGGACTACGTGTTCGGACTCGCGAAGAACAGCCGGCTCATCGGGGAGATCGCCGCCGACCTGACGGCGGCCAAGGCGCAGTGCACCGCGGACGCCCCGCGGGCGCGGCGCTTTGCGGAGTTGACCTATGAGACGCTCGACAGCTGGAGTCGCCCCCGGCGCGTGGTGGCCAAGGCAGAGCATCTGGGCACGGGCGACGACAGCAAGAGCAACCCGCGCTTCGTGGTCACGTCGCTGCCGATCGCCCGCATCGATGCCCGCGCCCTCTATGAAGACCTCTATTGTGCGCGCGGCGAGATGGAGAACCGGATCAAGGAGCAGCTCATGCTCTTCGCCGACCGGACGAGTGCGGCGACGATGCGGGCGAATCAGCTCCGGCTGTACTGCTCGTCGATCGCGTATCTGCTGCTCCACGCGCTCCGGCGGCTCGGCCTCGCCGGCACCGCGCTCGCGCGGGCGCAGTGCCAGACGATTCGCCTCACGCTCCTGAAGCTCGGCGCGCGCGTCCGGATCACCGTGCGCAAGGTCTGGCTGGCGCTCGCCACCGGGTGGCCGCACGCCACGCTCTTCACGCGGGTGCACACCACGCTCCGCGCGCTGCCGCAACGCTGTTAAGGCGCCCGGCGGCGCATCCCGCCACCGAGGTCCGGTCCGCAGCGCATCACCGCTGCGGTCCCTCGCCGTCGCCGCCAGTCCGTCACGGTCGCCCAAACGCGCCGACGAGACCCATTTCGCGACCCAGACGCTTGCGTCGCGACACCCCAAGTGCGAACGCGGGCATCAAACCATCGCACCGGGCGACAAAAATGCACCCTCCTCACAAACCTGCTCCACCTTGTGAGAAATCCGGGCTAGTCCCGCGTCGTGAGCGGTGAGCGGCGCGCCATGACGCTGCGCGACGCTGCATCGCGCAAGCGCGCGCAGCTCAGAGGCCGGACGGCTCCCGCTTCACCGCGGGCTCGGCGAGCATCGCCACGACGCTCGGCGCCACCTCGAGCACGGTTCGCCAGGCGCGCACGAACAGCGCGAGCACCGTGGCCTCGGCCGTGGTCGCCACGCCGAGTCCCGGGG
>JBBRZK010000186.1:0-2071 GCA_038236775.1 Gemmatimonadales bacterium
CGAAGCGCGACGTCATCACAACTTGCTGCGCTGTCGCGCGCCGCGTAATCGGTCGCCTGTCAACGAGCGCTCCGTCTCCGCCGTAGCTTCTCCGGACCCTCTCCTTCACGGAAACCGCACATGCTCCAGGTCGCGCGTCGTACCCTCGCATCCGCCCTCGTCCTCTGCGCATGGCAGGCCGTCCCGGCACAGGGCCGCGGCGGCGCCATGCCGGACAGCATGAAGGCCAAACGCTGGGCCACCGAGAACGAGCTCCAGTCGCTCGCCACCGTTGACCGCAAGGTCATGATCCCCATGCGCGACGGCATCCACGTCGCCGCCGACATCTACCACCCGAAGGATGCGTCGAAGAAGTACCCGGCGATCTGGGTGCGCACGCCGTACAACTTCAACTACTGGGACGTGACGAACGGCGTGCCGCGCGACATGACGGCCGCCGTCACGGCGATCAAGCACGGCTATGCGTACGTCGACATGCAGGAGCGCGGGCACTTCTTCTCCGAGGGCAACTACGACATCCTCGGCGCCCCGCTGTCCGACGGCGACGACGAGCTGAAGTACCTCACGTCGCGCTCCTGGTCGAACGGCAAGGTGGGCACCACGGGCTGCTCGTCCACCGCGGAGTGGCAGCCGGGCGTCGCGTCGCTGGGCAACCCCGGCTATGCCGCCATGAACGTGCAGGGCTTCGGCGCCGGCATCGGTCGCGTGGGCGGGTACTACGAGATGGGCAACTGGTATCGCGGCGGCGCGGTGCAGATGCTGTTCATCGACTGGCTGATGGGCGAGCAGAACCAGGTGCGTCCGATGTTCCCCAAGGGCACGTCGCAGGAGGAGCTGGTCCGCGTGTCGAAGTCGTTCGACCTCGCGCAGCATGCGCCGCCGGTGGACTGGTCGCAGGCATTCTGGACGCTGCCCGAGCAGGACATCATGAAGGCAGTGGACGGCCCGAAGGGCATCTTCGCCGACTCGATGCCGGTGCCCACCGGCGGCGCGATGATCCGTCGCGCGCCCAACGATCCGGCGTGGTACCGCGGCGGCCTGTGGCACGACAACATGCCGATCAACATTCCCGGCTTGTGGTTCATGTCGTGGTACGACGTGTCCGTGGGCCCGAACCTCGCAGCCTACAATCACGTGCGGCAGACGGCGAAGGGCGACGCGAAGAACCAGCAGTGGGCCGTGATCGCGCCGGTGGGCCACTGCGCCTACACGCGGGCCACCGAGCACACCGTGGTGGGCGAGCGCGACATGGGCGATGCGCGGTACAACTACGCCGACCTCACCTACTCGTTCTTCGACCGGTTCCTGCGCGGCGTGAACGACCACACGCTCGACACCATCCCGAAGGTGCGGTACTACACGATGGGGATGAACAAGTGGCAGGCGTCGGACTCATGGCCGCCGAAGAACGCGGCGCCCATGACCTTCTATCTCGGCAGCGGCGGCAACGCGAACACCCTCACCGGCGACGGCGTGTTGTCGATGAAGGCGCCGGCGTCCGATACGCCCGATCACTTCAGCTATGATCCGCTCCATCCCGTCAATTCCTACGGCGGCAACGTCTGCTGCCAGGGCAACGCGGTGGTGCCCGGCTCGATGGACCAGCGGAAGATGGAGGCGCGTCCCGACGTGCTCGTGTTCACGAGCGAGGCCTTCAAGGAAGGCACGGAGCTGAGCGGGCCCATCACGCCCACACTGTACGTCTCGTCCGACGCGAAGGACACGGACTTCACCGTGAAGGTGATGGACGTCTACCCCGACGGTACGGCGTACAACCTCGATGAGTCAATCCAGCGGATGCGCTACCGCAACGGCTACGACAAGCCGCTCGCGTGGATGGAGGCCGGCAAGGTGTACAAGGTCGCACTGCAGCCGTTGAACACGAGCAACTGGTTCGCGCCGGGCCACAAGCTCCGCATCGAGGTGTCCAGCAGCAACTTCCCCCGCTTCGACCGCAACCTGAACACCGGCGGGAACAACTACGACGAGACGAAGACGGTCGTCGCGCACAATGTCATCCATCACTCGGCGCAGTATCCGTCGTCGCTGATGGTGACGGTCGTGAAGGGCC
>JBBRZK010000187.1:0-2043 GCA_038236775.1 Gemmatimonadales bacterium
CGAAGCGCGGCGCCTTCGTATCCGGAGTACCGATGCCAGAGCCCGCCCTCCGCTGCCCCGGCTGCGGTGCGCCCGCCGCCGCGGACAGTGTCGCCTGCGACTACTGCGGCTCGGCGCTCGCCACGGTCACCTGTCCGTCATGCTTCGCGTCCACGTTCGCCGGCAGCCGCTTCTGCGCCCACTGCGGCGCGGAGACGACGCGCGAACTGCTGGAAGACGCGACGCCGCAGCCGTGCCCGCGCTGCCGCGAGGAGCTCGAGCTCCTGCGGCTCGGCGCCACGACTCTCCGCTCGTGCACGGGGTGCGGCGGCCTCTGGCTCGAACCCGCCGCGCTGCAGCAACTGTGCGACGCGCACGAGCAGCGCGCGGGCGTCACGAGCGTGCTCGCGGCACGCGTGCCCACCGGAACGGCTGCGCCGGACGTCATCCGCTACGTACCCTGTCCCACGTGCACGAAGCTCATGAACCGCGTGAACTTCTCGCATTCATCCGGCGTCATCGTCGACGTCTGCAAGCAGCATGGCGTGTGGCTGGACCGGGGCGAGCTCCAGCGCGTGCTCGGCTTCGTGGACGCCGGCGGCCTCGCCGTGTCGCGGGACCGGGAACGCGAACGCCTCGTGGAGGAGCAGCGACGGCTCAAGGCGCTGCAGACGGCGGCGAGCGGCCAGTCCGGCGTTACCGACGCGCGAGTCTCCGCGTTCCACAGTGCGTGGACGCTCGGCGACGCGCCGGTCGGATCGTCGCTCCAGCGGCTCATGCTGGATGCGCTTGGCCTCATCATGACTTCCTGACCGGGCACTGCCCGAACACCTGCACCAACCGACACGGAGAATCCGATGACGCTGCGAGAGTTCATCCAGGGCGAGCTGGTCGACATCATCGACTGGCACGAGACGAGTGCCGACGTCGTCGCATGGCGCTTCGTGCGCCGAGCCGACGAGATCAAGAACGGCGCGCGCCTGATCGTGCGACCCGGCCAGCTCGCCGTGTTCGTGGAGCAGGGCACGGTGGCGGATGTGTTCCAGCCGGGCTCGCACGAACTGATCACAAAGAATCTTCCCGTCCTCTCGAAACTGCGCGGATGGAAGTACGGCTTCGCCAGTCCGTTCAAGGCCGACGTCGTGTTCGTGAGCACGCGACAGTTCACGGCGAACAAGTGGGGCACGCGCACACCCGTGATGATGCGCGACCCCGAGCTCGGCCCGGTGCGGCTGCGCGCGTACGGCACGTACACCATGCGCGTGCACGACGCGGAGTCGTTCGTGACGGAGCTCGTTGGCTCGAATGCGACGTTCACCATCGCGCAGATCACCGACCAGGTCCGCGACCTCGTGGTGGCGCGCTTCAGCGAGCTGCTCGGGGAGCGTGCCATTCCGGTGCTTGCGCTGGCGTCGAACTATCGCGAGCTCGGGGACCAGGCGCTCGTGGAGCTCCAGCCCGAGCTCGCGCGACTGGGCGTCGAGCTGGCGCAGCTCGTCGTGGAGAGCATCGCGCTGCCGGACGAGGTGGCCGCCACGCTCGACCAGCGCACGCGCATGGCGCTCATCGGCGACGTGGGCGCCTACGCGCAGCTGCAGGCGGCGGACGCCATCCGCGATTCGGCGCGGAACCAGGGCGGCGGTGGCGCGGGCGTGGGCATCGGGGTGGGGCTCGCGATGGCACGGCAGGTTGCGGCCACGGCGACGGATGCCCTCCAGCCGCCCCGCGCCCCATCCACGCCGCCCCCGCTGCCGACTCCCGCGGGATTCTTCGTGGCGGACGCCGGCAAGCCGGTGGGACCGCTCGACAGCGTCGCCCTCGGCCAGTATGTACGCGATGGCAGGCTGCGGCCCGAGACGCTGGTGTGGCGCGAGGGGATGGCCGCCTGGGCGGCGGCGTCGCAGGTGCCCGATATGGCCGAGGTATTGAAGGCCGTATAGGCAGGCAGTCGGAAGCAGCGCGTGGGGCGGGCGTGACCGCCCCGCGCGTGTCATCCTGAGCGGAGCGAAGGATCTGCTGTCATCCTGAGCGGAGCGAAGGATCTGCTGTCATCCTGAGCGGAGC
>JBBRZK010000188.1:0-2008 GCA_038236775.1 Gemmatimonadales bacterium
CAGCCCTCGACGTAGTGCACGTAGGCGCCCTCGTCGACGAGGATCATCGTACGCTCGAACTGGCCCATGTTCTCGGCGTTGATCCGGAAGTAGGCCTGCAGCGGCATCTCGATGTGCACACCCGGCGGGACGTAGATGAACGAGCCGCCCGACCAGACCGCAGAGTTCAGCGCCGCGAACTTGTTGTCGTTCTGCGGGATGATCGTCCCGAAGTACTGCTTGACGATCTCCTCGTGCTCACGCAGGCCCGAGTCCATGTCCAGGAAGAGCACGCCCTTGGCGGTGAGGTCGCCCCGGAGCTTGTGGTAGACGACCTCGGACTCGTACTGAGCCCCGACGCCGGCGAGGTACTTCTTCTCCGCCTCCGGGATGCCGAGCTTGTCCCAGGTGTCGAGGATCTCCGCCGGCAGGTCCTCCCAGCGCTCGTGTGGGGTGCCAAAACTCGGACCCGAGGTTACGAATGGCCTGATTTACAGGCGGAACGGAGTTTTGACACCCCACACGCATCTCGCCGTCGCTCGCGCCTGTCGGCGCGAAGCGCCAAGTAGCCGCCCCTGTCGGCGTCGAGCAGACGCGCGAACAGCGACGGCGAGTCGACCCGCGGCCAGCAGAACCGGTCGATCCCGCCGTTGGGCGCGACAGGTGCCGCCGCGCGGCAATCGGCGATCAGGCCGTGGTCGCCGATCGGCCGATAGCCCGCTACGCCGCCTCCCTCGCGGCCAGCGCCCGCTCCGCGTCTGCGCGCAGCAACAGCCCGAGCAGCCTGCCGTGCGACGTGGACACGAGCCAGCTTTTCACGCCTTGGTTGCTGCGGGATTCGAGCAGCTTCTCGACCGGACTGTGCGGGCGAATTGTCGTCAGCCCGAGTTCCATGACGTCGCCGGCCGATGCTTCGCCCTTGCTCAGCGCGTCGCCGCGCATGGTCGCCGGAACGCTGGCGTCACGCGTCGGGCGCGATGAACGAACCCACGTGCGCGGTGACGTCGTGGTGGTACCACCCGGCGTGCCGCACACCTTGTGGAATCCGGGTGAGGCCGCCGTCCGCCTCGTCGTCGAGTTCCGGCCGGCGCTCCGGATGGAATACCTCTTCGAGACGATATTCGGCCTCGCGCGCAGCCGGCGGACGCGCACGCCACTTCTCGACCTCCTGCGCGTGATCGTCAGGACGCGCGCCTACCGCGACGAATTTGGGCTCCCGTGGCCGCGGTTTCTCGAGAAGAGGCGTGTCACCACCGCACTGGCGCGGTATGCCGTGAACCCACTCGTCAAAGCGGCGTTCATGCTTGGTGTCGCGCCACCGGGATACGCACTCCTCGAAACGACCGGCCGCAAATCGGGAGTACCGCGGCGGACGCCGGTCGGCTACGCGCGCGAAGACGACGTCGTTTGGCTCGTCGCCGAGCACGGGCGCCGCGCAGGATGGGTGCGAAACATTGAGGCGACCCCGCGGGTCCGCGTGAAGCTCGGTAAACGCTGGTACAACGGCAGTGCGCATGCGATGCCGGACGACGATGCGCGGAAACGACTCGGCGAGGTCGGGACCACGCTCAGCAGAGCGACGGTGCGGGTACTGGCGACGGATCTCCTGACGGTGCGCGTCGCCCTCCGCTGACGCCATCGAACGTCGACGCGTTGCCTTCGTGGGTGAGGTCCCGTTGCTTCCGTTACGCGCGTTCGCCTTTCACCTCAGCGCGGTTTTCTCGAAACGTCGTCACGAACCACGCGAGGCTCCAGGGGGTCGCAGCCCGCGCCCCCAGTCTCGGGCACCGCTCGCGGCGATGTGCGGGTTCACGATCGACGAGGAACGCGGCGACGCCCGCACAGATCGCGGACAGCTGCCATCCGGCGGGGCGGAGGCCAGCGAGCAAGGCGACGAGGACGGTCGCAAGCGCCATCGCGGTGACGGCGGACCAGACAGTCGGCATGGCCCGAGGACGAGCCGGCAGAGGGCGTCTTGGTCGCCTGGGGGATCACGCTGGAGGGACGCAAAGTGCTGCTCGGCCTTCAG
>JBBRZK010000189.1:0-1951 GCA_038236775.1 Gemmatimonadales bacterium
CGTCATCCCGATCAGGTCCCCGCCCCATAGCCGGTGCATCAGGCTTTCGGCTCGGGTGGAGAAAGCCGGACCTTCCATGCAGACGTAGCAGCCGCGCGGGTGGACCTTGAACGGAGCGGGCGCGCTTTCGACCGCAGTGAGCACACGCTGAAGCGTCGTGAAGCCTGCGTGACACGCGGCGCACGCGCGCAGGTGATCGGTCACTCGCGCATCGGCGCTCGTATCGAGCTCGCCGTAATAGTGAAGAATGAGATCGTCGTCGGTGAGGTGCATAAAGTTCTACAGTTCTACAGTTCTACGTTCTAAAGAGAAACTCGTTCGCGTTCGGTTGACGCTTCAATGTTAAGCGGCCGTTATTTCGACCTCGACCCCCAAGTCGCGCAGGCGACGCAGCAGGCTCTTGGTGAGTTGCGCTTTGTCGCGGTCGACGAAGTACCGGCCGCCCAGGTCGTGGTACTCGACTCCATCGCGGAGGATGAAATATGCGGCGGTGAGCATCGAGGCGGCGACGGCGACAATGGCTTTCTTGGGGCCGCGGCGGTTCTTCACGCGCAGGAATTGCGCCTGCAGATAGCTCCCCTTTTTGCGGGTCGCGGCCCAGGCACCCTGGATGAGCGTCGTCTTCAGCCAGGGCGTGGCGTGGCGGATCCGAGTGGAGCGGCGCTTCCCGGCACTTTCATCGAGGCGCGGACAAAGCCCCGCCCAGGAGACCAGGTGGCCGGCGGTGGGAAACCGAGTCATGTCGATGCCGATTTCGGCGATCAGGACGCGCGCTGCGGTGTCGCTCAGTCCCGGCATCGTGGTCAGTCGCTCGGCGGCGGCGCGAAAGGGCGCGAGGGCGTCGCCGAGGTGGCCCTCCAGCTTCCGCACGGCGCCGTCGAGCGCCTCGATTTGGGTCAGATGCAACTCGATCATGAAGCGATGATGCGCGGTGACGCGGCCCTGCAGCGCCGCCATCAATTGCGCGCGGCTCGCTTTGAGGCGCCCAGTCGTGAGATCGGCCAACCGGGCGGGGTCTGTCTCACCCGCGATGAGGGCGTTGAGAATCGCGCGGCCGCTGGTGCCCAGGATATCGCTGACGACCTGGGTCAGCTTGAGATTCGCATCCTCGAGGGTCTTTTGGATGCGCAGCGTATGCCGAGCGATCTCCCCGACCAGTTGTTTGCGGGTGCGCGTCAGATCGCGCAGTTCTTGGATCGGCGCTGGCGGCACAAAGCTGCCCCGGATCAAGCCGTGGGCCAAGAGATCCGCAATCCACGTCGCGTCGTTGGTGTCGCTCTTGCGACCCGGGACGTTCCGAATGTGCATCGCGTTGGCCAGCACGAGGGTGAAGTGGCCCTCGAGCACGTGCCAGACGGGCTTCCAGTAGACGCCCGTCGCTTCCATCGCGATGTGCGTACAGCCGGCCGCGGTAAACCAGTCCGCCAGTTCCAGCAACCCCTGCGTGGTCGCCGGTACCGTCCGGTGCTGATACGTCACCTCCGCGCCCGCGGCAGTCCGCACGCACGCCGTCACACTGCCCGCGTGGACATCGACACCGGCACACCGTGGATAGAGGACTTCCATCACACGCCTCCTCGGTTCAGGATGCTGGCGTGGAGTCCGCAGAAGCGAAGTCTAAAGGACGCGCTCACCGGTCGAGCCGGGGTCGCAATTCGGGGTGCTCGCGGGACTCCGGGTCCAACTAGAGAACGGGCTCTGGGCACCATAGAAGAATCGACCTCTGTGCCAGCGTCGGAGCGCACTCTACTCTGTTTCATGACTTCGCGGGTCCGGCGCAGCCGGGTGGGCAACTAGAGAGAAGATCAGAGAGGGGGTCAACGATGATTCAGACATGCGTCACCTTCCGCGTCCTGCCGGGCAGAGCCGAAGACTTCGAAGCCCTGCATCGCAGGCTATTGGGGCACATGAGCGGAATGGACGGTTGCATCGATGTCGAGGCACATCGTTC
>JBBRZK010000190.1:0-1919 GCA_038236775.1 Gemmatimonadales bacterium
GTCGTCAGCGACGTCTGTCCAACCTATATTGTATATACATCCCATCTCCACCCCGAAATGCACTACGCCAGAGAGGAACCCCCCTCCGGCGCAGTCGACCATATGCTCGAATACCGTCTATTTCGGGAAACTCACGCTAGCCACCTCCGATCGTCTTGGCGTGGGGTGGGCGCCGCGACAGACGTTGCCGCTCGTCCTCGGCGCTGCTGCACATGTTAGCGACGCGATCTTAAAGCTTGCGGCCGCGATGGAACGGTTGGCACGGCTTTGCCGCCAACCGACACAACGGCGCTACCCGGGATTGCATTGCATCACTTGGTCGTGGCCTTCACCGCGCGGCGGCGGCATCGCAAGGCCGGCCGGACGGACCGCGGCTGGCGCCGATGCGAGAGTCCGGTCAGCCCGCCTTCGAACTCCCGTCGCGTGCGTACGTCGCGCACACGCGGCTCACCGGGCACGCGCCGCAGTGCGCGATCCGCGCGGTGCACACCAGCGCGCCGAGCTCCATGAGTGCCTGGTTGTGCGTCCACGTCGCCTTGCCGGTGCGCGGCAGGATCGCCCGCGCAATGGACCAGAGCTGTTTCTGGCCGGCGCCGGACTTGATCACGACGTCGGGTGCGAACACGCGCTTCAGCACACGTGCCACGTTCGTGTCCACCAGCTCGGCGCGCCGTTCGTACGCGAACGAGCTCACCGCGCCCGCCGTATACGCGCCGACACCGGGCAGCTCGCGCAGGGCGGCGACATCCGGCGGAAGGGTGCCATGCACATCGCGTCCATTGTCCGTGACCAGCCTGGCAAGGGCGTGGAGGTTTCTCGCCCGCGCGTAGTACCCGAGCCCTGACCACGCCTCCGTCACGCGCTTTGGTCTTGCGCGCGCAACATGATGCAGCGTCGGAAAAGCCTGGAGAAAAGTGTCGTAATAGTCCACCACGCGCGACACCTGCGTCTGCTGCAGCATCAGCTCCGAGACGAGGATGTGATACGGGTCGCGCGTCGTCCGCCACGGCAGGTCGCGTCCGTTGGCGCGGAACCAGCGTCGCAGCCGCGTGCCGAACACCCGTGTCTGCTCTGCGTCGG
Organism: Gemmatimonadales bacterium; assembly: GCA_038236775.1. Taxonomy (GTDB): domain Bacteria; phylum Gemmatimonadota; class Gemmatimonadetes; order Gemmatimonadales; family Gemmatimonadaceae; genus AG11. The sequence continues at coordinate 1,081 of JBBRZK010000190.1, forward strand.
GAAGGGCGCGAAGTGCGCGCGCGCGCGGACGCCGGGGCGCCACTACTGCGGGGTCCAGGACGGCGCCGAGGTGAACAGTCCATCCACGAACCCGATCCGATGCGCGAGGAAGAGGCCGAACCCGATGCTCACCACGCCAGAGGTGATGCGCAGCGTGCGGTTGAGGCTCGTGAAGCGGTGCGTCGCCAGGAGCGATGGCGCCGCGATGGACGCCGTGATGAGCAGCATGCCCACGATGGTCCCGACGCCGAATACGCCGAGGTAGGCGAGAGCCCACAGCGGGTTGGGAATGAGCGCGACCTGCGGCAGCGTCGCCACCGCCGCCGAGCCGGCAAGGCCGTGGATGAAGCCGACCGTGAGCGGGCGCGCCGTGCTGTCCGCCACGCGGCGCTCGCCGCCGGCCAGCGTGAGCAGCCCGAGGACGACGAGCATCACCGCGACCGCGAACTCGAGCGACAGCCCGACGCGCGCCGGAATCGCCGAGAGCTGCACCTTGAGCAGGATGATCGCGCCGCCGACGAGGAAGATCGTCGTCGTGTGCCCGACGCCCCAGAGCACGCCCGTGCGCGCGGCGCGGGCGAGCGAGCGCTGCTGCGACACGATCGTCGTCACCGCGACGACGTGATCCGGGTCGGTCGCGTGGCGCATGCCGAGCACGAAGCCCAGCACGGTCACCGAGATGAGTGCAGTCAGCATCGTTGCTCCGCCACAAGCAGACCCTTCGCTGCGCTCATGGACAACCACACAAGCAGGCCCTTCGCTGCGCTCAGGGCGACAAAGCCTTGTCGTCCTGAGCGGAGCGAAGGACCTGCTTGCTGTCGCCCTGAGCGCAACGAGCA
>JBBRZK010000191.1:0-1895 GCA_038236775.1 Gemmatimonadales bacterium
CGGCATCACCCTGCAAATAGGGTGGCGGCATGGGGGTGCAAACTGGCAGCCATTCGGCCAAGGCGAGTACGCGATACGCGAGGGTGCATATCCGCCATGGACACCTCGCTACGCCGCCTCGCGGACGTCGCTCACGTAGGTGCGTTCGATGCATGAGGAGAGTCGGTCGAATCGATCCGAGAGAACGGCCGTGCGAAAGAGCATGACGGCTTGGCCTCCATGTTGGGAGAAGCGCGCGCCCGCCCGCTTCATGCGGACGTTGACGACGGTCTTGGCGGCGGCCTCGACGACGCCGCTGCCGATCGGGCGATGGTTGCGGCGCGCCTCTGCGTAGGCCAGACGACCGCGCCGGGCCTGGTTCGCGAGGAACTTGATGGACTTTTTCATCGCATTGGAGCGCAGGCCGCGCGGGACTTGCTCACGGTGGTAGCGCATGGCCTTCAGGGTGCGGATCGCACCGTCGTCCTGTTCGAGCAGGATGTCACCCCAGTGCCGGGCAAGCACGCGAGCCGCCGGCGCGTCGTCGTGGTGCACGGCGTTCGCGGCCGCCTCGAGGTACCCGGCGCAGTGGTAGAAGTCGAGAAGGTACGAGGCCTCGCCCGTTTCGGGCGGCAGTCGGATGCTGATTCCCTCCAGCAAGGTCCATTGCGTCGGATTCCCATCGGCCGCGAAGCAGACGTGGAGATCGGGCCGCTGCGCGAGTGCGGCGTGCAGCTCGTCCTCGAGCTCATCGGCCACCGTGCCCTTGCCGCTCTCCGGCATCCTGGCGACGTAGACAGTCTTGAGGTGCTCCGCGCGGGCGTTCCAGTACGACAACGTGCCAACGCAGGCCTCGTGCCAGGCTCGGCCGCTCTGGCCGTCTTCTCGCGACGGGTAACTGGGGGTCACGACGCTGTACCGCTGTTCATGACGCGGCGGTGCCTGCGGCCCGCTGGGCTTGCGTCCTCGGGGCTTCGTGTGTTCGCCGTCCTGAGGCACCATGACACCGTCCATGGAGACCTGCACCGTGACGGCATCGTCTGGAACCTCCTCGCTCTCGCGCAACTCGTCGTTGATCGCCTGTCGCCGCTGTTCATACCGCGCCGCGATCGCGTGCGGCACGCGGTGCAGCGTCGACTTGCTCACGGACGCCACGCCCGCCTCTGCAAGAAAGCCTGCGGCCTCCTCCGCCGTCATCAGCGCGATGGCTCGGGTCAGGACTCGAGCCGCCTGCGGCGTGTAGCGCTTCTCCACGATACCGAGGCGCACATCCAGCGGGACGAGCACGGCCCCGCCGCCACCCCGTTGGAAGGTGCTCCGCAGTACGTCCACCTCCCCGAACAAACTCGTGTACGTGCCTGGGCTTTCCCGGCGGTTGCCCCACTGCTGCCCCTGGTACGTGACCGTTGGTGCCTTCACGTCGGCGCGCTGCAACACCTCCGTGACTAGCTCTCGGCCCACCGTGTGCAGCCGCCGCTGAACCTCCATCTCGAGCTCCCGCAGGTCAATAGTGTGCGGCGCCATCTCCGCCACGTCCCGCCGAAAATCGTCAATCGCGCGCAGCGCCCGCTTCATTCCTGTGCCGTTCATCACGCGCATCCATCACCGCACGTCGCCAATGCGCGCAAGAAGAAACGGCACGCGAGCGCTCCAATCGACGTCTCGTACAGCCACACGATCAAATCACGTCCGGGCTGGATCTCGTCCCGTACGCGATCGTATCGTTGAATTGCAACGGAATACAAAGTCTGCTTTCCGGCATTGCTGTCGGTCGGTGCCGCCTGTGGGATGGGAGACGACCGTCTATCTGGTAATCGGACGATCGCCGTCGAAGGCTGGCGCCGTGTATCTGCTTAGCGGCATCCCACTGTGTGGGTCCATTCTTGGGTCCTGACGCAGAAAGTTCTTTCCATCGC
>JBBRZK010000192.1:0-1884 GCA_038236775.1 Gemmatimonadales bacterium
GACTGACAGTGCGACGGGCGGCATCTCAAACGCTAACTTCGCAGCGCCCTTCAACGTAGGGGTTTCGTCGAGCGTCGTCAATGGCTCAGCGGCAACCTCAGCGGCGGGCGCTAAGGTCACTTACACTTACATCATACCGCCGGATTACACAGTTTCCACGACCGGTAATACGATCGTCGTCACTGATATCGCCGGTAATAGCGACACGCTGACGATATCGGAACCGAGCTCCGGCAATATCAAATTCTCCGCTGCGGGCCGAAATTTCTCAGTTAACGGTGGAGCCAACATATTGGGAGATTCGGGCACGATCTCGCTGGCCACGATCAACAGCGTCACGGTCGATCAGAGCACGGCCCTGGATCTCATCGACCAGCTGCGTGTGGCCGTGCCCGAAGAGGTCCGCCAGGCCAAGCGCATCAACCAGGAGTCGGAGCGCATCCTCGAGCGGGCGCTCGGCAAGATTCCGAAAGAGGCCGCAGCGTCGTCGTCCCCCAGCGCGCCGTCGTTGAACGAAGCCGCTTCGCGGCGGTGGTGCTGCGCGCGGGGCTGATCGCGTAGCCGGCGGGGAATAACCGTCGCTCCCTGGGCCGGCGGCACCGTGAGGCGTCGCCGTACCCAGAGAGGACGAGCGCGAAGCCGTGTCTTCTGGCTCCGACGGCACCCTTCCCGGTGTCGCCGGACAAAGGAGAACGGCGATGACAAAGCAGCGCGATCGGATGAAACAGGATCTCGAGCTCCACGGCTATGCCGACGGAACCAGGTCGCAGTACCTCTCGGCGGTGAAGCGATTCGCCGAGCACTTCGGCCGTCCGCCCGAGCGGATGGGGCAGGAGCAGGTACGCGCCTACGTCGAGCATATGCGAAGGAAGCGCAAGTGCGGCGCGTCGGTGCTGAAGGTGCAGATGGCGGGCATCCGCTTCTTCTACGCCGTGACGCTGGGCAAGCCCGACGTCGTGGCGTGGATGGCGTGGCCGAGGCAGCCCGTGAAGCTGGCGGTCGTGCTCAGCGGCAGCGAGATCGAGAAGCTGCTCGGGGCGATGAGCAATCCGATGTTCCGCGCCGTGGCCATGGTGATGTACGGCGCCGGGCTGCGCATCAGCGAGGCATGCGCACTTCGCGTCACGGACATCGACGCTGCGCGTGGCGTCCTTCACGTTCGCCACGGCAAAGGTAATCGAGAGCGATGCGGCGTGCTTCCCGAAAGGCTGCTGCTCGCTCTTCGAAGCTACTGGGCGGCGGCCCGCCCGCCGCTGCCATTCCTCTTCCCGGCCGAGGACGCGACCAAGCCGATCTCGGCCGACCGCGTCCGCACGGCGGTCAAGACGGCCGTGAAGGCGTCCGGGCTGAGCAAGCGCGCCACGCCGCACTCGCTTCGCCATAGCTTCGCGACGCACCTCATGGAGACTGGCACCGACATTCGCGTCATTCAGACGTTGCTCGGTCACGCCTCCATCCGCTCCACGATGCGCTACGCGCAGGTCAGCCGCGCGAGGCTCGCGAAGACCAAGAGCCCGCTCGATCTGCTCGGGACACCCGAGGGGAAGAAGGCGCTCGGGTAACCGGCCCCAGCCCCAGTGGTCTGTGCGGCGAATCCTTCGCCGCGACGGCCTTCCTTGGAGCTCGCGGACATCGTCCGTGCGCATGGGGAGGCGTGTCGGCGAAGCTATGCCCTGACGTCCGACCAGACGGCGGTGCTGCGCGACATCGTTCGCTGCCGCACCGCCGCTCTGGGCGGTCACCTCGACGTGTGCGACCGGTGCGCGCACACGACGCCCTCCTACAACTCGTGTCGGAATGCCAATTTGCAGCCTCATGCCGCCACCTGAAGGCTGATTTTTGCAGGGTCATGCCGCCACGACATTTGCAGGCAGATGCCGCCAC
>JBBRZK010000193.1:0-1868 GCA_038236775.1 Gemmatimonadales bacterium
CTAGCCCGGATTTCTCACGAGACTATTGAGAAACGGCTGCCCCGAGTGGTATAAGGCGTTTGTCGAGAACGACCTACATACCACCACGGAGACAGCCGTTATGCAGACAGAGTGTACGGCGGAGACGTTGCAGTTTCAAGAGGTGGCGGGCCGCGCGGTGGTGGGGCGGTTTGACGGCGGGACGCTGACCTCGGACGGGGGCGCGCTGCTCTTGCGCGAGGTCGAGCGGACCACCGGGATCCTCACGCAGTTCGCCGACTGCTTTCAGGACCATCGCGATCCCACCCGCGTGACGCACTCGGTGGGCACGTTGGTGCGGCAACGGATTTACGGGCTGGCGTTAGGCTACGAAGATCTGAACGACCACGACGCCCTGCGGCACGATCCGCTCTTCGCGGTGCTGGCGGAGGCGACGGACCTCACCGCGCCGTTAGCCGGCAAGAGCACCCTCAACCGGCTGGAGTTGAGTGCGGCCGCGATCGGGGACGCGGAGCGCTACAAGAAGATTGTCGTGGACCATGCCGCCGTCGATCGGCTGCTGGTGGACGTGTTTGTCCAAGCGCATCCCACCCCGCCGGCCGAGGTCGTGCTCGACCTCGATGCCACCGATGATCCCGTGCACGGCAATCAGGAAGGGCGGTTCTTCCACGGCTACTACGGCCACTACTGTTATTTGCCGCTGTACATCATGGCGGGCGAGCACCTGCTCTGTGCCCGGCTGCGGCCGGCGAATATTGACGCCAGCGCCGGCGCGTTGGAGGAGATCATCCGGATTGTGGCGGTGTTGCGTGCCGTGTGGCCGGCGGTCCGGATCACGTTGCGCGCGGACTCCGGCTTTTGCCGCGACGTGCTGATGACCTGGGGTGAAGCCAATGGCGTGGACTACGTGTTCGGGCTCGCGAAGAACAGCCGGCTGATCGCGGAGATCGCCACCGAACTGGCGTCAGCCAAGGCGCAGTGCACGACGGAGGCGCCGCGGGCGCGCGTCTTTGCGGAGTTGATCTACGCGACGCTCGATAGCTGGAGCCGCCCCCGACGCGTGGTGGCCAAGGCGGAGCATCTCGGTACGGGCGACGACAGCAAGAGCAACCCGCGCTTTGTCGTCACTTCAGTGCCGATCACCACCTTCGACGCCCGCGCGCTCTATGAAGACGTCTATTGTGCGCGCGGCGAGATGGAGAACCGGATCAAGGAGCAGCTCATGCTCTTCGCGGATCGGACGAGCGCGGCCACGATGCGGGCGAATCAGTTGCGCCTCTATTGCTCGTCGATCGCGTATCTGCTGCTCCACGCGCTCCGGCGGCTCGGTCTCGCCGGCACCGCGCTCGCGCGGGCGCAATGCCAGACGATTCGCCTCACGCTGTTGAAGCTCGGCGCGCGCGTCCGGATCACCGTGCGCAAGGTCTGGCTCGCGCTCGCCACCGGGTCTCCGCACGCGGCGCTCTTCGCGCGCGTGCACGCCACGCTCCGCGCGCTGCCGCTGCGCTGTTAACGCGCCAGGCGGCGCATCCCGCCACCGATGTCCGGTCCGCAGCGTATCGCCGCTGCGGACCCTCGCCGTCGCCACCAGTCCGCCCCCATCGCCCGAACGCGCCGGCCCGACCCATAGCGCGACCCCGACGATTCCGTCGAGGCACGGAAGTGCGAACGCGGGCACCGAATCATCGCACCGGACAGTGAAAACGGCGCCATCCTCACGAACCGCCTACATCTCGTGAGAAATCCGGGCTAGCGCGGCGCAAGCAAGGCTCGCGACACCGAGCTGGTCAGGGAGTTGCAGAGCGGGCAACGGACGCGCGCGACTGGCGCACGCGTCCGTCCCCTTTGCGCGGAAGAACATGGACCTCCTCACCTGGCTGATCGTGGGC
>JBBRZK010000194.1:0-1759 GCA_038236775.1 Gemmatimonadales bacterium
ACGACTGGGCGACGCCTCTGCCCGATCGCTCGAAGATCGACCGCCGGAACCTCTATCGGATCCCCGCCTGGACAACGAAGCGGAAGGCGAACCGCGGCGGCGGCTTCAAGGACTGGCCGACCAACGCACGACCCCAGAACCGAGCGGGAGGTTGAACGAAGCCGCTTCGCGGCGGTGGTGCTGCGCGCAGGGGTGATCGCGTAGCCGGCGAGGGATAACCGTCGCTCCCTGGGCCGGCGGCACGGTGAGGTGTGGCCGTACCCAGAGAGGACGAGCGCGAAGCCGTGTCTCCTGGCTCCGGCGGCACCCTGATCGGTGTCGCCGGACAAAGGAGAACGGCGATGACAATGCAGCGCGATCGGATGAAACAGGATCTTGAGCTCCACGGCTACGCCCTCGGCACGAGGACGCAGTACCTCGCGGCGGTGAAGCGATTCGCCGAGCACTTCGGCCGGGCGCCCGAGCGGATGGGCCAGGAGCAGGTACGCGCCTACGTCGAGCATCTGCGAAAGAAGCGCAAGTGTGGCGCTTCGGTGCTGAAGGTGCAGATGGCAGGCATCCGGTTCTTCTACGCCGTGACGCTCGGCAAGCCCGACGTCGTGGCGTGGATGGCGTGGCCGAGGCAGCCCGTGAAGCTCGCGATCGTGCTCAGTGGCACCGAGATCGAGAGGCTGCTCGGGGCGATGAGCAACCCGATGCTCCGCGTCGTGGCCTTGGTGATGTACGGCGCGGGACTGCGCGTCAGCGAGGCCTGCGCGCTGCGCGTCACGGACATCGACGCCGCGCGTGGCGTCCTTCACGTTCGCCACGGCAAAGGCAATCGAGAGCGCTGCGGCGTGCTCCCCGAAAGGCTGCTGCTCGCTCTTCGAAGCTACTGGGCGGCGGCTCGCCCGCCGCTGCCCTTCCTCTTCCCGGCGGAGGACGCGACCAAGCCGATCTCGGCCGACCGCGTCCGCACTGCGGTAAAGGCAGCCGTGAAGGCGTCGGGGCTGAGCAAGCGTGCCACGCCGCACTCGCTTCGCCACAGCTTTGCGACGCATCTCATGGAGACCGGCACCGACATTCGCGTCATTCAGACGTTGCTCGGTCACGCGTCCATCCGCTCCACGATGCGCTACGCGCAGGTCAGTCGCACGAGGCTCGCGAAGACGAAGAGCCCGCTCGATCTGCTCGGGACACCCGAGGGGAAGAAGACGCTCGGGTAGCCGGCCACTTCCACCCCCGTGGTCTGCACGGCGAAGTCTTCGCCGCCGCGGCCCTCCTTGGAGCTCGCGGACATCGTCCGCGCGCATGGGGAGGCGTGTCGGCGAAGCCATGCCCTGACGTCCCACCAGACGGCGGTGCTGCGCGACATCGTTCGCTGCCGCACCGCCGCTCTGGGCGGTCACCTCGACGTGTGCGATCGGTGCGCGCACACGTCGCCTGCTTACAACTCGTGTCGGAATCGGCACTGCCCCAAGTGCCAGGGCCTCGCGCAGGCGAAGTGGATCGCCGAGCGCGAGGAACGCATCCTGCCGATCCGTCACTTTCATACCGTCTTCACGCTCCCCGCGGAGCTACGTGCACTCGTGCGCTTTCGCCGCGAAGCGCTCTTCGGCATGCTCTTCGCGTGCGCATCGCAGACCCTCCTCGAGCTCGGCCGCGAAGAGCGGTACCTCGGCGCCCAGCTCGGACTGACGGCCGTACTCCACACGTGGACGCGCGAGCTTCTCTTCCACCCGCATGTCCACTGCATCGTCACCGGCGGAGGGCTCGCGCT
>JBBRZK010000195.1:0-1572 GCA_038236775.1 Gemmatimonadales bacterium
CTCGAGGGCCAGCGCGTGCCGCCCCAGTTCGGCCAGATGCTCGCAGAACTCGGCATCCGCTACATCGCGGCAGGTTCGCCCGAAGCCAAGGGCCGCATCGAACGGTTATGGCGCACGCTGCAGGACCGGTTGCTGAAGGAGTTGATGATGAACGGCATCCGCACGCCCGAGGCAGCGCAGGCCTATCTACCCGGCTTCCTCCAACGCTTCAACAAGCGCTTCACGATCGCGGCGACCGACACCCGGCCGGCGTGGCAAAAGCCCCCGCGCGGCTTCGAGCTCATGCTGGCGTGCCGCTACACGCGGACAGTGACGCGCGACAATGTTGTCACCATCCCTGGTTGCGTGCTCCACCTGCCACCCGGATCCCATCGCCGCTCGCATCAGGGTCGCAAGGTCGAGGTCCGCGAACTGCTCGATGGCCGCCTGATCGTGCGCGACGGCAAGCAGGTCCTGCTCGAACAGGCTGCACCCTCGGAAGCCTTCACGCTGGTGTCGAGGCGAACGAACGCGGACACCCGCCTGGCGGTACGCAAAACCGACGCTCCAGGATCGACCAGGATCGCCGATCGCGAGGCGGCACGACTCCGAACCCTCGCCCGGAATCCACGCCGCGGACAGCTCACCAAAATCCGTCCACCCGCCAAGGACCACCCCTGGCGCAAGCCGTATGACCGCAGCCTCCTGCCCGCAATGGCAGAAGCGGGGGATGACAGAATCACTGCGGAGTAGGGGTGACAGAATCACTGCGGTGCTACACGCGAATGCGACACGCGAATGCGACGGGTGCGGGCCGCTCACGTCAGGGCGCGATGCGCTCGACGTTCGCCCGTGGCACGATCGCGCGCGAGGCGTCGTCCGAGAACTCCACCACCAGCACGCGCACGCGCGTCTCCGACTCGAGTTCGTGCAGCTCGGCGGGGAGCTCCAGCACGCGGCCGATGCGGCCGAACCACGGCTCGCGGATCACGCGCAGCAGCGAGCCGACCTCGAGCCCCTGCGAACCGTCCGCCGCCGCCTCGCCCGGCACAAACGCGGTGTCGGGAATCAGGATCTCGGGGCGCATCACCCCCGCCCGGATCTGCGTCGCGCCGCTCACCGACGCCATCGCGCCGGCGTGCTCGTTCAGGAGCTGCCAGGTGCGTCCGGCCATGGGAATGACGCCGAAGCCTTCGGTGAGCACCAGCGTGAAGCCGAGGTCCTCCGCGCCGGTGATCGCGACCCCCAGGTCGCGGCCGAGCAACTGCCGCAGGTCCTGGTCGTCGAACCCGCCCACCACCACGGCGGCAACACCCAGTTCGCGCGCCCGCATCAGCGCCGCGTGCGACACGTGGGAGCCGCCCACGACGACCGCGCCGCGGTGCGCCGCGGTGAAGTCGCCGCCGTCGAGCGGCGCGTCCGGCGCCCGCGAACCGATTGCGATGCGACCGAACGTTTCGCCGCCGACGCCGAAGATGCCCTGGAGAAACGCGCCGTGCGCCTCGACCACCACGCCCTCCTGCGGCAGCACCTCGGCGACCCGGCCCTTGACGTACGCGTTCACCTCGACCGGGATCGGCGCCTCGCGCAGGA
>JBBRZK010000196.1:0-1512 GCA_038236775.1 Gemmatimonadales bacterium
ATGTCAGACTAGCCGCAGCACATCGAGAGGAGGTGATCGTCAGGGAGTGACCCGAGCCCGCGCGTCGGCCGCTTCGCGGCCTCCGACCGGGGGTGATCGAAAACTCCGGACTGACTGATCGCTTTCACCGGAATACGCAGATGGCGGTAATCCGACGTGAGGACGTCCTCGAGTTGATCCCACGCACCAGCGTTGTAGATGGCCAGATAGCGCCGCAAGAGATCCATGTGCTCGCTCGACATCAGGGCCTCCAGGCCGTCGCGATTTCGAGTGCAATTCTTCCAGATGCCGGCCCGCCCGGCCAGGCCCAGTTTGCCCGCCGTGGAGCGATCGAGCTCAGGTCATCTCGCGTCGGCCCCGATCCGGCGACGAGCGCCGCCCGACGAGCGTGACGGCCGGGCGAAACTGATCTGCCTGACGCGTGATGGCCGGCGCGTCGTCGTCCAGGCACTGCGGGCTGTGCGCCAGATCGAGAGCACCTACGCGGACGAGGTCGGTGCCTCCGGCTTCGAAGAGGCCTGTCTGACCTTCCAAGAACTCCTGCGACGCGGGATCGATCCCGTCGACGCAGGCGAGCCGTAACGATCCGGCGCCTGCTATTCCTCCGCGGCGACGGTAGCGTCGGATTCCGGCAGCCGCGGCCCGAGGATCCACACCAGCTGCGCCGTCGTCGTCGCCCCTACCTTAGACCGCGCATTCGCCAGGTGATGCTTGACCGTCGAGTGCGACAGGCCGAGCCGGTGCGCGGCAGCCTTCTCTGACCCGGTCTCCAGGACGGCGGCGACCACGACGACCTCGCGGTCGGTGGCGCCGGCGGCGGGGCGGGGCCGGCGCGTCAAGCGATGAGCCCCGCAGCCGCCAGCCACTCATCGCGACCCTCGATCAGCACCTCGTAGGTTGCAGAGGCGCGCCCAACACCTGTCGGGCGCGCCATTGCAGATATTGGTCCCTGCGCGGATTTCACCCCAGGCACGGCCTAGGACGGCGGGCGGCTCAGTTGGGTCGCGGGACGGCGCCGGCATCGTTTGAATGACCACTCAGGGTAGAATTTGCCAAGCACTGATGAGTTCGCTTGATTCTTCAGCGACTCGGCTGGTGCGCAAGACTCTCTACGGAGTGTTCGCCTGACACTCCCCAAAACAGACGGCGTTGGACGTCGGTCTGAGCACAGAATTCGGGGCCCGTGAGCGTGAAAGCGGGCCGACCACTGGCGCGTGGCTCAACGGTAGAGCACCTGACTCTGGATCAGGAGACGGCCGCCGGGGTGCCTCTCCGCTTTCCTATGCGCTCTCCCGCGCGGCCCACCGCCATTCATCCGCACCCTCGATCAGAATCTGCCTGAATCCTGAGTGGGCATGCGCACGTCCGACTCCTGTTGGACGTGCAACCTCATCGAAAGCGTCCGGGGGGCGCGGGCTGCCCCAGGTTGGGTCGTGCGTAGTCCGAGCTGTCCGACGGACTACAGGCGGTCGACCGGGCTGAGCCGCCGCGCGGCGGCGAGGGCGCGCTCGG